>LNEJ01000022.1 GCA_001464965.1 Gammaproteobacteria bacterium Ga0074134
CGCGACGCGCTACGCGAAACGGCTATCGTCTTTTCTGGCCGCAATTCAGATTCGTTGTCTCGTCCTGTGGCTTCGTATCTCAGGACGACACTGCCTAGTATGAAAGATTCGGTACTTCCCGTGATGGCACAACTCCCGTTAGGCATCGGCTTGCGCGATGATGCCTCGTTCGCCAACTATTTTCCCGGTGCCAACAGCGAGGCCGTCTCCGCTGTACAGCGCAGCGCGTGTTCCGAAGGTGAGCAAATGATCTATTTGTGGGGTGCTCCCGGGGTTGGCAAAACTCACCTGTTGCAGGCCGCCTGCCATGAAGCTAATGCGCGCGGCGAGGCTGTCGTCTATGTGCCATTGGCGCAGGCCGATGAGTTTTCGCCCAGACTGCTGGAGGGATTCGAGCAGCTCGCATTGGTGTGCATCGACGACATCCAGGCGATAGCCGGGATAGCGGCATGGGAGACGGCGCTGTTTCATCTGTACAACCGCATGCGCGATAGCGGCACATATTGCATGATCGCGGGCAGCGCCGCGCCCAGCGCAGTGGGTGTGGCGCTGCCTGATCTTGCCTCTCGCCTTGCATGGGGGCTGGTGTTGCATCTGGATGCTCTCGATGACGAAGGCGTGCTCGCCGCATTGCAATTGCGTGCGCGTCAGCGGGGGCTTGAACTACCGGATGACGCGGCGCAGTTTCTGCTGCGCCGCGAGCGCCGTGACATGCCCGCTCTGTTCGCCTTGCTGGAGCGCCTTGACCACGCCTCCCTGGCTGCCCAGCGCAAACTGACCATACCGTTTATCAAGGGGATTATTGAAGCGTGAGCGAAGAATGCGTATTACCCAGCGGCATTGATGCTTCCGTGTGCCGTGCGCTGGCCGAGGATATAGGCGGCGGCGATGTCACCGCCATGCTGATCCCGGCCGATGCGGTGTGTGATGCCACCGTTATCAGCCGCGAGGATGCCGTGCTGTGCGGCACGGCGTGGTTTGACGCTGTTTTCCGGCAGATGGACACCTCTATTCAGATCACCTGGCAGGCCGCCGATGGCGATGCCGTAAGCGCAAACCAGACATTGTGCACACTGCATGGCCCGGCGCGGCCGCTGTTGAGCGGGGAACGCACCGCGCTGAATTTTCTGCAAACCCTCTCCGGCACTGCGACCGAGGCGCGGCGTTACGCCGATGCGGTGCAAGGCATCAAGGTAAAAATCCTCGACACCCGCAAAACCATTCCCGGTTTGCGTGCCGCGCAAAAATACGCAGTGCGTTGCGGCGGTTGCCACAATCACCGGCATGGGTTGTATGACGGCATTCTGATCAAGGAAAATCACATCCTCGCAGTGGGTTCCATCCGGGACGCAATATCGGCCGCACGCGTCCATGGCAAAGGCCTGGCTGTTGAAATCGAAGTTGAAACGCTTGATGAGGTGCGCGAGGCCCTGGCGGCGGGTGCGGATATCCTGTTGCTGGATAATTTCGGCTTGGAACAGATGCGTGCAGCGGTTGCGTTAAATGCCGGACAGGCTAAACTGGAGGCCTCTGGCGGCATCGGTCTGGACAATCTACGCCAGATCGCCGAAACTGGGGTGGATTTTATATCGCTGGGTGCCATCACCAAGCACCTGCGTGCGATTGATCTTTCCATGCGCTTTACCGAGACGTACTGGCTGGTTTGAACCCGTGTCCCGCTTGTCTGTCATAGTGAATAACTGTTGATTGATGATTAATACGATAAATTGTGGAGGTTTTGTGAGAATATCTTATTTACCCGCTGCTGCAGCCTTGCTAATGGCGTTTTCGTTTGGCCCGCTGCAGGCGATAGGCGCGGAAAAAGCGCCTGTGGATGCGGCTCACAGCCGTACGGCGCCGGTTGCCACGCCCAGCGAAGGCAAGGTAATCTCCGCTACGGATGCCTCTATCTACACCTACATGGAGCTGGAAGGTGCCGACGGTAAACGGTTCTGGATCGCCGGGCCGACTACCAAGGTCAAAGTCGGCGATAAGGTGCGTTTTGCCGAGAGCATGGTGATGGAGAAGTTCACCAGTAAAACGTTGAATCGCACATTCGACAGGATCGTTTTTGTTTCTTCCGCATCAATAGTCAAATAATCACTGAGCGGCACACACGCAAAAGGGGCGCCTCCGCGCCCCTTTTTTTGATGCCCTGACTTATTCACCCACCACGCTGCTGTTCGGTGTGGCTGGCAGTCTGGGCATGGTCTGTTTGGGGAATTCCCCGGTCAAGCTGTTGAGGAACGCGACGATGTCGCTTACCTGCTCCGCGCTCAAGTCCTTGTTGAGCTGGGTCTTGCCCATCACCCGTACCGCTTCGTCCAGGGTCTTGACGGCGCCATTGTGGAAATACGGTGCAGTCAATGCCACGTTGCGCCAGGTCGGCACGCGGAACATGTGTTTATCGGCCTCGTTCTTGGTGACTTCAAAGCGCCCTTCATCTTCTTCCAGTTTGTACTTTGCCACATACTCATTGTTCGTCATCATGGGAAATTTCTGGTAAAACCCTTCGCCCATCGGCAGTGCAGGGCCAGCGAAGTTCACACCGTTGTGGCACGCAGTGCATCCCACGTCCTGCACGGTTTTCATACCGCGCTGCGCCGCCGGTGATAACGCTTTTTTATCGCCCTTCACAAAGCGGTCAAACGCGCTGTTGGGGGTGATGAGGGTGCGTTCGTAGGCGGCAATGGCCTTGGCGATGTTGTCATAGCTCAGGGCGCTGGGGCCGCCGAACACCTTGGCGAACTGCTCCTTGTAACTAGGGATGGAGGAAAGACGCTCGATCACCGCCTTTTCGTTGGGCATGGCCATCTCGATGGGGTTCAGGATCGGTCCCTTGGCCTGATCCTCCAGTGTGGCGGCCCGTCCGTCCCAGAACTGGGCGGTGAGAAATGCCGCATTCCATACGGTGGGAGCGTTGCGTCCGCCCGCCTTGCCGCCCACGCCGATAGATACCGGGCGGTTGTCTGTGCCACTACCGCTCACGTCATGGCAAGAGTTACAGGATACCGTGCCGTTTACGGACAGGCGCGGGTCAAAATACAGTTGCTTGCCCAACTCCACCTTGGCGGCGCTCATGGGGTTGTCCTTGGGAATGGGGGGCTGTTTGGGCAGGGCTTCAAAGGCCGATGCGGCAGATGCCAACCCTGCGGACAAGACGCTGCCGATAACAAACGGTAATGCACGAATCATGATTTTCATTTTCTGCTCCTTCTGTTGATTGTACTGATACCATTGTTTGTAGATAAATTGTTTTCCAATCCGGCCGACGAATTAGAATTGATCTAAATTTAAACAGATAGCTTATAATTTGTCTAGATATTTTGGAGCCGGATGGTGGCTCTGTTAAAGAATGGGTTAAAAAACGCAAATGACATTTGATATAGATCAAAAAAAGAGCACTTTGCCTTGTGTCGCAGTACGAATGGTTGCGTAGCACTGTACGCGGTACCTCCACACCAGTAGAATTCCAAGTCTTAACCCAAGAAAGAACCAATCATGCGCGTATCACGATTTTTATTATCTACAGTCAAAGAAACCCCGTCCGATGCCGAGGTTGTCAGCCACCAATTAATGCTGCGCGCGGGGATGATCCGCAAACTGGCCGCCGGTCTATACACCTGGCTGCCTTTGGGGCTACGCGTGCTGCGCAAGGTGGAGGCGATTGTGCGCGAGGAGATGGATCGCGCGGGGGCGCTGGAGGTGCTGATGCCCGCCGTGCAGCCCGCCGAACTGTGGCAGGAGTCCGGGCGATGGGAGCAGTATGGCCCGGAGCTGTTGCGCCTCAAGGACCGCCATGATCGTGAATTTTGTTTTGGCCCGACGCACGAGGAGGTTATCACCGATCTGATTCGCCGCGAGATCCGCAGTTACAAACAGTTGCCCTCCAATTTTTATCAGATTCAAACCAAGTTCCGCGATGAGACGCGCCCGCGTTTCGGTGTGATGCGCGCCCGCGAGTTCATCATGAAGGATGCCTATTCCTTCCATCTCGATCAGGCCTCGCTGCAAGAGACCTATGATCTGATGCATCAAACCTATACACGCATCTTTACACGTCTCGGACTGGAATTCCGCCCCGTGGAGGCAGACACCGGCAGTATCGGCGGGCGTTACTCGCATGAATTCCATGTGCTGGCGGATTCGGGCGAGGACGCCATCGCATTCTGCGATAGCTGTAACTACGCCGCGAATCTGGAAATGGCCACCAGCCGCCTGCCTGCGCCCGTGCATGAAGCGCCGCGCGAGAAGGAGAAGGTCTCTACGCCGGGCATTCGCACCGTCGATGAACAGGCGCAGATGCTTGGTATCTCCTTTGATCGCATCGTCAAGAGTGTGGTGGTGATTGCCGATGACAAGCCGGCAGTGTTTTGTATCGGCGGCGGGGACGAACTCAACACGATAAAAGCGGCGCGTGCTCTCGGTGCGACCAATCTGCGTATGGCGGAAGCCGCCGAAGTATTCGCCGCCACCGGCGCGCCGGTGGGTTTTGTTGGTCCGCTGGGACTGCCGTCCGGTTTGACTGTGATGGTGGATCAGCAAGCCGCGCAGGCGTGCAATTTCTCCAGTGGCGCGAACGAGCTGGATTACCACTGGATCAATCTCAATTGGGGTATGGACGCTCCGCTGCCGACCGCCATGGATGGCAGTAGTGCCGGAAACGCAGGAGCAGTTTTCCGGCCGCCGGTGGCCGACCTGCGCACCGTGCGTGCGGGCGAGCAATGTCCGCGTTGCGAGGGACGGCTGGCGATCCGCCGTGGCATCGAGGTGGGGCACATCTTTCAGCTTGGCGACAAGTATAGCAAGGCATTGAACGCCACCTGTCTGGATGAACAAGGGCGCAGCATCGTGATGACGATGGGCTGCTACGGCATCGGTGTGTCGCGCATTGTCGCCTCCGCCATCGAGCAGAACAACGATGACAAGGGCATCATCTGGCCAGATGCTATCGCGCCTTTTCAGGTTGCGCTGTTGCCGATGAATATGCACAAATCACAGCGCATCCGCGATGCCGCTGACGTCCTTTATAGTGAATTGCAGGCAGCAGGCATCGAGGTGTTATACGACGACCGCAAGGAGCGTGCGGGGGTAATGTTCACGGATATGGAGCTGATCGGCATCCCGCACCGTTTGGTACTTGGCGAGAGCAAGCTGGACGAAGGTATGATTGAATATAAGGGACGGCGTGACGCGGAGAGTCAGGATATTCCTCTGATCCAGGCTGTGGAATTTATCAAGGCCAGATCAGGATGATGCAATGGGGCGGGGTTGAAGCCCGCCCCATTGGACTTTGCCTGTATTCCCTGAGAACCTGTGCACGATTTCGATCAAGGGACGCAGCGCAAGGCAAAAATGGCCGAAAAAGCGGAGCATACACGGAGTATGTGAGCATTTTGAGGCCATTTTTAACACCGCGATGCGCCCTTCAGCGAAATCGTGCACAGGTTCTCAGGCAAACTTATTTCGACATCGGATGTGCCATCCCATCATGCCCCGGCATGTCTTTGTGCATTTCCTTCATGCTTTTCCATTTTTCCGCCATTTCATCGTCTTTTTTAATGATCTCGTCAAGACGGGTGATCATCTGGCCCAGCTTTTGTTTTTCCGCCGCGCTGGGCTGGTGGTTGATGTCCTTGAGGATCATCATGACTTCTTTCAGCATGCCTTTGACCTCACGCATGGTCTGGTGATGCTCCTTCATCATCTCGCCGCGCATCATCCGGTGGTCCTGCTTGGCGCCACCCGTCGCAGCCATGTCACCGGCGGCGAGGGTGTTGCCTGCGAATAGCGCGCTGGCGAGCGTAACTGCGGTCAGTATTCTTGATGCTTTCATCGTAATCTCTCCTGATTGCGGTTGTTGGTAAAGTTATTAAAAGCCGGGATGCTGTGCTTGAGCTGGAATTTATAGGCTCGCACGGGGCAGGTGTCAAGCAATGCTTGGCACGAATGAGTGGCCCTGATGCCGCACCTGATATATGATCCGCGCGTCTGGCAATGATTCCAGGAAGTAGGGTTATGGGCAGTTATTTTTGAAGACGGACAAAAACGCTAAATGATTCGTATCGGCATAGTGGCAGGCGAGGCCTCCGGCGACCTGCTCGGCGCGGGCTTGATCCGAGCCATCAAGGCGCGTTTTCCGGACGCGGTGATTGAAGGCATTGCCGGGCCGGCGATGATTGCGCAAGGTGCCACGGCGCTGTATCCACTCGAAAGGCTCTCGGTAATGGGCATTGTTGAGGTGCTGGGGCGCTTTCGCGAGCTGCACGCGATGCGGGCCAGTTTGCTGCGGCATTTTCTGGAAAATCCACCGGACGTATTCGTCGGCATCGATGCCCCGGACTTCACATTGGGTCTGGAGCGCAAGCTCAAGGATGCGGGGATTCCAACGGTTCATTATGTAAGCCCATCGGTATGGGCGTGGCGCCAGTGGCGTATCCGCAAGATCGCGCGCTCCACCGATCTGATGCTGACGCTGCTCCCTTTTGAGGCGCGGTTTTACGAAGAACACCATGTGCCGGTGCGCTTTGTCGGCCATCCCCTGGCGGAGATGATTCCCCCTCTGGCCGACCCGCAGGCCGCGCGCGCCGCGCTTGGGCTGCCATCGCGAGGGGAGATCGTGGCGCTATTGCCGGGTAGCCGCATGAGCGAGATTAACTTTCTCGCCGCAATCTTTATTCAAGCTGCCGTAGGGTGTGCGCGGCAACGGCCTGGATTGCACTTTGTCATCCCGCTGGCGACACCCGCGACGCGTGAACGTTTCACCCAGATACTTAACAGCGTGGCACCTGATCTTCCCGTGACCGTGTTCGAAGGCCGCTCGCGTGAGGTGATGGCGGCGGCGGACGTCGTGCTGCTTGCCTCCGGCACCGCGACACTGGAGGCAATGCTGCTGAAACGTCCCATGGTGATGGCCTACCGCCTCGCGCCGCTGACCTATTGGCTCGCCAAACGATTGGTGAAAATTCCTTACTTCTCGTTACCCAACCTGCTCGCCGGAAAACCACTGGTGCCTGAGTTCATCCAGGACGCCGCCACGCCGGAAAACCTTGGGCAAGCCATACTGGATTATTTGACGCATCCGGAATCCGCCGCAGCGCTCCAGGAGACTTTTGCCGGGATTCACGCCTCGCTACGTCAAGGCGCGGATCAGCAGGCGGCGGAGGCGGTGCTGAGTTTGATTCCTCCTGAGAAACGCAAAGGGGCTATGTGAGTTCTTCGTATCTTCTTTTGGCAGGCGTTGACGAAGTGGGGCGCGGACCACTTGCAGGGCCGGTGGTGGCTGCCGCGGTTATTCTCGATCCGGCGCGTCCCATCGCGGGTCTTGCGGATTCCAAGGCGTTGACGGAAAAGCGCCGTCAGGCACTGGATATTGAGATCCGTGAGCAAGCCTTGGCGTGGGCGCTGGGGCGGGCGGAGGTGGAGGAAATTGATGCGCTGAATATCCTGCAGGCGAGCTTGCTGGCCATGCAGCGTGCGGTGGCAGCGCTATCAGTGGCGCCATATCGCGCGCTGGTCGATGGCAACTGCTGCCCAGTGTTGGCCTGTCCCGCCGAGGCAGTGATCAAGGGCGACCAGACTGTGCCCGTCATCAGTGCCGCCTCGATCATTGCCAAAGTGGCGCGCGATGCGGAAATGGTGGCGCTGGATGCCGTTTATCCTGGCTATGGGTTTGCGGTACATAAGGGATATCCCACCAAGGCACATCTGGATGCGCTCGACCGGCTGGGTGTTTTGCCCATCCATCGGCGTTCCTTCGCGCCGGTGCGGAATCTGCTTCGGTAGATTCCAGTACTACGGCAGCGCAGCCTCTCAGCACCGTCCTTTGAGCCATTGTGTCATCTGTGTGGCGGCCATTGGGGGGCTGATGAGATTGCCCTGTACCACGTCGCATTCAAGCGTGCCCAGCATGCTCAGAGTGTCCTGGTTCTCCACGCCCTCGGCGATGACATTCATGCCCAGATTGTGACCCAGGTGGATGATGGATTGCACGAGGGCGGCGTCATCTTTGCTCTTTAGCATGTTGCTGATGAAGGAAAGATCAATTTTGAGGGTTGCAATGGGGAGCTTCCTTAGGTGAGAGAGGGAGGTATACCCTGTGCCAAAATCGTCGATGGACAGGATCACCCCCAGTTCATGAATGCGGCGCAGGGTTTCCGTGGCACGCAGAGGATCGACGATAATGGCGCTCTCTGTGATTTCCAGTTCCAGATAGTGGGGAGCGACCTGATATTTCTCCAGCAAGGCCGCAATCTTGTCCGGCAGGCCGGCATCCTGCAAATTACGAGCAGAGATGTTCGCCGCAACATGGGCCTTGAGCCCCATGTTATGCCATTCCCGCATCTGCTGCAGCACATTGTCCAGCACCCATTGCGTGAGCGGCATGATGAGGTCGCTGACTTCCGCGAGAGGGATGAATTCGTTGGGTGCGACCAGGCCATGCTGCGGGTGTTGCCAGCGGATTAACGCCTCCATGCCGATAATATCGTGCTCTTTGAGGCTGATTTTTGGCTGGTAATGTAATACGAGCTGATTTTCCAGTATGGCAATTCTCAGGCTGGTGATGAGAGACAGGCGGCGCGGGCTGTAGATGTCGAGCGTGGGGTTATAGACGGCGTAGCCGCCGCCGTTTTTCTTGGCAAGATACATGGCGATATCCGCGCAACGCATCATGGAGTGAGGGTCATCGCTGTGATCGGGATACAATGCGATGCCGATGCTGGCGCCGATTTGCACTTTCAGTCCGTCTAGATCAAAGGGCTGGCAGATAACGCTCAGCACCTTCTCGGCGGCATGAAGTGCTTCCTGTTCGCCGTTAATGTGCGGCAGCACTAATCCAAACTCGTCGCCGCCCAGGCGCGCCACGCTTGCCGGGATATCCAGCGCGGCGCATAAACGTGGCGCGATCTGCTTCAACAGAACATCACCGGCCTGATGGCCCAGGGCATCATTGATTTCCTTGAAGCGGTCCAGATCAATGAGCATGAATGCCATGTGTTTGCCCGATAGCTGGGTTTCCTCGACAACCTGGTCCAGGTCTTTGCTGAGCTGGAACCGGTTGGGGAGGCCGGTAAGAGAATCGTGCGTGGCCTGATATTCGAGTGCGGCGGTATGAGCCTTGCGTTGCGTGATGTTGCGGAAGACGCCCTGCGACGCAACAGGCGCGCCGTCTATAAAACGGCAGCTTACATTGCCTTCGACTTCCACATATTGACCATTTTTGGCAATGAAGGTGGTTTCCAGATTGTCGCAGTGTTCTCCTTTCATCACTTTGTCAAAGAGGGCTGTGCAGTGATCCAGCAAGTCGGGATGAATAATGTCGAACACGGTAAGCGATTTCACTTCGTCCAGCGTGTATCCCATCGTCTCCAGCCAGGCGCGGTTGACGAACTGGAAGCGTCCGTCAGGAGTAACGCTTTGGATCATGTCGTGAGCGCTTTCAAATAAATTCCGGTAGCGTTCTTCGCTTTCTCGCAGCATTGCCTCGGCTTGGCGGCGTTTGTGTCTTTCTCCTGCTTCGATCAGTTCACGCTCAATCGCGGGCGCAAGCCGTGCCAAGTTGTCTTTCATCAGATAATCGTGCGCACCGGCTTTCATCATGGCCACAGCGATTTCCTCGCCGATGCTGCCGGAGATGATGATGAATGGCAGGTCTATTGCGTTTTCCTTGAGCAGGGCAAGCGCGGCGGGGGCGTCAAAATCCGGCATTGAGTAATCGGCCAGGACGATATCCCAGGTCTGGGTTTGCAGCGCGGTTTTCATGGCGGCGGCAGTGTCAACGCGTTCAAACGCCGGATCATAACCACAGCGCCGCAATTCACGCAGTATCAACAGCGCGTCGTCTTCAGAATCTTCAATCATCAATACGTGCAGCGGAGTGCTCATATTGCATCCTACAGGACGGGTGGAGCCTCGTTTAAAACCAGCCAATACAAGCCCAGTTGCCGCACTGTTTCCATGAATTGCACAAAATCCACCGGTTTGCACACATAGCTGTTGGCGCCAAAGTGATAGCTTCGGACAATGTCGGCTTCTTCGCTTGAGGACGTTAGCACCACCACCGGCAGAGATTTCGTTCTGGCATCGGCGCGCAGACGGTGCAGCACTTCCAGCCCATCCACTTTTGGCAGTTTTAAATCAAGCAGGATAACCTGCGGCATGGTGCTGATGTCCCGGCCAGCATAAGATCCAGTGGCAAACAGGAAATCCAGTGCCTCGACGCCGTCACGCGCCACCACGACTTCGTTGAGGATGTTGTTTTTTTTCAGGGCGCGCAGGGTTAATGCCTCATCATCGGGGTTGTCTTCCACCAGCAGAATGATTTTACTAGGCATAAAGTTTTCCTTGGGTTGAGTGTAGCGATTCCTGGTGTGGCTCTGATGTGACTGCTATCACATTTCCCATTGATGTTTTCAACCGGGCAATCTGATTGTTGTGGCTGAAGCTGGCGGTCTGTCCTTGGTGCGTCCGCCATGGTACGCCACGCTACGGTGTGTTATGGCTTCTTGCGAGTTTTTATTGTGGTCATAGCTTGATTGTTTCTGTCAAGATTTTTCGTTATGGCCTCCTGCGGGAGACGATTTTTTTATGGTTTTTGTGATATCCATCCGGTAACCTTCACAGAGCAAGGGTCACGAGGATGTTATTCCATGCCTGCTGATACCCGGAATACGGCAGCCAATTTCTGCTGGTCGCAACCGGTTGTCTCACTGTTGTCTGATCTTGATGCAGATCCAGGCGGATTGAGCAGTACCGAGGCCGCCGTGCGTCTGGCGCGTTTTGGCCCGAACGTGTTGCGCGTTCACCGCGAGCGCGCGTTGATACTGCAATTCCTGTCGCGCTTTCGCAATCCACTGGTTATTCTCTTGCTCGCTGCCAGTGCCGTCTCCGCCTTCACGGGGGATGTTACGAGCTTCTTCATTATCAGCGCCATCGTTCTCATGAGCGTGACGCTGGATTTTATTCAGGAATACCGCGCCGGACAGGCGGCGGAACGGCTTAAGGAAGCAGTGGCGGTGCGCGCCAGCGTACTACGTGATGGTCATCCCTTGGAGGTCACCATGGACAGCCTGGTGCCGGGAGATGTGGTGCTGCTCGCGGCGGGTGATCTGATCCCCGCCGACGGACGCCTCCTGGAGGCCAAGGATTTCTTCGTCAAGCAGGCGTTGCTGACCGGCGAGCCGTATCCGGTGGAAAAACGCCCCGGCGAGCTTGTTGAACCTTCGGCGGACATTAGCGATGCCAGCAATGCAGTATTCATGGGCACCTCCGTCATCAGCGGCAGTGCCAAGGCGTTGGTGTGCCGCACCGGCTCTGCAACTGCGCTGGGTGAAATCGCCGATACGCTTACCAGCAGGGCGCCGCCCACGGCCTTTGAGCAGGGTACCCAGCAGTTTGGCATGCTAATCATGCGCCTCACCATTTTGCTGGTGCTCTTTGTGCTGCTGGTCAACACCTTTTCCCACAAGCCATTGCTGGAGTCTTTCCTGTTTGCCGTGGCGCTGGCGGTGGGTCTGACGCCCGAGCTGTTGCCCATGGTGGTGTCGGTGACGCTTGCCCGTGGCGCGTTGCGCATGTCGCGCAAGAAAGTGATCATGAAGCGGCTGCCCTCCATCCAGAATCTCGGCAGCATGGATGTGCTGTGCACTGACAAGACCGGCACCCTCACCGAGGCGCGCATCCGTCTGGAGCGCCACCTCGACGCACTGGGCCGGGACAGCGTGCGAGTGCTGGAACTCGCTTATGTGAACAGTTTTTTCGAGACGGGGCTGAAAAGCCCGCTGGATGATGCGATTCTCGAACACAGCGAGATCGACGTGAGCCGGTGGCGCAAGATCGACGAAGTACCTTTTGACTTCGAGCGGCGGCGGGTGTCGGTGCTGGTGGAAAATGGCGGTGCGCGGCTGCTGGTGGTGAAGGGCGCGCCAGAGGACGTCCTGCGCCTCTCCACGCACTACGAAGGCGACGACCAGGAAGACCTGCGTTCCTTGGACGGTGCAGCCCTGGCGCGTATCCAGGCACAGTTCGATCAGCTGGGGCAGGAAGGTTTCCGGGTGTTGGGCATCGCCTGGCGGCGGGTAGGGCTCGATCATCCCCATGCGGTGGTGGACGATGAGACTGAACTGGTCTTCGCCGGTTTTGCCGCCTTTCTCGATCCGCCCAAGACCAGCGCCGCGCCGGCCCTGGCGGCACTGGCGGGAAGCGGGGTTGCGGTCAAGATCGTCACCGGCGACAACGAGCACGTCACCCAATACATCTGCGCACAACTGGGCCTGCCGGTCGCGGGGATTCTGACCGGCACGGAAATTCAGCAAATGGACGATTCAGCGCTCCGGGCGCAAGTGGAAATGGCGAACCTCTTTTGCCGCGTTACCCCTGCCCAGAAGGAGCGTGTGATTCTCGCCCTGAAGCGCCGCGGCCACACCGTAGGGTATCTCGGCGACGGTATCAACGATGCCCCCTCCCTGCACTCGGCGGATATCGGCATCTCCGTGGATGGCGCCGTGGATGTGGCCAAAGAGGCGGCGGACATGATTCTGTTGGAACATGACCTAAACGTGCTTCATGCGGGCGTTCTGGAAGGGCGGCGTACCTTCGGCAATATCATGAAATACATCATGATGGGCACCAGCTCCAACTTCGGCAATATGTTCAGCATGGCCGGGGCGTCACTGTTCCTGCCGTTCTTGCCCATGTTGCCGGTGCAGATCCTGCTCAATAATCTACTCTATGACTTTTCCGAGGTGCCGATTCCCAAGGACGAGGTGGACGAGGAATACCTCCGCCAGCCGCGCCGCTGGGACATGAAGTTCATCCGCAACTTCATGCTGACGGTCGGCCCTGTCAGCTCGCTCTTTGATTTTCTCACCTTCTATGTGATGCTGGTGGTGTTCCAGGCTGGCGAATCGCTCTTCCAGACCGGGTGGTTCATCGAGTCTATCGCCACGCAGGTGCTGGTCATCTTCATCATCCGTACCCGCCGCAACCCATTCAAGAGTCGTCCACATCCCTGGCTGACGATTACATCTTTGACCGTAGTCGTGCTGGCGGCCATCCTCCCGTTTACTTTCTTGGGAGATTATTTCGGTTTCACTCCACCCCCGCTTGCATTTTTCCTCGTGCTGATTGTCATGGTGCTAGTCTATCTGGTGGCGGTGGAAGGGATGAAGCGCTGGTTTTATAGACACTTTGCCATTGATTGATAAACAGCCTGAGCCTGAGCCTGAGCGGTTCTTGGTTTTTTACTGATAGCGCAAGGCATCTATAGGCTTCAGGTTGGCCGCTTTGCGAGCGGGATAAAAGCCGAAAAATATGCCGATCGCAGCAGCAACCAGAAACGACATCACGATGGACCAAGCTGTGATCACAACAGGGGTGTCCATGAGTTTGTTGACTAGCCAGGCGCCACCCACACCCAGAATTGCACCGACCAGACAACCCACGATTGAAATAATGACTGCCTCCAGCAGAAATTGAAGCAGGATGTCGAGCGCGCGGGCGCCGACAGCAATCCGTATGCCGATTTCACGCGTCCGTTCCGTGACGGATACGAGCATGATATTCATGATCCCGATGCCGCCTACCAGCAGTGAAATGGAAGCGATTGCCCCGAGCATCATAGACATGATACGGGTTGTCTGGGCGGTGGCCTCCGCCAGGGCAGTGAGATTTCTCACGGTGAAATCGCTCTCGGTGTTTTCAGACAGATGATGGCGCTGACGCAGCAAGTCGTTCAAGTCCCGTTCCGCTTTATTCATGGCTTGGGCCGAAGTGGCTTGCGCCATGATCATGCGCACGCTACCCCGGAACTGGCTGCCAAACAATTTGCGCTGGGCCGTCGTGACCGGGACCAGGATTGTATCGTCCTGGTCCCGGCCGTCGAGGCTTTGTCCCTTGATGTCAAGTACGCCGACCACGAGGTAAGGGCTGTTGCGGATGCGGATGGTTTTGCCGACCGGATCTTCATCATTGAAAAGATTTGCCACGACTGTCTGGCCGAGCAAGGCGACGCGTGTTGCCGAGCGCACGTCCGAATCCGTGAATGGATAGCCGGATGACACGTTCCAGTCCCTTACTATGAGGAAGCTCGGTGTAGTGCCATATACCTGGGTCGCCCAGTTGTTGGCGCCGTATATGATCTGAGCGGAACCCGACGCCATGGGCGCAACCGCCGCGATGGAAGGCAGATCGGTCATCGCCTGAGCATCCTCAGCCGTCAGCGTAGGTGCGGCCCCAGTGGAAGTGCGCACTCCTCCCGAGGTGGTGCCCCCTGACAGTATCATGAACAGGTTACTGCCCATCGAGGAGATAGATTGCTCAACCATGTACTGCGCACCCTGGCCGATGGCGAGCATCAGGACTACCGCGCCGACGCCGATCATCATCCCCAGCATCGTCAGGAACGTGCGTAGCCGGTTTGCACTCATGGCGTGCCAGGCTTGCCGTTGCATGGAGAAGAACATCATGCCGCCTCCCTTGCCTTGCGGGGCGGCGGCGCCCCATCGTAAACAATCTGTCCGTCGACGAATCGCACCAGGCGCTTGGCGTAACTGGCAATATCGGGTTCATGGGTGACCAGAACGATGGTAATGCTGTCGGATTCATTTAGTTTCGTAAGGATATCCATGATTTCATAACTGGTTGCCGTGTCGAGGTTGCCGGTGGGTTCGTCGGCCAGGATCAGGCTCGGCTGGTTGACGAGCGCGCGGGCAATCGCTACCCGTTGCTGCTGTCCACCGGACATCTGGTTGGGCAAAAAATCCGAAAACTGGCCGAGGCCCATTTTCTCCAGCAATTCTTGGGCGCGTGTTCGCATTTCGGGAACCGATGCGCCCGAATACACGAGCGGAAGCGAAACATTGTCGCGCGCGCTTAGCCGTGGCAGCAGGTTGTAGCCTTGAAATACGAAGCCGATAAACTTGTTGCGAAGATGTGCAAGCTGATTGCGATCAAGCACGGTAACATCCTGTCCATTGACGTAGTAGTGCCCGCTGGTGGCCGTATCCAGGCAGCCGAGAATATTCATGAAGGTGGACTTTCCGGAACCTGACGGCCCCATGATGGCCACGAATTCCCCCCGCGCAACCGTCAAGTTAATACCCTTTAGCACTGGGGAGATGCCTGCCGCAGTCTCGTACTGTTTGAACAGGTGTTCTGTATGGATGACGTGCCCCGGCATTTAAAACATCCTGGTACGGAATGATTGCGGCGGCTTGCCCCCGCCGTTGCCGGCCTGCTCGTTCAAATCGTCAGTAACGACCTTGTCACCGGACTTGATATCGCCGCCCAGTACTTCGGTGTATTTGTTGTCTGTGATGCCGATCCGTACCTTTAAGGGCTTCATCTGTCCCTCTTTCAACACATAGACAGTTGCAGTTCCAGGCTCCCGTTTTTTTCTCGCGGGTGGAGCTGCACCGGGCGGTTGTTGCCCTTCCTTGGGTTTGAAACGCATCGCCGCATTGGGAATTAATGGCACGTCGTGGCGCTGGGTGATGACGATGTTGATATACGCGGTCATACCGGGAAACAGAGTCTTGTCGGGGTTCGCGACGCCCACGACCACGTCGTATGTTACGACATTCTGCACCGTGATCGGATTGAGACGGATTTGTTTCACGGTACCCTGGAACGAACGGTTAGGAAAGGCATCCACGTTGAACCGCACCAACTGGCCGACACGGACGTTACCTACATCAGCTTCCGCGACATTAGTGTCGATTTGCATCTGGCGCACATCCTGGGCGATGGTGAACAGTACCGGCGTTTGGAAGCTGGCAGCGACGGTTTGGCCAAGATCGACCACACGGGATACGACGACGCCTGAAACCGGGGAGCGGATGATGGTATAGCCAAGATTTGTCCTGTCGCGTTTGAGCTGTGCCAGAGCTAGATTGAGCTGCGCCTGTGCCGATTCGCGGGCCTGCACCGACTGGTCGAGTTCCTGTCTGGATACGAACTCTTGAGCATATAATTCCCTGGCGCGTTTTTCGTTCGCCTGAGCGAGCTTCAGTGCTGCTTCAGCGTTGGCGACGGAGGCGCTGCTTTGTCCGACGGCTGCCTCATAGATTGAAGGATCCAGCTCAAGCAACTTTTGGCCTGCGGTGACCTGGTCGTTGAAATTCGCATGGAGCTTTTTGACAGTCCCCGATACTTGCGTACCCACATTCACCAGCACCACGGGGTTGATCGTGCCGTTGGCGGTAACGGTCATTGCGACATCGCCATTGCCCACCACTTCGGTCACATAACGTTTCTCCGCAGGGACAGTGTGTTTCGTGTTCCACCAGGAATAGGTTCCGGCGATAATCGCGAGCAACACTACGATTGCGACTATTTTTGCCAGGGAAAACTTCGACTGCGCCATGCTTGATGATCCTTTCTGGTCAGGGTTGCTGCGCTGCGGTTATCACTGTGTGCTTGATGCGATGGTGGAAAAATCCAGCCGCCCGATTGCTTGCGCGAGCTTCGCTTTGGCAACATACCAATTGTATTGCGACTGAATGCGTTGCAGGCGCGCATTGGCAAGGTTTGTCTGCGCGGTGAGCAAATCAAGGATGGTTCCCGCTCCCGCCTTGTACCGGCCGAGCGCGACACGTTCCGCCTGTGTGGCACTGGCAACCAGGTCAGCGGTGCTTTTCAGCGTCTCTTTCGTTGTGTTGAGCGTATGGTAGGCATTCCAGGCATCCAGCGCGACCTGGTTTTTAACCAGGTCGCGCTGCGCGGCACTGGCCTCTGCTTGCGCGCGGGCCGCGCGGATCTGGTAAGTGTTATTGAAACCAGTGAATATGGGAAAGTTGATCGAGACTCCCATAGCCATGGTTTGCGGTTGCTCGATGATGTTGGAATGACTGTATCCATAATTGGTGAACAGGGAAATTGCCGGTTTTCCGGATGCCTCCGCCGATTTGATGTTCTGTAGCGTGGCATTGACTTTGGCTTCCGCTGCGGCGAGATCGGGACGCTGCTGTTTTGCGGTGACAATCAGTTCGTGTACCTTTTGTTCCTGGCCTTCATCCGGCTCCTGAATTCGCGGCGGCAGGATCTCAATGCCATAATCCGGATCTATCCCAATGATATTCGCCAAGGTTCCTTTTGCAATTTGCGCGTTTCCCTCCGCTTGTATGCGATTGAGTTTGGCTTGCGCATAAGCAGTTTGAGCCTGTAATTTGTCGGCAGGTGTCGCGGCGCCCGCCTTATAGCGCGACTCAGCGGCGTTCATCGCTTCCAGGCTGGATTTTTCCGCCTCTGACGCCGAGATGATAGTGGCTTGCGCCGCGAACATCAGGTAATAATCCTGTACCGCGGAAAAAAACACATTTTGCAGTGTCGCATTTTGCGTCCAGTTCGCAGCGGCGAGCGATTGGCGTGCGCTTTCAAGGGTGGCATTGCGGCCGCCAAAATCGAACAACAAGTAGTTCAGCACAGGCGTTGCGCTGATTAGCGTTTGCGCCAGGGATGAACTGGTGTTGGTGGAAGAGGCGAATGAACGCGTAGCCCGGCCTGGAAGAGTCAGGCTAGGAAGATAGGCCGATTCAGCGACGCCAACCTGTGCCGCCTGCGCTTTTGCGGCTGCCCATGCCTGGCGGGTTTGCGGGTTGTTGCACAGTGCGTGCTCGATCACGCCAACCAATTCCAGTGCATTCTTTCCATCAGGAGGGAAGGCGCAGGATAACTCACCGCCTTCTGTCCCGCCACGGTTCGCAGGACTCGCGCTCGTCAGCGAGCCGGTGGAGAAAGGGTCATCGACATTATTAAATAATGATGCCGGAAGTGCATCCGCCGGGCCTAGTAGACAGAGTATGGCGAGGAAATGAACGAGTGTATATTTGGATTTTAATCCTGCTGCGTTACAAAGCGCTGAAGGGCGCATTGCGGCATCATACCCAAAGGGCGTCAGGAAAGACTGGGCTGCGAATCGGCAGGCGGCATGAAGCAGTACCTTGCATGAATGCACGAATGTCATAGAAGTAGGAATGCCCGCTCTTTCGCCCGACTTTGCCTCATTGTCCCCGTGAAGGGGGATAATATGCCCTTTACGGGCATGCACTGCATCCCTTGATCACTTTGCCGCACAGCAGAGCCAATAAACTTCGGGCGAACACAAAAGCTCGGTGCATATCGTTGGAGTTCAGTGGCACGTGATTCAAAATGAAATAACCTTGTCAGCCCACTCAACCATATTCACACAATCAAGCATTGTTGATATTGGGCAAACATCCGTTTCACTTTGGTTGCGTGATTTAAGGCAGGTTCCGCAAGCCAAAACAGTGCCGCCATTTTTTGCGAACTCTTCAATCTGCACTTTTGCGTTGTATTTTTCATGAGTGATATTTTCTATTTCAACGCCGGCACTCATTAAAAATATTTTTACCTCATGCCCTTGCTTCAGGGCGGCGTTACCGAAGCGAACTGCGTTCCAAGCTTTTTCCGGTTCATTTGATTCAATGATGATTCCCATTTTCATGCCGGATCCCCTTTGATCAATTGAATACCCCAATGGTATGGTTCCAGTATTCTACTGTTGCCTTGATAGCGCAAGTTTAGCCCTTCATATGCATTGAGTATTTGAGTTATATCTGGCCGAAGATCAATAGCTGGCCCACGTGGGGTAGGAATGTCCTTTCTCCAGTGAATGATTGCCACAATGCCTCCTTTCTTAAGGATGCGTGATGCTTCTGCAAGTAGCATTCTTCTTTCATTGCAGTGAAGTATATTAAAAAGCAAAACCATGTCTACGCTATTGGACTCAATGCCTGTCCCCTGCTCAAGAATATCTCGCAAGCTGAATATTACGTTTGACTGCCCGGATTTGTATACATTCTCCCGCGCGATTTCAATCATTGATGGTTCAATATCAAAAGCGTAGATATTGCCTCCCGATTTCTTTGCTATGGGGACAGTGAAGGTGCCATACCCGCAGCCAATTTCAACAATCGCGGAGTTTTCTGTAATAGCCAGCCAATCAACTATGCCTTCGATGTCAAGCAAGCTATTCCAATAGGCTTCTTCTGGCATTCCACTATCATTGACTTTCATTTATTGCTCTTTTGTAAGCGCCTAACATACCTAACATAGAAGGGGGTGCTGCCAGATATCGCTGATGCTAATTCTCACAGGAATACGATTACGGCGTGCGTGACGAGGGCAGCGCTCAATCAGCCAGTGTTACCCTTGGATGCCTTTTCATATGGCTAAGAACCTTTCACGATCTCGCTGAAGGGCGCATCGCGGCGTTATTGTGGCCTCTTGTGCTCACATACTCCGTGTATGCTCCGCTTTTTCGGCCATTTTTGCCTTGCAACCCCGACACCGACACCAATACTAAACCGAGGCGCACCGGCGCTGCGGAGCGGCCAGAGATAAAGGCCGTCTGCCTTTACGACCGGATAGCGATAGGGGCTATCGCCTACGTGGCCCTCCTTAATCTCCTCCACCGTCCCTACTACGGTGATTTCACGTTTGGGGGCGTATACCAGGGGTTCGAGGTATTCAGGCCGCCGCACCAGAAAGCGGCCGATGGGCGCATTGTCGGTTTCGGGCCGCTGGCTGGAGTTGAGCGGGTAACCAAGCACAGTCAGCTCGGTATAATCGCTCATATTGTTGCTGCCGACAATCACCCCTCCCCATAATACGGCGGTTTTTGCCGGGATGTTGTTTTGTGTTATTTGTTGGGGGGTGATGCTGCGGTCCACCATCATCAGTTTCTCCCCAGAGAAAGGCGGGTTAACGGCGCAGCCGCTTGCTAGCGCCATCACCATCAATAAGCCGAGCCAGCGTGATGTGTTCATCGTTACCACCAGGGATGAGGGTTATAAGGCCAATAAGGGCCATAGTAAGGGTATCAATATATTTGTCTGGAAAAACTGATCATAGTTCTTAGGCATTGGGTGGAGCCAGCTGGCCGACGACATGTATGGCGCGCTGCGGATAAGGGATTTCAATTCCCTGCTTCTGGAATTCGTGCCAGATTTCCAGGTTGATCTCGGAGCGCAGCGAGAGTTGGCCTTCCTCCGGGTCGCTAATCCATATTGCAAGCTCCAGGTTGATGCCGTTTTCGGCCAATTCCTTGAGGTAGACTTTAGGTTCAGGGTCATTGATCACGCGTGGATGGTGTTGCGCTGTGTGCAGCATTATGTTCATGGCGGTTTCAAGGGGGCTGCCATAGCTGATTTGTACCGGGATCCCGATTCTGACTTTGCGGTCCGAGTAGGAGTGGTTGACCACGGTCGAGGTGATCAGCGTGTCGTTGGGGATGATCGCCTCGGTACCGTCGTTTGCTTTCAGCACTATATATCGTGCGGTGAGGCGTGATACCGTGCCATAACGATTGTCGGCGGTGATGATGTCGTCTAGATGGATGGATTTGTCGAGCAGAATGATAAACCCGCTGACATAATTGCTGGCGATTTTCTGCAACCCCAGTCCCAACCCCACGCCGAGCGCGCCGCCAAACACGGACAGCACGGTAATATCGATGCCCAGTATTGGCAGCGCAATCAGAATGCCCGCCACGAGCAACACCGCCCGGACCAGTTTGGTCGCCACCACGCGCAGATTCATGTCAAGCTGGCCAGCGCCTAAAATGCGCCGTTCCAGAACACTGCCCAGCCATAGCGCCAACAACAGGGTAATGCCGACGGTAAACACAGTCTGCACAACGAGCAGCAACGAAAACCGGTGCTTGCCAACGGTGAAGCTGAGTTCGTCAAAAACCCGTTCGATTTCCGGCAGGAAACCCGTGATATGCAAGGCAACGCCAAGCCAGATCAGACCGGCGATGAAGCGTTCGGAAGTGTGCAGCCAGCCGCTGGGGGCAAAGATGTTACGCAGCACGTATACGGTCAAGCGCACTAGTGCCAGCGAAATCAGCAGCGCCACCGCGATGTTGAGCAGATTGACGTGATGGCTATGCCGCAGCAGCGCCTTGCCAATCAGCACCAGGCATAACGATGTGAGAGGGAAAATCACGCGGTTAAAGCCGCCAAACATCCGGCGCGCGCTCATCCCGGCGAATGCCTCTTCAGAGAGCGGGTGTTCGGCAAAACGCCGGCTTGCCAGTCGCCCGACCCACCACCCCGCACCAAGGCTCAGCGTGAGCACGGCAAGCTGCCATAGCAGCGCGGTTTGCTGCATGTCTGACATTAAATCCGCTAACAGATTGTAGATTTCAGGGGTGTTTTGCATATGTGGTTCGTAATCCTAAAAATGGCGATTTCACGTTACCTCCTTAGAACCTGTTCACGATTTCGATCAAGGGATGCAGCGCAAGGCAAAAGTGTCCGAAAAAGCGGAGCATACACGGAGTATGTGAGCATTTTGAGGCCACTTTTAACGCCGCGATGTGCCCTTCAGCGAGATCGTGAACAGGTTCTTATTGAGCCAGGTGATGGCCCCACGTCCCGCTGCCTGGCCGCTGGCGAAGCTGGCGGTGAATAAATAGCCGCCTGTTGGTGCTTCCCAGTCCAGCATTTCACCTGCGCAGAATACACCCGGCAAGGATCGTATCATCAGATGTTCGTCGAGCGCGTCGAAGGCGACGCCCCCTGCGCTGCTGATGGCTTCATCAATGGGGCGGGGTGCGATGAGGGTTAGCGGTAGTGCTTTGATTGCTGCGGCGAGGCGGCTTGGGTCTGCGAAGATTTGCGTAGGCACGAGTTCCCGCAGTAGCCCTGCTTTCACACCCTCGATGCCCGCCCGGCGAAGGTGTTTGGCCATCGAGTGAGAGCCACGTGGCCGTGAGAGGTCGCTGATCAGCCGGGGGAGTTCCCGTCCGGGTGCCAGATCAAGGTGGATGGTTGCGGAGCCCGAGGCGCTTATCTCGTCACGTAAGCGCCCCGATAGCGCATAGATTACGCCGCCTTCAACGCCGCTATCCGTTATCATGAGTTCGCCCTGTTGGTGAACGGCAGCATGGGTGGAACCTGTAAAGTTAATGCTTATCGCTTTCAGCGCCTGCCCGGCGTATCGTTCGCGAAAATGATCGCTCCAGCCGACATCGAAACCGCAGTTGGCAGGTTGTAGTGCCTCAACATGAATGCCACGCTCAGCCAGCAGGGGCACCCATGCGCCATCGGAGCCCAGCCGTGCCCAACTGCCGCCGCCCAGGGCGAGCACCACGGCGTCGGCATGTATGGATTGTATGCCTTGAGGCGCGGCAAATCGAAGTGTGCCGTCTGCATTCCATCCCTGCCAGCGATGGCGCATGTGGAAACGAACACCGGCTTCGCGCAAGCGATGCAACCAGGCGCGCAGCAGCGGCGCTGCTTTCATGTCAACGGGAAACACGCGGCGGGATGTGCCGATAAATGTTTCAACACCCAGCTCACGCGCCCAGGCGCGCAGCTCCTCTGGTCCGAAGGCGTTTAGCATTGCTTCGAGTTGCGCCCGGCGTGTGCCGTAGCGTGAAAGAAATTGCTCAAGTGGTTCTGAATGAGTGAGATTCATGCCGCCCTTGCCCGCCATCAGGAATTTGCGTCCGACGGAAGGCATTGCATCATAGAGATCAACGGTTGCACCACCGTTAATCAGCGCTTCCGCCGCCATGAGTCCGGCAGGGCCGCCGCCAATGACGGCCACCGAGCGGCGGCGCGGGTTATCCATAGGCACGGGCAATCACCTGGAAATGTGCCGTGCGAAAGTTGTTGATATTGTTATTTCTGTCAACATATTGATAATTAAGTGAATAAAATTTTTTGTTGCTCTGGGAAAATGCTGGCCGATCATCTCCAATCCCGTAAACATAGTATTACCTTAATACCTTTCCTTTTGTGAGGTAAAAATATATTGATATTAGTATGGTTATTGTGTATATAGTAGCTTGACATTAGCCTTATAGTTATTGTGGTTAATGCCTTACGGTTCCAGTCAACTAATTGCACGAGGAGAAGACCATGTCTAACAAACAACATACCAATGACGATACGATTATCCCAATCTCGGTTTTCGCGTTCGTCCTGTTCCTTATCTGGCTTGGCACCAACGTCCTGGCTCACTACCCGGTAGGCCACTAAAGCACGTTGAGTATAGGGATAGGCGGCTCTCAGTTATAAGCCGTCTCCCGGATGCGGGCAGGTGTTGTGCAGCCATGGATGGATTTGCCGGCGCCGTGCCGCAATGATTTTTCAGACCACCTCTCTCAGGTTATGAAAGGGATCAGGAAATATAATTTCCTGGTCCCCTTTTTTTTCAAGATCAAAAGTCACCCCCTCGTTTTCACGTCGTGCTTCCAGGCCCTTGAAATCCCAGAGCTGTTTGTCCATGAGCTGGCTAGGTTTGACATGGCTTAGCGCATGGAGAATGTTGCTGGGTATTTTGGGGTTTTCCTGGCTAAGCTCATTGACCAGCCTTTTGATGCGCTGACGCGCCAAATTCTCCTGCGAGCCGCACAGGTTACAGGGAATGATGGGAAATTCCCGCTCCCTTGCATATTCGATGATGTCCTGCTCCTGACAGTAGGCCAGAGGGCGGATTACGATGTGACGCTTGTTGTCGGAGAGTAACTTGGCTGGCATGGAGCGTATTTCGCCGTTATAGAGTATCGACATCAGCAGGCTGTGTATCATGTCGTCGCGGTGATGTCCCAGTGCGATTTTAGTGTAGCCGTGCTCTTCGGCATATCTGTAAATATTGCCACGGCGCAGACGTGAGCATAGCGAACAATAGGTGCTTCCCTCTGGCACTTTTTCTACAACCACCGAATAAGTATCCCTCTTGAGTATCTCGTAAGGGATCTTGTGGTGTTCCAGCCATGCCCTCATGCCGCTGTCGTCCCAGCCGGGCTGTGATTGATCCAGCGTGAACGCAAGGATCTCGAATTTGTTGTTCGAGTGCATTCTCAGCAGGCGCAGAATGGAGAGCAGCGTGTAGGAATCCTTGCCGCCGGAAAGGCAAACCATGACGCGATCCCCGGTCTGGATCAGGTTGTAATCGGCAATCGCCTTGCCGACATAGTGCAGCAGCTTTTTTTCTATTTTAGACAATGAGGCTTCCTCAGGACTTTCTTGTGTATCGATGTTTGACCCCGGCAGGGAAATAGTCCGGGTCGCCCGCCGGCAGCAGTGTGATCTCGGGAGTCTGGTGTTCCGGGGGCGTGTAATGCGCAAATTCACTGTTGAGGCGCAATAGATGCTGCCGAATCGAAGTGCTGATGGCATCCCGCATGTCAGTGGTTGCGGCAACGTTGGGTAACAGTTCGACCGTCACGCCGAGAACTTTGTTCCGGTCCGTATTTTCCTTGACCTCCAATACAAACTTGCCCGTCACCCAGTCTACGATCGCCGGTTGCTCAAGACCCACGGTTATATTTTCAGGGTAAATGTTTGCTCCATAATAAGAGACCGTGAAATCCGCCCGGCCGAACAGGTATGCAAAGGGGAGGGGGCGGGCGCCTCTCAGATCATGGGGTTGCAGCTCGGCTAGCGGGTTGCCGCCCCATTCATTGGCAAAGTTTAGCATTTCATTGTATCCGGTGATGCCGCCCTTGTCGGCGATATGATAGCGCAGCAAGGGCACGCCGTTGTCACCCGTCACTACCAGCGTACCTTCGTGAATTTCAAAAAAGCGGCTCAGCGGGTCGTATTGTACCAGCGTGGGCAGGCGTGATTCCCCAAACAGCGCGCGCCCAGCCTCGGGATGGTTGGAGAAGAAGCGGCGCAGGGCGATGCTCAATGGAGTTTCGTTGCCCAGCACCCCGGCATCCGCCGTGCCATAGAGCGATGCTGTATCGTAACAGGGGTTGCTTGAGCCGATTCTTGCGCAGACCAGATTGCGCCATTCTTCGCTGAACACCTCGCCCGCAAATACCAGTTTCACGGAGTATCGTGGCCAGTCGATACCTTGTGCAATTCCGCTGTCGATCACATCCTTGATGAAAGGCGGGTAGCCTGCCAGGACGGTCTGATCGAAGTGGGGGCTGAGCTCCGTGATGATACGGTGTATCTCGCTCTTGTTGTTGCCCGGTGTTACCACCGTGATAGGATAACCCTTCTGTGAAAGATAACGGCAGCACAGGGTGGTATACATACCACCCACCCACGTGCCGAGCGCAAAACACACCACCACCAGGGTGCTGCGGGTATCGGCATGAAAGCTGTCGCTAAAAACCTGCTCAAAGCGTGTTGCGACATCCAGTTCATGGCGTGTTGAGCGCGGCCAGAACAGAGGTGTGCCGGTGGAGCCTGATGAAACGGCAATCATCTCGGTGTCTTCCAGCTTTCCGTTGCGGCACCGGGCGGGTAATGGGTATGTCAGCATATAGTTTTGCTTGGTGACGAGCGGGAGCTTCTGGAACTCGAGGTGGCCGCAAACGCTCCCTTGCTCAACGCCGTGCTGCCTTAAAAAATCACGGTAGGCCGGAACCTCGGTGGCTACAGAATGAAATAGCGCCAGTGCAGCGGATTGAGGCGATGTTTCCTGGTGGCGCGTCAGGATGTCTGTCAGCGAGCTTGACAGAAAGGATTGCTGCGCAGCCTCGAATGGGTGGCGGTTTTTCATGTGTCCATCCTCTATGATCCGCGATAGCAGATTGATTGATTAATGATAGATAATCCTGATTTGTTGGCACGCAAGTGGTTGACAGGTTATGGCGCCACAATCATAATAGTCGACTTAGATATTTTCGGAGGGGTTCCCGAGCGGCCAAAGGGATCAGACTGTAAATCTGACGGCTCTGCCTTCGGAGGTTCGAATCCTCCCCCCTCCACCAGGTCAGGATTTAAAGAGAAGGCGGGTGTAGTTCAATGGTAGAACTTCAGCCTTCCAAGCTGATAGCGTGGGTTCGATTCCCATCACCCGCTCCAAAGTTTGCCAAGGTCTGACAAGTATAACCGAGCGAGCTGCTGGAAATAAAAATGCCCATATAGCTCAGTCGGTAGAGCACTTCCTTGGTAAGGAAGAGGTCACCGGTTCAAATCCGGTTATGGGCTCCAAATTTGATGGGTTGCCGGCCCATGCTGGTTGAGTTCTTTAAGGTGGCGAGTGATGGTTGGCGCCATTGGCGGGTTTTGTAGGTTTGTTGTGTTAAGTTTACTTAATAGCTAGTGAGGGGGTCGCGGGATGTCCAAGGGAAAGTTTGAGCGTACCAAGCCGCATGTTAACGTAGGCACGATTGGTCACGTGGACCATGGCAAGACCACGTTGACGGCAGCGTTGACG
>LNEJ01000023.1 GCA_001464965.1 Gammaproteobacteria bacterium Ga0074134
CCACACACGCATAACGGTGGGCTGGCACCGAATGCGGCAGAGAAGCAGTATTGGATGGACTATAAAACCGTGGCCAAAAAGACTTGACCACTACACTCTACATCAATGGTTGTGTTCGGTTGCAGCAACAAATCCGCGACAGCGAGGCCATTCTTGTATACGGAAAACTCAATTGGCATTCGCGAGTAGCGGTTTGTTCCCTCGGGCGTAGGTTGAAACTTAATATCGTCTGCTGAACATTGAGACCAATGTATTCTTTCGATAGCCGGGATCTTTAGATTGGGGAATACAGCTCGCAATAGAGATTTATCTTCCTTTCGCTGCGTATCGCAAAGCAGTAGTCGCAGTTGCCCAGCGAGCGGGCGGTACATATGTGATTTTCCTGAGTATATGCACTCGAGGCAAGTGTCGACAACCCTTAGTGATTCTTGCAGCTGACTTGTCAGATACTGGTTCATTCTCGGTTCGACGCCTAACTGAGGTTTTTAGGATGAGATTTCACTCAACAGTTTGCACTGTATAGCGTCGTACCCGGATTGTTTTTGACCAATAACCGGCGGGCAGCCCGGCCTTGAGTTTGAGTTGCCGGAGGAAATCCTCAGGCTGTGGAAGTGATTCCCATACGGCGGGCAGAAAAGTGCTCCGGTAGCTGTCTTCCTCAATAATCAGGCCGTCGATGCCTGGCCGAAGCTGAGCAAGAAGATCCGCCTCGCCGGTAATGGGCATCTCTTCGGGGTGAGATAAAACCGAGATGTGGATATCCAGTTGCTTAAACTCCAGCCGGCTCAGCGGCGGAAAGCGCGGGTCGCGGAAGGCGGCGGCATAGGCGTTGGCCGCCACGTCGAGCGCCAGCGGGCGGAAGGCCTCCAGGGCGCCGATACAGCCACGCAGGTTGCGCTGCATGTGCAGCGTGACAAAGCTGGCGGCAGGTGTCTGCAGTGCCTGAGGATAATCCCCAATGGCCACGGGCAGGGGCTGTTTGTAGTTCAGGCCATAGTCGATGGCATCGGCCGCCAATTTCAGCAGTGTCTCCCTGTGCAGGTGCAGATCAGTTGTGCTAGAACCTGTCTGTGAGTAAATCATCCCCGCGTTGCTGCCCCAAAACACGCCAGGCAAGGCGCGGGACGCAAAATATGGTTTGTGCTAGTGAGCGGCGAGCAACGCCGCATGGCGTGTTTTGGGGCGCAACCCGAAGGGACGGGGGGCGGTTGCGCGCAGTGCGGCGTCACACTACGCTCAGCGTTCCTTGCTCTGCACACCCTGTATATGAAGGGCGGCCTCCGTCGCAGGGATGATTTATTCACAGACAGGCTCTCATTCATGATAGCCAAAGACATAAGCGCCATACCCTACCACTTGATCGCGTGGGCCGGCGGTGTCTCCCGAATTGCGCAGATCAACTGTTTCTGCCTGCAAGTAGTGTTTTTTCGCAGCGTATAACAGGCCATTGACGGGATTACGTCCGCAAGCATCTTCATAGTGTATGTCTTGCGGCCGTAGCGCCTCGATGGCGTGTGACGTGGCACTATCTAGCCTGCGGGCGGTTTCGTAGTCATGGTAATGGCTGAGGTCGGAGCTGATTACGATGAGGGTTTCCGGTCCTCCCCACAGTACCTCCAGCACTTCATCGATCTCCTCCGGCGTGGCATCGCCCACTACCAGTGGCACCAGCATGAAATCACGCAGCACTTCCTGCAGAAAGGGCAGATGCACCTCCAGACTGTGTTCCTCAGCATGCGCCTGATCCAGCACGTGCACCTGGGGCAGTGACAGAATCAGATTAATGGGTACATAGTCGATAGGTATACTGCCCAGCGGAGTTGCAAAGGCATAAGCGCTGCTCACCGCCAGCCCGCGGAACGCCACATGATGTGCCGGGCCAAGCAACACCACTCGCCTGATAATGTCGCGCGCAGGCTTGAGGCGCGCATAGGCGCTTGCCGCCACTGGGCCGGAGTAAATATAGCCGGCATGGGGCACAATAATTGCCTTTGGCACAGGCCCGGAAGATTCTGCCTCGTTTAGCAAACCCGCCACCATGGCGTGTAACGCACGCGCATTGGCGGGATAAAATTGGCCTGCGACGGCCGGATGGCGCACGGTAGTCATCGCTTTACCCCTTCGCTGGATTCATAATTTGAAAATGGCGGCAATACCTGACACTTTCAAGGTGGCGCTTGAATTTCCGGTGATCGCTCGCCATTTATATAAGATAGCCTGCCGCTAGGAGAGATGTCATGACCACTCAGCCCATGAGCGCCATAGTTCCCACTAAATATTGGCATGTTATTGAGGATGGACGTATCCAGTGTGACCTTTGTCCACGGTTTTGCAAGCTCCACGAAGGACAGCATGGGTTGTGTTTTGTGCGTGCGCGCCAGAACCATCAAATCGTCCTGACCACCTATGGCCGTTCCAGCGGCTATTGCGTCGACCCCATCGAGAAAAAACCGCTCAATCATTTTCTGCCAGGAACGCCGATCCTGTCTTTTGGCACTGCCGGATGCAATCTCGCCTGCAAGTTTTGTCAGAACTGGGATATCAGCAAGGCGCGCGAGACGGATGTGCTCGCCGACCAGGCCCCGCCGGAATTGATTGCCCGCGCCGCGAAAAAACTGGGATGCAGCAGCGTTGCCTATACCTACAATGATCCGGTTATTTTCATGGAATATGCCATCGATGCCGCCAAGGCGTGCCGTACGTTGGGTATTAAATCTGTGGCCGTCACCGCCGGCTATATCACCGAGGAGCCGCGCAAGGAATTTTTCAGCTACATGGACGCGGCGAATGTCGACCTCAAGGCCTTCACGGAGCAGTTCTACCACAAGATCTGCGGTGGGCATTTGCAGCCGGTGCTGGACACACTCAAATACCTCAAGCATGAGACCAATGTCTGGTTCGAGATCACCACTTTGCTGATACCGGGGGAGAACGATTCCGATCAGGAGCTGGAAGAGATGACACGATGGGTAGTGGAAAATCTGGGCCCGGATGTGCCCCACCATTTCACTGCCTTTCATCCCGACTGGAAGATGTTGGACAAGCCGCCCACCCCGCCCGAAACCCTGACCCGCGCGCGCCGCATTGCCATGAAGAACGGCATACGCTATGCCTATACCGGTAATGTACGTGACGTTGAGGGCGGCAGCACCTATTGTCATCAATGCGGTAAAAAACTGATCGGACGCGATTGGTATGTGATCACTGAATGGCATCTCACTGATGATGGCCATTGCCAAAGCTGCAGCACCCGATGTGCTGGGGTATTTCACGGCCCAGCGGGGGACTGGGGGCCGCGGCGGCTGCCGGTGCGGCTTAAGGATTTTGCAGTGTAACGATAAGCCATAAGGAGGGAAACTACCTTATACTCAATGCCGTTAACTTAAGGTCTCGTAAATGCAGGTTGGGTCAAGAAATAATAGGCACCGTAGGGTGCACCCTATATCAAAAACGAGGAGCGGCATGCTCCTTAACTTAATGGTGTTGACCTTAAGACTGATAAGAACAATTGCCAAGGGGGGCACATGCTGAAAAGGACTGCGTCGGACATCAAACTGTTTGCATCATTGTTGCGCCGTTTCCTGCTGGCACCGCTTCGTAGATTTGTTTTGATACCCATCCTGATGGCGATTATCGGGGTCGTCATTGTGGGCCGGGTCACTGACTGGTGGACCGGCCCGGACAGTTACTACATTTATCTCGCAGGCGATTACCGGAACGATCCGGCGATTGCCAAGATATTTGAAGGTTTTCTGGGCGCGCCGTGCGAGAAATCCGATGGGGAAATCATCCGGGACAAGGGTGTCGACGGCGTACCCATCAGAGTTAAGTGCCTGGATGACCGGGGCGATCCTGCCGAGGTTCGCCGGATCTCTAGCGACCTTGCTCACCGCGCTGATACCCTCATGGTTATGGGGCATGTCTATAGCACGCTGACTAAGGAGGCATTGCCCAATTATCTGCGACAAGCCCAGCCCGCCATTCCCGTTGTCCTCACTGCGGAGACCAATCCGCAATTGATTCCTGCCAAGAAAGCGGGGGGCGATTATGATCCGGTATTTCGCCTGGCGCCCACGGATGATGAGCAAGCGGCCAAAGCCGCGCAGTTTGCTATCGACAACGCCAAACAGGTTTTGTGGGTCGTGGAGGATGAGCGCAACCCGGTTTACTCCAAGTACCTCGCGCTGGAATTTGTCCGGCGGGTGCAAGAAAAGGAGGGGAAGGTGGTGCTGTGGTCGACCAATATGTCGGTGCCGCCTGCTGAAACGCTCAATAAGCTAAAAATCGATTTTGTTTTCTTTGCCGGAGACTGGTCGAACGCTTTGATATTGATCAGGCAGATCAAGCGCATATTTCCTCCGCATCGAATGCCTGTGCTTTTCTTGAGTGACGCAGCCGTAGATCAACAACTTCTCAAATACGGAGGGAAGGAATTGGATGGGTTGAGCATATATCTTGGTTATCCACTCAAGGCGGTCCAATTCAAGGACAGTGGTTTTGAGCTATTCGGAAAAGATGCCCGGTCGATCATTGACCGGCTGCTTGTCGATACAGATCAACATTTCGTCGAGGAGAGCCAGGCGCACTCACGATTCAAATACTGGAGCATGTTGCTTTTAAACAGGCACGAGGTCGAGGATGCGCGAGCCGCATTGAAATCACGGATGATGAAGGCGGTTCTCGAAGAGCGCAAATTTTTAGGTGTTTTAGGCGAGTACCAGTTTGCTCACAATGGCAACAATAAACAAGCCCAATGGCGTATCTGGGAAGTGAAGAAGGAAAACGGCGTATATCAATTCGTCGATGCTGAATGACGATAATGCAATTCGATCCACATCACCCTTGGGGTGTCACATCCAAGCAAGCCATCGCCATCCAGCAGCAATTACGCAAGGAAGTCATCACCGAAGACAGGCTCGGAGAGGTGCGCCACGTGGCCGGTGTGGATGTGGGCTTCGAACAGAATAACATCATCACCCGCGCCGCAGTAGCAGTGCTTGGCCTGCCCGAGCTGCAATTGCTCGACAGTGCGATTGCACGTCTGCCGACATCCTTTCCCTATGTTCCGGGCCTGCTCTCCTTCCGTGAAGTTCCCACAATACTGGAGGCCCTTGAACAATTATCCACGCCGCCCGATCTGTTGCTATGCGACGGCCAAGGCATTGCCCACCCGCGCCGTTTCGGTATCGCCAGCCACCTCGGTGTGTTGACCGGCATTCCTTCCATTGGCGTGGCGAAAACGCGCCTGACCGGAATACATGCGCCCGTGCCCGATGTGCGCGGTGCCTGGGTGCCATTATTGGATAAAGGCGATGTCATAGGCGCAGTGTTGCGTACCCGCGTCCATGTCAAACCCGTTTACGTGTCCATCGGACACCGCGTGAGCCTGGAGACTGCGATCGACTATGTGATGCGTTGCACCACCAAATATCGGCTACCCGAGACCACGCGCTGGGCGCATCGTATGGCGTCTGGATAGATGTTGCGGCAGGGCAACAAAAGCAGCGTGCGCCATGCGCATGAAAATGCTGCGTCAATCGCGCCCGAACCGCAACACCTTCCGCGCCGTGTCGCTTACGCGGCTCACGGCTTGGGCGAGATCCATGCTGAGTATCACTCCGGTATCCTTGTCGCTATAGGTGATGCCCAGATCAAAACTGTTGCGGTAGTGCACCATCAGGCCATAGCGCAAATCCTTGGTGGCGGCGCGGTCGGCATAACTTGCGAGCACCGACCATCCCAGTGCGTTCTTCATGTCGCCCGACTCTCCCCAGCGCCAGCGGTTGTAGCCGAACATCTCAATGTACACGACGGGCTTGAACTGCTGACCATCGGGCGCGGCTCCCACGTATTCCATGCCGACATTCGGGTGCAATACGATCCATTGCGATGTGGGCGACGGGAGGAAACCGAGCTTGTTGCCGTGCGCGTCTTCCGGGCGTGGGTCGTGTTTCTTCAGCCACGCGCCGTTCAACGCCAGTTCCCAGGGGTACTGGAACAAGGCTTCATCGAAGTAGGCGCCCCACTGGCGGTCGCGGCGCCGGGCATCGGCATAGTGGGCGTCGATGATAGGCCGTGAATAGTAAGTAAGGCTCCTTTCCACCAGTCGGACGTAGCGCAGGATATCCTGGGCGGCTGTGTATACCTGCTGGCAGTCAGGTCCTGGCGGAAGCGCCGGGCAGGCTGTGTCGATGAAGCCTGCAAAGAGTGTGATGTCGATACGCAGGGTCACGTCCACGGGTTTGCTTAAGCTGCCCGTGTTGCGGTCGTATTGCCAGTAAGCAGGCCGCTGCAATCCTTCGTCGCTACGCCCGCTTGCTACCGCTGATCGTGCCTCTCTGAGCGCGGACTCAAGACGCTGCAACCGTTCACGCACGCCGAGCGTGTCTTCCCCGCTGACGGCAGCGCGTTGCGTAGCAATGGACTGAGTTACCTGTTCCAGCGCCCGCACTGTGGCTTGCCGCCGCTCCTCGTCGCTCACTCCGGGTGCTTGGGGCGAGCTTGCGGTAGAAAGTGTCGCAGTGACAGCGCGGGTGAGGGCATTGTCGTCCAGGTCACCGCCCAGGCATCCATTTTGTTCAAGGGCGTTGAGCCGGTTACGAGATGCAACGGTGTCGACGATGGGGGACGTGTCGAAACGCGCGCATTCCGAGGTCACCGCCAGGGCGGCGGGCGTGGTCAGAATGAAGGCAGCAAAAGCAAAATAGCGAATGAGCCGCAATGTCATAGTCATCCTAATCATCCTTGTTCAACAGATCCTGGAAGCTGCGGAAGGTCTTGATGGTGTCTCGCCAGCCGCTCTGCTCACTGGGCCAAATCTTTTTCAGTTTCGCAATCCAGCCCTGGAACTGGCCGATGGGAGTGCTGGCTTCGTATTGAGCGCTGGCCGCAGTGGCGGTGGCGTCGTCGATGATGCTCTGCCAGGTCAGGGTGCGGAACAAGGGGATGTGAACTTTGGGGTTCTTGAGATAGTGCAGGAAGTCGTGAACATTCTTGCTCTCGATGGCGTTGATCAGCAGGCTCTGATAGCGATTGTCGCGGCGTGTCTCCACATTCGGCCAGTCGTCGAGTGGGCGGAACTGCTTGGGTACCGGGATAGGGTCCCATTCGTGACGGGCATTGAGAAAGTAGTCGCACACACCACAAGCGGGGTTAACGTCCGGGTGTACCACCGAGGTATAGACATCGGCGTCGGTTTCCAGCACGCGGCTGACGTTGGCGAGCATCGTCAGCACCTGGCACCGGGTGACGCTGGGCGGCAAGGCGCCGGCGACGCCGGACTGGGTATACATGGCGTGCAGGGTGTCGTGAGTGACCGATGTGCCCAGCGAATGGGCGATGATCGACCAGCGCAGCGTATCAGTCTGAGGTTGAGCCTTTAATGTCTCGAGGATTTGCAGGCGCACCGCGTTGCGTATCTGTTCCGCGATTTGGGGTATGAAGCGGTAGAGAATGACATCCAGCACATGGGTGTTAAGAAAGGTTTCACGGTCGGTTTCAGCCGCATAGCCAGCCAGCAGCTTGGCGGCATTGGCGTCCAGGCCGCCCTGGCTGATGGCCTGCAAGACCTGGTCGGCGTGCTCTTTCCAGGCCTTGCGGCGCTCGTCGAACTTGTCGTTGTAATAGATTTCCTGGAAGGCAAAGTTTTGATCGAAAGGAACCAGCAGGCTGAGTTGGTTGTACTTGTTGTACAGTCCGCGAATGAGTTGCTGGACTTCTTTTGACCACCCCGGCTTTGTGTCACCCATGCCATGGACGAGGAAGAGGATGTGTTTTCCCATGTTACCCCCTATATGCTTTGTCTTATTCCCTGAGCCGCATGCGCACAGTCAAGATACGGCGTTGTCGCTCACATTAGCATAACGTGTGGCATTCGCAACTCTCTGTTGCGTGGGGGGCGGGGCCCGACGGCCCTGGATGCAGGCGGCCAACTGTTGTTCTTACCTGTCTGGATTCAGCCCCCGTACACCCGTTTCACCACCCGCGCAATCGCTGCTGCCCCGGCCCCAAGCTCTTCCCCGGTGGCAGTGAGGCTGATGCGCAGGCACTGCTCTTTGTGCGGCCAGTCTTCGTTGAGCCCAGGGAAGAAGGATGCCCCTGGCACGACGATGACGTGTTCCTTTTTGATTTCCTGATACAACTGCTTGTCGCTGATGGGCAGATCTTTCAGCCACAGCCAGGCGAAGATCGCCCCTTCCGCCTTGTGCAGATACCATGGCACATCATCCGGCATTTCGCGGTCAAGCGCGGCGGTGAGGACCTCGGCCTTGTGCTGGTAGTGAGGTTTGATGACGGTTTCTGACAGGCGAGCCAGTTCGCCGGAATTGATGGCTTGTGCCGCTAGAGCCTGTCCATACCGCGAGGAATGAATGGCCGCGTTTGCCTGGAAGCATTCCAGCGCATGGATGTTGCGCTCATCACCGATGGCTATGCCCACGCGCTCCCCAGGCAAGCCCGCCTTGGACAAGCTCATGCAATGAAGCACATTCTCGCCGAACACCGGTGTCATCGCCGTGAACACCAGATTGGGAAAGGGGAGGGCATAGGCCGAATCAATCAAGACCGGCACATTGTATGCCGCGGCCAGATCCACTATCCGTTGCACCTCGGTATCCGTCAGCACGTTGCCGGTAGGGTTGCCGGGGCGTGAAAATAGCACTGCGCCCGTGGTTTCGCCGATGTGCAGTTGATCGAAATCCGGGCGATATTTGAAGCGGTGTGGCGCTACAATGTCGATGGCGGGTTTATAGGCGTGCAACGACTCAGTGGTGAGAGTCACGCCGCCGTAGCCGGTGTAATCAGGGCTTAGAGGTAGTACGATCTTGCGCAACCGGCCTTCGGCATCATAGCCGCCGAAGCAATTCGCTGCATAGAAATACAGCGCCTGACTGCCGGGAGTAATCAATACATTGCGGCGTGTGATGCCCCAATGGTAATGGGTATTGAACCAGTCCACCACCGCGTCGATCAGTGGCATATAGCCCTGGCTTGCCCCGTATCGCCCCACCACCTCGCCAAAGTCCGGTCCCGCCAGCAGCTTTTGTGTGTATTCGCGCCACATGGCCTCGACTTCCGGCAGGATCAGCGGGTTGCCTGCGCTGAGGTTGGTCCACTTGCCGGGTTCCGACTGGAGGGTTTCGACGATATCTTTCATGATGGCGCGCACGCCGGTGAGCTGGGACATTTTGTGCCCGATCAGGCTAAGATGGGGTTGCAAAGCGTGTTTCCTCAATTATTTCAACTTTAGTGACTGATTATTGTACAACAGACCGCCCATTTTACGGGGGTGGATCTTGTATAATGTGGGCCAACAACTTGCCAGGAAAAACTATGGAACTCTCTGCACTCACCGCGATTTCCCCTATCGATGGCCGTTACGGCGATAAAAGTGCCAGCTTGCGGCCCATCTTCAGCGAATTTGGTCTGATCAGACATCGTGTGCTGGTCGAGGTGCGATGGTTGCGTATGCTGGCCGGTCACCCTGGTATTGCCGATATACCTCAGCTCGGTGAGCATGCCATCAATGTGCTGGAGAGTATCGTTGAAAATTTCAGCATCGAAGACGCCCAGCGTGTCAAAAACATCGAGCGCAGCACCAATCACGATGTCAAGGCGGTCGAATATTTTCTCAAGGAAAAGATCGCGGGCAACGCTGAGCTGGAGGCGGTGGGTGAGTTCATCCATTTTGCCTGCACCTCGGAAGATATCAACAATCTTGCCTATGCCTTGATGCTGCGCGAGGCGCGCGCCCAGGTTATCCTGCCGTTGATGGATGAGATGATTCACGCCATTACTAGCTTGGCCCATCGTCATGCCGCCCAGTCCATGCTGTCTCGCACCCACGGTCAGCCTGCGTCACCCACCACGCTGGGCAAGGAGATGGCCAACACCGCCTATCGCCTCAAGCGGCAGCGCGAGCAACTGGCCTCCCTGCCCCTGCTGGGCAAAATCAATGGCGCGGTCGGTAATTACAACGCCCATCTTGCGGCCTATCCCCACCTCGACTGGCAGGCCATCGCGCGCGTCTTCGTCACGGGCATGGGATTAGATTGGAATCCTTACACCACGCAAATCGAGCCGCATGATTACGTAGCGGAGTATTTTGATGTCATGGCTCGATTCAATACCGTGCTGATTGATTTCAGCCGTGACGTGTGGGGTTATATCTCGCTTGGTTATTTCAAACAAAAAACCGTCGCGGGCGAGGTCGGTTCATCCACCATGCCGCACAAGGTCAACCCCATCGACTTCGAAAATGCCGAAGGCAATCTGGGGCTGGCCAATGCCATCTTCCATCATCTGAGCGTCAAGCTGCCGGTCTCACGCTGGCAGCGTGATCTCACCGACTCCACGGTGCTGCGCAACCTTGGGGTGGGTGTCGCGCATTCGGTGATCGCCTATCAGTCGTGCCTGAAGGGCATATCCAAACTGGAGAGTGATGCGGCGCGCATGAGCGCCGATCTCGATGCGTCGTGGGAGGTGCTGGGCGAGGCAGTGCAGACTGTCATGCGCCGTTACGGCATCGAAAAGCCTTATGAAAAACTTAAAGAGTTGACGCGTGGGCGCGGTATCGACCGCCAGACACTGGCGGCGTTTATAAGCACACTGGACATACCCGAGGAGGACAAGGCGCGCCTTCTTGCCATGTCTCCCGCCACCTACACCGGCAACGCCGAGCAACAAGCGCGCGGCATCTGACTATTCGGATTTTGCTGCTTCCTGCAGGTACCTGCGACGCGCGGCTTCGGCTTCGCGCGCCGTGTCGATTTCGCTCATGACACTGGCCACGTCGGCCTGTACTTCACAGTGCTCGAAGTGGCCAGTCAGCTCGATCTCGGGGTGAAGCTCGCCGCTCTGGTAGAGCGCCCAGATTTCCTTGCCGTAGTTGGTGGAGAGCAGCTCGGGGGCGAAACGGCCGAAATAGGCGGTGATGTTTTCAACGTCGCGCTCAAGCATCCTGCTGGCGTTGTTGTTGCCTGCGGCATCGACGGCCTGGGGAAGGTCGATGATGACAGGGCCGTTGCTGCTGACCAGCACGTTAAACTCGGACAGGTCGCCATGGACAATGCCGGCGCAGAGCATGCGTACGATCTGTCTGATCAGTATACTGTGGAATTCCCGGGCCTGTGAGTCCGTAAATTCCAGATCGTTGAGCCTTGGAGCGGCGTTGCCGTTATCGTCTGCCACCAGCTCCATCAACAGCACGCCATCGAAGAAGCCATAGGGTTGCGGGACACATACACCCGCCGCCGCGAGGCGGTACAGGGCGTCCACCTCTGCATTCTGCCATGCGCTCTCCTGCTCTTTGCGCCCATACCGGGTGTTTTTCTCCATCGCGCGGGCCCGGCGACTGTTCCGGACCTTGCGCCCTTCCTGATACTGGGCTTGCGTGTGGAAGCCGCGTTTATTGACCTCTTTGTACACTTTGGCGCAGCGGATCTCACCTCCCGCCCGGACGACATAGACCGCGGCTTCCTTGCCGCTTTTGAGTGGACGAATGACTTCGTCAACAAGGCCGTCTTGTACCAGCGGTTCGATGCTTTTTGGGATTTTCATCAGGTTAGCACGATTCCAGCACCAAACTGGATTCGCGGACCATGATGGCACGCTTACCCTCCAGCACCGCCAGCAAGTCCTCACCTGCCATGGAGCGGCGCCACCCATCCAGCACCGGCACGTCACGTTCCCCAAGGATTAATTTTTCCAGATCCTTGCGGGCTGCAAGGCTGGCGGGGCTGACTTCGTTTTGCGCAGCGCGTAACCGCACGACGGCCATGAGCAGGTCCACCATCGCCTCCTGACCCTCATTGAGACGCGCTGGGCGTTCCTCCGGGATAAGCGCGGTTTCCGGAGCACTTTTGGCTGCGCGAATAATCTGAAGCAAATCCTGGCCGTGCCGCCGCAAAAAGCCCGGTTCAATACCGCGCACTCGCTCCAAATCTTCCAGATTATCCGGCATTTGCCGGGAAAGTTGTAGCAATACATCATCGTGCAAGATCCAATTCCGGGGACGATTTGACTTGATTGCATATTCTTCGCGCCAGGCGGCCAAGGCTTTTAACACGTTAAGCTGTGCTGCCGATTTAAGGTGGCGTGAGCCGCGAATGCGCCGCCACGCATCCTGAGGCGACGGCATATAGTTTTTGATGTCAACCAATTTTCTGAATTCGTCCTCGACCCATTGCAGCCGGCCCTCGCGCGCCAGCGTGTCGCGCTGTGTCTGATAGATCTCGCCCAGGTAGCGCACATCGTCGGCGGCATAATGCAATTGGTCTTCAGACAATGGACGGCGCGCCCAATCGGTACGCGTATGGGCTTTTTCGAGGCGAACACCCAGCATGTTTTCCAGCAAATTGGCATAGCCTACATGCTCGCCTTGTCCCATCAGGCGAGCGGCGATTTGGGTGTCGAACAACGGGTGTGGTAATTCCTTGCGAAGATCGTACAACAATTCCAGATCTTGCCGGCCGGAATGCATGACTTTAACGATCGTTGGATCGTAGATAAGATCCAACAGCGGACCAAGATCGGAAACGCGCAGTGGATCGATGCAGGCCACATATTGACTGTTGGCAACCTGGATAAGACACAATTGCGCGTAATAGGTCTTCTCACGCATGAATTCCGTATCCAGCGCTAACCAGGGGCTATCCCTCAGGCGCTCGCAAAGATCAAGCAGTTGCTCGGGCGTTTCGATGTAAAGATAGCTGGTCATGTACTGGTTCTGTTTACTTGAGGAAATTATGTCGCAGGCGGGAATGACAAGGCTTAGTGTTTACGACGGGTTATTTAATTTTTAATTGTACCACTATCGAATGGTCTGGGGTGACTCTGAGAATGGTGGCGAAATGCGTGTGGTGTGTTACGCGCGATTATTATTGACCAGTTCATGCAACGCCCCCTGGTCGATAATTTCGATGTGTCCCCGGTGCAATTTCACCCAGCCGCGATGCTCAAATTCCTTGAGCAAGCGGCTCACAACTTCCCTGGCAGTACCTAGTTCGACAGCAAGATCGTAGTGCGTTCCCGTGACGATTTTTTGCTGTCCCGCCAAATCAAGCAAATGACGGGCAAGGCGATGATCCATATGCCCAAAAGCCACTTCCTCGATCAAATTAACCAGTTCATGCACCCCCTGATCAAGCGATGAAAAAACAAACTTACGAAACCCCGGCGAGTTGGACATGGCTTCATAAAAATACACTTTTGGGATTAACAGCACCCGTGCGTCTGATTCGGCAACCGCTTCGGCAGGGTAGTCGGCGTCCGCCAACAAGCAGGATGTAGTTAGTTCACAGATTTTCCCGGCTTCGAGACGGTACAAGATTATTTCATGGCCAGTTTCCGAAACCTTCCGCACCTTCACAATACCTTCCAGCACCAGAAAGTAATTCTCGCACGCCTCCCCGTCGCGAAATAGAGCAGCCTCGGCGGGCAGGGTAATGTGTTGCGCTGCTCGCATGACTCTGTGCCACGCAGGGTCGGTAATCGCTGCCAGCGCCGGAAACGATTGCAACCATTGTGCTGCGTTTTCTTGCGTCATGTGATGATTGGCCCTGTGGCATTAACCTGCCAATTTCGTTCGGAAAACTCTGAATAATTCCATCCTGGAATTCTCAGCGCACGAAAATGAAAAATGCCGGCACATGCGTGCACCGAAGAACTTCTGATTTATATGAAGTTCCTTTGTATACAACATACGATGTATTGGGGCGAACAACAAGAGATGGAGGGATGAGTGCCGCAGTACGCCCTTCAGCGCTTTGTGGCACAGCATGGGCAAGGGGATTTACGCCTCGGTGACGGGGAATGCACGCCAGTTTTTCGAGAATCGGCTGTTCGATGCATTTGATGTCGTGTTTGTTTATGCGCTCTTAAGCTCCCCGTCACCTCTGTTTTACAGACACTGCCGACCAGCCGTGCATCAGGCTGCTTTCTTCAATTCCCCTTCCTGCTTGGCCGCTTCTATGGTATTTTCAAAAGTCTTTACTGGCGGGCACATCTCAGGATAAGAGAACTCTTCATCGTAAAAGGCATTGTATGGGTCCAGCTTCAAGGCAGACGCCGGCGCTGGAGCGCATGCCGGTTCTTCAGAAGCCAGATACAAATGACGCACGTTGGATTTTGATTTAACATGCGTGCCAGTTGCTATCATCACGTGTTCATCCCATTGCGCCAAGAAACCACAAATAACAGAGCTTGCTATCAACACCACAAGGTATGATAGGGCTATCGTCACTTCAGTTGCTCCATGGGTAAAGCCCACAATATCTAACATGTTCATGACACATCTCCTGATCCATATCCATTCGGGTTAACTCCTTTCCTCAGTGACAGCGGGTATCCTTTCCACGGTTATAGTTGATCATATATGTAGGGGATTATCTGTGACAAAGTCACATTTTGAATGGTTTTGAAAAACAAAGGGATACATCATGGCTGACCCCAATATCGACCATGCCACACTAAAAGACAAGCACCTCGCGGCGCCGTGGGAGCATGTCTTCGAGCGCATCACCACCCCCTTCGAGCGATTCATCCATAATCAAACCAGTGCCGGTCTGCTGCTGATGGTGGTCGCATTGCTCGCGCTCCTGCTGGCCAATTCGCCCTGGAGCACAGCCTACGAACATCTGCTGCATACGCCCTTGTCTTTGCGCGTGGGGGAGTGGTCGCTCGAATACTCACTGCAACATTGGGTTAACGATGGACTCATGGCCTTATTCTTCTTTCTGGTGGGCCTGGAGATCAAGCGTGAGCTGCTTGTTGGCGAACTCGCATCGGTGCGCAAGGCCGCCTTGCCTATCGTCGCGGCTGTGGGGGGGATGGTAGTGCCGGCGACGATTTATTTCTTTATTAACCCCGAGGGCGATGCCGCGCGTGGCTGGGGTATTCCCATGGCTACCGACATCGCCTTCGCCGTTGGCGCACTGGTGCTGCTGGGCCGGCGCATCCCCAGAAATCTGATCATATTCCTCGCGGCGCTGGCCATTGTGGATGACCTTGGCGCGGTGGTAGTGATTGCCTTGTTCTATACTGACGATCTCGCGTTGATACCGCTTGCCTGGGCGGGGGCGTTGCTCGCCGTACTGATAGCCCTCAATCTGGGTGGCGTGCGTCGGCCGTTACCCTATTTCCTGGCCGGTATTCTCATGTGGTTCGCCATGTTGCAATCAGGTGTACACGCCACCGTCGCGGGCGTACTGCTGGCCTTCACCATCCCCACGCGCCCGCAGTACCACCCTGAGCTTTTTAGTGGCCATGTGCGCAAACTCATGGATCGCTATGACCACGCCAGGCAACCCGGCTTGAGCCTGCTGGAAAATTCAGACCAGGCATCCATCGTGCAGGCATTGGAGGCTGGTGTCGAGCGGGTGCAACCCCCGCTTGCGCGGCTGGAACGTTCGTTTCACTTGCCCGTGGGACTGCTGGTCATCCCCGTGTTTGCCCTGTTCAATGCTGGCATTCCCATTGATTTCACCACCCTTGCGGCTACTTTGAGTCATCCCATCACTTTCGGTGTCATGTCCGGTCTGTTGATAGGTAAATTCCTGGGCATCACAGGTTTCTCCTACCTGGCCTCGCGCTATGCCGGTGCCGCATTGCCCGATGGTGTGAACATGCGCCATATCATCGGCGTTGGCCTGCTCGGTGGCATCGGTTTTACCATGTCCATATTTATTGGTGAGCTGGCTTTTGCCGGGCTGCCGGAACATCTGCTGATGGCCAAGACCGGCATTCTTGCAGCCTCGCTGGCTGCGGGTACGCTAGGGTATGCCTGGTTATTGTGGGCAACACGTAGCGATGCTTCCCCATGAGATCGTGCAGACCAAACACCCGGTCTGCGGGTATACTTTAGGGGCCGTAACGAGGCTTTGTAATGACTGTTTACCACGGAGAAGCTGAATACTCTCATGGCACTTTGCCTGTCACCGGCATATTGATCACCAATCTTGGCACACCCGACGCGCCCACTGCGCAGGCTGTGCGTCGTTATCTGGGTGAGTTTCTGTGGGATCCGCGCATCGTGGAAATTCCGCGCCCGCTGTGGTGGCTTATTCTGCATGGCGTGATCCTGCGCATTCGCCCTAAACGCTCAGCGCACGCCTATCAGAAGATATGGACAGATGAGGGTTCTCCAATGCTTGCGATTTCACGCAAGCAGGCCGCAGCACTGCAACATCTGCTGGAACAGCAGTTCGGTGGGCCGGTGAAGGTGGCATTGGGCATGCGTTATGGTACCCCCTCCATTGCCGATGGATTGGCGGAGCTGCGCACGGCCAACGCACGCCGCATCCTGGTGTTGCCGCTCTATCCTCAATATGCGGCGTCAACCACGGCCTCCACCTTCGATGCCGTGGCCAATGTGCTCAAGACCTGGCGCTGGATACCCGAATTGCGCATGATCAGCCATTATCATGACGATCCTGCTTATATCAACGCCCTGGCGGCCAGCATCCGTGAGAGTTGGGAGAAACACGGCCAAGCCGAACGCCTGTTGTTTTCCTTTCATGGCATACCTAAACGCTGCCTGCTGGCGGGCGACCCCTATCATTGCGAATGTCACAAGACAGTGCGGCTGGTGGCAGAGCAGCTCCAATTGCCCGCCGACCGCTGGCAACTGGCATTTCAATCGCGCTTTGGCCGCGAGGAGTGGTTAAAGCCCTATACAGATAAAACCCTGGAGGCTTGGGGTAGGGCGGGAGTGAAAAGCGTGGATATAGTGTGCCCCGGCTTTTCCGCCGACTGCCTGGAGACACTGGAAGAAATGGCCATGCTCAATCGCGGCGTGTTTCTTGAAGCGGGCGGGGAAAAATACCATTACATCCCGGCGTTGAACAACCGTGATGATCACATGCAATTTCTCGCCGGCCTGGTGAAGAAGCATACTCAAGGCTGGCCGGAGACGGATGCGGAATGGAATGCAACGCAACACGCCAAGGAAGCCGAAACCAGCCGCCACCACGCGCTGGAAATGGGCGCGGCGCGGTAGCGCGCAGGCGCAACGCCAACCTACGAGCCTGACTTTCTGCGTTTTACGTTGTGACCAACACCGCCATGGCTCAACCCGCCGAGGCCATTGCCGATCAGATGCGCCAGTCGGCCCAGGAATTGTGCGTCAGGCGGTCTGATTAACAGGCGCCCCCGATGGCGGCACGAGGATAAATCGGGACATGGCCAGCAAGGCTTTAACCAGAGTAGGACCACCGAGCTTGAGCAGGTCGTACAATTCGATGTTGTGGTTACGGCTGTGGTGCAGCAGCATCGGCAACAAACCACCATTATTTTACTTCGCATAATGTATATTATGTAAAATTAACGGCGGATCGAATCTGTATTACTTTGTTGCTAACCGCGCTTCGCAAACCATGGCACAAGTTGCCCCTGTGTCTCTGCGGGTGCGTATTCTGCCTGGGTCTTTAGCATTATCACCTTGCACAATACCAACATCGCGAACAAGTGATAGTAAAGATCGAAATATCCCAAGCCTAAAAAGGTTCCTGCCGCAGCATACCCGATCAGGCTCACTTGCAGCATGGACGCCAAATCAGAGAGCCATTTTGCTTCAGGAATTCCCTTGGCATTTTTTATTACCCAGCTTCCCGTACGCCATGCAAACAGCCATAGCGTCAAGAACAGGGCCAAACCCACAAAGCCGTGCTCACCAAGAATCTCAAAATAAATGCTGTGGGCTTCGGTTCGTCCGGCGAAGATTTCAAAGCCACCTCCGGTGAGAGGATTTTTTAGCGCGGTATCAAAAGCAAATTGCCAGGCTTCAATTCGCCCTTGAGCCGATTCATCTGCTTCATATGTTTTAATGGTATGCATACGGTCAAACCAGGATTTAGGCATGAAAGATAATGCCGCAGGAGCGGCAAGACTCAAAAGAATCAGTAGGATGACCTTCTGCCGGCTTTTCATGAGAAGAAAAAGCCCCATTACGGACATGCCCAATAGCGCACCGCGTGATTGCGTCCCCAATATCGCAACTATGGTAAGAAACATAGCCCCTGCAAGGCCATTACGCAGCCATATCTGGCGGGAATTTAATTGAAGATAGCGCATCAGGGGAATGGTCATAATCAGGGCAAGGCCAATTTCGTTGTTGCCGCCGATAAATGTGCCATTCGGGCCCATTACATGATAGCTGCCACCGCTAGTCATAGTAAAAATCCCGCCCTTTATCCCATAAAATCCTAATGACAAGGCGATGATCCAAACCAGGGCATGCAGGCGCTCGCGGGTATTAATAAGTATCAGCGTCAGGAAAATCATTACCTGAATCTTGACGACCTTTTCCAGTTGCACCCACGCCAGACTGGGATATTGAGCAAAGAAGGTGGTGACTAGCATCCATAGAATGAATACCAACAACAAGATGGTTTCCTTGCTCCATGGAATACGTTTGGATTCTTTTGAGAAAATAAAAGCAACGAGTGTGACAACCCCCACGATCATGGCAAAAGGAAAGTTGGTGGCAAAACCCCAAGATAAACGGTGTGGATTCATATATCCAAGCCACGACCAGAGCAATATTCCAATGTAAGGTTGCAGGAATACTGACGGAAGGGTGCCAAGCACAACCAGGGTAACAAAAATATCTCTCATGGTGCTTCACCGTCATGGCAGTTTGTTGATAGCGTCGTCACCTTTTCATTTCCTGAACCAGAAAACACGCTGTTGCAGACTTAGGCCTTTTAAGAGCCCGTTCCGTAATAGCTGCGCGACTTTGCGCTCATGCCGCAAGCCTCGATCCTTCACTTGATAAAGGTGCCCTTTGCTGGTTTGTACCTGACCTAACTGTTCCCCCTGCTCCAGACGATCAAACAGTTCCGCATAAATTTCCGCGCTGTCACGCACGGCTCGCCAGAAGAGCGTCAATTCATCATCCCCCTCTTCCACCGCCGGGCTGGTGTGGGCGATGAGTTTTCCTGAGTCTATGCCGGCATCGATAAAATGGAGGGTACAACCCACCTGCTCCGGCTCCTTGTTGTAAAGCGCCCAAAAAGTATTGTCGGCGCCGCGGTAGTTTGGCGAAAGGCCGCCATGTAAATTCACGATGCCTAGCCGCCCTTTTTTTAACAATTCCCCGCGTATCAAAGACGTGCCAAATACGGCGATGATGTCTGGGTTGTGTTTTTCAACTAATGCAATGACATCCGGATGGTTGATGTGTGGCACTTCCACCAGCAAATCTTCTCTTTCGAGGCGAGGGACCCGGTCACCAAAGAAAAATGCGGCTTCGCCACCGCCCGTGTAGCGCCTCCGGTCACGCAGCCAGCGCCATGTTTTGCGAAAGAGATTGCCGGGCTTTAGCAATTTCGCAATTTTTTTCGCGCTCAAGTGACTTCCCGTCTCTTGGATGATAGCGACCGGGTTGGCGGCGCGGCACAACCTGTTGGCCACGTAAAGATGACGTGGAGAGCGTCCACAGAGGATCATGACCGCCAGTTCAGACATGTCGCTGCACCTCTACGACGGTTTTCTTCACATCGGGTACCGGCGGTATCGCGATGTTTGCCGCATCCATCATCAGCGCATCCGCGAAAAATTTCGCTGCCCAGTTGGGATATTCAAACCTTGAATATCCTCCCCAGATGGGGGCCGATCCTGCGATTCCGCCTCTTGCTGCGCTGCATGGATCATCGAGGCGATGATTTTTCTTCAGATAGCTTAGGGCGCGGCGCGCAGGTTCCTTGAACTCGATTGCTCCGCAATCCTGTGCCAGACGTGTCCAGTTAAGGCTCATCTGCGCAACACCCGTTAGACAGCAATAGCTTGCTTTTGGAGTCCAGCCATCGCCGTATGTTCCTGCAAGCCAGCCATCCTGGCGCTGTGCCGCTGACATGGCTTTGGCGGCCTTTATTGCAGCGCCGATATACCGGTCATCACCCAGTAATAGGCCGCTTTCAAGGAATCCCCGGATGGCATAGGCAATCGTGTGGGTAAACGGTGGCCGGTCGAGAGTGAATGCATTAGTGGCAAACCAGCCGGAATCCGTTTGCTGGGCAAGCGCCCAGTCGAGGTTGCGTATCGCTGAATTTTTTAACAATGGTTCATCCGCGATCAATCCTGTGCCAAGCAGAGCCCAGGTGCCGCGGGTGTTGTATGTGTGAGGCAAGGCGTTGTGCTCATAGCGGCGCCAGCAACCATCTTCATCTTGTTGCTTGACAAGCCAGTGCCCGGCTTTCACCGCGGCAAGCAGGCACTCCGGGCGGCCCAGTTGCAGATAACCCACCAACATGCCGTGCATGATCTGCCCCGTGTTGAAAATGACAGGCTGGCTGCCGGGTTCACCGAAGTGACCAGGAAAAGCGCCGTCGGCCTGCTGTACTGACAATTCCCAGTCGATCATGCGGTGCGCCCGGCGCAACAATTCAGGCTGATCCAAGATCTTTGCTGCTGCAATAAAAGTTTCGATGATATAGCCCGTTGTTTCCGGATAACTCGGCAGCCACCCATCCTCAAAACTCCAGCCTGCCGAGACACCGCCGGCATCGGGTTTTCCGTCTCTTGCGTCTTGCGCCACACACAACCAATCGATGGCTGCCCGCAGATGGGTAATATGATCCCGCTCGGGCTGGCTCGACATCGACATCACATCCTGAATGATGAGACGAAGATGGAGGGGCCGCCAGGGTTTATAGCCAATAAGTTTGCTGAGGCTCATTGTTTATTTCTCTGCTTGAACATGCCCGAGAGCGCCCACCCCGGCGGGTAGTGCCACATGGCTTACGACATAACGGTGTTTGCCTGAGAATTCTGGCGGGATGTCATCCACCAAACGCACTTCAACCCTGACATCCATACTCAATCGTGCCTGAACCCCTTGTACAACTTTAGTGATGAACTCCGGCTGCCAGTGTTGATTTGGAACGATCAGGATTTCCACCCTATCCACGGCATGCTGAATAAATTTAAATTCACCTATTCCCTCGGTCGCTCTTAGCACATAAATTACCGCCAGAGCGTGCATCACCGTGCCGTCCGGGCGAATAATGAAGTCCGTGGTGCGGCCTATCACTTCTGAAATAACGTGCAGCCCCCTGCCCTCTTTGCACACTTCATCCGCGCATCGAACCATGTCACCTGTGCGATACCGGATAAACGGCTGGGCCTGGGAGCACAGGCCTGTCATCACCGCCTCCCCAATTTGACCGGGGGCAACAGGATGGCCATTCGGATCGAGAATTTCGAGTATGATGCTTTCGCTCATGAGCAACATCTGGCCTTCGGGTGTTTCATGGGCGGTAAAACCAATGTCGCGGCTGCCGAATTCATTGGCTGCCGGCACACCAAAGACAGCCTGGATCAGTGTTCTTTGATAGGGATAAAGCGGCTCACCGGTGGTGCATACCACTCTCAGGCCGGGCAAATTAAGTTTTATGCCGCGCTCCTCTACCCTTGCCGCCAGGAGCGCCACGCTACTTGCATATCCATAGATGCATTTTGGCTGAAAACTGTGGATGGCGTCGATGTAGGCATCCATGTTTGATATCGACATATCGAAGGCATTTAAAACCAGTTGATTAAGCATACGGTCGCGCAGGGTTTTAATGCGATCCGTTTTGCTCAATTCCACAGGCGCCCCCCACAGATATACTTCACGATCGCCCACATCAACGCCCCACCAGCGACGCGCACGAATGCGCCCTGCCGCATCGGATGCCTGGCGCCAGCGGCCATAGTAGAAGATCAGGGGTTGGCCACTTGAACCGCCGGTATTGTACTTGAACGCCCCGCCTGGAACACCGCGCCATGCGATATGATCAACGTTTTCCATCGCGTCGGCCTTGTTCATTACAGGCAGGCGTTGCAGATCATCCATGGTCAGTGGCACGCCACTTCCCAACTCAATGCCCGCCTCGCGGATGCGTTTAGCGTGCCAGGGACTGTGTTCGAGCGCGAGACCAAGTAATTCTCCAAGCTTAACCATCTGCAATTTCTCGATCTCTTCCCTGGAAAGCCACTGGCTGTGCTCCAAATTATCCAGATAGGGAAAAGTAGGTCGGTGCATTAGATGCTCGTGCAATGGAAAAAACATGCCCGACACCCAGGCGGCGTACCAATTGCGCGAGGCTGAAAACCTGCCGCTCATTGTTGGCGACTACCCGAGGCCACCGCTCTGCGCAACACTTCAGCATAGAGTGCGAACAGGCTTGGTTTTATTGCAGGCCAGGTATAACGCTGTATCAGATCATGGCCGGCCGTCACCATCTCTTTTGTCAGCGCTGAATTGTCCAATAGTTCCAATACGGCTTCTGCCATGGCCTCTGGATTTTGCGGCGGCACCAAAATAGCGGTGCATCGGTGTTTGACAAGATGAGGGATGCCACCAACATTCGTACTTACTACTGGCACGCCACTGGCAAGCGCCTCCAGTATAGAAATAGGCATGTTATCTGCCAGGCTTGGGTTAAGCACAATATCCGCATCGCGATAGAGCGCAGCCATATGGATGTTTTCAAGCCGGCCAGTGAATCTTACAGCATTGCTCAATTGCATCTGTTCAACCGCCCTTTCCAGTGTCTCGCGCTGAGGACCGGAGCCAGCGATACTGAGGCGCGCGGCGGGAAACCGGCGCCGGATAATCGCAAAAGCTTGTAACGCGGTAGCCATATCGTAGATTGGCTCCAGATTGCGGGCAACAACGATATGGGGGGCATCCTTCAGGCGCGGGCGTTCAGCCAGGGGGGCCGCATGGAAACGGCTCAGGTCGATAATATTAGGCACGATATGGGCCACCTCACCGTATTCTTTGAATATCAGCTCAAGAAAGGTAGATGGAACCATTACTGTTGCCCGTTTCAGCGTCGGCTTTACCCAGGTAAAGGAACGGGCAAAAAATGCCGCTGCTTCGCCACCACGGTAATTGACGATGACCGGGATGCCCCGCAGGTGCGCAATCCATACTGCGGGCGCAGCAAACAGGTGCCAGGACCAGCCGGAATTGGCCATGACATGAAATAGCTGGCTGTGTCCCGCTGCACGCCACAGCCGCACCAGATAAGGCGCCAGCCGGAACAGGGCGCGCACCCCTGGCAGCCCGGCAATCCAGCGCGGTGCATAAGGGGCATTAACTTGCACGACCTCGACGGTCACGCCCTCGCCATGCAATAACTCGCCAAGTTGCCGAGTTTGATTGGCCATCCCTCCCGAAGGCGGGGGGAGCGGGCCAACCAGCGTCAGGCGCAGTCCGCGCATCTCTGTCATCGTCCGCCTACCACGGCCCGCGCCAGGCCATACACATTCTGGTAGCGTTCCACGCTCACCGGCCAGTTGCGCTCCGTTTCCACAAAACGGCGCGCTTTCTCACGCAATTCAGTCCATTGTTCACTGTGCGCCAGCAAATCAATAATTGCACCTGTCAGCGCAGTGACATCGTCCGCCCGAAACAGTATCCCGGTTTCTCCGTGCCGGATTAATTCGTGGTGACCACCCACATCGGAGGCAATCAGCAAACGTCCTTGCGCCATCGCTTCGAGCGGTTTGAGGGGGGTAACCAATTCCGTGAGCCGCATGGAGAGGCGTGGATAAACCAGAATATCCACCATGTCATAATAGCGTTGCACTTCGCCGTGAGGGACGCGACCAGTAAATATTACCTTGTCAGCAATGGCAAGCTCATTGACGAGTTGTTTAAGATAGGCCTCCTGCGGGCCACCGCCCACCAGCAGTATGCGCACATCCGGCATCTTCATCACTATTCCGGGCAACGCCTGGAGCAGTAATGGCAAGCCTTCGTAGGCGTAAAATGAACCTATGAAGCCCAATACGCGCTTGCCTGTCAAGCCATGCGCGTCGGCCAGCTGAGGGTCCGGTTTGCCGCCGATGACAAAGCGTTCGAGATCCACTGCGTTGGGTATGACGGTGACCTTGTCCCTGGAAATGCCGCGCCCCACGATGTCTTTGCGCAATCCTTCGCAGATGGTCGTAATGGCATTCGCCTGCTTCAGCACATGGGTTTCCAGCGCATGGGTGGCGCGGTAACGCAGCCCCCCTTCCCTGCTGGTGCCGTGATCCACGGCGGCATCCTCCCAGAAGGCCCGCACTTCGTAGACCACTGGGATGTTAAGCTTTCTGCCGACGCGCAAGGCCGCCATGCCATTCAGTGCGGGCGAGTGCGCATGCAGAATGTCCGGCTTGATGTCGCGCGCCACCTGTTCCAGACGCCTGGCCAGAACGTCAATACCGGCAAGCTGATTGAGCATCGGCAGTCGTGCCATCAGACCTGAAGGTTGCGGCGTGCGGTAAAAATGCAGGCCGTCGACATCCTCCTCCAGCGATGCGGTTGCCTGCTGTTTTGAGCTGGTGATGTGGCTGGTTTTCCAGCCCAGCGCCCGCTGCTGCTCCAAAATGGCGCGGGTGCGGAAGGTATAGCCGCTGTGCAGCGGGATGGAATGGTCGAGAACGTGGAGAATGTGCAGGCTCATTGATGGATCACTGTTGGTGGGCTGCATCATTAAGACTGGCCTCAATGGAGGGCAGCATGTCAGCGACCAGGCTGCGCAAAACATCTGCCGCAGGCTCAGTTTTGTCATCATACTCTGTCGCAATCACGATGCCGGCGGCATTCCTTTGTCCACCGAGCAATTTTGATTTCGCTTCCAGCAGCTTTGCGACATAAGAGTTCGAGGTATACGCGCCATCCAGCGAGTACCAGTCCCAGATCAGCAACTTGGTGCCGGGCGAATGCAGCTTTGTCTGGCGTATCTGAACGGTGTGTCCATCGATCGGAATTGTTACCGCTTGTTCCCCGACATTGCTCCATACGGGATGCTTTTGCTCGATCATGACGTTTTGTGAATTGACCAGCTCCGCACCCTGATGTTGATTACGATAATAGGCCAGATAAATGCTGGCGGTCTGCCCATTGCGGGTGTATGTCTGCTGAAGTTGCGCATTCATGCCCGAATAGCGCGGCTGCCAGTCCCACTTTGGTGTTGCGCTGATCTGCCAGGCGTTGGCAGGCACTGGAACTTTGAGTGTAATCTTGGTGGATTCGGCAGTCCCACCCTGATATAAATACGCCATCAATGGGCCGGTGCTTAACAGTGCAAGCACGACAAGGCCCATAACCACGGCTTTTTTCCCGCTGCTCGCGCTGTTGTGATTACTTATGGCACTATTAGCCGCTGGTGTTTCACCCGCCGTTGCCACAGGAGTGGCATTAACATCTTCGCGCCAGAAACTGCCTATCCAGAACAACAACACCATCACCAAACCGAAGAACACCCAGCCATAGATATAATGGTCTATTCCTAATGCCAATTTCATGTCGCTTAAATGGGCGATCATCACGATCATATAGGCGCGCAGCCCGTTAGCCATAACGGGGACAATCAGGGCTAGCGAGATAAATACCAAACGCCGCCACAGTGTTTGATAGGTGAGGTAGGCATAAAGGAAACCCAGTGTCACGGAGGCGATCAAATAACGCAGCCCGCTGCATCCCTCGACAACGGACCAGTGCCCGCTGGGAATCTCAAAGAATGTCCCCTCCCGGTATACCGGTATGCCGGTCAACTGAAGCGCCTTTACCGTGAAATCGGCGGTGAAGTTCATCATGGAGGGGATCAGGCCCTCTCCCACTGGCACGGCCAAGAACAAAAAACCCAGCGGAAAGGCAATCGCCCATGTGGCCTGGCTACCTATCAGGCTCCACACCGTTGCGATCAGCATCCCCACCAGGGCGAACTGCTGTATCACTAGAATGTCGACCGTATGCGCCACCAGCCACAGCAGGCTGAAACCTGCCAGAAACAGCAAGCCCCAATGGTTGGGCACAGGAGTGATTGGTGCGAGCGTATGGCGTTTGTTCCAGATCAGCCAGGCGCTGATGGGTACAATCAGAAAGCCATGCGTAAAGGTTTCGGAGCGCCACCAGATATCCACCATGGACTGCGCCGTCTGCCAGAATAGCCCCATAATGGCCAGCAATACCCCAATAACGAGCGTTGCCGACGTCCGCCACTCCTTTGCGTTTAGCGTTTGTGCCGGTGATGATTTTGGCATCGCTTTTACCACGTCATGCATAGTGCTGAACTCCTGATGCTTTACGTTGGAACGCTTCAAACATAAGAAGCGACCACAAAGCAGCGCTGTGATCTCGCGCACCTGATTGATGCTGGTCGACAAGTTGCCGTAAAAAAACTTGATCGAAAATACCGGTATTCGCCAGCGTGGCACCCAGCAAGGCGCCACGTACCCGCTCGCGCAGCGGCCCGCGAAACCAGCTCGCCAGCGGCACCGCGAAACCCATCTTGGAGCGGTATAAAATATCATCTGAAAGATAAGGTTGCAGCGACTTTTTAAGGATATATTTACCTTCGCGGCCCTTGAGCTTTATGTCCGGGGGAAGGCCGGAGATCCATTCAACCAATTCATGATCCAGTAACGGCACCCGGACTTCCAGCGCGTGGGCCATGCTGGCACGGTCCACCTTGGTGAGGATGTCGCCCACCAGGTAGGTCTTCATATCCAGATACTGCACCTTTGATAGAGGGTGGTCGGGCGCGTTGCGCGCATGATCACGCATCACCTCAATGGCCTGATAGCCTTGCAGTTCCCGGCGGAACGCTGGGCTGAATAGCTGCATTCGCATGCTATCCCCCAGAATCGATACGCCGTGAAAATAACCCTCAACGGAGTCCCGCGCCATTGCTTCGAAAGTGGTTTTGGCACGCAACACCTTGGGTGCCCAATCGGCTTTCGGATACAGTCTTCCCATCATCCCGAATAACGGCCCGCGCACGGCCTGCGGCAATAGCGAGCGCATCCGATCTTCGTAGGTGTGCCAGCGGTAACGCCGGTAACCGGCAAAATTTTCATCACCGCCGTCGCCGGACAGCGCCACCGTAACCCGTTTACGCGCCAGCTCGCATACCCGGTAGGTAGGAATGGCCGAGCTGTCGGCGTAAGGTTCATCATAGAGCGCCGCCAGCCGGTCGATGAGATCATAATCATCGGCATTTACCCGCTCGACATAGTGTTGTGTGTGATAACGCCCGGCGACCTGGGCGGCAAAGCGCGATTCATCGAATGCCGGATCGCCAAAAGAAATTGAGCAGGTATTGACGGGTTCCTTGGATAACCCCGCCATCATCGCCACCACCGCGCTGGAATCCACCCCGCCGGAGAGGAATGCCCCCAGCGGCACTTCGGAAATCATGTGGCTGTTCACGGCTTCGCGCAGGCGGTGAACAAGCTCTTCAGAAGCCTCGCTTTCGCTTGAGTAGCTGACGGGCTTGAAAGGCACATCCCAGTATTGGCGTGGCTGCGGCATGGGCTCGCCGCGGCGCAACGTCAAGGTGTAACCTGGCGGCAGTTTGAACGCGTGCCGCAGGATGGTCTTGGGTTCGGGTATGTAGCCGTAGGCAAAATAATCCTCCACGGCACGCGAATCAATCTCATGTGAAAGGTCAGGATGTGCCTGTAATGCCTTGAGTTCAGATCCAAATATCAGTAAGCCATTGGCGAGAACAGCATAATACAAAGGCTTGATTCCAAGCCGGTCACGCGCCAGGAACAGGGTTTGCCGGTTGCGGTCCCACAGCGCAAAGGCGAACATGCCGCGAAAACGCTGCACGCACGCCTCGCCCCACTGTTCCCAGGCATGGACAATCACCTCGGTGTCGCTATGGGTATGGAAAATATGGCCGAGTTCTGCCAGCTCTTTGGCGAGTCCCTGAAAATTATAGATCTCACCATTGAACACCACCACCACCGAACCGTCCTCATTGAACAACGGCTGGTGGCCGCTGGACAGGTCTATGATTGAAAGGCGTCGGTGCGCCAAGCCGACACCGGGTTCGGTATGCTGGCCACCCTCATCCGGCCCACGGTGAAACTGCACCTGATTCATGCGTGCCAACAGCGCCTCGCTTATTTCACGAGAGCCGCGCGTGTCAAAAATACCTGCGATACCACACATAGTTAAATCACATTTCTCAGGTTATTTATACTATTTATTGTCCACGAAAAGCACGAAAGACACGAAAAACCCTGTTGCTTTCAGGTGGTGCCCATTTTCCGGTGTGTGTCACTTTAATGCTTTTCGTGGATTACGTCTTCTCACTTCGTCTTCTCCAACAGCAGCGCATCATAAACCGCCATATAGCGTTCCACCATGTGCGCCAGGCTGAACTCTTGTTCCACGCGCCGGCGCCCTGCCTCACCATGATGGCGCATCATCTGCGGGTCCTCAATATAGGATTGCAGTGCGCTGGCCATTGCTTGCGCATCGTTTGGGGGCACCAGCGTGCCGGTTTGCTTTTCCTTCACCAGTTCCGGGTTGCCACCCACGCGGGTCGCCAGTACCGGCAGACCACTTGCCATGGATTCAAGGATGGTGTTGGAGATGCCTTCGGCAAGCGAGGGCAGCACAAAGATGTCCAGGCAACGCAACAGGTGCGATGTATCATCGCGGGAGCCGGGCAGCCAGCACAGATCGAGGGCGTTCGCCTGGCGCAGCAGTTCTTGTGCCTCGACCCGCAGCGGGCCATCGCCGATCAACACCAGACGCAGCCGGTCCCGGGTGCTGGGCAGGCGCTCCAGCAACAGCAGGAATGCCCGCACCAGGGTCAATTGATCCTTGACCGTTTGCATGCGCCCGAGGGTGCCGATGATTATGCTATCCTTATCGGCAAATCCCTCTACCGGTAAAGACTCACGTCCCCGCTGCGCTGGATGAAACAGCGTGCTGTCCACGCCGTTGCAGATGTGGACGATCTTTTTGCCCGGCACTTCGACCTGATTGCGCAACCATTGCTCCAGATCACGCGATAGAGGAATGTATCTGTCCACCAAGGGACGGAAGACGCGGCGCAGCAGGTTGTATTTACGGTTGGTGCCGTCAATGTCATGCACATCCCTGCCGTGCTCACCATGCACCCGGCCAGGCACACCGGCCAGTGCGGCGGGAAGCTGCGCCTCCAGTGCCGAAAGATTGCGGGTATGAACGATGTCTGGGCGAAGTTGACGCAACAAGCGCCACAAGCGCAGATAGGCGCCAAAATCCTTACCCTCGCGTTTATGCAGGGCATAACATTCCACACCTGCGCGGCGAATGCGCGCACGGAAATCAGGATTATAATCCGTCATGCAGATGATCGCATGGCGGTAGCGATTTTCCGGCATATGGTTGATGATGTTGATCAAACCATTTTCCAGCCCGCCCACATCCAGGCGATGGATGACGTGCGCCACCAGCGGCGGTTGTGTATGAGGCTTGTTCATGCCGCCACTACGCTGGGTAGCGCATGCGGCGCATCATGTGCGCCACCCCCTTCCAGCAAATAGTCCAGACGCGCAAGATTTGATGACCAGTTGTAGCGTTGCAGCACGCATGTGCGCCCTGCCTTGCCCGTCTCCGCATTTATGTCACCACGCAATACTCGTGTGGCCAGTGTGGCTAAATCCGCAGGGTCATCAGCCACCAGCACACCGGCGGCGTCCTCGATACCCTCTGCTGCGGCCTTCGTCGCCAACACGGGTTTGGCCATGGCCATGGCCTCAAGCACCTTGTTTTGCACGCCACGCGCAATACGCAACGGTGCAACCGCCGCTGCCGCATGCGCAAGATAAGGGCGCACATCCGGCACCGCGCCAGTGACATGCACGCCAGGCAAGCTTGCCAATTGCCGCACCTCATCTGACGGGCGTCCGCCAACGATGTAAAAAAGCGCCTCCGGTATCTGCTCACGCACGAGGGGGAATACTTCGCGGGCAAACCAGCGCACCGCATCGGCATTCGCCCAGTAGTCCATCGCGCCAGTGAACACCAGCACCTTTTCGCCTGCCGCATAAGGATAGTCATAATCCCGCTCCGGCGAGAAATAGTCGCTGTCCACGCCATTATTGATATGGCTGACGCGCGCCGCAGCATCAGGCGCGAGTTTTTTGAACAGCTCAGCCTCCTCAAAGGACACAAATACACTGGCGTCAAAGTCGCTCGCTACCCGCCGGTCGTAATCCAGCAATCGCGTGGCTTCACGCCGGTAAACCGTGCTCATCGGCCAGGATTTGCTTTGTGCATATTGCCGCCATTTATCGGAGTCGACATCGACAAAATCAATCACACGGCGTGCGCCAGGCAAGGTGCGCCCCATCATGTACTGCGCCATTGCCGAGGAAAACACCAATACTCGCCGCACTGGACGGGCCGTCAAGAGTTGATCCACCCAGGCCTGCATGCCCGCATTACGGTAATACGGTACCGTCAAAGGCTCGCCGCTAAAAAACCCGCCAACACTGCGCAGGCGCGCGAAACCGGGGTGCAGCGCCACAAAGTGCGTCTCGCCACACACTTCACGCAGCTGTGACACATAGCGCCAATCAGCTTTGTCATCCACAAAAGCAGCCAGATGAACGCGATACTTGCCGGCCAAGTGTTTGAGCAAATGAAACGAGCGGATCTTGTCGCCCTTATTGGGGGGGTATGGGATACGGTGCGCCAGAAACAGCAATTCCTGCATGGCGCTATCCCAAATCTTTCGCGAGCTGCGGACCAATGATCTTGGTCAATGCAAAAGGCATGGCCTTCCATAGCCGGATAAATAACTGATATTTGGGGTTGAGCGGGTTGATATCGGGCATTTCCTTAATGCCCATCAAGCAGTGTTCGTAATAAAGCGGTTGTGGCTCAAAGCCCCAATGCTCCTTAAAGCTGTACGAACCCGTGCCCTTCTTGCTGCGCCCAAAATCAAACACCTTGACGCCCCGCTCACCGGCGCGGCGCATCAGCTCCCAATACATGAAATCATTCGCAGCCAATCCACGCGCTTCGCTTGTGCCACCACCGTAATAGGGCAACACTTCATCGCGAAAATAAAAACTCATTACACTGCTCACCGTGCGCCCATCTTTGGTGATTGTAAGTACTTCACAATCCCTATCAAATACTTGTTTGAGCATTTTATAGTATTTTCTACTGTTTACCGGTGTGCCAAGATAATGCACGCTACGCGCATAGGCATCATAGAAACGATCGATCCCCTCATCAATTTCACCGCATAAATCATTCTTGATGCCCTTGCGCACCATGGCGCGCTGCTTGCGCGGAATCGCCAGCATGGTTTGTTCGGGGTCGGCATCGATCTCTTTGCGAAACGTGACGTACAGATCCTTGGCGGGCCAATCACTGTGTTGCGGTTGGAGATTGCGCAACTCCAGGTAATCCACTTTCAATTCCGCCGCTAGGCGTTGCGCCTCTTTATCCAGAGCACTACGCGCCGTTTCATTGGTGGCGGCAATGCCACCGTAAACGCAAAATGGAAGGGAAGTCAGCGCATTTCCAAACAAACGGCTATTGACATGGCCTAACGGCAATACGCCCTGTATCTCACCATTATGCTCCGCATACAGGAAATAACCGCGATGCCCCAAGGCCCGTTCAATGATCTCTTTCCAGCCGGCACGATGAAAAAAAGTGGCCTCCGGGCAGCCGGTAACAAAGTCATCCCAACGTACCCTGTCATTTGTATTGAGCTGTCTAACCTGCATGCGATACAGCCAGTTTTTTTTCTACCGCCCAAACACTGGCCGCCCTGCTTCCATCCAAAAAGATGCGATCCATGCGATCCCAGTGAAAATCTTTCAGCAGGGCCGCCAGGCGTCCTTCCATGCGTTCCAGATTAACGTAATGGCGAAAACGGGTCTTGAGGCTGATGCCGTGCTGGCGCGGCTGGCCGGGGTCGATTTCCCATGGGTGGAAATAAAATACGCAGGACTCCCCGTCGACATTGTTGACACGGCGCATCGCCCAGCGTGACAACCCATAGGGCAGGAAGCGAAAATATCCGCCGCCGCCGCATGGCAGTTTGCGGTCAAACAGACTCACCGTGGTCACGGGTATCTCCAGTAGCCTTTGTTCGTCATGAGGATAAAAGGCAAAGCGCGGCGCTTCCGGCATGCCGTATAGATCATGGTAGATTGGATAGATGCTGGAGCTATACGCATGGCCAGTCTCGGCGAGTACGTCCAGAGCCCACAGATTGCGCGCGCCGATGGAATAACTCGCTGCACGATAACCGCGTATCTCAGCGCCGCCGATATCCTCCAGCAATTTTTTGGTGCGAGATACGTCCGCGCAAAATTCATCGGGTTTCTGTTGCGTTACCCGCACATGCGAATAGCCATGGCTGGCCAGTTCATGGCCGCTATCCACAATACGCCGCACCAGTTGCGGATAGCGTTCCGCCAGCCAGCCCAGCATGAAAAAGGTTGCTTTTATGCCGTGTTGGTCAAACAAATCCATCACGCGATGGGTGTTCGCCTCAACACGGCACGGTAAAACATCCCATTGATCCCGGCGAATGTGTTTTTCAAACGCGGAGACCTGGAAATAATCCTCCACGTCCACGCTCATGGCGTTGCGCAAGGGAACCGGACTCATGCCAGCCGTTCGCACAAAACACTTACGATACGTTGAGCGGCGCGCCCGTCCCACAACTCGGGCACCCTGCCCGCTTTGCCGCCATGGGTGACGATATCGTTGAAAGCGGCCAGGATCTTGGCGGGATCCGTGCCCACCACGGTATTCGTACCTTCCTCCGCGGTGATGGGCCGCTCGGTATTCTCGCGCAAGGTTATGCAAGGTACGCCCAGCGCTGTGGTTTCCTCCTGGATGCCGCCAGAATCGGTCAGCACCAGGCGGGCCTGGGACATCAGCCCCAGCATCGCCAGGTAACCCTGCGGCGGCAGGCGCTGAATGCGCGGTGTATCAAGCAGTTTACTCAACCCCATCTCCGCAATGCGCGCCTCGGTGCGCGGATGTATCGGAAACACTAGCGGCAGGCGCTCACTGATGCCGCGCAAGGTTGTTAGTAATCGCGCAAGCACGACTGGATTATCCACATTGGAGGGGCGGTGCAAGGTAAGCACAGCGTAGCCATCCGGATTACCGAGGAATAGTGCTGGATCGGTCACTGGCGCCAGCGTTTGCGACGCGGGCGTCGCCTGCCGCACATGGCGCAGCAAAGTATCTATCATCACATTGCCCACGAAATGGATGCGGCCGCCGTCGATGCCTTCACGCAACAAATTTTCGTGCGCGCTACGTTCCGTGGTGAACAGCAGATCGGAAATCTGGTCGGTAAGCACGCGGTTGATTTCTTCCGGCATGGCGCGGTCGTAACTGCGCAAACCCGCCTCGACATGAATCACCGGCACACCCTTTTTTGCGGCCACCAGTGCGCAGGCGATAGTGGAATTGACATCACCCACCACCAGCACCGCTTGCGGCTGTTCAGCGTCCAGCACGGGTTCAAAGCGGCGCATCACCTCCGCTGTTTGCACTGCGTGGCTGCCGGAGCCTACCCCCAGATCCATGTCGGGATGAGGGATGCCCAATTGATTGAAAAACTGGTGTTTCATGGCCTCATCATAATGCTGACCCGTATGCACCAGCCGCGCCTGTAGCGGCTTGGGTGCTGAAGCCAAGGCATCCATGATTGGGGCAATTTTCATGAAATTGGGGCGGGCGCCCACCACACAGATAATTTTCGGGACGGTCTGGTTTGCCAAATTTACCCCTGACTAAATAGTCTGATTTTTTTACAAAACGCAAAAGTACGCAGAAAGTGATTCAAGCTAAAAACAGCAGCGGACTTCACCAGCCATTTTCAGGTTACGTAACCTCAATTTAATACGTTTTCATAGCGGGCAAATGAATTGCCGGCATCAAGGGTTTGCTACAGAATCGCTGTCTTGCGTGACGGCCCGGCGTATCAATCCCAGCTCGCGATGGATGGATTCCTGCAATGTCCGCATCGACAGCTCCAGTGCCGCAAGGCGTTGCTCAACCGCCGCGCCTGCAGGGGGTCCACCTGGAGCCTCCACGGCCTTGTTTGAACGGGGTGTTTCCTGGCGTAATTCCTCGTCAACCGCCGCAACGGTTTCCCCGTCAATCTCGTGGATTTCTTCCAGAAAACCATACAGCAGCAGGCGGTCGCAGAAGGTATTGATGCGGCGTGGTATGCCGCCAGTAGCCTGGTGGATGGCGGCATAAGCAGCGTCGGTGAATGCGGGATCCCCCGCCCACCCTGCCCTACGCAGACGATGCTCAATATAGGACTTGGTCTCATCCGCATCGAGCGGGTCCAAGTGATAGGCGGCAATCACACGCTGGCGCAACTGCTCCATGCCGTCCGACTGCAGGGTGTGGCGGAACTCCGCCTGGCCCAGCAAAAAACTTTGCAGCAGGGCCTTGTCACCTGTCTGAAAGTTAGACAACATGCGCAACTCCTCAAGGGACCGCACCGGGATATTTTGCGCCTCGTCAACCACCAGCAACACACGTTTACCCTCCCGGGCGCGCGCGGCCAGAAAAGTTTCCAGATTCTTGAGCAGCGCTGCCTTGCTGATTCCTTCGTGAGCCAAGCCAAATGAGGCCGACACCATGCGCAGCATGTCATCCGCTTCGAGTTGCGTGGTCACCAATTGCGCAGCCACCACATTTTCTCTCACCAAATCGGTAAATAGGGTACGCATCAGGGTGGTTTTTCCGGTGCCAATGTCGCCCGTGATAACGATAAAACCTTCGCCCTGATTCAGGCCGTAGCGAAGATAAGCCATGGCGCGCTTATGGCTGCGGCTGCCAAAAAAGAAGCGCGGGTCCGGGCCAAGCTGAAACGGCTTGTCACGCAATTTATAGAAAGACTCATACATTGATTAAACCCTTAGAAAGTCATGTTCAAACTGGCGATAATCCTGTTCTCATCAAAACCGGCACCAGCAACACTGGAGGCACTCGTGAAATAACGATAATCAACTCTGCCTGTCAAATGGGGATTAATGTTGCGGCTTAGGCCAACACCCATATTCCAAAAAGTGTTCTGCCGGTTCAGCGGGGCGCCAAAATCCGTACGTTGCCAGCCGGCAGTGGTTATGGCCTGCGTGTTTGGCGCAAGGCGTAAACTCCATGAACCCTGCCCCCCATAGGATTCATCGATTCTCGGGTTGTTTTGAAATTCTAATCGTTGATCAAAAAAAGTCAGCGTAAAACTGTTTCTGCCAGGGTTGTATCCAACGGCAGCCTGCAGGCGCTTGATAATAAATACGTCGTTGGTGAGCGTAGGGGTATTCAGCGCCAGCAACACAGGAAACCCAGTGACAGGGTCGACAAAAGGATTACCCGTGGCAGGATTGACAATCACAAAAAGCTGTCTTTCAAACTCCAACTGGCGCACAGTCATTACATTTTGCGTATAACTGGCTTGCCAGTTAGTGCGACGCGTAGAGTGATTCAAGTTAAAGGAATAGGTCGTTCCAAAAAACCGTTTTCCGTAGGTGGCTTGCAGCGATGTACGAGAAGTTGGCGCCCAGTTCGCGCCAGCGCTCCAGAAACTACCACTAGGCCGTTGTCCTGAAGCAGCAAAGGCATAACTATTCTGCTCATAGCCGCCCTGCGCAATCAGGCTGAATTTACGGCTCAGAATATAGCTCACATTGCCGGTGAGCATTTCGAACTTCACATCAGGACGCCCCGCCCCCTCAGAGCCGATTTTTTGCTGGCGATAATTCAATCCCCAGGGTATTTGATCAAAGCTCGGCCCGCTTTTTAAGCTTGCGGAAATCGTATTGGAAGTGCTATTAAATCCTCCGATCTGATAATTGACAGCGTCGTAGCTATAGCGCACCTCTGTAGATGCAGCCGAACCAAAATTGTGGCGCAGATAAGGACTCACCCGATATGTAATGACATCGGTGGTGTTGCCGGTAACCGAAACATTGTCCAACGGCACAGGGCCAGTGCCTGAGATAAGCCGCTGGCCGATGGAACTGCTTGCGTCAACGAAAAAGGTGTCTTCTATGAGCGTGGCTGTCCCGTTTGCAGACAATTGATGGCGAATATTATTACGTGAACTGTCCTTTGCATAAAACAGATTTTGCATGCGGTAGTTCAAATTGAGTTTCAGCCTGGGCGCGTCGCCGGTTAATGAGACGCCCGGGTTGATCTGGGTAACGAACTCGCTCTGTTCTTTGCCGCGCGGGGCAAGTGTAATATTGTCGGAGTACGTTTCAGACAGATTCAAGGACGGTTTGACATTCCAATCCATCGCATGCGCCGCCGGGGTAGCCAGCATCGCCATGCAAAATAGCGATAACCTGCGCTGCATTAGTGAATCCACGCTCCACACTGTCAGGACAAGCATGTGTTGGATGGCTTACTGGCCGTAGGTGCCATAATAAGCCCCATAGTAGTCGGCACCGAAAGGCTGGCGGCTCTTATTCAAAACCAGATTGATGCTCTTGTTGGCATCGAGCAGCAATAATGCCTCTTTGAGCGCATCCTGTGTGGTCTTTTCCGATTCCACAACCACCACAATCTGTCCCATCAGGCTGGCAAGAACGCTTGCTTCCGTCGTGGCAAGCAATGGCGGGGAATCAAAAATCACAATCCGGTCAGGATAACGCTGCGACAGTTCCCGCACTAGATTACGCATATTCTCGCTGGCCAGCAGTTCCGTGGAATGATGATGCCGCCGCCCTGCCGGCAGCAGTGTCAGCTTTGGGATATCGGTTCTGATTAATAGTTGTGACAAGTCGGGATGGTCGCCCGTCAGATAATCCACCAGTCCGGGGCCAGTTTCGATACCGAAATAGGCGGTAACGGCAGGCCGCGCCACATCGGCGTCTATTAGCAATACTGTGTTATCAAACTCCGTGGCAATGCTCATCGCCAGATTGATGGAGTTGAAGGTTTTGCCTTCGCCCGGAAAGGCGCTGGTAACCATGATCAGGTTGCCGTTTTCAACCAGAGCCGCCCCTTGCCCAAAAGCGTTTTTCAGTAAAGGACGCTTGATCATCCGGAACTCCTCGGCGATCTGGCTGCGTGCGGCATCGGGCGTTACCATGCCAGCCGCTCTGAGGCGTAGCATGTCGAGCTTGATCTCGCGCCCTGAAACCGCCAATGCCGTCTCTTGCCTGGCGGCAATGTGGGGCTGCTCTACGTTTGGCGATGAAGATAGGGTGGAGTGCTTGTCTTGCAGAGGCACTGACTCAACATTGCTTGAGGCATTTATCGGCGGCGGAGAAAACCGCTCTTCAAATCTTTCGATAGCCTGCTGAATGGTGCTATGCAGTTGCGCCCTGTTTTCTGTGGGTGTTTCGGCCTTGCCTGCGGCAGAACCCCCTTCTGGAGTCGCGCTGCCTGGCCGTTCCATTTTTTCGATAGCTTTCTCGATTGTGCTCATGTTCAGCTTCCCACCAGACCTTTAACGCGCCCCACGACATCGACATCAAGCAGCAACAATGTCTCAATGCCGCCGAAAATTACTAAAAGGCCAAGACCCGTCAATGCAAACGCCCCCATTTCTATACGCCGTTTGCGTGTTTGCGCAGGAGTCCACACCATTGACACACTGCCCAATACTGGAATTCCCGTGATTTCCATCAGACTGCGCCGATTGTCAAATACCGGTTTAAGTTGAGAGAACAGCAGCGCGAACACCAGCCCCCCGACTAAGCCGCCGAGCAACACCAAGCTCATCAACAAGGGGCGATTTGGGGCCGAGGGAGTCGATGGGACATAGGGTGGATCGATAACCCTGAACTTAACGTCATCGGCATTTTGCCCAACTTCCTGGGACATTTTGGCGGATTCGCGCCGCGCCAGCAGCGTGTCGTAGTTCTGCTTATTCACTTCATAATCGCGGTTTAGCTGTGCCAGCTCGGTTTCAACCTGGGGAATGACATTCACCATCCCCTTTAACTGATTGACCCGTCTGGAGTATTCCCCCACACGTACCCGCAACGAGGCCACGTTGGCATCCGCCTCGTTCAAGGCGATTTTCATTTGGGCATACACTGGATTTGCTGCGGCCGCGCTACTGCCCTTTTTGCCCTTCGAGGCCGCTGCTTTCAACTCATCCTGCTTTTTCTTCTGCAGCTCCGCAATGAGGCGCTTGATCTCGACGACATCAGGGTGGCGTTCCGTGTATTGCAACAACAAACTATCCATTTTGGTTTGCAAATCCGTGATTCGGGCATCAATAGCGGATGTTGATGCGGTCGGAGGCGGGGCGATGGTAGCGTCGGAAGGATCCTCATCTTCAATCTGGCGTTTGAGCTCATTCCGGCGGTTTTCGGCTTCGCGCAACTCCAGTTGCGCCTGGTTGAGAAGTCCCATTTCCGTCTGCATGCTGTCGTAATACCCTTCACCACGCGCGGGCATCATGCCTACATTTTTGCGTTTGAATTCCTTGACTTTTTCTTCGGCCTCGACGAGGCGCCGCTCGTAGTCAGCAATCTGTTTGTCGATGAAGTGCTGGGCGCTGTCCGAGTCCCGCCGGCTTTCGCCCAGGCTGCTTTCCACAAAAATAGTGAGCAATGACTGCACAACCTTCTTTGCCAATTGCGGATTGCTATTTACATAGGAAATTGTGTACAAGTTCTCCCGGCCTGTGCCTTCCATGGTGATCTCTTTACCCAGGGCAGCCAGCAACCCCTCCATCTGCTCCGGCTCTTTTCCTTGCAGGTCGAGATCGGTCATGCGCGCCACCTTCTCAAGATTCGGGCGGCTAAGCAGCGTGCGCGTCATAAGGGCTATCTGTTGATCAATGTCGGTCTGGACGGTCAAGCCGCTCAACAAAGGCTTGAGGATGGACTGGGTATCCACATACACACGCGCCGAGGCCTTGTACTGGTCGGGCATTTTATAAACTACGATCCAGCCTATAAAACATACCAGCCATGCAACCAGCAGCACAAGCCAGCGGTGACGCAATACACCGCGCGCATAGACAAGCACCTGGGCAATAACGTCTTGCATCTGTTACCTCAAATATAGACAAACTGCGCAATCACCTGCCAAGGCATACGCCTGTAGTGTCGCACGCGATAGCGGCTTCAACTGCTTTTTTCAGGCCACTCCGACGAAAGTGCATGTGACTTTACTCGCATGCTCGGGGCTGCCCGCATAAGAAAAGCAATAACGCCAGCCCCCTTAACAAGGGCTGTGAAACATCATTGCTGCTGCCTGTACCTGAACGAAAAGGTTAGGGCAAATAACTCTCAACATCCCGTTAGAACCAGGATTCAGGAATGATAAGGATGTCCCCTGGCAATATATCGACATTCGCGCTGATATCTCCATCCTTTATCAAATCCTCCAGGCGCACCTGAAACTGCTTCTGTTTGCCACCCACAAAGCGCACGATACTGGCCTTGTTTCCATCGGCGGCATTGGTGATTCCACCCACGGCAATCATCAGGTCCAGCATGGTCATCTTTTGGCGATAAGGAAGCGCCTGAGGCTTGGCGGCCTCGCCCACGACACGAACCTGTTCGCTGTAGGGCCCGACAAATCCGCCCACAATAACGGTAACGATGGGTTCTTTAATATATGTCGCAAGGGACTTTTCAATGTCGCGCGCCAATTGAGTCGGGGTCTTGCCGCTGGCGGGGAGGTCTTCTACAAGGGGGGTGGTAATCTTGCCGTCGGGACGTACCGTCACCGTGGTGGAAACTTCCGAATTGCGCCACACAAAAATGTTGACGCTGTCACCTGGGCCAATGAGATAGTTATAGGTGTCGGGGTCGGATGTCGAGGGCAAAGAGCCCTTGGCTATGGGCAGCGGAGGGTACTTGTTGGCCGTGCAGCCCGCCATTGCCAGGGACAGCACAAGGATTGCCAGCGCACAGATTTGATAACAGGATTGGTGCCGGGAAATATTCATTTTTTATTCATCCGCTTAAACAGGATTCCAAACAGAGGCATATCGTTGATTGTTATCATACGCCCGAGTGAAGCACAAATTAGTTACAGCTTTGCATTGTATCAAACAAAGTATGGTTTTGACGCACCCTCTTTGTAGGATTTCACCCCATCGCCGTGTCATACGCTCACTCCGGCAATAGGATATTATACACATATGAACAACAAGTTACTTGCCCAGCGTGATTTGGCGGTGCTCTGGCATCCTTGCACCCAGATGAAGGATCACGAACAACTGCCTGTTATCCCGATCCGGCGTGGCACAGGGGTGTGGCTGGAGGATTTCGACGGCAACCGCTATATCGACGCCATCAGCTCGTGGTGGGTCAATCTTTTCGGTCATGCCAACCCGCGTATCAATGCCGCCCTGCACGAGCAGCTCGACACCCTGGAGCATGTCTTATTGGCCGGTTTTTCCCACGAGACGGTGATCTGCTTATCGGAACGGTTGGTTGCGCTTACGCCGCTGGGCCTTAGCCGCTGCTTTTACGCCGACAATGGATCATCCGCCGTTGAAGTGTCCCTGAAGATGAGCTACCACTACTGGCGCAACCTGGGGCACGCACACAAGACCAAGTTCATTACACTGACCAACAGTTATCATGGCGAGACGCTGGGCGCCCTCGCCATGGGCAACGTCCCCCTCTATAAAGAAACCTATGCGCCGCTGCTGATGGAGACGATCAGCGTGCCCTCTCCCGATTGCTATTATCGTGAATCCGGCGAGTCCTGCGCTGATTACTCGCGGCGTATGTTTAGCCACATGGAGCAGGCGCTGGAGCAACACGCTGGCCAAGCATGCGCGGTGATCGTGGAACCACTGGTACAATGCGCCGGCTCGATGCGCATGTATGATCCGGTTTATCTTACCCTGCTGCGCGCTGCCTGCGACAAACACAACGTCCATCTTATCGCCGATGAGATCGCGGTGGGTTTTGGGCGTACCGGTACAATGTTCGCCTGTGAACAGGCGGGCATTACACCGGATTTCATGTGCCTGTCCAAGGGACTCACCGGGGGCTATTTACCGCTGTCCGTGGTGTTGACCACGGAAGTGGTCTATCAGGCATTCTATGATGATTATCAGAACCTGACGGCCTTTCTGCACTCCCACAGTTATACCGGCAATCCCCTCGCTTGCCGGGCAGCGCTGGCGACGCTTGACATCTTCGAGCAAAACAACGTGCTGGAAAGGAACCAAGCGCTTGCCGAAGCCATGCGTGCTACGACAGCCCATTTCGCGGATCACCCGCACGTCGCCGAGGTGCGTCAGCGCGGCATGATCCTCGCCATTGAAATGGTCAAAGACAAACGCACGCGAGAGCCGTATCCCTGGCAGGAACGCCGCGGTCTGCGTGTCTACCGTCATGCCTTGGAAAAAGGCGTGCTGCTCAGGCCGCTAGGCAACGTCGTCTACCTCATGCCACCTTATGTCATCACGGAAGAGCAAATCGCTTATATTGCCGAGGTGGCTTGGGAAGGGATAACTCTTGCAACCCGTGATGCCTGATCTGAGGCTCGCGAAGAGCCTGTCTGTGAATAAATCATCCCGGCGTTGCTGCCCCAAAACACGCCAGGCAAGGCGCGAGGAGAGAAGTTTGGTGATTCCAAATGAACGACG
>LNEJ01000024.1 GCA_001464965.1 Gammaproteobacteria bacterium Ga0074134
GCTTCGCTCATGTGCAACAAGCACACTACGCTCAGCCTTCCTTGCCCTGCTCAAAACCGGCCTCCGTCGCAGGGATGATTTATTCACAGACAGGCTCTAAATATGCGTATTCCCCGGATTTATCTACCCATCCCCTTGGCAAGCGGTGGCAGCGTTGCCTTGAGTGACAATGCCGCCAATCACATCATCCGCGTTTTACGCCTGAAACCCGGCGCGCCGCTGATCCTCTTTAACGGGCTGGGAGGAGAATATGAAGCCGTGCTGCGCGGCATGGATCGGAGCCGCGCGGAAGTGAGCGTGGGAAATTATCTTGCGCACGAAACCGAATCACCGTTGCACGTCACGCTTGCGCAAGGCGTGTCGCGCGGGGAACGCATGGACTACACCATCCAAAAGGCGGTAGAACTCGGTGTGACCAAGATCGTGCCGTTGATCAGCGAGCGCTGCGAAGTGCGCCTGGAGGGGGAGCGTCTGACCAAGCGCGTGCAGCACTGGCAGGCCGTGGCGGCAAGTGCTTGTGAGCAGTGCGGCCGCAACCGCGTGCCGCTGGTATTGCCTCCTGCGCCTTTGAGCAGCTGGCTTGCGGAGCCGGCGCATGGCCTCAGGCTGGTCTTGGATCCGCTTGCCGCTGCTACGCTGACATCGCTTTCCAGGCCCGATGATCGTCTAATTACACTGTTGATCGGCCCGGAAGGCGGTCTGAGCGATGCCGAGGTCAAGAGCGCGCAGCAATCCGGGTTTGAAGGCATACGCCTTGGCCCACGCATATTGCGCACTGAAACCGCCGCAGTAACAGCCTTATCGGCGCTGCAACTGTTGTGGGGGGATTTGGGGTGACGGCCTCGCTTTTTTTATGCATGGGATCAGAGCCTGAAGTATCCCCATAAAATCACATTGCATGTGACTCATCGAAATATTCTCGTAGCGCGTAAGCGTTCCCCGATGAGGGTTTTATTCTTGGTGAGGCCATTCGCGCCATCCCCCGAGCAGGGGAAAATAGAGTCCGAGACGGATGGCGTGTTTGTCCTCCAGTTTGCTCATCAATTCCGCGTAGCGCTGTAGTTGTGGGCGGTAGCGGGTTTGTTCGTTGTCGAGAAAGGCGTCTGTATCCGTGCCTTCATGGCTGCCAGTTTTGTAATCAATGATCCAGCGCACGCCCTGTTGATCGACAAAGGTGCGGTCGATGATGACGTTGACGGGTTTGCCATCGACAATGCCGGTCAGCGCATACTCGCACTGTGCGTCATGGTGGTGATGATCGAGTAGCCAGCATCCACGTTCGTCTTCAAGTGTGCGCGTCAGAGCAGTTTCGACGCACTGTGCGGCTTCATCCAATTCCTGCGCGGTTACACCGAGCTGCGCCAGGAGTATACGATAACGGGGGCGTTGCGCTGCGATGAGTTCGCCATTCCAAAAGGCTGTCCCCTGCTGGGCAATTTTGCGCAGCATACGATGCACTACAGTTCCGACGTGCCGCGCGGTGTCGCTGGCCCAAAGGAATTCGATGTTTTCCGCTGAATTGCCGGGAGTTGGCCGTGGCATGATAGAGGGGAGCGTTACCGATGCGGGCGCATCAGGCAAATGCCAGCCCGGCTTGAGACGGCGCAGACCAGGAATAGCGGTAAGGGATGCCGCCGGCGCCGTATCTCCCGTCGTTTGCACAACTCTGGCGTTGGTGACAAATTCATCTTCCACCACACTCCACAACTGGCTCAGCAGTGAACCGCTTTGCGGTTTTTTCACCGCGCCGTCTTTTTCTGAAAGCGTGGCATGGCCCAGCAGGTGCAGTTTTTTCTTGGCGCGGGTAGCGGCCACGTAGAGCAACCGCCCTGCCTCGTACACGCCCTTTTGCTGATCCATGCTTTTGATATAGGTATAAATCGGATCGTCCTTCTGGCCATTCCCTTTGATCGGCGCGAGCAGCAGGTCACCTTCCTCTCGCGCCAGCGCGGGCCGTTCCATCCACATCAGCAAACGGCTTTCATCCGGCGGCATGCGCCGCCCCAGGGCGGGCACGATGACGGTGTCGAATTCCAGGCCTTTGGCCTTGTGTATGGTCATCAATTGCAACGATTCATCGGCCTCCATATCGGGTAGCGCAAAAAGTTTTTCGACCTGCTCCTCAATGCGCATAAAGCCGCTGGGATTACCCTCCGTGTGCATGTTTTCCAGCAGCTCGAAAAACACGCGCGCATCTTCAAGATCCGTCCCTGCTTGCACACAAGCTGGCCCACCCAGCGCCAGCCACACACCTTCGGTACAAAGCCGCAAGGTGCGGCGCTGGCGCTGGGCAAGTGCGGTTTGCAGGATGTTACGCACGCGCTCAAGGCGGCGCTTTCCATCGGCACTAAGCAGATCAACGATGGCGGGATTCCGCATGAGATCCCACACAGCGGCATTATGGTCGCCCGCCGCCAGCGCATGCAGATCGGCGAGTGTCAGCCCGCACCAGGGCGCGCGCAGTATCGCCAGCCAGGCGATGCGATCGGCGGGATGCAGCAGCGCACGGGTAAGCGCGAGCAGATCTTGAATCACGGGGCGATGCCCCAGACGTTCGATTTCGATGGCGCGGTAACGTAGCCCTGACGCCTGTATGGCAGGGGCGATCTGCGCCAGATGGCTGCGCGCACGCACCAGAATCGCCACGGTACCATTGGGGTTGATCTGTCTGGCCTGCTGTACCAGGTCAACTACCTTGGACGCTTCGGCATTCGCGTCATTGATGAAAAACGGATGCACCTCTACGGCGGGGTGTTCGCCCATTTCATGCGATGCCTGGGATGGACTGTACGCAACCGCGCCGCTGGAGATATCTTCCAGCACCGGGAAAACCTGCGCGAAGCTCCGATTGACCCACCCCACAATGCCCGCCTGGGAACGGAAGTTGACGCTCAGGGTTAGCGGCGTGAGTCTGATCGACCCGACACCCTGCTGACGGGCGCGCAGAAACAGGCCCACCTCCGCCTCGCGGAAGCGATAAATCGATTGCATGGGGTCACCCACCACGAACAGTGTGCGTCCATCGTCCTGTTGCCAGCCTGCGGTGAGCCGCTCCAGCAACTGATATTGACCGAAGGAGGTATCCTGAAATTCGTCTACCAGGATGTGCTGCATGCGATAATCGAGCGCCAGCGCGAGGTCGGTGGGATTGTCCAGTTCGCCCAATGCCTGCAGCGCGCACTGCGCCACTTCACTGAAGTCCACTTGCCCCTGCTCGCGGAAGATTATCTGCAATTGCGCGACCGCAACCGGCAGCAGGTCGAACAGTGCCTGCATCACCTGCCATTGATCTTCGCTGTAATGCTCGGGCGGAAGACACCGCAGGGCATGCAGATGGACACGAGAAGCGTCGTCTTCTTTTGCAAGATCACCCAGCAATGCCTGGAAGAGATCCTTCATCGCCTGATAGTGCGTCTTTTCACCGGCGTCTTTCGTGGAACTGGGTGCGGGAAAACCAATATTCTTGTTAGCTGTCTTACGCCACTCTCCGTCATTGGTCAGCAGCAATGTGGCGATGCCGCGCCACCTTTGCAGATCCTCGGCATTGCTGTCTGGCAGGCACTCCATGCCACGGCAAAGTGCGAGATCGGAAATATTTTCATCATCCAAATTCGATGCCGCGAAGCGCGCGAGCTCAACAATCTTCCCGCCCGCGTCCGCTGGCAATGCTCGCGCCGTTGCAGTCAGCGCTTCTTCGATGACGCTGTTAAACGCCGCCTCCAGGCTAGCACGTTGCTGTTCACGGCCTGAACCTTTCACTACATGCCGTAACCACTGGTCACGCCGCGCCAGCATGTTGGCGAGCAATCCTTCCACCAGTGCCAGGTCGTTATCCAGATGGCGCAGCAGCCGTTCCACGGCGGGCGACCATTGCTCACCCTCCTCCAGCAACGCCAGTGTCGCGCGCGCGGCATCGCAGTACAGATCGGCGGCATCGGTGGTAGTGGTGGGCACAGCGCCAAAGCGCGATAGCACCGGCATTTGCCGCGCCAATGAATTGCACAGCGAATCGATGGTCTGGATGCGCAGCCGCGCGGGCTGAGACAGCACATCCCACCCGAGATATTCATTACGCGCCAGCACCGCGCGCGCCAGGTCCCATGTGGTGCGCTCATACGCGGCATCGGGCGGTGGTGCGTCGCGCGCCTCGTGCAAGGCCTCAAGAATGCGGTCACGCATCTCCGCCGCCGCCTTGCGTGTAAAGGTGATCGCCACAATCTCTTCCGGGGACTCCACGCGCGCCAGCAAGGTGAGATAACGCTGCGTCAGCAGACTGGTCTTGCCCGATCCGGCGGGGGCTTGAACGATAAACGAGCGAGAGGGATCGAGCGCCTCGCGGCGTTGTTCTGCGTCGGCAATGGATGAAACATTGGGCATTGCTAGTTAAATATCCCTGCCAATCGCCGAACTAATATGATCTATCCCATCGCGGCGCAGCAATTCGATGAGTTCCGCCTTGATGCGCCGCGCAATCGCCGGCCCCTCATAGATGAACGCCGTGTAAAGCTGCACCAGGCTGGCCCCGGCGCGGATTTTCTCATAGGCATCCTGGCCGCTGTCTATGCCGCCCACGCCGATGATGGGCACCTGCTTTCCTGTAATGCGATACAGCGTGCGAATCACCTCCGTGCTGCGCGTGCGTAGCGGCGCGCCGCTTAACCCTCCGCCCTCATTCACGGACTGCTTTAATCCCTCACGGCTCAGCGTGGTGTTGGTGGCGATAAGGCCGTCAATGGCGGGCCCCAGTGCCAGCGTGGCTATGGCCTCGAGGTCTTCATGAGCGAGATCGGGCGCGATTTTGAGCAAGCAGGGCAAGGGCTGGCGGCCATGCTGCGTGGCGAGGCGCCGGTTGGCGGCCTGCACTTCGGCCATCAATGTATCCAGATAACCGGCGCCCTGCAACAAGCGCAGTCCGGGTGTATTTGGCGAACTGACATTGACGACGCAATAGTCACCATAAGGGAAAAGCTTTTCCAATGCCGCGATATAATCGGCAGCGGCATCTTCCAGCGCGGTGTCTTTATTCTTGCCAAGATTGATGCCTATCGGAACAGGCTGTTTGCCCAGCACCGCCATGCGCACCGCCACAGCATCGGCACCCTCGTTGGGAAAGCCCATGCGGTTGATTACGGCGTGGTCCGCAGGCAGACGGAAGATGCGCGGCTTGGGGTTGCCAGGTTGCGCGCGCGGTGTAACCGTGCCTATTTCAATAAAACCAAAACCCAGTGCCGTCAGCCCCTGAATGGCCCGGGCGTTTTTATCGAACCCGGCGGCCATGCCCACCGGATTGACAAAACGCAGCCCCCACAAGGTTTGAGTGAGCAGCGAATCCTCCAGATAATAAATGGATTTCGCAATACCACGCGTTGCACGGCAAGGGCCAGTCTTCTCCATCCAGACCATAACAAGGTCATGGGCCTGTTCCGGATCGACGCGGAAGAAAGCGGGCTTAATAAGTTCGTAAAACATTATTTTCCTGATTTAATTTTGCTACTTATGACTTATGGAACCTCTGATTTATTCAAAGGCTCCTCGGCACAGGGATGTGCTTGCTCTGAGAATTCCAGGATGGAATGATTCAGAGCTTCCTTGTTTTTGGACATTGTTGATGTAGTCATTCAGTCCATCTGTCAAATCCTGCACACTTGCCTGGCTGGCAGGCTTGAGCACTTCACCTATAGAGACCTCTTCGAACGTGCCCTTGCTGTAGCTGTATCTCCATACCGTATCGGGAAGCTCCATCCAGTTGGCGACGCCTACCTCAATTACGCCTTGTGTGCGTTACAGCTTCATGTGAAACAAGAGAAGAAAAAGTACAACCACACTAACAACAAAACCAAACCAGCCCATAACAATCGCGTATTTGCGCCCGCCAACCCTCTCTTCAAATCGTAACATTTCTGGCATGTCCCCTTTCGTTGACAGTCTTACCATAAAAAAAAGGTATACCGGCACATATATTAGCCCAACTAACAATACGGCAATATTTCCATACCCAGTTAAAGCAGCTATGAGCACCACCAAGAAAATAGCAAATGAGGTTGCCACACGAAACAATTTTCCTTTGCCGTCTTTCACCGAAAGTAACCTCACAACAAAAGACTTTCACATCTAACAAAGCAGATTCAAAAAACAAAATCTACTTTTCAAGATCCCGTTTCAAATATCCAGACACCAGCTTAATGTCGAATCAGGGTATGGTTGCCTAACCATGTATCCAGCCGGAGGCGCCTACCCTACCTAAAATTAGCTGGGAAATTCATGCACATTGCACATTTATCCAATCCCATCGCACTCCAATCAGAGGGGGCGGGCATAGAAGGGGGCATGCTTTGCGAAGGCATCGACCAGTTCATAGAAATAAACGAATTCTTGAAGTCTTTCATGAATCGATCAGCCTTAGCTTTTGCAAGTTCATTCTTGTACCAATTCAGCGAGTAGCCCGGATGAAGCGAAGAGACTGTGAAAGTATTTTTTCGCATCGTCTCACGCCCAAGCCACCGTGTTATGGGGCATAAATAGCCAGCCGCAGCGGCGCAGCGCGTAAAACGGCTTTTCAGCAGGCCGGATAGTCATCACAGTTTAACCACATAACAGGCCGCCGTGTAGCCTCGATGAAGTGCAGCGCTATCAAGAGTGGTGCCGGTTTAGACAACCGAAATCCCGGATTTCCTTTCAGTCCATCCGGGCTACTTGCTGCATGAACCCGTTGGCGTCCATTATTGACGACCTACCTCAGACGAGAGATCGGCGGATATCCGATATTTTAAATATGCCTATTCGGCGTTCAGAGAGGCGGTAAAGCGCGCCGGCTTAATCCTGCCGAAGGGGCAGTCAACCCATGTGCTGCGTCACACCTTTGCCAGCCATTTCATGATGAATGGGGGGAACATCCTGACCTTGCAGCGTATTCTCGGTCATGGCAGCTTAACCATGACGATGCGCTATGCCTATCTGGCGCCTGAACACCTTCAAGAAGCAAAAAATCTCAACCTGCTCGCGCGGTTGACACTTGGTTGGCACTGCTAAAACGAAAAATCTTGGCCAGTATCGCAGTAGTTTGATTTTATTGGTGCCCGGGACCGGACTCGAACCGGTACAGCCGCAAGGCCGAGGGATTTTAAGTCCCTTGCGTCTACCAATTTCGCCACCCGGGCAGACAGAAAGCAGTGAAGGAATAAGAATGAGTGTTGCGGGATGTTTCTAATAAAACAATAAAAATGGAGGCTGGGGTCGGAATCGAACCGGCGTCCACGGCTTTGCAGGCCGCTGCATAACCACTCTGCCACCCAGCCTGCGATTATCTTCCTCTTGGAGCGTGAGGGTTATTCCTGAATAAAAAATTTGGAGCGGGAAACGAGATTCGAACTCGCGACCCCAACCTTGGCAAGGTTGTGCTCTACCACTGAGCTATTCCCGCTTGTTGTGTGGCGCTTGGAGGTTGCATATTATTGGGAAAAGGCGCTTTACTGTCAAGCCGAATTTCTAGTTAATTTTTATTATTATTTTCAATTGCGGTTGCTTCCAGACCTCAGCGCAGGCCAAGCGGCGTGAATGTACACGATCATCGACCAGAGCGTCAACCCCGCCGCCATGTAAAGGAGGATCAATCCGCTGACTCTTGTCGGAAAGCCGCCGAGCGGGGCCTGATACAGCAACAGCAAGATGGCAAGCATTTGAGCCGTGGTTTTGAATTTTCCGATGGCCGAGACCGCCACACGCGCGCGCGCGCCGATTTCAGCCATCCACTCGCGCAGCGCGGAAACAGCTATCTCACGGCAGACGATGACAGCCGCCGGGATAGCGAGCCATGGCGTGGGATCCGCTTGCACCAGCAGCACCAGCGCCATCGCCACCATGAGTTTGTCAGCCACGGGGTCGAGAAAGGCACCCAGCGCCGAGGTTTGGTTGAGTCTGCGTGCTAGGTAACCGTCCAGCCAATCGGTAATGGCGGCGAGGCCAAAAATAAGCGCGGTCCAGGCACGCGCGCTGTCGATGGGCAAATAGAAAACCACCAGGAACACGGGTATCAAGACAATGCGCAGCAAGGTGAGGAGGGTTGGGATATTCATCTTAATTGTTATCGGCGTGAAACGCATCGTATATAAGCTGCGCGAGCTGTTTGCTGATTCCCTGCACATTGGCCAGATCCTCAACCCCTGCCCTCGCTATACCTTGCATCCCTCCAAATTGATTGAGCAATTGGCGGCGGCGGCGTGCCCCGATGCCAGGTATTTTTTCCAAAGGCGAGGTGTTGCGCGCTTTGGCACGCCGCTGCCGGTGACCGGTGATAGCGAAGCGATGGGCTTCATCACGGATCTGCTGAACAAGGTGCAGCGCGGGTGAATCAGCGGGCAGTATAATGGGCGTCTCGCTACCGGACAAGAACAGCGTTTCCAATCCTGGTTTTCGTGCGGGGCCTTTGGCCACGCCCACAAGGGTTACGCCGCTTACTTGCAGCTCCTCCAGCGCCTGCGCCACCGCGCTTACCTGGCCTTTACCGCCGTCAACGAAGAGAATGTCGGGCAACTTGCCTTCTCCGGCCTTGATGCGTGTGTAGCGGCGCGTCAAGGCCTGATGCATTGCCGCATAATCGTCTCCGGGGGTGATATTTTCAATATTGAAGCGCCGGTAATCGGAGTTGAGCGGGCCATTGCCGTCAAACACTACGCACGATGCCACGGGCAGCTCGCCCATGGTATGGCTGATATCGAAGCACTCCAGGCGCTGCGGCAGGCTGTCCAGATCCAGCGCCTCTTGCAGTGCCTCGTAGCGCTGCCGCATGTCCACCTTGCCGGCCATGTATTGAGCAAGGGCGTGCTGGGCGTTGGTGGCCGCCATGGCGAGCCAGCGGGCGCGTTCGCCGCGCACACGGTGTGTTATCGTCACTTTACGCCCGGCCTGCTGCCCCAGCACACCCTCCAGCAGCGTTGCATCCTCCAATTCATGGCTTATGAGAATCTCGGACGGCGTTTCCCTGTCGAGATAATACTGCGGCAGAAACGCGGCGAGGATTTCCGCAGCATCGGCATCGCCATTGTGGCGAGGGAAGAAGGTCTTGTTGCCCAGGCTGCGCCCGCCGCGAATATAAAACACCTGCACGCAACCCGCGCCGTTATGAACGGCACTGGCAACCACATCCAGATCACCCCCCTCCCCGCTCACATACTGCTTTTCCTGCACACGGCGCAGGCTGACGATCTGATCGCGCAGATGGGCGGCACGCTCAAAGTCAAGATGTGTGGCAGCCGCCTCCATGCGCGCTGCCAGTTCGTTGATGACCTCATGATTCTTGCCCTCCAGAAACATCACAGCGTGGCGCACATCCTGCTGATAGGTGTCCTTGTCTACCAGCCCCACACACGGTCCAGTACAGCGTTTGATCTGATATTGCAGACAAGGCCGTGAGCGGGTGCGGTAAAAGCTGTCCTCGCACTGACGCACCGGAAATATCTTTTGCAGCAGATTAAGGCTATCACGTACAGCGCCTGCACTGGGGTATGGGCCAAAAAAACGCCCCTTTTCACGTTTTGCCCCGCGATAAAATCCCAGGCGCGGAAAATCCTCGTGGCAGGAGAGGTAAATGTATGGATAACTTTTGTCGTCGCGCAGCAGGATGTTGTAGCGGGGCTTCAACTCCTTGATGAGATTATTCTCAAGAAGCAGTGCCTCGCCCTCACTATGCGTGACGGTGACATCAATACCGCGGATGTGCGCCACCAGGGCGCGTGTTTTGGGCGACAACCCGGTCGCACGAAAATAGCTGGCGACGCGGTTCTTGAGGTTGGCCGCCTTGCCGACATAGATCACCTCCCCCTTGGCATCGAGCATGCGGTACACGCCCGGCTTGGTGGTCAGGGTCTTGAGAAAGGCAGTGGCGTCAAACGGGATATCCATGGAACCATTGGGCGCTCAGCGAGCGCAGGGTGCGTTTCACGCACCAAATGCAGAAAACAAACGGTGCGCACAGCGCACCCTACGAAATTCTTGGTCCAGGATCAAGCGTTTATCCGTCGCCGCGCCTGCTCAAAGACGTCCCTGAACATCTCCTCCGTCAAGCGCCGCGTCTGAGTATTGTAGCGGCTGCAATGGTAGGAATCGATCAGCCAGCGCCCATCCGGCAGGGTATGCTGGTTGCCATGGGCAAACGGATAGGCGCTTGCTTTCAGGTCCAATGCACGCAGCACCGCGGCATGGGCGATGGTGCCCAATGCCAGGATCACCGCGCCTTTCTTTAGACGTGCCATTTCATTTTTCAGATAGGTGTTGCAGAGCTTGATTTCAACAGGCAGTGGCTTGTTTTGTGGCGGAAGACACTTGACTGCATTGGTAATGCGACAGCCGTACAGTTTCAGCCCATCCTTGCTGGAAACCGACTTAGGGTCACTACTAAAACCAAGTTCAAACAATGTCTTGTAAAGCAATATTCCAGCAAAGTCTCCGGTAAATGGCCGCCCGCTGGCATTCGCTCCATGCATCCCCGGCGCCAGCCCGACTATCAGCAAATCAGGGTCAGATGCTCCGAAGGAAGGCACCGGGCGGGCGTGGTAATCAGGATATCCCGCGCGCACTTCCTCAAGAAAGCCCGCCAAGCGGGGACAGAGGCGGCAATCGGCATTAAAGGAGAGATCGGTCATAAGTAAAATCAGAAGGCATCTTGCCTGTTAGATATTGTTGACTGGGACAGCCTAGGATACCATCAAACTGTTCCTACCCGGCGGCATAATTCGGGTAGCGAATTGCCTCAAGATAAAAGTTACCCAAGGTAGTCAGGAAAAGGGATCGTTGCCTCAAGTTAAAGGTTACCGAAACAACAAGGGTAATCTGACATG
>LNEJ01000025.1 GCA_001464965.1 Gammaproteobacteria bacterium Ga0074134
ATGTCCGTCTGCTTTTTGCCATTTCGTCACCTGTTTTATATTGAGGGTGATGTTATCACCCATAATCAGGTGGCCAAATTAACTATGCCACTACACACCCTCATAAAAAGGATTTTTCCGCCATGATCAAAACCAGCCTGCTTGTCCGTGTTATTGGCTTGTTGCTGTTACTCTCTTCACCCTTCGCTTCCGCGCTTCCTTACAGCAATCTTTATGTCTTTGGCGACAGCCTTTCCGATAATGGCAATGCTTACCAGTTGACGGGAAGCGCGGTGCCGCCGAGTCCACCGTATGCGCAACGTTTTTCCAACGGACCGGTGGCGGTTGAAGATCTGGCTGCGGCACTGGGAATCGGGCTTTCTCCTTCTGCTCTGGGCGGCACGAACTATGCCGTTGGTGGTGCCACCACAGGAACCGCGAGCTTTATACCCCCTTTGAACGGCACAGGCATAAGCACCCAGGTTGACGCTTTCATGACTGCGTCGCCGGTGTTTGATCCAGCGCGAACCTTGTTCGTTGTGTGGGGCGGACCGAACGATTTCTTTCTCAATCCAACTGCCGCGTCGATTGCTCCCGCAGTGACAAATTTGGCAAATGCCATTACGGCGCTGGCGGGAATGGGGGCCGAGCATATCCTGGTGCCGAACATGCCGGATCTGGGGATGACACCGTTTGGCCTGTCCCTGGGCGCTGCCGGTTCGATCGGGTTGACTGCATTGAGCGTGGGTTTCAATCAAGGGCTGGCGCAGATGCTTGCGCCGCTGGACGCAGTGCTTGCAGCCGATATCGTCCCCTTCGATACCTTCTCTCTGCTTACCGAGGTGCGGCTTAACGCCTCCGTATACGGTTTCACGAATGTCAGCGAGCAATGCCTGGGAAATCCGGCATGCACGGATCCCGATACCTTCCTGTTTTGGGATGGCGTGCATCCGACAGCGCACGGCCATGCCATTCTTGGCGCCAGATTTGCCGAGGCAGTGCCGGAGCCATCAAGTGTTGCGCTGCTTCTGGTGGGTTTAACCGGGATATTCATGCTACGCTGCCGGAAGGAGACGATGGTTGTGTAGATTTGTGTCGCGCTCACAAACTACACGGTCAAAATGAATATTTTTTATTAATTTCATAATGTTATTATTAAGTGCGCGCCTACCAGAGCGGCTCCTGATTTCTTTATATAAAAAAGTTACCTTAAGTTACCAATGTTATGTATATAATACATAACATCAATAAATCTTAATAAGCCCACTATAAATGGATCCTTTACACAACCCTTTTTCTCCCGGTGCGGGCACGCCTCCCCCAGAGCTTGCTGGCCGTGATGACATTCTTAAGCAAGCATTAATGGCTTTAGCCCGAATCAAAAAAGGGAGGGCTGAAAAAAGCGTTTTACTGATAGGACTTCGTGGTGTTGGCAAGACCGTCCTTCTTCACAAAATTTCTGAAATGGCTGAAGAGCAGGGCTACAAGGCGGTAATGATTGAAGCTCACGAGAATAAGACACTTCCTGCTTTACTGCTCCCATATTTGCGAAAAGTGCTTTTTTCTCTCGATACGGGTCAAATGGTTAGCACAAAAGTAAAGCGCGGCTTACGTGTTTTGAAAAGTTTTCTTGGCGGCCTTAGAGTCAAAATAGATGAGGTTGAATTTGGCTTAGATATTGATGCCGAAAGGGGGGCTGCCGATAGCGGAGATTTAGAGGCCGACCTTGCCGAAGTATTTATTGCTTTGGGTGAAGCGGCGCAGGATCGCAATACAGCGGTTGCCATCATTATCGATGAACTTCAATATTTGAGTGAAGAGGAACTTAGCTCTTTGATTATGGCTGTTCACAAAGTGTCGCAAAAGTCATTGCCGTTAGTAGTTATTGGCGCGGGATTGCCTCAGTTAGTAGGAAAGGCCGGGCGTTCAAAGTCTTATGCGGAGCGCCTTTTTGATTACCCGGTGGTTGGGCCGCTGAAAAAAGAAGATGCAAAAAAAGCCCTACAAGAGCCTGTACTTAATGAGGGCGCGTCCTTTACCAATGATGCTCTTGATGAAATTGCCCGGGTGACTGAAGGCTATCCATATTTCCTCCAGGAATGGGGTTATCAGGCCTGGAACATTGCGGAAAAATCCCCTATAGAGCTCGATATTGTTAAGAAGGCAACAGAAGCATCTATTGCACGTTTAGACCAAAGTTTTTTCCGCGTGCGGCTAGATCGTTTAACGCCACGAGAAAAAGACTATTTGAGAGCCCTTGCCGAGCTCGGTTCGGACCCACAAAGATCCGGTGACATTGCTGAAAAACTAGGGGTTGAAGTTAACAGAGTTGCGCCGTTGCGAAATGGACTCATCAAAAAAGGCATGATTTACAGTCCCGCACATGGCGATACCGCTTTCACTGTACCTCTGTTCGAGGCGTTCATGAAGCGCACCATGCCTGACCCTCCGTCACCAAGAAACAAAAAATCCTAGCGGCCTGCCTATCTTGAGCGCTCCCGCCCCTGCATCCACCACCATGCTCGGCGTGAATTTACATAAAAAGCTTGACACTCTGTGCGGCTTTTTTTCAAAACACGCATCCCTTGCATATGCGCTTTTTTCGACCTATAGTTTAGCGACAAGGGCACGACAACATACGATCTATCCCTTGCACATAGTCACACTTGCTGCGCTTAATATGGAGGTCACCATGAAATACCAAGGGATGATGCACAAAAGAATCGTTTCAGGCATTTTTACCGCAACCATTGCACTGGGAGTTTGTTATTCCGCCCAAGCCGCCGAATTCACCTTCGACAGCACCTTCGTTCAAAATGGCACCACCACAGCCGTCACATTTCCGCTCCAGTTCTCCAACGTGCAGCAAAACCAAATCACCGCATATGCGATCCAGAGAAGGCCTCAAGGCTCCACCGTGTGGACTGACGTGACGCAATTGGGCTGCGGTGTATCTTCATCGTACTCAATGGTATCGAGCTTTATCGCCAGCTCAAGCGGCATCAACGGCAATTTTGTCGCCACCTGTGGCTCCGGCGTCAATGCAGGTGATGCGGCCCGGGTGTCGGTCACCATCAATCCGCAGCAGCCGCTGATATTGGTCGCTGGTCCTCGCACATTGGCATCAAACAGCACCACCAAACTAGCCTGGTTGCACAGCGGGGGGTATTTTCAATGCCAACCGTATACGCTTAACAATCAACACCCCGTCTGGAATCCAGGCAATTTTGCTTTGACAAGCCAGATTTCAACATCGACACAGGGCGACATCAGCCTGGTGGCATCGTCTTCGCCAAAGACTGTATCTTTCGCCTTGCAATGCATCCCATCCACCTTCGGGTTCAACATACCACCCGTGGCCGTGGTGAACGTGACGGTAAACTAACTCACCCCAGCAAAACTGGGTATTGCCTCAACGTAGGGTGCGCCATGCGCACCCTACATTTATATAACACCATTCATGCCCCCCTTTTTTATGCCTCCCCCTTTGGTTATGCTGTGGGTGATTTTCAACTAAACCACCAGGTAAATCTCCTTTGAACATAGAGCAAAATAGCCGCATCGCTGCCTGGGGTGTGGTCGCACTATTATTGTTTATAGCGCTTAACAACCACCTTCTTCCGGCGCTGCTGGCGGGATTGCTTGTACATGAACTGGTTCATCTGCTCGCTCCGCGCATCCGGATAAAACAGCTGCAAGGCGGCAAAGCCAAGCTCGCGGTGATTGCCCTGATTGCCGCCTTGGTCGTTGGCGGACTCACGGCGTTGATCGTTGGGGCGGCAGTGTTCTTCCGCAGCGATGCCGAAAACATTCCCATGCTTCTACAAAAAATGGCCGAGATTCTGGAAAGCTCCAGAGCCATGTTGCCGGTCTCACTGGTGCACTATCTGCCAACCGATGTGGGCGCGCTCAAAGATACCGTTGTGCATTGGCTGAAAGAGCATGCCGGTGAGTTGCAAACGGTGGGAAAAGAGACGGGGCGCATGATGGCGCACATTCTGATCGGCATGATCATCGGCGCGATAATTTCGCTCAGGGAAGTAACAGAGGGCCACATACATGGACCGTTCGCATCCGCGCTCATCGAACGCGCGTCGCGCCTTGGTGCATCGTTCCGCAGGGTGGTTTTCGCGCAGGTGAGAATTGCCGCGCTCAACGCGACTTTTACCGGGATTTATCTGGCAGTTATCCTGCCTTTGGCTGGCGTTGATTTGCCGCTGGTCAAAACGATGATAGCGCTCACCTTCCTGCTCGGACTCCTGCCTGTAATCGGGAATCTTTTGTCAAACACCATCATTGTCATTGTAAGCCTGAGCCTATCAGTTAATGTTGCACTCGGTTCTTTGGCATTCCTGATTGTGATCCATAAGCTGGAATATTTTCTTAACGCGCGCATAGTCGGAACGCAGATACGGGCATCGGCCTGGGAATTACTGCTGGCGATGCTTGTAATGGAATCCATTTTCGGATTAATAGGCGTGGTAGCCGCGCCCATTTACTATGCCTATATCAAGGACGAGCTGGCGGCGAGAAAGCTGATTTAGCGCGCGAAAAATTCCGCTCAAAAGCGTAAGGCCTCATCCAGCGTCTTGCGTAGCGTATCTGGATCCTGCGCGCCACTCTCGCCATTAACAACGCCCAAACGGTGGCCATCACGCGCAAACAATATCAGGGAAGCGCTGGGCGCCTGGTGCTTTTCGGCAAAGGCCATCCCTTGCTTGGTGTTGGCATCGGCGACACGAAACTCTATCCGGTCCGCGTATTCGCCCCGCACCTTATCGACCATCGACATGAGGTTCATGCTTTGCACGCCCTCCTTGTCATGCACCACCACCACAACATTCTTCCCCTGGCCGATAACGGATAAATCCTCGCTGAAACCACGGGGCAGTTTAACCACCACAAACGCAAATGCTGCCAAGAACAGCAACAATGTCAGCCATTTTGACCAGGGCTTATTTATCTTTTTCGCATCACTCACAGCTCATCCCTCTAAAATTGAACAACACGCGACATGCTGATAGGGCCTGTCAACGCACCCTGCGCATCAACAATACCCCCGCCACAAAAAACGCTGCCACGGGAAACGCAGCGCTGAACAACGGGTTCATGTCATACACCAGGCCAACATAGCCGAAGGTTTGGTTGAACAGGTAAAACCCGATGCCTACCAGTGCGCCGACCAGTATCCTCTGTCCTATTCCTACCGAACGCAGCCCCCCAAAGACGAAGGGGATGGCGAGGAACACCATCACGCCGGTGGCAAGTGGCGAGATGATCTTTTTCCAGAAGGCGAGCTCGTAACGCTCGGCGCTCAGGCCATTGTCATGCAGATAATCAATGTACTTATACAACCCCCATGCCGAGAGCTTTTCGGGTTTGACCGCCACAACGCCAAGCACCGTGGGACTAAGCAGCGGACCCCATTCCGCGCGCGGCAGGTGATCCGTGCTCACACCAGTTTCGCTGATCGTGCTGCGCTCCACATCCTGCAACAGCCATTTGCTGTTCTGATACGAGGCCGCACTTGCATGAGTCACTACCTGCAGGCGTTGCCTGGAATCAAAATCATAGACCGAAATATCACGCAGATTGCTGTCAGGAAGAATATCGCGGACATGAATAAAGCTCTGTCCATCGCGCGCCCAAAAGCCGGTTTGCGTTTTCAGGGATATGCGCTCCGCGAGCGCGCTGGAGCGCATGGTTTGGGCGTATTGTTCAGCTTTTGGGGCTATCCATTCACCAACAATCACGGCTGCAAGCATGAGCAGCACGCCCACCTTCATAACCGACAAAATAATCCGCGCCATGGAGACACCTGCGGCGCGTACCACGATCAACTCACTGTTGCTGGCGAGCGTACCGAGACCAATCATACTGCCTATCAAAGCCACTGGTGGAAATAATTGGTAGATAAGGCTGGGCAGGGTGAACAGCACATACAGCGCGGCCTGTGGCAAGCCGTAGCTGCCCTTGCCGACGGAATCCATCTCGCCAACAAAATTGGCGAAACAAAACAGCGCCAGGAATACCAGCATCACCACGACGGTATGACTGGCGACGATCACGCCGATATAGCGGTCGATTATTTTCATGATCTCATTGCCGCCCGGCCTGTGGCTGTAGCGAAAAACCACTTAATCCCCACCTGCTGCAACAACAAGGCCGCAATACCCAACAGCAGCAGGCCATGCACCCACCACAGACCGATCCCGGCAGGCACCACACCACGCTCCAGCCATGCGCGCGCGACGCCTAGCAGGTTGTTATACACCACGTAAATCAGTATCCCGGCAAACAGCTTGGCATAACGGCCCTGACGCGGATTGCTGCGGCTTAACGGCACTGCCAGCAGGGCCAGCAGCACGGCGGAGACGGGCATGGCGATACGCCACTGAATCTCCGCATTCGCGCCCGGCTCGGTTGATTGCCTTAATGCCTGCGTCGGAACTGCCGCCAATTGGCGCATCGTGGGATCCACCGCCTTTTCCTCGATACGCACGGCATGTTCTTTATACTGGACGATCTTGAAATCGGCATAGCCGGGCACGCCTTCGTAGCGATACCCATTCACCAGTACAACAAACCGGTCGCCTGTTTTGGGATCGGTACGCTGATAAGCGCTGGGCGCCGTGATAATGGTTTGCTTGCCCTTCTTCTCGCTCTGGATAAACACGTTGTTCATCGTTCGCCGGTCTGGCGCGAGTCCCTCGACGTAGACGATCAAATCCCCGCTGCTGGATTCCCTGAAGCTGCCGGGTGTGATGGTGCTGATGTCCGAAGCCGTTTTGGCGCGATCCATGAGCTGATAGCTGCGCTCCTCGGCCCATGGCCCCGCATACAGCGACACCCCGGCCACGAGCACCGCGAACAGCAGGCCAACCCCAAGGATATTCCTCAGCATTCTCCCCGGCCCCACCCCACAGGCGGCCAGAGCAGTCATTTCGCTGTCTTTATACAATCGTCCAAAGGCGAGCATGATGGACAGATAGAGGGCCAGCGGCAGCAGCAGCACCATGGCATTCAGCGATTTCAATGAGAGCAGCTCGATCACCATGCTGGCGGGCAAGGCGCCCGCGTCGGCCTCGGTCAGGAAACGCACAAAACGATTGCTGACGTAAATGAGCGACAATACGCCTGTCACCGCCAACAGTGTTTGCAACACTTCCTTCAACAAATAACGTTCAATTATCAACAGCTCATACCCGAAAAATATGTTTTCTATATGGAAAAAGTGAATATTTCAGGTAAACTTGAAATCAGACCTGTTTTTATAAAGTTTTCCTTATAGCTGCTGCTAGCAGCATAAGCATCAAACGTCAAAGAAATACAATTATCCACTGGTTTATGGTCATTTGTCTTTAGGAGTTCGGCATGGAGTTCACAGTAAAAAGCGGCGATCCCGAAAAACAGCGCACAGCCTGCATCGTAATGGGGGTTTTCGAGCCACGGCGGCTCTCCCCTGTGGCGGAGAAGCTGGATGACATCACCGGCGGCTATTTATCCAAACTGATCCGGCGCGGCGACCTAGAGGGCAAAATCGGCCAGACACTGCTGCTGCACGATGTCCCGAATACGCTATGCGACCGCATCCTGCTGATCGGTTGCGGGCGCGAGCGCGATCTGGGCGACACCCAGTATCGCAAAATCGTCACCACCGCCGTCAACACTCTGAATGAGATCGGTGCGATGGAGGCCGTGTGCTACCTCACCGAACTGCACATTAAACAGCACGATGTGCCGTGGAAAGTCCGCCAGACGGTGGAGGCCGCGCAAAACGCCCTGTACCGTTTCGATCAACTCAAAAGCAAAAAGGACACCGAGCGGCGACCGTTGCGCAAACTGGTGCTGAGCGTGCCGAGCCGCCGCGATCTAACGGAGGGCGAACGGGCGCTGGAGGTCGGGCTCGCTATTGCCGCGGGCGTGACGTTGACCAAAGACCTGGGCAATCTGCCCGCCAACATTTGCACACCCACCTACCTTGCCGAGCAGGCTAAGGATCTTGGCAAGCGTTACAAGAACATCAAAGTCGACGTGCTTGAAACCGCCGACATGGAAAAGCTCAAAATGGGCTCGCTGTTATCCGTGTCGCACGGCAGCGATCAACCGCCGAAGCTGATCACACTGGAATACAGCGGCGGTAAAAAGCATGACAAGCCCGTGGTGCTGGTCGGCAAGGGCGTCACCTTCGATTCCGGCGGCATTTCAATCAAGCCCGCCGACAAAATGGACGAAATGAAATACGACATGTGCGGCGCGGCCAGCGTGCTGGGCACCTTGTCCGCCGTGGCCGAAATGAAATTGCCCATCAACGTGGTCGGCATCATCCCTGCCACGGAAAACCTGCTCAATGGCCAGGCCACCAAGCCAGGCGATATCGTCACCAGCCTGTCCGGCCAGACCATCGAGATCCTTAACACAGACGCGGAAGGCCGTTTGATCCTGTGCGACGCGCTGACCTATGCCGAACGCTATGAGCCGGATGCAGTCATCGACATCGCCACACTCACCGGCGCCTGCGTCATTGCCCTCGGCAGGCACGCCAGCGGCCTCCTGAGCAATCACAGCCCATTGACACACGACCTGCTCAACGCTGGCAAGGCCAGCGGCGACCGCGCCTGGGAACTACCCCTGTGGGACGAATACCAGGATCAGCTCAAAAGCAACTTTGCCGACATGTCCAACGTCGGCGGGCGCGAGGGCGGCACCATCACCGCCGCCTGCTTCCTGGCGCGCTTCACCAAGAAATTCCACTGGGCGCACCTCGACATCGCCGGCACCGCCTGGCTGTCAGGCGACAAGAAAGGCGCCACAGGCCGGCCCGTGCCGCTGCTGACACAGTATTTGATGGATAAGTGTGCGGAAAAGCGGGTATAGGCGAACCCTCAAAGCAACGCCGCATGGCGTGTTTTGGGGCGCAACCCGGAGGGACGGGGCCGGTTTTGCGCAGTGCGGCGTCACGTTTCGCTCATGTGCACTACGCCCAGCGTTCCTTGCTCTGCGCCTCCTGTATATGAAGGGCGGCCTCCGTCGCAGGGATGATTTATTCACAGGCAGGCTCTGAAAATGACCCGCATCGACTTCTATATCCTCCCCGACGCGCAGGTGCAAAGCAGACCGTTGCTCGCCTGCCGCCTGGCGGACAAGGCCTACCGGCTGGGCCATCGCGTTTATATCCACACTGAATCTCAGGAGCAGGCCGCCTACATGGATGATTTGCTGTGGACATTCAGCCAGGGCAGTTTTCTGCCTCATGCGCGGGTGGAAGCAACCGGTGAACCACCGCCGATCTTGATCGGCCATGACGCCGATCCGTTGGCCGGCACGGATGTGTTAATCAATCTGGCGGGCAGCGTACCGCCATTTTTCAGCCGTTTCGAGCGTGTCGCGGAAATTGTCGATCAAAGCGATGCGCAAAAACAGGTGGCGCGAGAACGTTACCTCTTTTATCGTGATCGCGGTTATGCTTTGCAGTCGCATAACGTTCCAGCACCAGGCATTGAGACATGACAGAAAACGCCAAACTTGATGACGATCTTCCGCTACTTGAAGATGTGGTCATTCCTGGCCAGATACTCGTCAGCCCATCTCCAGCGCCCGTTCTCTCGCCCGCTTTGCTTGATGAACTGACGATGGATTTGCAGCGCGAGCTTGCCTGGCAGATCGAGGAATCGCTGGACAGTGCCGTCCGCGCCACCCTGCCGCAGGTCACTGCGACGCTGAAAGAAAGCCTCCGCGCCCATCTCAACGTGCGCGTGCCAGAGATTATCGAGGCGACGCTCAACAAAAGGAATCAGCTGTCAGGGGTCAGCGCACAGCAACCGCACGCTCCCGAAAATCAAGATTTCAAAACCCAACACTCAATACAACCACAGAAAGACGGCATGGACAAAAGCTACAACCCAAACACCCTAGAACAGCGCTGGTACCAGATCTGGGAACAGCACGGCCACTTCACCCTATCGGGCGAAGGTCCATCCTATTGCATCATGATCCCGCCACCCAATGTGACAGGGACTCTGCACATGGGACACGCCTTTCAGGACACGCTGATGGATGCGCTGATCCGCTACCACCGCATGAAGGGCGACAATACGCTATGGCAGGCGGGCACCGATCACGCCGGCATCGCCACCCAGATGGTAGTGGAGCGCCAGCTCGCCGCTCAAGGCAAGACCCGCCATGACCTGGGGCGCGAGGCATTCATCGACCAGGTGTGGCAATGGAAGGAAGAATCCGGCAGCACCATCACCCGCCAGTTACGGCGCCTAGGCGCCTCTCCCGACTGGTCGCGCGAACGCTTCACCATGGACGAAGGCCTGTCGCATGCCGTCACCGAGGTATTTGTGCGCCTCCACGAAGAAGGGTTGATCTACCGTGGCAAGCGCCTGGTGAACTGGGACCCCGTGCTGCACACCGCCGTCTCCGACCTGGAAGTTGTGGCCCAAGAGGAAGACGGCCACATGTGGCACATCCGTTATCCGCTCGCCGATGGCAGCGGCCATCTGGTGGTGGCCACGACCCGTCCCGAGACCATGCTCGGCGATGCGGCGGTGGCGGTTCATCCCACCGACGAACGCTATTGGCTATTGATCGGAAAGGAGATCGAGCTCCCGCTCACCGGGCGCCGCATTCCCATCATCGCTGATGAATACGTCGACCCGGCGTTCGGCACCGGCTGCGTGAAGATCACCCCCGCGCATGACTTCAACGATTATGCCGTGGGACAACGCCACAACCTGCCGCAAATCAACATCTTTACCATTGACGCACGCATCAATGATGCCGCGCCGCAACAGTACGTTGGCCTCGACCGTTTCGAAGCACGCAAACGCATCGTCGCCGACCTTGAAAGAACCGGCCTGCTGGAAAAGATCGACAAGCACAAACTCATGGTGCCGCGCGGCGACCGTTCACATGCCGTGATCGAGCCTTTACTCACCGACCAGTGGTATGTGAAAGTCGCGCCCCTCGCCGAGCCCGCCATCAAGGCCGTGGAAAACGGCGAGATCCGCTTCATCCCGGAAAACTGGAGCCGTACCTATTTCGACTGGATGCACAAGATCGAGGATTGGTGCATCTCACGCCAGATCTGGTGGGGACACCGCATCCCCGCATGGTACGACGATAACGGCAATATTTACGTTGGCCGCAACGAGCAGGAAGTACGCATCAAACACAACCTGGACGATAGCATTACACTCAAGCAAGACGAAGACGTGCTCGACACCTGGTTTTCCTCCGCGCTGTGGCCCTTCTCCACGCTGGGCTGGCCGGAACAGACCCCGGAACTCAAGAGCTTCTACCCCACCAATGTATTGGTCACCGGCTTCGACATCATCTTCTTCTGGGTAGCGCGCATGATCATGATGGGCCTCAAGTTCACCGGCGAGGTGCCGTTCCGCGAGGTCTATGTCACCGGCCTGGTGCGCGATGTCGAAGGCCAGAAGATGTCCAAGTCGAAGGGCAACGTGCTCGACCCCATCGACCTCATCGACGGCATCGACCTGGAAGCGCTGGTTGCCAAGCGCACCAGCGGCCTCATGCAACCCGGTATGGCGGCCAAGATCGAAAAAGCCACACGCAAGCAATTCCCCGGCGGCATCGCCGCCCATGGCACGGATGCGCTGCGCTTCACCCTCGCCAGCCTCGCCTCCACCGGACGTGACATCAAGTTCGACCTGGGGCGCACCGAGGGCTACCGCAACTTCTGCAACAAACTGTGGAACGCCGCGCGCTATGTGTTGATGAACACCGAAGGGCATGACTGCGACGCACAGGGAAGAGCGACAGCGAAGGGTTCTGCTAGTGTCGCGGGAGGCGGGATGCCGGGAGCGACCGGGCAGAACGGCGGCGATCTGGAATTAAGCCTCGCCGACCGTTGGATCATATCGCGCCTGCAAAACGCAGAGCAGGCCGTGATCGATGCCATCGAAAACTACCGCTTCGACCTCGCCGCTCAGGCGATCTACGAATTCACCTGGAACGAATACTGCGATTGGTATCTGGAGCTTTCCAAGACCGTCCTCGCCGCCAACAGCAGCTCAGAGGCCGCTCAACGAGGCACGCGCCGCACCCTGGTGCGCGTACTGGAAACCCTGCTGCGCCTCGCCCATCCGTTGATGCCCTTCATCACCGAGGAAATCTGGCAGCGCGTTGCGCCACTGGCAGGCCAGCAAGGCGACACCATCATGTTGCAGCCCTACCCTGTCCCGCAGCCGGAAATGATCGACACAGAAGCCGTCGCCGAAATGGAATGGGTCATGAACTTCATCAATGGCGTGCGCCAAATCCGCAGCGGCATGAACATCGCCCCCGGTAAACCGCTACCCGTACTGCTGCAAAACTGCACAGCACAGGATGAATCGCGCGTGGCAACCAGCCTTCCATACCTGATAAGCCTTGCCAGGCTCGAATCCATCACGGTACTGGAACCCGACGCCGAAGCACCCGAGTCCGCCACGGCATTGATTGGCGAAGTGAAGCTCCTCATCCCCATGGCAGGCCTGATCGACAAACAAGCCGAACTCACCCGCCTCACCAAAGAAATGGATAAACTCCACAAAGACGTGGAAAGAGGCGAAATCAAACTCGCCAACCCCAGCTATGTAGAACGCGCCCCGGCGGATGTGGTAGAAAAGGAACGGCAGCGAGTAAGCGAAATGCGCTCGGCGCTGGAAAAACTCGAAGAACAGAGGAAAAAGATAGAGGCATTGTGAATTAGGGGGCAGTCAAGATAAGATGACTAGCCGTTAGAACCCGCTCAAGATCTCACTTGTATAGGGACGAACTCAAAACGCTCACATACTCCGTGTATGTTGCGCTTTTTCGTTCGCCCCTTTATTACCGGGGCCTTGCACTGCACCCCTTGATCGAGATCTTGAACAGGTTCTTAGAGACTACATGTACTTTCAGAGAAAATTTTAAAGGGGAAGAAAATTCATGAAAAAACTAATCGCAATCGCTCTTTTCCTAGCCGCCACCGCTTCCGGCAGCCTATCCGGACAGGCGCTGGCAGCCAATAACCCTATAGCCAACCCCAACGTTATCAACCTCAACTCACAAGCGTGGCTGGGTAATTTCAAGCTGGATCAAAAACAGTTAACCTCGGTAAAAGCCGCCGTGGAAAGGGCGCTCGATGCACCTATCGACGTGGAACAGCAGTGCGGCGAAGAGACGGGCCTTTGTGTAGTCCGCTCTGCGCGCGAGTGGATTTATGAGGGCGTCAAATACCGGAAGATTGTCATTCATCTCCACACCATAGGAGATGCTGCTGGCGCAGCTCGTCAAATCGACGGCAAATGGACCGAAATCACCATCAAATAAATCAATGTTCCCGCGTTGCCCGGAACTCGATGTCCGGCCAACGCTCCTTGGTCAGCTCCAGATTGACGCGGGTGGGGGCGATATAGGTCAGGTCACCCGCGCCGTCCAGGGCCAGGTTGTCGCGCGCTTTGGCACGAAATTCTTCGAGCTTTTTGGGGTCATCGCAACTGATCCAGCGCGCGGTGGCCACCTGCACGTTTTCGAAGCTGCATTCCACGCCGTATTCATGCTTCAGGCGGTAAGCCACCACATCAAATTGCAACACGCCAACGGCACCCAGAATCAGGTCGTTGCTATTAAGGGGGCGGAACAATTGCGTCGCCCCCTCTTCACAAAGCTGGAGCAGCCCCTTTTGCAGGGCCTTCATGCGCAATGGGTCGCGTAGCCGGGCACGGCGAAACAGTTCTGGGGCAAAATGAGGGATGCCGGTAAACTTGAGATCCTCGCCCTGGGTAAAAGTGTCACCGATCTGGATGGTGCCATGATTGTGCAGGCCGATAATGTCACCGGGATAAGCATCCTCGACATGCTCACGCTCGCGTGCCATGAAGGTAATGGCATTGGAAATCTGCACATCGCGGCCAATGCGCACCTGGCGCATTTTCATGCCCGTGGTAAAACTGCCCGAGCATACGCGCATGAAGGCGATGCGGTCGCGGTGCTGCGGGTCCATATTGGCCTGTATTTTGAATACGAAGCCACTGAATTTTTCCTCCAGCGGTGACACCTCACGCGTCGTCGTTTCACGCGGCAGCGGCGGCGGCGCATACTCAACAAAGGCATCCAGCAGTTCCTTGACACCAAAGTTATTGATCGCGGAACCAAAGAACACCGGGGTCAGCCTGCCTTCCAGGAAAGCCTGTTTATCAAAGGTATTGCTCGCGCCACGCACCAGTTCAATTTCGTCGCGGAACTCGCCCGCCAGACTCCCAAGCAGATCATCCAGGCGCGGATTGTCCAGCCCCTCGATCACCTCGCCCTCTTTGATCTTGCCGCCATGAGTGGCGCTGAACAGGTGCACGCAATCGTGGTACAGATCAAACACGCCCTTAAAACCCTTGCCCATGCCGATCGGCCAGGTAATGGGCGCGCAGCGGATCTTCAACACCTCTTCCACCTCGTCGAGCAGATCAATGGGGGGGCGGCCTTCGCGGTCGAGCTTGTTGATGAAGGTGATGATCGGCGTATCACGCAAGCGGCACACCTCTATCAGTTTGATGGTGCGCTCTTCAACACCCTTGGCGCTATCGATCACCATCAGCGCGGAATCCACCGCCGTCAGGGTGCGGTAGGTATCCTCGGAGAAATCCTCATGCCCAGGCGTATCGAGCAGATTGATGATCGCGTCCCGGTAGGGGAACTGCATCACTGATGACGTCACCGAGATGCCGCGCTGCTTCTCCAATTCCATCCAGTCGGAGGTGGCATGGCGCGCGGCCTTGCGGCCTTTCACCGTACCGGCGAGCTGGATCGCGCCGCCAAATAACAGCAGTTTCTCGGTGAGCGTAGTCTTACCCGCATCGGGGTGAGAAATAATGGCGAAGGTGCGGCGGCGCGCCGCCTCTTGGGCAATGATAGACATCTTGTAAGAACCGGCTTGACTGGGCTGACAGGTGCGGAATGCTGGCAATGAAAAAACAATAAGGGCTGAGATCTATAGCAACCCTTTGATTTTACGGCAAACGCCGCTCGGAGTCGAACCGAAGGCCAAGGGATTTTAATTCTATTTCTATTTCAAAACGCCAGTAATTACGTAGGGTGCGTCCCACGCACCAATGATTGTGGTGCGTGGGACGCACCCTGCGGTTTCACTCTATTGATTTAGAAATGGAAATAAGAGCCTAGGCCGGGTTAACAACATAAAAATTATATCACAACATTTCACCATACACCCCTATGTGATGTCATGCCGCCGGCATTTCGTGCGTGCTCCCGGTTCATCCCTCATGAAATTATCCATAAGTTTTTTCTAATATACCCCTAAAGCTCCTGTTCCACCCTGCCGATACTTCATTTGAGGAGGAACACTTAAAGTTTAAAGACCGCCACGCAGACCCTTTATAAGGAAGCTCTGAATAATTCCATCCTGGAATTCTCAGAGCACGAAAAGCATAGTGTGATTTTTACTTTTCTGCATTTTTCAATCACTTGACATGATTGCAAAATGCCGACACATCCGTGTACCGAGGAACCTCTGATTAAATCAGAGGTTCCTCAAAACCCATCAGCTACATATTGACGCCAACGGAAAGGCCGCTGTCATTGCCATGTGAGGTTGCGTTATGACCAAATCGATACACCTGTTTGGCACACTGAGCGTCTGCTTATATCTGGCCGTCAGCACACCCGCCCTTGCCGTCGAGCCATTCGTTCTGAATTGGCAGCAGCAAAAAGGCAGTCTGACTGGTCAGGCCGACTTTAGGTGCAACATGGGCGTTGCCGATGCGGGACAGGGGTGCAGTACGACCGGGAGTAGCGGCTTTGGCAATTACAGCGACCCTGACAAGACACCCTTCCTTCAAGAGATCGTCACGGGCGCTGATGGGAAAAGCTATTATCACATCATCATGGGCAGCGTCGACAGCAGTGGAAATCCGATCGTGCCGAGCGCCGCGACTCAGTCCACCATCCCCTTCGCCCAGGAGGTATACATCGCACGGCAATCCGGTTTCAGCGCAAATTGTGTTGCGGAAAACTGCTCGTTCAGCGGTGGCGATATCAACGGCTTCACGGGCGGCGGCAATGGTTTTGATCCGCTCAAAAACAACATGACCTCCGCCAGCACAGGCAACCGTACTGGATTTCCTACCAGAGTGCTTATGAAAGATATCCTGAACGACGGCCAGATATCGCAGGTGTTTCTGAAAGACACCTTGGCCGACAAGCCGACGATTACACAGACCATCACCTCGAAAGACGCGGGCGGCATAACCAACATGACAGCCCAATTTTCGATCGATATGAGCAATAGCAAGTATAACGATAATACCAAGGCCGGTTTGATAACCAATAAACTTACCTTCGCCGGTGCCAATGCCAATATTCCTGGAAATTTCGACACCAATGGGCCAGATAATAGCTTTGTGACAGCCAACACACAAATAGGTAAAACCAATGTCACTGGCGGGCGCTATACCTTTGTCGAGGGATCGGCAGGAGACAGCGATACTTTTGGGCAAGGAACCTATACTTATGTAACCGGGGACGATGCGGCCGCCAACCTGGACTGGAATGCCTTCCGCAATGAGGCAGAGAACCCTCTGCGGTACGGCACTTCAACAACAACGCGCAACAGATCTGGAGACATCTGCAAATCCAGCACCATCGGCTCGGTGCCTACGGGATGCTAACCCGCAGGCAGTAATTCTACAGCAGAGTATCGCAGGGTGCGTCCCACGCACCATAATCATTGGTGCGCAAGGCGCACCCTACCTATACATCCCCCCGAACCCCACAATCCCCGGCGATCAGGTTATAATTTCACTCTGATCACTAATCAATAGCTATAAAAATGCCTACGACACCACGCAAGATCCTCGTCACCAGCGCTTTGCCCTACGCCAACGGGCCGATCCATCTCGGCCATCTGGTGGAATATATCCAGACCGATATCTGGGTACGCTTTCAAAAAATGCAGGGCAACCAGTGTATTTATGTGTGTGCCGATGATGCCCACGGCACGCCGATCATGCTGCGTGCCCAGCAGGAGGGCATTGCACCGGAGGCACTGATCGAACGCATTGGCCAGGAGCACCGCGCGGATTTTGCGGGCTTCGGCATCGGGTTTGACAATTATTACTCAACACACTCGCCAGAAAACCAATCTTTCGCAGGGCTGATCTACCAGCGTCTGCGCGAGGCGGGCCATATCTCCACGCGCACCATCACCCAGGCCTTTGACCCGGTCAAGAACATGTTTCTGCCGGACCGCTTTATCCGTGGCGAGTGTCCGCGCTGTGCGGCCAAGGATCAGTACGGCGACAGTTGCGAGGTGTGCGGCGCGACGTATTCTCCGACGGATCTGAAAAACCCGGTCTCTGCACTTTCCGGCGCGACGCCGGTTGAGAAAGAATCCGAGCACTATTTCTTCAAGCTGAGCGATTTTGAGCCGATGTTGCGCAACTGGACACGCGGTGGCGCACTGCAACCTGAAATTGCCAACAAACTCGATGAATGGTTCGAAACGGGTTTGCAGGATTGGGACATCTCGCGTGACGCGCCCTACTTCGGTTTCGAGATCCCAGATGCACCTGGAAAATACTTTTACGTATGGCTGGATGCGCCGATCGGCTACATGGCGAGTTTCAAGAACCTGTGCGACCGGGAAAACCATAGTTTTGACGACTACTGGGAGCGGGACAGCGAGGCAGAACTGTATCACTTCATCGGCAAGGATATCGTCTACTTCCACTCCCTGTTCTGGCCCGCCATGCTGGAGGGCGCCGGTTTCCGCAAGCCCACGGCAATCTTCGCGCACGGTTTTCTTACCATCAACGGCCAGAAGATGTCCAAATCGCGCGGCACGTTCATCAAGGCGCGCACCTATCTGGATCATCTCGATCCCGAGTATCTGCGCTATTACTTCGCGAGCCGGATCAGCAACCGCGTAGAGGATATCGACCTCCAATTCGATGACTTCGTGCAGCGTGTCAATGCCGACCTCGTAGGCAAGGTAGTGAATATCGCCAGCCGCTGCGCGGGGTTCATCACCAAGCGCTTCAATGGCCGCCTGTCGGCCTACTGTAGCGAAGGCGGTTTATATGAGGTGTTTTCGGGCGCAGGCAAGAATATCGGTGAACTTTACGAGGCACGCGAATACAGCCGGGCCGTACGCGAGATCATGGCGCTGGCGGACCGCGCCAACCAGTATATCGACGAAAAACAGCCGTGGGTGATCGCCAAGCAGCCCGAGCGCGAGACTGAACTGCAGAATGTGTGCAGTGTTGGCATCAACCTGTTCCGGGTGCTGATGATCTACTTGAAACCTATTTTGCCTGAGATGGCGGCCAAGGTTGAGGCATTCCTGGATATTCCTGAACTCGCATGGAAAGACCTCCACACTCCGCTAACAGGCCACCCTATCAACACCTTTATCCCGCTTATGACGCGTGTGGAGAAAGATAAAATCGACGCCATGCTGGCCAGCGAAAAACCAGCGGAACCCGTTGCCGCAAGCGCGATCCAAACACAGAAGAGCGCGGAACGGGCTGGTGCGCTGGCGAGTGATCCGGTCAACGCGACGATCAATTTTGAGGACTTCGCCAAGATCGACCTGCGCATAGCACGCATCGTCAGTGCCGAACACGTAGAGGGCGCGGAAAAGCTGCTCAAACTGACACTGGATCTGGGCGGTGAGACACGCACCGTGTTTGCGGGCATCAAATCAGCTTATGTTCCCGAAAACCTGGCAGGGAGGTTGACGGTGATGGCCGCCAACCTCGCGCCACGCAAGATGAAGTTCGGTGTCTCCGAAGGCATGGTGCTGGCAGCCGGGCCGGGCGGAAAAGACATCTTTCTGCTCTCGCCCGATGAGGGCGCACAGCCGGGAATGCGGGTGAAATAGACCTAAAACCAATGCTTAAACTTACAGGCATCACAGTAGGGTGCGCCGTGCGCACCATGGCCCGACAAATAAATTTGGTGCGCACGGCGCACCCTACATGGTATTAGCCGAGCAGATACTATGACAGAATACCTGCCCATCCTTGTCAGCACCGTGCTGGTAAACAATTTCGTGCTGGTGAAATTTCTCGGCCTGTGCCCGTTCATGGGTGTGTCAAAGAAACTGGAAACTGCCACGGGCATGGGGCTGGCCACCACGTTCGTGCTCACGCTGTCCTCGATAAGCAGTTACCTGGTCAATGAATACCTGCTCGCGCCGCTGGGGCTGGAATATCTGCGCACCATCGCCTTCATCATGGTGATCGCGGCGGTGGTGCAGTTCACCGAGATGGTGGTTCACAAGACCAGCCCGGTGCTGTATCAGCTGCTGGGTATCTTTCTGCCGCTGATCACGGTCAACTGCGTGGTATTGGGTGTGGCGCTGCTCAACGTGCAGGAGCAGCATGGTTTTCTCCAGTCCGCGCTGTACGGCTTCGGCGGCGCTGTTGGCTCGTCCCTGGTGCTGATTATGTTCGCCGCGATGCGTGAACGCATCATCGTCGCCGACGTGCCTGTGGCCTTCAGGGGACCAGCGATTGCGCTGGTGACGGCGGGGCTGATGTCGATGGCATTCATGGGTTTTTCAGGCCTGGTTCGAGGATAGCGGGTGTTCGTAGCAATCATTGCGTTAGGCGCCCTGGCGGCCGCGTTCGGCCTGATACTGGGCTATGCCGCGATCCGCTTCAAGGTCGAGGGCGACCCGCTTGCCGAGAAGATCAACGCCATCCTGCCCCAAACCCAGTGCGGCCAGTGTGGCTATCCAGGCTGCCGCCCCTATGCCGAGGCGATAGCCAGGGGCGAGGCGGACATCAATCAGTGCCCGCCCGGCGGTGAGGCCGGCGTCGTCAAGCTGGCCGATCTGCTGGGCCGCGACCCCAAGCCGCTGAGCGCGGAACACGGCCAGGTCAAACCCAAGATGGTGGCGGTTATTGATGAGTCCATCTGCATCGGCTGCACACTGTGCATCCAGGCCTGCCCGGTGGATGCGATCCTTGGCGCGGCCAAGCAAATGCACACCATCATCGCCAAGGAGTGTACCGGCTGTGAGCTGTGTGTCGCACCCTGCCCCGTAAACTGCATTGAGATGGTGCCGCTCAAACCGGACATCGCGCACTGGACATGGACATTCCCCGATGAGCAACCGCAACCGCCCGCTCTGAAAGGCGCACAGGGGTGATCCGGCGCCTTTGGAAATTCAACGGCGGCGTCCATTTGCCAGCGCACAAAGAGGAATCCGCCAGCCACCCGGTGCGGCGAGCCCCTCTGCCCAAGCGGTTGATCCTGCCGCTGCACCAGCATATCGGTGAATCCGCGGAGGCTGTCGTTAAAGCCGGCGATCGGGTGCTAAAGGGGCAAATGATTGCGCATGCCAAAGGTTTTGTCAGCGCGCCAGTACATGCCCCCAGCTCCGGCGTGGTGGTCGAGACCGGTGACTTGCCTGTGCCCCATCCTTCGGGCCTGAGCGCTCCCTGCATCGTCATCGAAACCGACGGCGCGGATCAATGGACTCAACTTCAGACGCACGGCGATTACACGCGGCTCGATCCCAGTGCGTTACGCAACATCATCCGCGAGGCGGGCATCGTAGGCTTGGGCGGCGCGGGTTTCCCCTCCTTCATCAAGCTCAACCCCGGCCCCGGCAAGGCGGTCAACACCCTTATCCTCAACGGCGTGGAGTGTGAACCCTATATCACCTGCGACGACATGTTGATGCGCGAACGTGCGCCGGACATCATCGCTGGCCTGCGCATCATCCGCCACGCCCTGCGCGCGCGCGAGTGCATCGTCGCAATCGAGGACAACAAGCCCGGCGCCTACGCGGCGATGTGCGCCGCAGCGGCGGGGACGGATATCCATGTTGTGCAGGTGCCGACCATCTATCCGGCAGGCGGTGAAAAACAGTTGATCAAGGTGCTCACCGGCATGGAAGTGCCGGGCAACGGGCTGCCGATTCATATTGGCGTAGTGTGTCACAACGTAGGTACCGCCGCCGCCGTGTATCGCGCAGTGGAATATGGCGAGCCGCTGATTTCGCGTTATATGACGATCACCGGTGGCAATATTGCCCAGCCGCGCAATTTGGAGGTACTGATCGGCACACCGGTGAAGGATCTGCTCGACGAGTGCGGCTGGAATCCTGCCACACTGGACCGTCTGCTCATGGGGGGGCCGATGATGGGCTTCGCGCTGCCTGGCGATGACGTGCCGGTGATCAAGACCACCAACTGCATCCTGGCCATGACTGCCGCCGACAGCCAGCCGCAGCGGCCGGTGATGCCGTGCATCCGCTGCGGAGCCTGCGCGGATGCCTGCCCGGTCAACCTGCTGCCGCAGCAACTCTACTGGCACGCCCACGCCAAGGATCTGGACAAGGTGCAGGAGTATAATCTGTTTGACTGTATCGAATGCGGCTGCTGTTCTTATGTGTGTCCGAGCAATATCCCGCTGGTGCATTATTACCGCTACGCCAAGACCGAAATTTGGGCCAAGGAGCGCGAAAAACAGAAGGCCGAGGCCGCCCGCCTGCGCTACGAGTTTCGCCTGCAACGCATCGAGCGCGAAAAGACTGAGCGCGCGGCAAAGCACACGCAGAAAAAGGAAGAACTGACCGCAGCGCCTGTAGACCCCTCCGGCACCAAAAAGGCAGCCATCGTGGCGGCGATGGAGCGGGCGCAGGCAAAGCGCGAAGAAGTAAAAAGTGAAGAATGAAAAAGAAAAGTCGCCTTATTCCAAATTCTATTTCTATCGGACAATAAATATATCCCCTCGCCCCGCTTGCGGGGAGAGGGGTGAGTGAGTAACGTGATAACTTTCAGTTTATTGCGATCGCCGACCACCCTCTCCCCAACCTTCTCCCGCCTTGCGGGAGAAGGGGAAAATCGACCACTGGCACAATGCAACTAAAAACTCCCAGCTCCCCTCACGCACACATGCCGGTATCGGTATCCACCGTCATGCTGCGCGTGGTGTATGCACTGATCCCCGGCCTGATCGCCTATATCTGGTTTTTTGGCTGGGGAGTGGTCGTCAACATCCTGTTCGCTGTTGCTATTGCGCTGGGTTGCGAGGCGGCGATGCTGGCGATCCGCGATAGACCGCTCAAGCCCTTCCTGACGGATGGCAGCGCGTTGGTCACCGCCGTATTGCTCGCCATATCCATCCCGCCGCTCTCACCGTGGTGGATTACGCTGATCGGCACTGCGTTTGCAATCATTGTCGCCAAGCAGCTCTATGGTGGGCTGGGTTACAACACCTTCAACCCCGCGATGGTTGGCTATGTGCTGCTGCTGATCTCCTTCCCGGTGGAGATGACCTCTTGGCAAGCGCCGCTGATGCTGATAACCCAGCATAGCCTGGGTTTCCTCGATGCGCTGCGCATCATCTTCGGCGGCGGGCTGCCCGATGGCCTGCGCCTGGATGCGCTGACCACGGCCACCCCGCTGGATACTCTGAAAACCCAGATCAAGCTTGATCATAACGTGGACGACATTATCAGCACCGCGCCCATCTTCGGCCATTTCGGGGGCAAAGGCGGCGAATGGATCAGCGCGGGATTTCTGCTAGGCGGGCTGTGGCTGCTCTATAAGCGGGTCATCAACTGGCACATCCCCACCGCCATGATCGGCGCGCTGCTGGGCATGGCACTGATCTTCTTTATAATCGACCCCGCACATTACCCCTCCCCGCTTTTCCACCTGTTCAGCGGAGCGACACTGCTCGGCGCATTTTTCATCGCCACAGACCCGGTCACCGCGCCCGCCTCCACCCGCGGACGGCTGCTTTACGGCGCGCTGATCGGTGTGCTGGTTTACGTTATCCGCACCTGGGGAGGTTACCCCGACGCCGTGGCCTTTGCCGTGCTGTTGATGAACCTTGCGACGCCGACCATCGATTATTACATCCACTCACGCGTTTTCGGCCACGGCGAAAATCGTAAGGACTGATCGCCATGTCCATGCCAAAACACATGCTGAAAATGGCCCTGCTGCTCGGTGCATTCACCGTGACCGGCGCCGGAATGGTAGCACTCACCCACGACGCCACCGCTGAGCGTATTTCCATCGAGGAGCGCGCGACGCTGTTGCGCACCCTCAACAGTCTGGTGCCTTCAACACTGCATGACAACGATATTTCCACCGATATAATTACGGTGGCATCCAAAGAATTTCTCGGCACTGATCAGCCTGCCACAGTATACCGTGCGCGCTTAAAGGGCACGCCTGTAGCAGCGATTATGTCACCCATAGCTCCCGACGGTTACAGCGGGGAGATCAAGTTGCTCGTGGCTATCCGTTACGATGGCACCCTGTCCGGGGTACGGGTGATCACGCATCACGAAACGCCTGGGCTGGGCGATGCCATTGAGATCGAGCGTTCCGACTGGATCACGGGTTTCAATGGAAAATCACTGTCGAACCCCGGCGCCGCGGGATGGCGCGTCAAGAAAGATGGCGGGGTATACGATCAATTCACCGGAGCAACCATTACACCACGCGCGATAGTCAAGGCCGTGCATAAGTGTTTACAATACTTTACTGCGAACCGCGAAGCGTTATTCGCCTCACGTCCGACGGAGGTCAACCCCCATGGCAAGCAATGATTCCAGCGATGATTACGGCGAAATCGCCCAGAATGGGCTATGGGACAATAACCCCGCGCTGGTGCAGATCCTCGGCTTGTGTCCGCTGCTGGCGGTATCCGGCACTGTGATCAATGGTCTGGGGCTGGGTATTGCCACCCTGGTGACGCTGGTACTATCGAATGCCGTGGTGTCCCTAATCCGCCATCAAGTCAAACCTGACGTGCGCATCCCGGTCTTCGTGGTAGTCATCGCCTCCATTGTCACCGCTATCGAACTGGCCATGAACGCCTATGTCCACGACCTGTATCTGGTGCTCGGCATATTTATCCCGCTGATCGTTACCAATTGCTCCGTGTTGGGCCGTGCAGAGGCATTTGCATCGAAGACCACTGTAGGCCGCGCCGCACTGGATGGCTTTGCCATGGGGCTGGGTTTTCTTGCCATATTGGTGGTACTGGGCGGCCTGCGTGAAGCGCTAGGAAAGGGCACGCTATTCTCCCAGGCCCACTTGATGTTTGGCGAGGGCGCCAAGTGGATAACCATCACCCTGATCGACGACTACCGCGGATTCCTGTTCGCGCTCCTCCCTCCCGGCGCTTTCATTGGGCTGGGTCTGCTCATCGCGCTCAAGAATGCCATCGACACACGCCGCAAACAGCGTCGCGGCGCGGCCACCGTGGTGATAAGGGGAAACGCCACGGGGACTGCGGCCTAATGGGCAACGCGCTATAGCATGGCCACTGCCCGCCTTCCGCAAGCAACTATCAAGCGCACATGACCCCACGCAAACGCCGCGAGATATTTACCCGCTTCAAGGCGACCAATCCTCACCCGACCACCGAACTGAATTACACCACACCGTTTGAATTACTGATCGCGGTAATCCTTTCTGCCCAAGCAACAGACAAGGGTGTAAACAAGGCCACGGAAAAACTGTTCGAGGTTGCCAACACACCGCAAGCCATTCTGGATTTGGGCGAATCAGGCCTGAAAGAGTACATCAAGACCATCGGTCTTTTTAACAGCAAGGCGCACAATATCATAAAAACATGCGCCATCCTGGTGGAAAAACACAGCGGACAGGTTCCGGCCGAACGCGAGGCGCTGGAGGAGCTGCCGGGGGTAGGCAGGAAAACCGCTAATGTCATCCTCAATACAGCATTCGGCCAACCCACCATCGCGGTGGATACCCACATTTTCCGCGTCGCCAACCGCATCGGACTCGCCCACGGCAATACTGTGCTGACAGTGGAAAAGGAACTCCTGAAGGTGATACCCGATGAATTCAAGCACGACGCCCATCACTGGCTGATCTTGCACGGGCGCTATACCTGTATCGCACGCAAACCACGCTGCGCTTCATGTATTATTCATGACCTGTGTGAATATCCAGACAAGACGGAGTAAACATGTTATTTGGACAAAACCGTGATCAGCTCCGCCGCATCTACTTTGAGGCATGGCGCAAGTATCGTGAGAAATTACCGCTGGAACCGCTGGAGGAAATGCTCGCCAGTGTCATTCTTGAGCACCCCGAATATCATGCGCTTTTGGAAAATGAAGATGCGTCACGGGACAAGGATTACCTGCCGGAGCTGGGGCAAACCAACCCGTTTCTGCACATGGGAATGCACATCGCCATACGCGAACAGCTCGCCACGGACCGCCCAACCGGAATAAGAGAACTGTACAAACAACTACTGACTCGCCTGCACGATACCCATACTGTGGAACACAGCATGGCGGAATGCCTGGCAGAGATGATTTGGCAGGCTCAACGCAGCAATACCGCGCCCGATGAGATCAGTTACCTGGATCGTTTGAGGAGTTTGGTTTAAGAAAGCCCTGAATAATTCCATCCTGGAATTCTCAGAGCACGAAAAGCATAGTGTTATTTTTTTATTAATTTTTCAATCACTTGCCGTGATTTAAAAGTGCCGGCACATCCGTGTAACGCTTCTTACATTATTGACTTCATGAGTTGAGACGATGCAACCGCATCAGCAACTCCGCCTCACCTCTGACCAAGCCACATTCTGACATCAACTCATCAACACCGACACCTTTCTGAACAAGCCGGATCGCATGCCCGTAGGATTGCGACACGGGATCGCGCAAATCCAGTTGGTCCTGCCGTTCGGCGAGCCGGCGCAATTGCTGTTCCAAGCGTTCGACATGCCCGCCAACCCCTGCCGCGCCAGCACATAAGGCACGCAAATCATCTTGCAGCGACAGCACTTCGATATCACGCTGCTTAACACGCAGGCCTAATCGACGTAATTTCAACCATACCGGGATCTGCATGATCACTACTAGCAGCCCGGCAAAAAGCATAAACATCACATCACTGTTCATGGCAAGTCAGCTTGAGCGTGGATGCGCGGGGACAGAGCGGCAAAAAATAGAAAGGACTACGCATAATCATCAATATGAGGAGGCTGATCCTCATCCTTTTCTTTTTCATCCGGCATTTTCCCGTCACGGCCTGAACGACTTGGGGAGCGATCAGGCGGCTGCTTCCTGGGATCGACCTTTTCCACAGGCCGTGTTGGCCAGACAGGGTACAAAGGATTGACATCACCTATCTTGGCCATCACCCGCCACCCCGTCAACATTCTGCCACATCAGACCATCGACATATCCTTCCACTCTTCGTCACTCAATAGTTTATTAAGATCGACAAGTATCAATAATTGTTCACCACGATTGGAAACGCCCTGAATATAACGCGAGCTTTCGTCATTGCCGATATTTGGCGCAGCTTCAATCTCTGATGTGCGCAAATATACGACTTCCGCCACGCTGTCAACGAGGATGCCGATCACATTATCCATAACCTCAATAATCACAATGCGGCTGGAGTCATCCAACTCCTTGGACCTTAACCCGAAACGCCTGCGGGTATCCATCACAGTAACCACATTGCCGCGTAGATTGATAATACCCAGAACACTATCGGGTGCCCCTGGCACAGGCGCAATTTCATTAACGCGAAGAACTTCCTGTACCTGCAAGACATTCACCCCATACATTTCGCCCTCCAGGCAAAACGTAACCCATTGTGAAATAGTGTCGTTATCAGTTTGTTCAGCTTGCCTCATTAAATCATTCCCCATATGTTCGTCCGGAATGCCGCACTTACCCATTAAGCATTAATCGTGCCCAACACAAAATCTCAATAGTCCATGAACAATCAAACCAGTTCTTGAGAAAATATGTCTACGTCAAGAAGTACACACATGTGTTCAATAACCGTCCCTGCCATCCAGGGACGGTGCGTTCTGTCTGCGCGCCAGCGCACTTTGTTGCTGTCCAGAGTAAACACCTGGATGACCTCATCACAGACAAACCCCCATGATGCATTATCAGCCAGCACAATGCGCCGCGAGGTTTTTTTATCATCAGCCTCAGCGTGCGGGTGACGGTTTTCAGACGTCATCAAATAACCAATATCAATTATTTTGACGTTTGTTCCACGATAGGGAAGCAATCCCAGAAGCCGTTTTGAATATCCTGGCACAGCCACAATGGAATCAACCCCGGCGACAATGCCGCTTAACCTGCTCAAGGGGGCCGCCATGGTTATCTCACCCACCCTGAATAAGAGACTCTTAAAAGTTGAAGATACCCAAGCAGGAAGTTCACTGCTTTCCTGTTGCACTTGTTCCTGATGGAGATGGCCCAAAGCAATGCTTTCGCCCTGATCCACAACAACAATATCCGGCGATGACAAATCGGATACAGAAGGCGCATCCGGCTCAAAGTCCGGGACATCCCGCAACAGGGCATCAAGATAGACCGTAATGGCGGCCTCTTGTTCGAGAACGCACTCTAAACGTCGTTTTTTCATTGGCTTGCTCATAAGGACCCCGCCATGCGCAGCGTCTGCTCTCGCACCACGATGCCTGTTGGAGCTTGCCCTAAAAGACTGTCCAATAAAGAAGCATAGGCGCCGACCCCTCGCGCATCCGGCGCCATAATAGGTAATGGCATTCCAGCGCGGCTTGCCTCTCGAAATTGGGTGTCAACAGGAATGATCGCCTCGGACAACTCAATTGGATAACGCTCCTGAAGAAATTGCAAACTTTGCTGAGACGCGCGGGTCCGGCGATCAAACATTGTGGGCAGAATACTGTATGGAACGGGAATATTACGCGACCGCATGATCATCTTTAACGTGTGCATCATCCGCTCAAGCCCCTTCAATGCCAGAAACTCGGTTTGCACAGGGATAATAAGATGATCGCATGCAGCCAACGCGTTCACCATAAGAACACCCAACATAGGTGGACAATCAATCAGCACATAATCAAAACGTGAGCTGACACGCTTTAGCATGTGCGACAAGATCAATCCCATCCCCCCTTGCGCGCCAAGCTGTCTATCGAGAGTTGCGATAGCTGTAGAAGATGGTAATAGAAAGAGTTGATCGAATTTTGTTCTTTTTATCACAGATGCAATCATTACATCAGGATTCTGGAACAGGGAGTAAACACTGTCCTCAATCGTATCGGGGTCATATCCAGAATAAGATGTCAAAGAGCCGTGCGGGTCCATATCTATCATCAACGTCCTATAGCCGCGCAAAGACAATAGCCCTGCAAGGGTAATTGTTGTCGTTGTTTTACCAACACCACCTTTCTGGTTCGCTACCGCCCATACTTTCATTTCGCGCCTCCTTGACTCACATGGGTATCACTCGATTTTACGCCGGGGGTTGTCGATAAAGTTTTAACAGGATGATCGATCACATGAAAAGATCCCTTGTCTGTTACTTCCTTATCTGTAACATCAACTGGCTTATGCGGGATTTCTTTCAAAGCCCCATGATCACCTGCTAGGGGTTGAGGTTCAGCATCACGCATTTTTACGGGGTTCGTCACGCTAGGCAAGGAATCACTTCCACTCCCTGATGATAATTTACTTCTATCGTAGACTCGCCCGGAAGCTTCGTCATTTAGGATAACAATAACGACTTTCCTGTTTTTGTTTCGGCCATCCTCCGTCGAATTATCCGCAACCGGCCTGTATTCTCCATAACCGATCGCCGCCATTCTCTCAGGACTGATACCTGAATCCATAAAAACATGGACAACACTCGCGGAACGAGCCGCTGACAGCTCCCAATTTGATGGAAAAATTAATGTATTAATAGGAAGATTATCAGTAAACCCTTCAACCCTGATTGGATTAGGGAAATCCCGCAATATTTTTGCGAGCTCATTTAAGGTAGGCTTAGCCTGTTCCTGAAGACGAGATACGCCGCTTGGGAACAATATGTTGGTATTGATCTCGACCTCAAGCCAATAATCACTCCGCCGGATAGAGACCAAATTCTTGGCAATGAGGCCTGCCATCGCCCGCTCAATCTTATCAGCCATGGATTTTAATGCGGCGGGAGAGATAGAATTCTTAGCATTAATCTTATCCTGCTGGTCTTTCGTTTTTCGCGGGATAGGCAGCGGTGGCCTTTCAATAACATTAGAATCTGTTCTTTGCTCCAATGTTGTGTCACGAGGGGATTTCGCCTCTTTACCCACTTGAATAGGATCAATACTTTTCGGGGCAGATCTGAACGCCGCCACCATTGAATCAGACAATACGCGGTACTTACCCTCATTAACAGATGATATTGAATACATAACAACAAAAAATGCAAAAAGCAACGTTATAAAATCGGCATAAGAAACTAGCCATCTCTCGTGGTTTTCATGCTCCTCATGCTTCTGCTTTCTTGCCATGGAAATAAATTATATTCCAGCGCCATGACTCGCGAATATCGAGACAAATGAATCGGATGGATTATGGTGCTGGGCAAGGCACGAGGAGGCGCCATAGCTCATTCTATGGCAACGACGAGCAACGCCGCTCTGCGGCAAAAGACGCCGTTTCATGTTTCGATATTTACGAGTCATGACACTAGTGTAAATAGCCATGAAGTTTAGTCTCTATATTTCTCGGGTTCTCTCCTTCCGCAATAGATATGATGCCCTCTATAATCATTTCCCTGAATTGCGTTTGGCCATGAATAATAGCCTTCAGCTTGCTTGCCATGGGAAGCATAAAAAGATTTGCAAGCCCTACGCCATATATTGTTGCAACAAACGCTGTTGCAATACCGCTACCCAGCTTGCTTGGATCGGAAAGATTATTCATTACATGAATCAGACCCATTACAGCTCCAATGATGCCTACCGTGGGACAATACCCGCCCATGCCTTCATAGACTTTTGCGGCCTGGGTATCGCTATGCTCCTTTGATGAAAGCTCTACTTCCAGTATTCCTCTAATCGCATCGGGTTCGCTACCGTCAACAAGCAGTTGCATCCCCTTCTTTGCAAATGGATCAGTTTCCGCCTCAATCAATGGCTCCAAACCCAACAAACCCTCTTTGCGGGCAACGTTGCTCCATCCGACAATTTTTTCAATAATCTCTTTCTGAGCAATTTTTGGAGGAATAAAAATCCAAAGCGCAATCTTGAGAGACCTCATGAATGTGGGCATCGGTGTTTGTACCATGATGGCCCCCACCGTACCGCCAAAGACTATGATGAATGCGGTCAACTGCAGCAGGGATCCAATATGCCCACCTTCCAGGGCATTCCCCCCCAGAATGGATCCAAAGGCCAGCACAATGCCCACAATAGTCAGAATATCCACACACTAATTCCTATGCGCAAGATTGTTGCCAATCTCCTGAAGCGACACAACCCGATCCGCCAGGCCTGCTTCCACAACGGCCATAGGCATACCATAGACCACGCAACTTTGCTCATCCTGAGCCCACACAATGGATCCTCCCTGTTTCAACAAACGCGCGCCCTCACGGCCATCCGCGCCCATGCCAGTCATAACCACAGCCAATACCTGTCCGGGAAAAATCCTGGCGGCGGATGAAAACGTGACATCGACACTCGGCTTATAAGTCTGTCCCTGCTCACTATCACGAATACGAACACACACCTTCCCGGAGCGCTGTTCAAGGAGCATTTGCCTCCCTCCTGGAGCCAATAACGCAACCCCAGCTTCCAAAAAATCACCGTCCTCGGCCTCTTTTACCTTGATAGAACACAATTTATCCATACGCTGAGCAAATGCAGGGGTAAAACTGGCCGGCATGTGCTGCACAAGCAATAAGGGAAACGGAAAATCGGCAGGCAATTTGGACAATACTTGCTGAAGGGCGACCGGCCCTCCGGTTGAAGTTCCTATAGCAACCAATTTGCAATTTCCAGGATATTTTTTTGCAGAAACACTTACAGCCTCTCTGGACGAAACATTCTCGTCTTTAACACGATTGGGCTTTGGCGTTTCGGACAAAAGAGGCGCTTTCTTTAATGTTCCTTGGCGCAGAGCCATTCCTCTCGCTCCGACCGCGCGAACACGGGAACATAACAAGCGCTTTGCTTCTTCACGATCCTGGGAGAGATCTTCGAATCTCTTGGGGATAAAATCCACGGCACCTGCATCCAGCGCCTCAAAAGTGGCTTGCGCTCCCTCGGTAGTTAGTGATGAAAACATCAATACCGGCGTTGGGTTAGAAGCCATGATACGACGCACAGCAGTAATTCCATCCATCACTGGCATTTCAATATCCATGGTAATAACATCAGGATTTAGCTTGAGAGTCATTTCAATCGCTTCTACCCCATTCGAAGCTGTTCCAATAACTTCTATATGAGCGTCGCCACCTAAAATCTCTGTCACCCTCCTGCGGAAAAAACCGGAGTCATCGACAACCAACACACGCACCTTCATCATGAACTCCCGCCAATACTATGCTGGAATATTTCCCCGCAATCGCATAACAAACCAGGCTTATTACCTGTGACCGTAGGCATCCATTAGTCCAGGAAAGTCGAGAATAAGCGCAATACGACCGTTTCCGGTAATTGTTGCCCCTGACAATCCCCGCGTACCATGAAGCAATGACCCCAAGGGTTTTATTACTACTTCTTCTTGTCCTATGAGATTTTCTACAACACACCCAATGCGCTGTGATCCAACGCTGACTACCACAACATATCCTGCTGCACGGTGATTATAAGGATCGGCGTCTTTTACCAACCAGTCGTGCAAGTAAAACAATGGGATTGCCTTGTTTCTCACAATCACAACTAATTGACCATCGACTGTATTTGTACGCGCCTCATCAAGGCTGAATATCTCGCTGACATTAACTAGAGGCATTGCAAATATTTGCTGCCCAAGCATTACCATCAATGTCGGCATAATCGCCAGTGTCAATGGCACCTTGATAATGAAACGGCTTCCTTTTCCAAGTTCTGATTCAATTTCAACAACACCATTAAGTTGCGCGATACGGGTTTTCACCACATCCATGCCAACGCCACGACCTGACACATCCGAAATTTGAGTTTTCGTGGAAAATCCCGGGAGAAAAATCAAATTGTAGCAAGCGTTTTCATCAAGGCGGGCTGCCGCCTCGGGATCCAGCAACCTCTTTTCTACAGCCTTGCGGCGCAACACCTCGGCATCCATGCCCGCCCCATCCTCTTCAATTGACAACAGGATATGATCCCCCTCCTGTTGTGCGGAAAGAATTACCGTGCCTGCACGCGGCTTGCCAGCCGCCAGCCGTACCTCAGGGGATTCAATACCGTGATCAACAGCATTGCGCACAAGATGTACCAGAGGATCCGCAAGGGCTTCTACCAAGTTCTTGTCGAGGTCAGTCTCCTCACCATGAAGCTCCAATATCACTTCTTTATTCAGGCTGCGCGCCAAATCACGGACTACTCTAGGAAAACGGCCAAACACCTTCTTTATTGGCTGCATGCGTGTTTTCATGACAGCATTCTGCAGATCCGAAGTCACCAGATCGAGATTGCCTATTACTTGAGCCATTTCTTCATTAACCATGGATGACTTGAGGGTAGCAAGCCGATTACGCACCAGCACCAGCTCACCTACCAAATTCATAATGTCATCCAGGCGCTTCGTATCGACGCGCACCGTCGTATCTGCGGGTGGCTGCGCTGAATCCTTTCCAGCAGCGGATGGCTGGCTGGCTGCTGGTTTTTCTTCGGTCTTGGCCGATTCGAGTTCTGCTGGACGGTACACATCTACTGGAGGGCTTACAGGCTCGCTCTGTGGTTTATTCTGTATCTTCTCTGGAGCACCATTAAGCTTGTCAAGCAACGCCTCGAATTCTTCGTCCGTAATCATATCGGATGGAGGCGATGTACCCGATGAAGATGGAGTCTCTGTAGTATTATTTGATAGGGCTCCAGTGTGAGCGCCTTGCCCATGCAATTGATCCAGAAGAGCCTCGAATTCGTCATCCGTAACATCATCACCACCAGCGGCTACCATTGTTTGTCCTGGTGTATCCGTGGATTGACTGACTTCAACGGCATCATCTGTAATGACTTCGATGATTGGTTCCGCAATAGACTCAGGCACCGCTGCAAGTGCGTCTGGCATGTCGATTTCAGCTTCGTTATCGCTCTGAGGCTGTGCCAGAATATCCAGACTTTTAAGCAATGAAGGATCGGCGGGCGTGGGGTCCTCACCAGATCGAACCTGATCCATCATGACTTTAACAAGATCAAGAACAGTCAAAATAACATCCATGAGCCGGGCATCAACCAGACGCTTCCCCTGCCGGAGAGTATTAAAAACATCCTCGGCGCGATGACATACGGCAACCAATGCAGTCAAATTTAAAAATCCGGCCCCGCCTTTAACCGTATGAAATCCTCTAAACACCGCATTTAGAAGGTCACTGTCATTTGGGCGCCGTTCAAGATCTACAAGCTGTTCGCCCAGCTTCTCAAGAATTTCCCCGGCCTCAACCAGAAAATCCTGGAGAATGTCATCATCCGTATCAATTGCCATCTTTTGACGCCTCAGAATCCAAGACTGGAGAGTAAATCATCCACGTCATCCTGACCGGATACTCTGTCCTTATGGCTTTCACAGCCAGGGATGCGTGGTCCGTCGCCTTCAATAGAAACTTTATTTACACCCGTTTTCTCCACCGGAATCATTCTTTGGCCTGAAATACGAACAAGTTCTACAAGACCGCTCTCTACTTCCTGTACCATATTAATAACCCGGCGGATGATTTGACCTGTTATGTCCTGAAAATCCTGGGCCATCATAACGTCTGACAAATGCTCATGAATATGCTCGGCGTTGCGCGCCGTCCAAACCATAAATTCTCCAATTTCTCCGCTCAATTCTCTGAACTCATTCACTGGCATTTGTCGTTGTCTGAAACGATCCCACTTTTTCTCTAGGTTTGATGATTTTTCCTTTAATTGCTCAGAGATTGGAAAGGCTTTTTCAACTGCGTTAAGCGTTCTGTTCGCGGACTGTTCAGTCATCGTTATGACGTAGTTAAGTCTTTCCTTGGCATCAGGTATATCACTTTCAGCCAACGACAAAATGCGCGAATCCAGCTGGAAGCTGTTTAATGTCTCATGAAGCTGCCTAGTCAGCTTTCCGACCTCCTGAAAGAGTGATGATTCACGTAACTTTATGATTTCATCGATAATGCGATCTGCTTCCTTTTCATTTCCTTCCTCGATGGATTTGGCAAGAGACCGGGCCATAGATAGGCACTTATCAACATTATTGTTCATTTCGCTCATCACTAATCCTTGCTGGTATTATCATGAAATCAATCGATCAAATCATTTGACCGATTCAATTCTCTCAAATATTTTGTCTATTTTTTCTTTCAGGGTTGCTGCCGTGAATGGCTTTACAACATAACCATTAACTCCAGCCTGTGCCGCCTCGACTATTTGTTCACGCTTTGCCTCGGCAGTAACCATCAGAACGGGAAGTGTTGCCAGCTTTGGATCAGCGCGCACCGCCTTGAGAAGGTCTATACCCTGCATTCCAGGCATGTTCCAGTCTGTTATCAGGAAATCAAATCCCCCTGCCTGCAACATAGGAAGTGCAGTTTTACCATCATCGGCTTCACTGGTATTATTAAAGCCGAGATCACGCATCAAATTTTTAATGATTCGCCTCATTGTAGAAAAATCATCAACAATGAGAATCTTCATGTTCTTGTCCAAAAGATACCTCCAGTCCTAACGCAAGGAGAGATAAATGATTTCACCAACCATTGATCTTCCTTTTTGACGAGTTCCTAACCTTCCGATCTCCATTGGCTGAGACGAGCCTGTAAACGTATCAGAGCCTGACTATGAATCTGGCTCACTCTCGACTCGCTGACACCAAGAACGGCCCCAATCTCACGCAAATTGAGTTCTTCGTCATAATAGAGAGCCATAACCAGGCGTTCCCTTTCTGGCAATCCAGCAACCGCTTCCGATAGGCTCTTTTTGAAATCATCCCTTTGCAACCCTTCGAGTATTCCAGGGTTTCTATCGGCAAACTGCAAAGCCACTGCCTCATCATCTACCCCCATATCCTCGAAACTCATTACCAAATAACCGCTCGCATCCTGAAGCATCTGGTGATATTCATCGAGAGATATCTCCAATATCTCCGCCACCTCACTGTCGCGGGCGTCACGGCCTTTGATGTTTTCTATTGTGCGCACGGCTTCCGCCACTTTTCTTGCCTTGCGATGCACAGAGCGTGGCGCCCAGTCATTTTTTCGTATTTCATCCAGCATCGCACCACGAATGCGTATGCCGGCATATGTCTCAAAACTTGCTCCCTGCGTCGCATCATAGTTACGCGATGCCTCCAAAAGCCCGATCATACCCGCCTGTATCAGGTCATCGGCCTGTACACTGGGTGGCAGACGGCTCATCAGATGATAGGCGATCCGTTTTACCAAGGGCGCGTATTGTGCTACGGTGTCGTCTCTGTCATCGGTGTGAATACGGGTATACATAGCGACTCCATTCATGACGACATCATCCTATAATTTTGGTTGGTCTGAATCAGCCGCTCGACGAAAAACTCGAGATGCCCTCCCGCTGTCACCGTCACAGGCCAATTATCGGCCTTTAGTGCCAGTTTCTTGAATGCCATTGCAGACTTGCTGCGCGGATATGCATCAACGACTGGGCGCTGCTTTTGTACTGCTTTTCGCAAATAGTCGTCATAGGGAACTATTCCCATAAAATCTACTGTAGCATCGAGATAACGATCCACAACTTTGACTATTTTGTTGTACACTTCACGCCCCTCTTGAAGACTGTGAACCATGTTGGCGAGAATACGGAAACGATGCATGCCATAATCGCGATTAAGAAGCTTTATCAAGGCATAGGCATCAGTCAGTGATGCCGGCTCATCACACACCACCACGATAACTTCCTGCGCTGCCCGGCTGAAACTGATCACGCTTTCCGAGATACCGGCAGCGGTGTCGATCAATAACACATCCAGTGTTTGGCTCAGCTCACTGAAAGCGCGGATGATACCGGCGTGCTGCGCGGCACTGAGCTCCGCCATGCTTTTCAAGCCGGAAGATGCGGGCACAATAGATAAGCCGCCCGATGCTGGAAGAATGACTTCTTCCAGGGTACGTTCACCATTGATGACATGAGAAAGATTGTAAACAGGGTGCAGTCCCAACAATACGTCAACATTTGCAAGCCCCATATCAGCATCCATCAGTAACACTGACTTTCCTTCATTAGCCATTGCAAGGCCAAGATTCACGGACACATTGGTTTTACCGACACCGCCCTTACCACTGGTAACCGCGATAACACGCACGGGCCTGTGATGGGCCATGCGGCGCAACCCCTCGGCCTGATCCCCGATCAAATCACGATTCACTTCAGACATGAGCATGTGCTGCCACCTTCTCTACCGGTACTGATAAAGCCTCATCCTCCAGCGAGGAAGCAGCCTGTTGCATGATGGCCACGCTGCGGCTCACCAAGGTATGCGCACGAGCATTATGTAAATCTTCCGGAACACGCTGACCATCGCTGATGTAGGCAACGGGCAGATCGTGCTGAATGGTGACACTCAACGCGCTGCCAAGGCTGGTGGCTTCATCCAGCTTTGTGAGGATGCAGCCATCCAGTGTCATCCCCTGAAATGCACGAATGGTTTCATCCAGCCCCGACAGTCGTGTGGTGGTGGACAATACCAGGTAGGTTTTAATGCGCGGCATGCGGCCATCACTGCCATTGAGAACCGCGAATTGCGCGGACAGCCGCACATCACGCTGACCCATCCCGGCGGTATCGATCAATATAAGCCGCCGGTCACTCAGCTCCGCCAGTATCTGTTGCAGTTCGGCTTTGTCAGCGGCAACCCGCACGGGAACATTCAATATCCTCCCGTATGACTTCAGGTGCTCATGTGCGCCGATACGGTAGTTATCGGTTGTCACCAGAGCAACATGGCGCGAACCATGCCGCAAGGCATAATGCGCTGCCAGTTTGGCCACTGTAGTGGTCTTTCCGACGCCGGTCGGGCCTACCAATGCAACGATGCCGCCCTGTGTAAGAATGTCATCATCTGTTACCTGTATCTGATGAGCCAGCACCCCCAGTGCCCGCCGCCATAACAACTCGATCTGCGGCGCCTGTGTGATTTCCAGGGGAATCTCATCCACCACTTGGCGACACAGTGTCGAGCTCATCCCCATCCTCATCAGGCGCTGGAACAATTCAGCCTGCTGAGGATGACGCCGAGCAAGATCGCCCCATGCCAAACCGGATAATTGATTTTCCAGCAAGCCGCGCAAGTTCCTGAGTTCAGCCCACATCTCATCCAGAGCAGGCCTTGGCGTGCTAGATGAAACAACACCATCCTTGCGATCCTTTTTGTGAGCGTCGTTAAGAACCTGTTCCGGCACGAAATCCAGGCTTATCACGTCATCCTCATCATCCTGCTCCGAGGGCAATGCGGCAGCGGTTTTATAAAGTGACTTTTGTGTTTGTGCTGGTTGCGTTTCAGAAGATTGTTTGCCTAGTATGCCGCTATGCGGCTCCAGCGGAGGGTGATACTGATTAGGAACCCGGGACACATTTGGCCCTGTAGATAACAGTTCTGCATTGCTCACCATAGATTCGTCGTAGTCGATAGCAGAGACTATTTCAACACCGCCTTCAACACGCCGGTTGGAAAGTATCACCGCATCCGGTCCAAGCTCATCACGTACTTTACGTATCGCCTGGCGTATGTCGGGGGCGAAAAAGCGTTTCATTTTCATTCCACATGCCTTTTATTATAAGATCGGCAGCTACGCATTCTTTCGCAATAACCAGCCGTATAGCCCTAGGGCGAAAATCAATTCGGCCCTGCATTACTTGCCCACACTCGCCACGATCCTGATCTGTTTGCTGTCGGGGATCTCGTTGTACGACAACACATGCAAATTAGGAATCGAGTGCCTCACCAAGCGAGACAGAGGCAGTCGCAATGGCATTGATACCAACAACACCGCGGGCTGTCCTGCAAGCTCCTGACGTTGCGCGCTTTGCTGCAGCGCCGAATGCATCCTTTCTGCCAGGCCCGGCTCCAAACCTATTCCCGCTAAACCAGGTGTTTGCAATGAGTTTTGCAATATCTGTTCCAAATCAGGATCCAGTGTAATAACCGCAAGTTCTGGAGCAACCCCATTGATTTGCTGAACAATTAATCTGCTCAGTGCGACACGTGTGGCGGCAGTCAATACGGCGGGATCCTGACTTTTTGGCGTATATCCTGCCAATGTTTCGGCAATTGTTCGTATATCGCGGATCGGAATACGTTCTTCCAATAGGTTTTGCAATACTTTCAGCACCACACCCAATGGCAGCGTATTAGGCACCAAATCCTCAACCAGCTTTGGAGCGGTTTTGGCGAGGTTATTGAGGAGCTGCTGTACCTCCTCGCGCCCCAGCAACTCCTGCGCGTGGCTTTGCAATAACTGACTGAGATGCGTTGCCACTACAGTGCCTGCATCAACCACGGTATATCCAAGCGTCTGGGCATGGTCACGTTGCGATGGGTCTATCCATACAGCCTCCAAACCAAAGGCAGGATCTTTACCAGGCATACCTTGCAGCGCACCGAAAACTTGCCCTGGATTGATCGCAAGATCGCGTTCTGGATGGATCTCCGCCTCGCCAATAGTGGCGCCCAGCAAGGTGATGCGATAACCGTTCGGTGCCAGATCGAGATTGTCTCGAATATGTACCGGGGGCACGAGGAAACCGAGATCCTGAGTCAATTTTTTTCGCACGCCCTTGATGCGCCCCATGAGCTGACCGCCCTGATTTTTGTCCACCATTGGAATCAACCGGTAACCTACTTCAAGGCCGATGGGATCGACAGGGACGATATCATCCCAACTCAAATCTCGTGACTCGGGTGCGCTTTCGATCAACTTTTCCGCAACCACCGACAGCGATTGCACGGTTTTTTGGCGCTGCGCAATCATATAAGATGTTGCCCCCGCCGCCGCAGCCAATGACAAAAACGCCACATTGGGCATCCCAGGCACCAAGCCTATGGATCCTATGACAGCCGCACTCACAGCCAATGCGCGTGGACTATCGAACAACTGCTTCAAAATCTGCTTGCCCATATCCTGGGCACTGGAGACACGCGTCACCATGATCGCAGCCGCAACGGACAATAGCAGTGCAGGAATTTGTGTTACCAAGCCATCGCCGATGGTCAGCAGGGTATAGTTGTGCAATGCCTCGCTGAATGGCATACCATGCTGAAGTATGCCAATGAAAAATCCACCGATAACATTCACGAAGAGAATCAATATTCCGGCAATGGCGTCACCGCGCACGAATTTGCTCGCGCCATCCATGGAGCCATAAAAATCCGCTTCCTGAACTACTTCGACGCGGCGCGCCCTGGCTTCATCCTGTGTGATCAAACCGGCGTTGAGATCGGCATCTATCGCCATTTGCTTTCCTGGCATGGCGTCCAGGGTAAAGCGTGCACTTACTTCTGAAATTCGCCCGGCGCCCTTGGTGACCACGATAAAATTAATGATCACCAAAATGGCGAACACAACCAGACCAACCGCGTAATTACCCCCCACCACGAAGTCACCGAATGCTTCAATGACGTGACCCGCCGCGCCGGTCCCGGTGTGCCCTTCCATCAATATCACACGAGTGGAGGCAATATTCAGCGCAAGCCTCAACAGCGTAGCCAGCAGTAATACAGTGGGAAATGCCGCGAAATCCAGAGGCTTCTGCACATACACCCCGGTCAGCAACACGACCAGTGAAAGAGCGATGCTGAATGTGAAAAATGTATCGAGCAGCAGCGGTGGCATCGGCACCACCATCATTGCCAGAAGCATCATCAGAAACAGCGGCACACCTAATCCGCGGCGGCTGAAATCTCGCAGGCTTTCCAATATCATGGTTTGGTTCATTAGTCGTTTATCCGTATTCAAAAATCTGTTTCAACCTAAAACGGCGATTGGAACCTGCCGCGAAGGTAATGGCATGTGAATCCTCATCACTCATCGCGCCTCAATTCATCCGGTATCGGTAGTTCCGCCATTGACAACGGCGTTCCATCATATTGAGCGTCAGAGTGTTGACGCTGCTTCAATTGATAGACATACGCCAGCACTTGCGCCACCGCCAAATACAGCCCGGCGGGGATGGCATGGTTCAGTTCAGTACTGTGATGCAGCGCCCGTGCCAAAGGAGGGGCGGAGAGTATTGGTATACGGTGTGTGATGGCGACAGTGCGTATTTGCAGAGCGATGAGATCAGTGCCTTTAGCAATCACCACTGGTGAGCGCATTTTGTCGGAATCATAACGTAGCGCCACGGCATAGTGGGTGGGGTTGGTAACGATCACATCGGCTTTTGGCACTTCCGCCATCATGCGGCGACGCGCCATCTCGCGCTGCTGGCTACGAATACGTCCCTTAATCTCTGGATTTCCATCTGTTTCTTTGAATTCCTCCTTGATTTCCTGATGCGTCATCTTGAGTTTTTGGGAGTGATCCCAAAGCTGGAACGGCACATCGACCGCTGCGATCAGCACCATCGTTCCGCTTAACGCAAGGAATGACCATCCCAATAGGTTCGCCACATGACCCAGGGCATTAGGCAAAGGCTCATCACCCAAGCCGGAAAAATCTCCCGCCATTTTCCATAACAGAACGACGGCAGCGATGGTGAGCACGATGAATTTTGCCAGCGCCTTCATCAGCTCCATTAAACCATGCGGGCCAAAGATGCGTTTCAAGCCTGACAGCGGATTCATCTTCTCCCACTTGAAGCCCAGTGCCTCACTGCTGAATGACCAGCCTCCCAAGGCCAATGGCGCGAGCAATGCGGCCACTATCATCAAAACAAGGAAAGGCGCCAAAGCAATCAGAGCATCCGCCACGGATTGCTCAAGAAGATGCAGCATGGCACTAGAATTAAATACATTTTCCCGGTTAATGCGAAAATTATGGCGCATGGAGTCCAGTAGCCCAGATGTTATCCGGCCACCCAACACCAGAAAACCGCCGGCGGCGGCCAATAACATTACTGTCGAGTTGAGATCCAGCGAACGGGCTATTTGCCCTTTCTCGCGCGCCTCCTTGAGGCGCTTGGGAGTCGCCTGTTCGGTGCGTTCCTGGCCGCTGTCCTGCTCTGCCATGTCTTACGTTCCTCCCACAACCAATTGCTGCATCAGGGCAAAGACATCGCGCATAAGATTACTTAACTGGGGAGAAATAACCGGCAACGTCACGAGCATGACAACGATGCCTAGCAATAATGTAATCGGGAATCCAATTGCAAAGATATTGAGTTGAGGAGAAGCGCGCGTCATGACGCCGAAGGCAATGTTTGCCACCAGCAACGCAGTAACAGCAGGCAGTGAGATAAGCACTGCACCGGAAAACATCTGGCCACCCCAGATGACGAGATCCCACACACCGTTCATTGCCAGCCCATTAGGACCTACAGGCAGGGTACGAAAACTATCGGCGAGCACTTCAAGCAATACCAAATGGCCGTTGAAGCCGAGAAATATCAGTGTCACCAGAACCTGATAAAACTGGCTCACCACCGGCACCTGCACGCCATTCAGCGGATCCACCATCGAGGCAAAACCCAGCCCCATGGACTGCCCTATCAACTGTCCGGCCAAGACAAAAGCGCCAAACACCAACTTCAAGGCAAAGCCCATTGCCAAACCAATCAGCACCTGATGGATAACAATCATCAATCCCGTGGAGCTGAGAGGATCAACCACCGGAACAGGAGGCAATGCCGGGGCGATAAGCAGCGTCAAGGCCACGGAAAACCCCACACGGATACGTACCGGCACGCTTTGCGCCCCAAACACCGGAGCCATGGCCACCAATGCCATCACGCGGAATAGCGGCCAGAGATACATGCCGATCCATGAGGCTATTTCAGCACTGGTAAATTGCATGTTACGAAGCCGCAAATCAGGTATGTGGGAGATCAACGCGGAGCGGGTTTCAAATCAGCCCCTGCTCAGCCTATCAATACAGGAATACTCTCTATCAAGCGCCGCATATAATCCACCAGCCGCTCCAGCAGCCACGGCCCGGCGATAACGAATGTCAGCAATGTAATCAGAAGTTTCGGCACAAAGCTGAGCGTGACTTCGTTGATCTGGGTTGCCGCCTGGAACATGCTTATCAGCAAACCAACCGCCAGCGCGGGAAGCAGCAACACCGCAAGCAATAGCACACAGACTTCCAGCGCCTCTTTTCCTACGGTGATAACTGTTTCAGGGGTCATGAATAAATCCTAATTAAAGCTCGCCGCCAGCGTCCCGATAATCAATGCCCAGCCATCGACGAGCACAAATAACATAATCTTGAACGGCAAGGAGATCACCATCGGCGACAACATCATCATACCCATGGCCATCAGCACACTGGCAACTACCAGATCAATAATCAAAAATGGAATAAAGATCAGAAATCCAATCTGGAAGGCTGTCTTTAATTCGCTGGTGACAAATGCCGGCACAAGCAGGGAGAACGGCACGGCCTCAGGTGATTCAATGCCATCGCGGCCTGATATATGCGTAAACAATTCAAGGTCGCTATCACGGGTTTGCCCGAGCATGAAATCCCTGAAAGGAGCCCTGGCAATATTAATCGCTTCCTGAGCGGATATTTTTTCATCCATGTAGGGTGTCAGCGCCTCTTGATTCACCTTGTCAAACACTGGCGCCATAATGAAGAATGTCAGAAACAATGCCAGGCCAAGCAGTGTTTGATTGGTCGGCGTCGCGCCTGTGCCTAATGCCTGGCGCAGAATTGCCAGCACAATGATGATGCGCGTAAACGATGTCATCATGAGCAATGCCGCCGGCAACAAGGACAGCAGCGTCATGAACAGCAGCGTCTGGATGCTCACGGTATAGGTTTGCGCACCGTTAGCACCGGCTGTCACTGTAGCCACATCCAGCCCCGGCGCCGCCATGACTGTTCCCAGCGGCACAAGCATGCCAAGAATCACCAATAGGCTGCGCTTCATGGCTGTTTTCGCTGTTTGATGGCCAAGCTCAGCCGTTCAGCAAAGCCTCTTGCATCACCCGCCACCAGTTTTCCTAACAGATTATTTGGCGATTCATCTGGCGTAGATGGCGTCAATCGCACTGGATGTTCCAGGTGATGCAGTGCTTGCACCCGCCCCGGAGCCACCCCGATCAACAGCTGCTCTTCTCCTACCTGCAACAGCACCACACGTTCACGGGGACCAATAGACAGACCACCAAGAATTTTCAGGGATCCGCTCGCCGCGGATTGAAATCGACCATAGCGGCGCAGCATCCATGCGGCGCCAACAATAACCAGTAACACCACCAGCAACCCCAGCGTTACTTGCAACAAACTCCCTGTGGAAACACCTGCTGGAACAGAGCCGCTGGCGGCTGGACCCACCTTCTCCACGGCGAAGGACATGGCTGGCCATAACAAATACCCAGCCAGAAAAAAACCGCCACGCGCAAGATATTTACTCTTCATTATTTCAACTTTTTAACGCGTTCTGAGGGGCTTATAACATCGGTCAAACGTATCCCGAATTTCTCATTGACTACAACCACTTCGCCATGAGCAATCAACGTCCCATTAACCATAACATCCATCGGTTCTCCCGCTAAACGATCCAATTCAACGACAGAACCCTGATTGAGCTGCAACAAGTGGCGGATACTGATAAGGGTGCGTCCAATCTCCATCGAAAGGGTAACAGGAACATCCAAAATCACGTCCATGTTCACCTCTCCCGGCGCCCCTGAAAAGGAGGGTTCTGGCTGCAACTCATGGAATTGCGCACGGGAATAGTCCGTATTAACGGAGCCGGACGTTCCTCCACCATCGCTCTGCGCAGGGATTGGCGTAGCATCCTGTTCGGCCAGCGCCGCGGCCCATTCATCCGCTATATCAACATCCATCGTGTCACTGTCTACGCTCATAATATTCTCCTGGCCTATTTATTTTGACCTGATTGGGATGGCCCTTGATGTTTTACAGACTCCACTATCTTGACCGCGCTGTACCCTTCCGATACTCCAAATTTGCCACGGAACACGGGAACATCTTCAGCACGCAACATTACCGTTTCAGGAATCTCCACTGGAATCACATCGCCTGCTTTCATCTTCAGCAAATCTCTCAAGCTAATATTGGTTTCTGTCAGAACACTGCTGATTTCCACCTTTGCTTCCTTTATTTCATCACGCAGCGCAAGCAGCCAGCGCTCGTCAACATCGGAACGGTCACTTTGCATTCCCGCATCGAGCACATCACGGATAGGCTCTATCATCGAATAGGGAAATGTTACGTGCAGATCTCCCCCGCCCCCATCAAGTTCAATATGGAAGGTGCTCACAACGACCACCTCGGTAGGGCTCACAATATTGGCAAACTGTGGATTCACTTCCGAGTTGATATATTCAAATTCAACGGGCATCACCGGCATCCAGGCTTCTTTTAGATCCTTGAATACCTGCTGCAGAATCATATTAATGACGCGCATCTCCGTTGGCGTAAATTCACGCCCCTCGATCCTCGTATAAAACCGCCCCTCTCCCCCGAAAAAATTATCCACCACAATAAAAACCAATTTTGGATCAAAGATGAATAGCGCTGTCCCCCTAAGCGGATTCACGCGAACAAGGTTCAAACTGGTAGGAACAAACAAGCTGTGTACATACTCTGCGAATTTGAGCATTTGCACACCGCTTACAGAAATTTCCGGGGAACGGCGCAGCATATTGAACAGACTGATGCGAAAGTGACGGGCAAATCTTTCGTTGATCATCTCCAGCGTGGGGAGGCGCCCGCGTACAATGCGGTCCTGACTTGAAAAGTTATAATTGCGCGCCGTCCCATCCGATGCAAGCTCGCCTCCATCAGTCTCCACGTCCCCACTATCGACGCCGTGCAACAGCGCATCAATTTCATCTTGAGAAAGAATATCCGTGACTGACATGGCCGTTATTGCATCACAAAACTGGTGAAATAAACGGCTTCCACACCGGTGGATCCTGTCTGCTCTTTCATGATTTTCTGAATTTCCTTCAAGGCATCGGCGCGAATCTTTTCCTTTCCCTGGCGTGTACTGACGCTTTCGGGAGTCTGACTACTAAATAGCATCACGAGATTGTTGCGTATCAATGGCGTATGTGTTTTGACGGCCTCGATCACTAACGGATCACGCGCCATGACCTCCACGGTAATCTGTAAGAACCGTACGGAAGAGTCATCCTGGAAATTCACAACAAATGCCGGATCAAAGGCAAAATAGACGGCTGGTGCTATGCGGTGTTTATTGTTTTCTACTTCCTTGCGCCCTTCTGATGCACTCTTACCGTGGCCACCCCCTCCGCTCATGAATATTGCGGCCCCGGCACCAGTTCCTACTAGAACCAAGGCACCAACAACAATAAGGATAATTTTTACAACCGGTGTTTTTTTCTTGGCCGGTTTCTTATCATCCGCACTATCGTCCTTATCCAGCTTTTCGACCGCCATTGTTCCGCACCCTTCCTGACCAACCAAATATTTCTTGGTATGAACAAAGCAAGCGTCATGCCATACACGGAAAAATGATTTATCACCATACAATCATGCTGTTATGAATTCATCGAGAAGCGATGTCAGCGAATTGACAGGGAAAGGGGAAGACTCTGCCGAAAATATGGCGGGGGATTTCCGTGGACTGATGGAGGGAGTTTTTAAAAATGCTTTAACGAACCGTCCAAATTTACTTGGTCATTACAATACGGCTTCCGCCAGTGCTCAAGTCAGACGAACAGCCAGGATGTGGCCGGCAGCAGTATTGACAAATGACTCGGACACGATCTTAATAAGATCACAGGATCCTTAGAAGACCGCAAAATTTCATGCGCCGACTCGCACGACAGCTTCTGTTGCTATTTGTTGCGCTGCATCTCGTGGCGATGCCGGTCCATGCCCAGCTTGCGTGCATCAAGGCCTGTGCGGCTCATGCGGGACAGACTCATGCTGCGCCCGCCCATGCGCATCATATGGATGGTGCGCAGAACGCCGGCAAGTCTCATGATGTCGTGGCACATGACCCTGCCAAGAAGGTCAAACCCTGCGGTGGCGACGCCAGCCACTGCGCTGGTGGAGCGAATTGCTGCATCGTGCCCGTGACCGGCTTCACCCTCGCTTTGCCGGCGCCAGGCATGCCAGGTGCAGGGGATCCCTGCCGTCTCGTCAGCACACCCATCCCCCCCGAACTCCGACCTCCACTCTCTTCGCCCGCCTGAGCGGCTGACTCCGGGATTCTCGCCCCGGCACATGCCTGTGCCGCTGTGCGGCTCCAGGACTTGCCACGCCGCATTCGCTTGCAGTCCGTGCGTGCACCAGACCATATCAGATCCGTTCGCGGCTTGCGGTATTTATCCAGCAAGGGGAAGAAAAAATGTTTGCGCAGAAAGACCCTCCTGGGTCCAAGAGCGGCAGCCGCCGTAGGGTGCGCCGTACCCATAGATACATTAAAAACAGGCGCACGAAATTTATTGCAGAACTTTTACCCAAAGGAGACCGGATACCATGAAAAAAACCTCGTATATGATGCTGCCCGTACTGATCTTGTTTAATCCACCGGTATTTGCCCACGGCGCCAACCACCACAATGCCGCCACGGAATCTGAGGCAACCCAAGCCGCAGCTCAAGTCCGCACAGGCCAGGGCACGGTCGACAAAGTGGATGTGGCGGCGGGCACCGTCACTTTGACCCGCGATTCGCTCAAGGGTCTGGGCTGGCCCGACATGGCGATGGAGTACACGGTCAAGGACAAGGCCATGCTGGATAACATCAGGGCCAGAATGAAGGTCGATTTTGAATTGACCAAAGAACCCGATGGCACGTTCGTCATGACGCGCATCATCCCGGCCGATTAACAGGATGTTGAAAGAGCCCATCCACATGAACAAAGGCATAAAAAGGAAAATCATGGCGGAGGTCATGACTGTCAACCAGTTTGCCAAGCGGGCTGGCGTGACGCCGCATGTGATTCGATATTACACGCGCATCGGTTTGTTGAAGCCTTGCCGCCAGTCCGGCAGTGATTACAAACTGTTTGCGGCGGCGGATGTGAAACGGCTGCACTTTATCCATCAGGCAAAAGCCCTCGGTTTCACCCTGGCCGAGATCGCCGAAATCTTCCATGAGAGCAGCCATGGCAAATCGCCCTGCCCCAGGGTGCGCGAAATCATCCGGCGGCGTATCGACGAAAACCGCTGTGCCCTGGCTGAGTTGAGGGCGTTGCAACACCGCATTGAAAGGGCGGCGGCTCAATGGGAGGAAATGCCGGATGGTATTCCGGATGGCGATACAGTATGTCATCTCATCGAATCCCTGAAAGATGTGGAGGTTCGGAAGCGTTGAGAAACCGGGTGGTTTCAAAGAAGAAGTCTTGACCTGTGTGCGACGCACAGGTTTTAAATGTCGGCAGCAGGTGCAGATGAGGAAGGTGTGACATGTTTTGCATAGTGTGTCCATAGAGGGGATTTTTCGGAGTGAGAATGAGATTCATGTTCGCATGCCGGTCTCTTTCACTGATTCTGGCGTTCCACTGTGCCACGCCTGCTTTCGCCCGCGATGCCGCAGCGGTCGAGAACCTCGCAAACCTTGTCACGGCTGCGCTTGCCAACAACCCTGAACTGAAGGCATCGGAGGCGCGCTGGGAGATGTTCAGAAACCGCATCAAACAGGCCGAGGCGCTCGATGATCCGATGTTGATGCTGAAGATCCAGAATGGCATCGCGGGTGATCCTTTCAACTTCAGGAAGGATCCCATGACCCAGAAGGTGGTCGGCCTCAGCCAGTCTCTTCCCTTCTGGGGAAAGCGGGCCTTGCGGGGGGAGATGGCGGCGAGGCAGGCCGAGTTCTACCAATGGCAACTGGAGGAACGGAGGCTGGAGCTGAAACGCATGGTGAAGGAATCCTACTACCAGATCTTCTTTGTTGACAAGACATTGGGGATCGTCGAGAAGAATATAAAAATTCTGGATGACTTCGTCACGCTCAGCAAGACCAAGTATGCCGTCGGGCAAGGGGTGCAGCAGGATATTTTCAAGGCGCAGGTGGAACGCTCCAGAATGCTGGACATGCAGATCGCTCTCGTCCAGCAGCGCAAGAGCCTGCAAGCCAATCTTAACGCGCTGCTTTACCGTCCGGCCGACAGTCCCGTCGGTAAAATCCCTGACTTCGAGCCATCCGCCTTTTTGTTGTCCACCTCCGGACTGACGGAGGCCGCTGTGGCGAACCGGCCCATTATCAAGGGTTATACCGCTCTTATCGAAAAGGGGCAGGCAGGGCGCAAGCTCGCGCAAAAGGAATACTATCCCGATTTCAACGCGGCATTCGAGTATATGCAGCGCAATCCGGTGGGCGGCGAAATGGGGCTGGATATGTATGCCGCTGGCATTACTCTTAATCTTCCCGTCCAGCGCGAACGGCGCTCCGCCATGCTGGCCGAGTCGAATGCGGAAATCTCTATGGCGACCGAAGAGCTTAACGCCCTGGAAAATACCATCAGCTATGGCGTTGCCGACCTGCTTGCCCAGCTTGAAAAGAGACAGCGCCTGATCGAGCTTTACAAAACCGGCATCATCCCCCAAGCACAACGTTCCCTGGAGTCGGCGATCATCGGCTACCGCGTCAACAAGGTGGATCTACTGACGCTGCTCGACAACCGCATGACGCTGTTTAATTACGAGCGTGAGTACTACGACTCGCTGGCGGATTACCAGATGAAGCTGGCGCAGCTCGAGGCCATGGTAGGAAAGGAGTTGCAATGAACGTCCGGGCAGGCAGGCATGAAGGCGGACGGCCCGTTTTGGAGGTGAACCCGGAATGAATAAAAGGATCGCAATCGCTCTTGCCATCGCGGCCATCGCCGCCGTGGGGGCAGGATCATACCTGTGGCGCGAAAAAGGCGCCGCGACCGGTGAGGCGATGTCCGCGACGCCGCCCGCGCGCCGTGCGGCAGACGGGCAGGCTGGAGCAGAGCGTTCGAACGATGTGGACATGTTGCGTGATGTTTCATTGTCGCCAGCGCAATTGGTGATGGCGAATGTCGCCACAGTGGAGGCCCGCATGATGCCACTTACCAAGGAGATCAATGCCGTTGGCATAGTCGGCTACGATCAGGCCAGGCAGGCGAAGGTCACCGCGTGGGTGGCGGGGCGTATTGACCGGCTCTATGTGAATACTGTCGGCGCCCATGTCTCGAAAGGAGCGCCAGTCGCCGAGGTGTACTCCCCCGACCTGGTTTCATCGCAGCAGGAATATCTGCTCGCGCTGGGCAGCAGGGAACAATTCAAGGATTCACCGATTCCGTCCATTGCCCAGGGCGGCGAGGGGCTGGTGGAATCAGCCAGGCAGCGTCTGAAACTGTTGGGCGTAAAGGACTCTCAGATTGCTGCTCTGGAACGGTCAGGGCAGCCCACCATCAGGCTACCGGTTTACACCCCACTCTCCGGCACTGTGATCGAAAAGATTGCGTTGGAGGGTCAGTACGTGAATGTCGGCGATCCTCTGTTCGCCATCGCCGATCTGTCCGTGGTGTGGGTGGAGGTGGAGGTCTATGAAAACGAATTTCCGTTCATCAGGATCGGACAACAGGTGAAGGTCTTTTCCCAATCCTATCCTGACAGGACATTCATGGGCCGGGCGGTCTTCGTCTATCCCTTTCTCGAGCCGAAGACGCGGACCGTCAAGGTGCGGCTTGAACTTCCCAATCCCCGGCATGAGCTGAAGGCGGACATGTTCGTGAACGCCGCCGTGCAAGTCCCGCTGGGTGATGCGATGGCCGTGCCGGTGACGGCGGTATTGGAAACCGGCAAGCGCCGTGTGGTGTGGGTGGAAAAAAAGCCGGGGATGTTCGAGCCGCGCGAGGTGAATGTCGGGGCCAGGGTCGGAGACCGGTTTCAGATCCTGGCGGGTCTTCGCGCGGGAGAAAAGGTCGCGGCCTCCGGTGGCTATATGGTCGATTCCGAGTTGCAATTGCGCGGCAGCGCGGGGATGGCGGGCATGGCAGGGATGCAGGACGGGAAAAAACCGGATGCCCGGCAAGAGCGTGCCGCTCCGCCACAAGGTGGCGCGGCCATGGGCGGCATGAAGATGAATCAATGATATTGCGCCATGATCGATAACATCATCGAATATTCGGCACGCAACCGCCTTGTCATCCTGGCGCTCTTCGCGCTGGTCATCGCGTGGGGGGGCTGGGCCGTCTATACCACGCCCGTGGATGCCATTCCCGATCTTTCCGATAACCAGGTCATCGTCTTCACCGAGTATCCGGGCCGCGCGCCGCAGGTGGTGGAGAATCAGGTCACTTATCCGCTGGTGGTCAACCTGCAAGGGCTTCCCAAGGTCCGCGCAGTGCGCGCCTCGTCGGCCTTCGGTTTTTCCATGATCTATGTCATTTTCGAGGACGATGCCGACATCTACTGGGCGCGCACACGTGTGCTGGAGCGGCTCAACTATGCCGCCGCGCTGCTGCCGTCCAATGTGCGGCCTGCCCTCGGGCCGGATGGCACGGGCGTCGGCCATGTGTTCTGGTACACCCTGCAGGGCAAGGGCTACGACCTCGAACAATTGCGCACTCTGCAGGACTGGTTCGTGCGCTATCAGCTGAACACCGTGCCCGGTGTCGCCGAGGTGGCATCCATCGGCGGCTTCGTGCGCGAATACCAGATCGATCTCGACCCCAACCGCCTATTCGCCTATGGCATCAAACTGAGTGATGTGGTCGAAGCGGTAAAGCAATCCAACAACGATGTGGGGGGCAGGTTGCTGGAACAAGCGGATGCCGAATATCTGATCCGCGGCCAGGGGTATATCCAATCGAGCCAGGATCTGGAAAACATCGGGGTTGGGGCCGACATGCGCGGCGTCCCGGTCTACATCAAAAACCTCGGGACGGTGCAGCTCGGCGGGGCCATCCGCCGCGGCCTGCTGGATCTGAACGGAAAGGGGGAAGCGGTCGGCGGCATCGTGGTGATGCGCTACGGCGAGAACGCCAAGGATGTTATCGACCGCGTCAAACAGAAGATCAAGATGATCGAACCGGGACTTCCTCCGGGCATCAAAATCATTGCCGCCTACGACCGTTCCGACCTCATCCTGCGCGCCATCGAGACGCTCAAGCGGGTGCTTGTCGAGGAGTCAGTGGTCGTCTCGCTGGTGGTGCTCATCATGCTGCTGCACCTGCGGAGCGCGCTGGTGATCGTGCTGACCCTGCCTATCGCTGTGCTGATGGCATTCATCGCCATGAAATATCTGGGGGTCACCTCCAACATCATGTCGCTCGGCGGAATCGCCATCGCCATCGGCGTGCTGGTGGATGCGGGTGTGGTGATGGTGGAAAACTGCTATCGCCATCTCTCCGGGCTTGCGCCAGAGGAGCGAGATGAAAAGCGCCTGGAGGTGATCATAAGCGCGGCAAAGCATGTAGGCCGTCCGATCTTTTTCGCGCAGGCGATCATCATTCTGTCTTTCGTTCCGGTATTTCTTCTGGAGGGCCAAGAAGGCAAGCTGTTCCAGCCGCTGGCCTTCACCAAGACCTTCTCCATCATCTGCTCGGCGGTGATCGTCATCACCCTGGTGCCGGTGCTGATTTATTACTTCCTGCGCGGCAGGATGCCACGCGAGGAGGCCAATCCCGTTTCCAGTTTTTTCATCAAGGTGTATACGCCCATCGTCCATTGGGTGCTGAAATGGAAAAAGACCACCATCGCCCTCAATATCGTGGCGCTCGTCATCGCCGGCCGGCTATTCATGTCCGTCGGCAGCGAGTTCATGCCACCCCTGGACGAAGGATCGCTCCTTTACATGCCTGTCACGCTGCCCAATATCACCATCAGCGAGGCCAAGCGCATTATCCAAGTACAGAACCGCATCATCAAGACCGTGCCGGAAGTGGACCATGTGCTGGGCAAGGTGGGGCGCGCCGAGACCTCCACCGATCCCGCTCCGGTCTCGATGTTCGAAAACATCATCATCCTCAAGCCCAAGGAGCAATGGCGGACGGGGGTCACCAAGGCCGATATCGTGAACGAACTTGACGGCAAGCTGCAGCAGATCGGCGTGAGGAACGGCTGGACCCAGCCTATCATCAATCGCATCAACATGCTCTCTACGGGGGTGCGCACCAATCTGGGGGTAAAAATCTTCGGCAAGGATCTCAATGTGCTGAAGGATCTGGCGATTGATGCGGAAAGCATACTCAGGGGCGTGCCTGGGGCCGCCGATGTGGTCGCCGAGCGGGTCACCAGCGGCAATTACGTGGACATTACGGTGGATCGGGAAGCCGCGGCGCGCTATGGCATCAGGGTCGGGGATATTCAGGAGGTGATCGAGATGGCGCTCGGAGGTGAAACGCTGACCACCGCCGTGGAAGGCAGAAACCGCTTCCCTATCCGTGTCCGCTATCTGCGTGAGCTGCGCGACAACATCCCGGTGATCCAGCGTATGCTCGTCTCCGGCATGGAAGGGACGCAGGTTCCGTTATCCCTGGTAACCAAGCTCAAGGTATCCTCCGGCGCCCCTGAGATCAACAGCGAGGGCGGGCTGCTGCGCACCGTTGTATTCCTGAACGTGCGTGGGCGGGATATGGGCGGCTTCGTCAACGAGGCGAAGCGCATCCTGGAACAGCAATTGAAACTCCCCGCCGGTTATTACGTCACCTGGTCGGGACAATGGGAAAACCAGGTACGGGCCAAGGCGCGCTTACAGATCATTATTCCTGTCGCGGTGCTGGTAATTTTTGCATTGCTCTATTTCACTTTCCACTCTGTGCGTGACGCCGGTGTGGTGATACTTTCCGTGCCCTTCTCGCTGGTCGGGGGTATCTATCTGGTCTATATCCTGGGATACAACATGTCGGTCGCGGTGTGGGTCGGCTTTATCGCCCTCGCCGGCGTGGCGGTGCAGACCGGGGTGGTGATGCTGATTTACCTCAACGAAGCGCTGGACAAGCGGTTGTCGCAGGAGTCCGTCACGCAACAAGACATCTATCAGGCTGCCTACGAAGGTGCAGCGTTGCGCCTGCGGCCAAAATTGATGACTGTCGCGGTGGCCCTCATAGGACTGATCCCAATCATGTGGTCCACCAGCACGGGCGCCGACGTGATGAAACCAATCGCCGCACCGATGATTGGCGGCATCATTTCCTCGGCGCTCAATGTGCTGCTGCTGACGCCGGCGATATTTGTGATGATGAAGTCGTATGATTTGAGGAGGGGGAAATTGAAACCATTACGCAGAACAGGCGGCTTGCAGCGGGGGATGGAGGTATTCGACAGCGGGACTCCGTCGTCAAAGGAAAGGGAGAAATGACCAGACGGCACCCGCCAGATCGGTTATTGGTTAACAGCAAGAGGGAATCATGAAGACCTTACGACTATTGCAACACGGTTACGCAGCCGCGCGCAGCGCTGTCTTGTTCAGTGCGTTTGTCGCCGCCGTCGCACTGGGAATGTATCCGAACGCGGCGCAGGCCGTGCCGAGCATGGCGCGCCAGACTGGCATGCCGTGCGCCGCCTGCCACACGGTATTCCCCGAACTGACATCGTTCGGGCGCCAGTTCAAGCTGCGCGGCTACAGCATGAGCGTGCCGAAGGACAGGAGCGACTCGATCTTCGGCAACGTGCCGATCTCGGCTCTGCTGCAGGTTTCACGCAACACCACCAATAACGTCAGCACGCCCGGGGCCGAGTCCGAGCAGTTCCCGCGCGACCGGGAAACCATCGTGCAGGCCGCAGGTCTCTACTACGGCGGCAAGATCACCGACAAGTCCGGCGGACTGGTGCAGTACTTCTACGACGGCATTGAGAAGAAGTGGGCAATGGAGATGTTCGACGTGCGCTGGGCCGACACGACGACCGCATTGGGCGGCAAGGAGACCATCTTCGGTTTTACCCTGAATAACAACCCGACAGTCACTGACATCTACAACAGTACGCCGCAGTGGAGTTTCCCTCACACCGAAACGGCTGCGCTCATGCCGAACGCGCAGACGGCTATCGATATGCGGCTCGCGGGCCGGGTCGGCGGCCCCAGCGTGTACGCGATGTGGAATGATCTGCTCTACGGGGAGCTGGCCCTGTACCGCACCACCAAAACCGGCGCCTTGCGCCCGCTCGGCTGGGGCGTCGAAAAGGACGATCTCGTGAGTGGCACCGCGCCCTACTGGCGCATGGCCCTGCAGCGCGATTTCGGCTCGCACTTCTTCTCCGTGGGCACCTACGGCCTGTCGGCGCGCATCTATACCGACGCCAAGGATCAGAGTCTCGGCACGGACCGCTTCCGCGACTTTGCGATCGACGGGCAATACCAATTCACCGGGGGCGATCACCTCGTCTCGGCGCAGGCCACACAGATCCGCGAGAAGCAGAAGCTCGATGCCGCGTTCGCGGCGGGCCTCGCCTCCAACCCGACGAATACGCTGCGCACCACGCGGGCCGATGTGCATTACTGGTATAAACGCGCAGTCGGCGGCGGCTTCGGGATGTTCTCGACCACGGGCGATGCCGATCCCCTCAGATATATGATGCAACCAGTAATGGGCAGCGCCACGGGCAGCCCCAACACCCAGGGCTGGATGATCGACCTGAACTACCTGCCGGTGCAGAGCGTGAAGCTCGCGCTGCGCTATACGGCGTACACGGAGTTCAATGGCGCGGGCACCAACTACGACGGCTTCGGGCGCAACGCGAAGGATAACAACAGCGTCTTTTTGCTCGCCTGGCTGATGTTCTGATGACCATGGAACGCACGAATCCTCTGGGGCAGGCGCAAACACTGCGCGAACTGTCCCTCGCCCTGAGAACCCTCTTCACGGCATTCCTGCTCACGATCGGGTTCGGGTACCTTGCGGCGGTTTTCTACCTTTTTCTCGTGGATATCGATCCGCACTTGAAAATGGGAATGCGGCCCATCGCCGGCATCGAGATGAAATATCGCGGCCAGCCATCCGGATCGCGCCTGGAGGCCGCGCTTCGCGGAGCGATGGCGGACAAGCTGCGTCCCGAAGAGCGCGACGCGATTGTGGGTTGGGTGCGCGGCGGCGCGACGCAAGCCGGTTTCGGGCAGATCAAACCGATCTTGGACAGGAGTTGCACGGTCTGCCACAGCGCGAAGTCGGGCCTGCCCGTTCCGCCGCTCGACAGCTTCGAGACGGTGGCCAAGCTCGCCGAGACCGATCGCGGCCCGAGTTTCGTGCAACTTGCGCGCGTGTCGCATGTACACCTGTTCGGCTTGAGCTTCATTTTCCTGCTGACAGGGACGATTTTCACGCTCACTGCTGTGGCGCCGACATTCAAGCTCACCGTGGTGGCACTGCCGTTCGTGGCGATCTGGGCGGACATCGCCTCGTGGTGGCTCACTCGCTACGAACCGCTATTCGCGTATGTCGTTTTCGTCGGCGGTGCGCTGATGGGTGCGGCGCTCGCGGTGCAGATTCTCGTCCCGCTGTGGCAGATGTGGGCGCCGCGCAGCAACGCGACCGCAGCCACGGCACGACCATCCAAATCTTAACAAAGGAGCGAAAGATGAAGAGAATGATTGCAAGCATCGCGATGGGCGCGGCGGCGCTCGCCGCGCCGACGATTGGCACAGCCGACGGCAAGGAGGTCTACGCTAAGGCGTGCGCCGTCTGCCACACCGCCATACCGCCGAAACTCGGCGACAAGACCGCGTGGGCATCGCGCATCGCAACCGGTACCGATGCACTCGTCGCAGCGGTGATCAAGGGCAAGGGAGCGATGCCGCCCAAGGCGGGCAACAGCTCGCTGTCTGATGCCGATATCAAGGCAGCGGTCGAATACATGGTGTCGCAGTCGAAATGACCATCGCCACGCCGATGATCGGCGGCATCATTTCCTCGGCGCTCAATGTGCTGCTGCTGACGCCGGCGATATTTGTGATGATGAAGTCGTATGATTTGAGGAGGGGGAAATTGAAACCGGCTATCGATCCGGTATGCGGCATGAGCGTCGATGAGCAGACGGTGGCCGACTCCACGAGTCACGAAGGAACACGTTATTATTTTTGTTCCACCAGATGCCTGCACCAGTTCGAGGCGAAGCTTGCGGTACTTGCCCGGCTCAGGCAAAGCGGAGTGCGGATCGGAGCCATTGCGGCGATTCAGGGTCCGGTAGTGGATATCGTCTGTGATCACCTGCCTCCGTTGCACCAGGCGCTGTTTTCCTCCAACGCTCATGAGGCGCATATCTTCGAGGTATACCAACATCTCGATGAGCGGCGTGTGCGGGCCGTCGCAATGCGCAGAACAGGTGGCTTGCAGCGGGGGATGGCAGTATTCGACAGCGGGACTCCGTTGCATGTGCCAGTATCCCCAGAATGCCTGGGCCGATTGCTGGATGTCTTCGGCCAACCGCTCGATGGCGGCATGCCGCTGGCCGCGCAAGAGTCCAGAACCATTCTTGCCAAACACCCTGCACTCCACGAAACGGTGGAAGCAAGCGGGATCTTGGAAACTGGCATCAAGGTGATCGATCTGCTCTGCCCTTTCGTCAAGGGAGGAAAGACCGGGTTGTTCGGCGGCGCCGGCGTCGGCAAGACGGTGCTCATCATGGAATTCATGCATGCCATCGTCGCGCTGCATCAGGGAGTATCAGTATTTGCAGGCGTGGGCGAGCGCATCCGCGAAGGCCATGAATTGTGGCGCGAAATGCAGGAGGCCGGTGTCATGCCGCAAACCGTGATGGTATTCGGCCAGATGGACGAGTCGCCCGGGGTGCGCTTCCGTGTCGGACTGACCGCGCTGACCTATGCCGAATATCTGCGCGACACCTTGCACAAGGAGGTTTTGTTCCTGATGGACAACGTGTTCCGTTTCGTGCAGGCCGGGAGCGAGATTTCCGGATTGCTCGGGCGCATGCCGGCGACGGTGGGTTATCAGCCCACCCTGATGACGGAGGTGGCCGAATTGCAGGATCGTATCATCTCTACCGCCAAAGGCGACATCACCTCCGTGCAAGCGGTCTACGTTCCCGCAGACGACATGACCGATCCGGCGGTCAGCGCGATTCTGAGCCATCTCGATACCACGGTGATCCTTTCCCGTGCCGAGGCCGGAAAGGGCATCTATCCTGCCGTCGATCCATTGCAGTCAAACAGCAAGATGATGGATCGCCATTTTCTCGGAGACAGGCACTACAGCGCTGCAGAGGGGGTGCGCGAGCACCTTGCCCGCTATCGCGAACTGGAGGACATCATCGCCATGCTCGGTATCGAGGAGCTCGCGGAAAAGGACCGCCGCATCGTGCTGCGTGCGCGCAAGCTGCAACGGTATCTGACCCAGCCGTTTCATGTCGTGGCCGAGCACACCGGCATCAAGGGCGTGTCGGTGCCGCTCGCCGGCATGCTTGCCGACTGCGAGGCCTTCTTGCGCGGCGATTATGACGATGTGCCGGAGGATCAGTGCTACATGCGCGGCACCATGAAGGCGGTATCTTCATGAAGACCTTTGTTCTCCACTTGCAGAGCGCCACCCAGTACGAGCGCATCGAAAACGTCGCCAGCTTCGTGGGCGAGGATGATTCCGGGAGTTTCGGAATCCTGGCCGGACATACGCGCATGATGACATCGCTAGTGTTCGGTTTGGCGCGTTTTCGCACCCCCGATCCCGACTGGGAGTTTCTCGCGCTGCCGGGTGCGCTGCTCTATTTTGTCGACAACCAGCTCCACATCAACACGCGGCGTTATCTGCGCGATGCCGATTACCAGCGCATAGGCGCCCAGTTGCAGGAACAATTACTGAAAGAAGAGGAAATCCTGCACGATGTGAAGAAAAGCCTGCGCCGCCTGGAGGAAGAAATGTTCAAGCGCCTGTGGCGGGTGCAGCGCGGCGGGGAAACGTCGCTATGAGCAGCCAGAAACCGGATGGGGCCTTCGATGGAGAAAAACTCAAAAAGGCCGTGGAACGGCGGGTCGCGCGTATGAAGCAGGCGGATAAGGAACGCCCTACCTTGCTGGCGCAATCCGCCTATATTGGTGTGCTGGGCCTGATCTTCGTGCTGCCCGTCATCGGCGGCGCTTATCTCGGCCACTGGCTCGACAGCCTGCATGAAGGTTATTCGATAGGCTGGACCTTGAACATGATCATTCTTGGTCTGGCGATCGGTGCAATGAACGTTTATTTTTTCATAAAGGAATGAGAGCCTGTCTATGAATAAATCATCCCTGCGTTGCCGCCCCAAAACACGCCAGGCAAGGCGCGAGGCGCGAAGTTTGGTTGTTCCAAATGAGCGGCGAGCAACGCCGCATGGCGTGTTTTGGGGCGCAACCCGAAGGGACGGGGCAGGTTTCCCGCAGTGCGGCGTCACACTTCGCTCATGTGCAACAAGCACACTACGCTCAGCGTTCCTTGCTCTGCGGGAAACCTGCCTCCGTCGCAGGAATGATTTATTCATAGACAGGCTCTAACCATGGCCAACCCCGATATTTTTATTACACCCGTATTCTCCGCCGGTCCGTTCATCATCACCAGCACAGTGGTGGTAACCTGGGGCATCATGGCGGTACTGGGACTGACCGCATGGGGTTCGACACGCCGCCTGAGGCTTGATCCTGGGCACTGGCAGGTCGTTGTGGAGGGGCTTGTGCTGGCCATCGAAGATGCCATCCGTGCCGTGTTGCCCGACCGGCCCTGCCAGTTGCTGCCCTTTATCGCCACGTTGTGGATTCTCATCGTCGTGGCCAATCTCGTCAGCCTGATTCCCGGCCTGCGTTCCCCTACCGGCGATTTGTCATTCACCGCCGCGCTGGCGATCCTGGTCTTCCTCGCCGTGCACTGGTATGGCATCAGCACCCATGGCCTCAAGAACTATCTGTCCCATTATCTGAAACCGAATCCGCTGTTGCTGCCATTCCATATCATCAGCGAGATCTCGCGCACGCTCGCTTTGGCCGTCCGCCTGTTCGGCAACATCTTCAGCCTGCAGATGGCAGCGCTGCTGGTGTTGCTGGTGGCGGGCTTTCTCGCGCCGGTGCCGGTGCTTATGCTGCACATCATCGAGGCCCTGGTGCAGGCGTATATCTTCGGCATGCTGGCGCTGATCTACGTCGCTGGGGCGATTCAGACTCAACAAGTCAAACATGGAGAGACCGTATGAAAGACATGACGTGGTTTGCCCTGGGATCGACTGTAGCCGCAGCGCTGGCCATCGCCATCGGCGCGATGCTGCCGGCCATTGCGATGGGGCGCGCCATCACCCAGGCGCTCGACGCCCTGGCGCGGCAGCCCGAGGCTGAAAAGTCGATCACGCGAACATTGTTTATCGGTCTGGCGATGATCGAATCACTGGCCATTTATGTCCTGGTGATCGTATTGATCATCCTGTTCAGAAATCCTTTGCTGGAGTATGTGCTCAAATAGCGCTTTTTTCTTAAGCCGGATTATTCATGAACAGCGCCACGAGAGGCCGTGAGGCCATGAAGATGCAAGGCGCGCGACAAAAAATGCGCCCAGGCGTACTTACGGTACGTCGAGTACATTTTTCGAGCGCAACACCGCAGATTCATGGTCTTACGGACACGCAGTAGCTGTTCATGAATAATCCGGGTGAAGTACCACCGGCAAAAAGGGGCGACATATGGAATTCAACTGGACAACGTTTGCGCTCGAGATCATCAACTTTCTGGTTCTGCTCTGGATCCTGAAACGCTTTCTTTACAAGCCGGTGATGGATGCCGTCACGCAACGCAGGTCTGTCATCGAAAAAAGCCTGGCAGAGACGCAGGCAATGCAGGTTGAGGCCGAGTCGCTCAAACGGCAATATCAGGACCGCCTCACCGACTGGGAACGCGAAAAGGCCGGCTTGCGAACCTCCGTGTTCGAAGAGGTCAACGCGGAGCGCGCACGGTCGATGGCGGCATTGCAAGCCGCGCTGGAACAGGAGCGCGAAAGGAGCCGCGTGCTGGAGCAGCAGCAGGCGACCGAATTGCGGCGCGCACTGGAAGAAGAGGCCATGGTTCACGCAGGACAGTTTGCCGCTCGCCTGTTGTCCCGCCTGACCACTATCGAATTGGAAAGCAGAATAGGCGAAGTGGTGCTGGAAGACCTGCCGCATCTTCCCGATGAAAAACTGCAAGCAATACGCGCTGCCTGTCAGGAACAAAACTCCACCATAAAAGTGACCAGCGCCTACCCCATCGGCGAGTCCCAGCGCAATGCCTTTGTACAAGCGCTCGGTAACCTGGCCGGGAAAGATATTGCGTGCGAGTTCGCACAGGATGGTCGTTTGATGGCAGGGTTCCGCATCGGCATTGGCCCCTGGATTCTGCATGCCAATCTGCTGGATGAGTTGAGATTTTTCGGGGAGGCCGCCCATCATGGAAGTTGAGCAGAATCCCGCCGGCCCTTCCCCCATCGCTGAGCCAGGAGGCTTGTCGCACTACCGGTTCGGCCTGCGCATTGCCGAGCAGGGAAGCATCCTGTCCATTGGCGATGGCATTGCCTGGGTCAAGGGGCTGCCGTCTGCTGCGATGGACGAGGTCCTCCATTTCGAGGACGGTAGCCGGGGGCTGGTTTTCCACCTTGCCGACGACCGGGTCGGCGCCATCCTCTTGCAGCAGACCGGCGCCTTGACCGCCGGTGTCGCCGTTTACCTATCCGGCCAACGCCTCGCCATAGCAACGGGCGAAGCCCTGCTCGGACGTGTCATCGACCCCCTGGGTAACGTGCTCGACGGAGGCCCGCCGCCGGAATGCAGGCATCGGCGCGATCTGGAGGTGCCGTCGCCCCCCATCGTGGCGCGCGATTTCGTGTCTGCCCCCCTTTATACGGGCAACAAGATGATCGACACGCTGATTCCTGTCGGCAAGGGGCAGCGGCAACTGATTATCGGGGACAACGCCGTGGGCAAAAGCGCGCTGGCGATCGATACCGTGATCAACCAGAAGGGCAAGGATGTCCGTTGTATTTATGTCATCATCGGCCAGAAGCGTTCGAGCGTCGTCAACACCATCGAAACGCTGCGTCGCGCCGGTGCCATGGAACATACTATGGTGGTCGTCGCCGAAGCCACGGCGATGCCCGGGCTCAAGTATCTCGCGCCGTTCGCTGGCTGCGCCGTGGCCGAGACGTGGATGGGGCAAGGCAACGATACACTTGTGATTTACGACGACCTGACCACTCATGCCCGCGCTTATCGTGAATTGGCGCTGCTGTTGCGCCGCCCGCCGGGGCGCGAGGCCTACCCGGGCGACATATTTTATCTGCATTCACGCCTGCTGGAGCGTTCCACCCGCCTTGCGCCTGCCCATGGCGGCGGCAGTATGACGGCGCTGCCCATCGTCGAAACCGAACAGGGAGAGATTGCCTCTTATATTCCCACCAACCTGATTTCGATCACCGATGGACAGATCCATCTCGACCAGCGCCTCTTTGCCGGCGGTTTCCTGCCAGCCATCAATGTGACCCGCTCAGTTTCGCGCATCGGCGGCAAGGCGCAACATCCGCGCATCAAGCAGGAGGCAGGACGCATGAAGCTCGATTACTTGCAGTTCCTGGAGCTGGAGGTATTCACCCGGTTTGGTTCGCGCCTGGAGGCTTCCATGGAGGCGAAAATCCGGCGCGGCCGCGCACTGCGCGAAATTTTTAAGCAAGACCGGCTCTCCCCCCTGCCCATCGAATTTCAACTGTCCTGGATGGTGGCCTTCAACGAAGGGTTATTCGACAACATTGACATCGAAGCGATCCCTCCCTGCCTGGAACGGATCAAGGCTGGCGTGGAAAACAGCGATCTCGGCCTCGGGGACAGCCGGGAGCGATGGCTGCAAAGCGTTACGGACTGGATGAAAGAGGGAGCTGACCATGAGCAGACGGCATGAACTGGAGCAGCATCTGCAGGTACTGGGTGAAATCAGGGACATCATGAGCGCCATGAAGAATCTTTCATTCATGGAAGTGCGCAAGCTGACGCGATTTCTCTCCACCCAGCGCAGGGTCGTAGCGAGCATGGAATCCGCGGCAGCGGATTTTCTGGGTTTCCATCCGCATCTTCTGGCGCGGCAGGAAAATGCCCGGAACGCCTATCTTCTCCTGGGAAGCGAGCGTGGATTTTGCGGTGATTTCAACGAAGCCCTGCTGCTGGCCCTGGAGTCGCACAGGCAATCGCATCCTGAGGAGCAAGCCGCAGTGATCGTGATGGGATACAGGCTGTCGAACAACCTCGCGGATGATCCACATGTCGCCGCCCGCCTTGACGGCCCTGCCGTAGTTGAAGAGGTACAGCCGGTGCTGAAGCGGTTGGTGGATGCCCTCGATGCCTTGCAAAATCGGCGCGATTCGTTTCATCCCTTGCGCCTGACAGTGTTTCATCATCACCCGGACAAGGCGGAGATAAATGTCTCGGTATTCCAGCCATTCAGGCAATTCGAAGAAAAGACCGCGCATTTTGGACATCCACCGCTATTGAACCTGCCGCCGACGACGTTCCTGGCCGAACTGGTGAATCATTACCTGTTCGCCGCCCTGCATGAGCTGTTCTACTCTTCGTTGATGGCGGAAAATGCCCGGCGCCTGCAGCATATGGACAATGCCATCCGCCGTATTGAGAAAGACACCACGGAACTCTCATTGAAAAAAAACAGGTTGCGCCAGGAGGAAATCACCGAGGAAATAGAGGTGATCATGTTGAGCGCGGAGGCAATGAAGCTGCAATGATTGCTTACAGAACCTCTGATTTATTCAGAGGCTCCCCGGCACAGGGACGTGTCGTACTCTGAGAATACCAAGACGGAATTATTCAGAGCTTCCTTACTTCATTTTGGGGAGTGGTTTTCGAAGCAGCGGGCTTGACCTGTGCGCAACGCACGGGTTTTTAATATCACTCTGCGGGCATACGTTTTCACGAAGGATGGTTCATGGAACACCGTTGGAGCATGCGCCAGCCAGGAGAGGGCGAAGTGACAATTTGTTATCTCGGCCAGTGTTTTTCAGCGTGTAGCATATTAAATATCAGTTCCGATGGAATGCTTATCGAGATACCAGGAATACCTCTACCCTGTGGCGCCTTGGTCGAGCTGACCTTCGATGTTCCCGGCATGGGAGCGCGCCGGTTGCGGGGATTGGTGGTGCACCGTGCAGGACAGGATGCCGGGGTCATGTTCGTGGATGACGGCCCCGTGGTGCCGGATATGGATTGAAGGTCAGGGAGATCAGCATCATGGTTTTTGGCAGTGTCGGGCAATTGTACTTTTACTTTTGAGGGAGACATGAACATGACAGACCACAATGAAGTATCGACCAAGAAATCCGCATTGCGGAAACCGGCGAGCCGGGCGGCGGCCAAGAGTATACCCGCCGGGAAAGAGCACGGTGATGCGTCGCGTTGCGATCCCGTTTCCGCCGAGGAGCGGCAGCGGATGATCGCCACGGCGGCGTATCTCCGGGCCGAACGCCGCAATTTCGAGGCTGGCCGCGAGCTCGAAAACTGGCTGGAGGCCGAGGCGGAGATTGATCGGCAGCTTGCCTGCGGGTGAGCCGTGGTCACGGTAGCGTGCGCTATGCGCACGGGAAGGTCATATGGTGTGTGATCGTGCGCACGCCATACGACTGATGGATTTTCAGCACCATGAAGAGGTTCCGGATATGCTTGCGATAATGGGCGTGATGATGGTGTTAGTGGTTGTCGGCCTTTTAGGCTCCGGCCATCACTCCATGATGGGAGGCCACAACAAGGAGAACCGTAAAGAAGAGTCGGTGATGGACAATCCCGATAAAAAACCTTGCACGCAGTGTCCGTCTGAACAAAAGACGGAAAACGGACAAGGTGGTGGCGCGCCTGAGGAAAAGAAATGAGGCCTACAACGGATCAAGCGATTCGCCTATTTCACGTTTAGTGAATTCCGATGAACGTACCTGAAAGGAACAGGCCATGAGCATAACTACAGATCCTGTATGCGGTATGAAAGTTAACAGCGAGTCGGGGCTCAGCTTGGAACAGGCGGGTAAGCACTATTATTTTTGTTCGCAACATTGCCAGGAAAAATTCCAGGCCAATCCCGACGCATACATCAAGCCGGATGTAACAACAACAGCTCCCGCCATACAACCTACCAAGGTCGCCGGAGACTACACCTGCCCGATGCATCCGGAGGTGCGTCAGGCCACGCCCGGCCCATGCCCCAAGTGTGGCATGGCGCTGGAACCGGTGGAACCTGTTCCTGCCAAGTCAGACGCCACCGAATACATATGCCCGATGCATCCCGAAGTGGTACGCAACGAACCGGGCAGTTGCCCAATATGCGGCATGGCACTGGAACCGCGCAACGCTCCGGCGGAAGACCATGCCGAATTGAACGACATGAGCCGCCGCTTCTGGGTGAGCGCGGCGCTGGCCTTGCCGGTATTTGTCATGGCGATGGTGTCCGATCTCGTTCCGCAAGCCATGCCGGATTTTGTCTCGATGACGGCGCTGCAATGGCTGGAATTAACGCTGGCGACCCCGGCAGTGTTGTGGGGCGGATGGCCGGTTTTCCAGCGCGGCTGGGCTTCGGTGGTCAACCGCAGCCTGAACATGTTCACCCTGATCTCGCTGGGCGTCGGCGTGGCATGGACATACAGCGTGGTGGCGATGCTGCTGCCGGGCATCTTCCCGCCCGCGATGCGCAGCATGATGGGGACGGTGCCGGTGTATTTCGAGGCTGCTGCGGTCATCATGGCGCTGGTGTTGCTGGGGCAGGTGATGGAGCTGCGCGCGCGCAGCCAGACCAGCGCTGCGATCAAGTTGCTGTTGGGTCTTGCGCCCAAGACTGCGCGCATCGTGCGCACTAATGGCAACGAGGAAGACATCCCGCTGGAACTGGTGCAACCGGGCGATGTACTGCGCGTACGTCCCGGCGAGAAGGTACCGGTGGATGGTGTAGTCCTGGAAGGTACCAGTGCGCTGGATGAAGCCATGGTCACCGGCGAATCCATCCCGGTGGAGAAAACCGCCGGGGCCCGATTGATCGGTGCCACGGTGAACGGCACCGGCAGCTTGTTGATGCGCACCGAGCGTGTCGGAGCCGACACGCTGCTCGCGCAAATCGTGCACATGGTGAGCGAGGCGCAGCGTTCACGCGCGCCGATCCAGCGCCTGGCCGATGTCACTGCGGGTTATTTCGTGCCGGTGGTGGTGGGGGTTGCGCTCATTACGCTGGCGGTGTGGGGCATCTGGGGACCGGAACCGCGTCTGGCACATGCCATCGTCAGCGCCGTGGCTGTGCTGATCATCGCCTGCCCTTGCGCGCTGGGGCTGGCCACACCGATGTCGATCATGGTCGGCACCGGGCGCGGCGCGCTGGTCGGCGTGCTGATCAAGAATGCCGAGGCGCTGGAAACCATGGAGAAGGTGGACACACTGGTGGTGGACAAGACCGGCACGCTGACTGAAGGCAAACCGAAGATGATGTCGGTCATGCCGCTCGCCGGATTCGACGAAGGCGAAGTGCTGCGGCTGGGCGCCAGCCTGGAGCGCGCCAGCGAGCATCCGCTGGCGGCGGCGATCGTGAACGGCGCGCAAGAAAAAGGGTTAACACTAGCGGCAGTCAACGATTTCCGTTCATACACCGGCAAGGGCGTGGCGGGAACGGTCGAGGGGCGCGCGGTCGCGCTGGGCAACCTCAAGTTGTTCGAAGAATTGCGCATAGCCGCAGGCGAATTGCCCGTCCATGCCGAAGCGCTCCGCGGTGACGGTCAGACAGTGATGTTGCTGGCGATTGACGGCAGAGCGGCGGGGCTGATCGGCGTGGCTGATCCGATCAAAGATTCCACACTGGATGCGATCCGCGCGCTGCATGAAGAAGGCATACAGGTCATCATGCTCACTGGCGACAACCGCATCACGGCGGAGGCAGTGGCGAAAAAATTGGGCATAGACCGTGTCGAGGCGGAAGTGCTGCCCGAACAGAAGGCATCCATCGTCAAACAACTGCAAGCGCAGGGCCGCTTCGTGGCGATGGCCGGCGATGGCATAAACGATGCTCCGGCACTGGCGCAGGCGCAGGTGGGCATCGCGATGGGTACCGGCACCGACGTGGCGATGGAAAGTGCGGGCGTCACGCTGGTCAAGGGCGACCTGCACGGCATCGTGCGCACCGTGCGTTTGAGCCGCGCCACCATGCGCAACATCCGGCAGAACCTGTTTTTTGCCTTCATCTACAACGTGCTCGGCATCCCCGTTGCGGCGGGCGTGCTGTACCCGTTCTTCGGCTTGCTGCTCTCCCCCATCATCGCCGCCGCCGCGATGAGTTTCAGTTCGGTATCAGTGATTACCAATGCACTGCGCCTCAACCGCGTGCGGCTTTAGAATGGTGCGTGTTGTGTTTTTCTGATGATGCATGAAAAGGAAAAGGGCGGGGTTCGGCGAAGAGCATGCATGCTACGCAGCGCACGTTCCAGCCTTTTTTCAAAGTCGCGTACCGCTCCGCGAAGGCCATAAAACAGCGAGGTAATGCCTATGCCCGTAATTGTCACTCCCACGGATTACCGCTTTCCCTGGTATGTACGCCTGTTCTTCTGGAACCAGCGGCGCCGTTACGGCAAGGTGCTCGAACCGGCCCGGCTGTGGGGCCGCACGCCCAAGGTGTTTGCCGCGCTGGCGCTGCTCTTTGGCGCCCTCGACCGGCGCTCATCGCCCATCGATCCCACGCTGCGTTCCTTCATTACAGTGCGGGTGTCACAGATCAACTGGTGCGCCTTTTGCGTGGACATCAACTCGGCGCTGGCGCTGAAGCGCGGCGGTAATCTGGACAAGCTGGCCGAGCTGGACCGCTTCGAAGCCAGCACGCTGTTCAGCGAGCGCGAGAAGGCGGCGCTCGCCTACGCCGAGGCGATCACCCATGCGGACCGACCGCCCACGGCCGAACACTTCGCGTGCTTGCGCCGCCACTTCGATGACGATGCCATCATCGAGTTGACCGGGATCGTCGCGTTTCAGAACATGTCGAGCAAGTTCAACGCGGCTCTGGGTGTGGAAGCACAAGGTTTTTGTACGATGGCGCCGCAACCAAAGCGGCCAGGATGCTCTGGATGATCAAATCCGCCGTTTTTAGGGTGATTCTATTTCAAAACGCCAATAATTATGTAGGGTGCGTCCCACGCACCACAATCATTGGTGCGTGAGACGCACCCTACGATTCCACTCTATTGATTTAGAAATGGAATGACAGGTCGAGCTGCGCGAAGCGCTCCCCTACGCGCCAACTTGGCCTGCGTGATGAGCCAACCAAAGCATCCCGCCCAGCGCCAGCGGGTACAGCCATTGTACGCCAGCAGGGCGTCCATTCGCAGGGATTTCAACAGCGTGGCAAACCTCATCATCAGCACGCGCTAATACCTGCCGGTACAGCACCGCAGCGGCATTGCCTATCCGGTCAACAGTCCGGCTCTGTGGCGTGGCGGTGGCGGGCTGGGCCGCCAAGGCCTGCACCTTGGGCACCGCCTCGAGCACCAGGGCCATACGCAACACTAATCTGTCATGGGAAACGCCCAGCTGCCGCAATGGCCTGGCCAGCCAGTGAATGGCGCTCAACAATTGCTCGCGGGGTGTGCTTTGTAACAGGAGATTAACCGCCAGTACTAAAGCAATCAGAGAAACGATACGTATCGCCCCCTCCTGCATTCCTTCGAGGGTGGGCAGCCAGGGGGATAATGCGGGCGATGATGAGAGTGGCGGCTCGCCAGGGGTAAACCAGAAGTAAATAATCACCAGGGAAAGAAACAGCCAGCGCATGCGCCGCAGCATCAACATTGCCGGTCTGAGATGTATACCACCGGCCATGCCATAGAGAATCACGAGCACCGCAGCGGCCATCAGCAGGGGATTCAAATCACCGAGTGAAAGAAACCCCGCCAGGACAAAAAAACTCACAACGCGGATGACTGGATGAAGTGCACTCATTGCGGAGTTTTCTTTTGATCAAGCAATCTGCCGCATCAATTCCTGGGCTTCCTGCTTTTGCGCGTCATTACCCTCATCCAGCACTTCATCCAGCAATACCTTTGCGCCTTCCTGATCTTCCATATCAATATACGCCTTGGCCAGATCCAGTTTGGTGCCTACCATATCGATCCCGGAAAACAGATCATCATCCGCTTCTTGCACCGGCACATTTTCGGGTGCAGTGCCGTCAAAAGCAGATAACGCAGCATCCAGATCCCAGCCGCCGGAAAGCTCTTCGGAAACCGCCACATCCACTGCCTCGCCGGTTTCCTGAACCGGAAGGCCAACATCATGACCAGCAGAGCTGCTGCCTTCAAGATCAAAGGCAAACTCCGATGCGGTTTCCAGACTGGGCGCTGGTTCTTCATGAGCAACAAGCTGTATACTTTCAAGTTCAGCATCAAGGTTTTCTTCCACCCCCATGCTCGAAAAGGTATTGCTCGCTTCGCTCATGTTCTGATCATCAAGCGGGAATACAGGCGGAGCGTTTTCCGCCACATCCTGAACATCGGCGACCACGGGATTGCCGTTGACCGCCTGACTCAGATTGTCTATTGCACCGCTCAGGCTAAGATCAAAATCCAGGGAATTATCCAGCAGCTCGCCACTCCCGCTTTTCTCCTCTGTGCCAGAAGGCAGGTGTTCTTCCATCTCAGCGGCCGGTTGCACCGGCGACACCCCGGTGCCGCTCTGCTCATTGAATCCAAAATCGAAATCAATGGAATTATCGGCAATAGCGGGTTGCGTCTCTGCCTCCAGGGCCGTACCCTGCCCGGCGGCCATGTCCAGTTCAGAAAAATCCATAGCACCGGCAGTGGAACCATCATGCGGCTCTTCGTCCTGAGTGCCGGGCAGTGCAAAATCGCCTCCCATATTCTGGGTATCTTGATCTGAATGGAACGCATCCGCCGCCGCAATAGCCGCCGCGCCGGCACCCACGGCACCGGCAAGCAGTACCCCAGCCGGCATTTCGCCCGATGCCTCCTCGGGGGAGGATTTACTGAACAAAGGATGGGCCGGGCAAATGTGTTTACCCATTTCAACCACCTTGTTCCACAGGGGATGGCTCTCGCCACCCAGCATGGCATAAAGTATTTCAGCCTGCGTCTCAAAGGCATCGGCATTTTTGGTCGCGTGATAGATCTCCAGCAGCTTCAGCGTAAGCTCCTCCCTGCCAGGGTCTTGACGCATAGCCTCTTTGATTAACGATTCGGCCTGGTCGTATCGCCTGTAGGCAAGATACACATCGGCTTCGGCAAGGGGATCAATCACGCCTTCGTCGGCATGGATGGCATGCGCATCGCCCCGGCCCATGGCCGCTTCCGGCGCTGTTTTATCGCTATCTTCAGCGCTCGCAAGAGCGGGCACCGGGGCAGCTGTACTTATCGATTGAGAAACCGGCACATCGCGGCCTTGCGGTGCAAAAGCCCCTTCCGGAGCATCCATCGCGGCTTGCCGGCGCCGCCGCACCAGCGCCCATAACAATGCTGAAATGAGCAAAAACCCACCCAGGATCATGCCCAGTTGCTGGGGATTGCTGATAATTTCGCTTATTGCATCCGTTGCAACCGGTTGTTGTGGCTCTGACGCTTTGACCGGCTGCGGCTTGACCGCGGGTTTGCTGCTTGCCGCCGGTCCCGATGCCGGCACTGCCGGTTTCGCGGGCACGGCTCCAGTGGCGGTTGCTGGCCCCGCCTTGTTTTGCAAGGCCGCAAGATCACCGTTCTTGAGATTCATTAGGCGCTGCATCGAGGCGATTTGCTGCTCCAGCATTGTCAGGCGAGTGCGCAGCTCCTCATTTTCCTGGCGGGTGGCATCCACCGACTCTAGCGCCACAGCCAAGTCCTTGCGCAAGGATGCCAAGTCGTTGGCATCCGGCGCGCCGGTTTTTGCGCCACCACCTGCCGTCACGGCCGTTTTGCCGCTATCAGGGGTAACCAGCTTCAATTGCGCGCCACCGCTACCTTTTTCTGCCACCGGTGCGGCACTCTCCGAACCCTGCGCTGGTGTCACGCGCGCCGCAGCGGCCCCACCCTTTTGCCCGCCTAACCACTGCTGATATTGCATGGCGACTTCATGCGCGGCTTCCTGCTGGGGAACGGCGCGGATTGCGTCCGTGGGGGGCAGGCGCAGGATATAACCCGCCATCAGGTTATTCACATTGCCGGTTGAAAACGCGTGCGGATTGTTCTTCGCCAATGCCAGCATCACCTGCGAAACACTGACGGAATTATCCGGGCGCATCTCCTTTGCGATTTTCCATAACGTATCTGTTCTTCTTGTAGGTCCATAACTCGATCCGGCAGCGGAGGATCTTTCACGCGCGGCTACGTTCCTGGTGCCGTTGCCAGACATAGGGCTATCAGAGGAAGAGGGTGCCGAGGGCTCGGCCTGGGATTGCGGCTGTGCTGCCGGAGAGGTCTCAACACGTGGCGCAACGGGGGAAGAAGGCACGGAAACAGGTGCCTCTATCGGAGCAGGTTTGCCGCCATCCGACACCGGGAAATCGAGCAGCACGGTATATTCGCGCACAAAACGCCCGCTCGACCAGTTGACCTCAACGAGAAAATCGAGAAAAGGCTCGCGGATTGGCTGGCTGGATGTCACCTTGATGACGTGAGAGCCATCCGATTTCTGGACAACATTGAATTTGAGCTGGGTCAACAATCCCAGCCGCTCCACACCCGCGCCAGCAAAGGCAGCCTCGGGAGCAAGCGCCACAGTCAAGCCTTGCAACTCGGCCGGTGTCGCAGACAGCAGCCTGATCTCGGCATTCAGCGGCTGATTGAGCGCCGAATGCAACTCGATATCCCCTACCCCCAGAGCATAAGCGCCCGAGGATTGCAACAACACCAGCGGAACCAACGTCAGAGCCAGCTTGCGCATCTATTTCTCCAGTCTTTGCTACTTCCTTACTGCCAGGCATCGCGGTATAAAAACACAGGGGGCGGCCAACGTCGTATTATCCCGCGGCAGGCAAGCTATCAACCCAAATAGTCTTTTATCAAAATCTCGGCTATCTGAACACTATTTAAGGCCGCACCCTTGCGTACGTTATCGGCCACGATCCACAAATCTAAACCCCTGGGGTGCGAGATGTCTTCACGGATGCGTCCGACATAGACAGGGTCCGTCCCCACTGCCTCGGTGACGGCGGTTGGATAACCGCCTGGCTTACGCTCATCCAGCACCACGACACCAGGCGCCTTTTCCAGCAGTGCGCGCACCTGCTCCGCACTGATTTTGCCGCGGGTCTCGATATGCACCGCCTCGGAGTGCCCATAAAATACCGGCACCCGCGCCGCCGTGGGATTAACCTGAATGGTGTCATCCTCGAATATCTTGCGTGTTTCCCACACCATCTTCATCTCTTCCTTGGTGTAGCCGTTGTCCAGGAAGACATCAATGTGCGGCAGCACATTAAACGCAATCTGCTTGGGATAGACACGCGGCTCTATGGGCTGGACGTTAAGCAGCGCAGCCGTCTGTCCCGCCAGCTCCTCGATAGCCTCCTTGCCGGTGCCCGACACCGATTGATAGGTGCAGACATTGATACGCTCTATTCCTACCGCATCATAGATAGGCTTCAGCGCTACCAGCATCTGGATGGTAGAACAATTGGGATTGGCAATGATGTTGCGCACACGGTATTGCGCAATGGCGTGAGGGTTAACCTCGGGCACGACCAAGGGGATGTCCGGCTCGTAGCGAAAATGCGCGGTGTTGTCGATGACCACGCACCCCGCGGCGGCGGCCTTGGGTGCGTATATCGCGGAAACCTCGCCACCCGCCGAGAACAGGCCGATCTGTACCTTGGAAAAATCGAATTCCGCGAGATCCTGCACCCTCAGGTATTCACCCCTGAACTGCACCCGGCTGCCCGCAGAGCGGCTGCTGGCCAGAGGATAAAGCGTACCCACAGGAAAGTTGCGCTCTTCAAGGATGGACATCATGGTCTCACCCACCGCGCCGGTGGCACCCACTACCGCTACATCGTACTTTTTGCTCATTGTCTTTCCTTCATTGAGTTGCGGGCCACAGTCAACGGCCCGAAACTCGTAACTATCCCCTATCTATCTTAGCGCTGCCACCACCGCATCGCCCATTTCGGCCGTGCCTGCCTTATGCATGCCTGGCGTGTAGATGTCCGCAGTGCGTAGCCCTTGATCCAGCACCTTGTTAACTGCCGATTCAACGCGCCCAGCCAATTCCGCCTGGTTCAGTGAGTAGCGCAGCATCATCGCCACCGACAGAATGGTTGCCAGCGGATTAGCTATACCCTTGCCGGCGATATCCGGTGCCGAACCATGTATCGGCTCATACATGCCCTTACCGGAGGCATCCAGCGACGCCGAGGGCAGCATGCCAATCGAACCCGTCAGCATTGCAGCACAGTCGGACAGGATATCACCAAACATATTGCCGGTAACCATTACATCAAACTGCTTGGGGGCGCGCACCAACTGCATGGCGGCGTTGTCCACATACATATGGTTCAGCGTCACTTCCGGGTAATCCTTGGCGACACGTGTCATCACCTCGCGCCATAGCTCTGTGCATTCCAAAACATTGGCCTTGTCCACCGAACACACGCGCCTGCCGCGGCGCATGGCGATATCGAATGCGGAGCGGCCAATGCGTTCGATTTCCGATTCGCGGTACACCATGGTGTTGAAACCTTCGCGCTCGCCGTTTTCCAGGATGCGGATGCCGCGCGGCCTACCAAAATAGATATCGCCGGTCAGTTCGCGCACGATCATGATATCCAGGCCAGAAACGACCTCGGGCTTGAGCGTCGAGGCATTCGCCAACTGGGGATACAAGATGGCTGGGCGCAGATTGGAAAACAGCCCCAGTTCCGAACGCAATCCCAGCAAACCCTTTTCAGGACGCAGCGCAATATCGAGTGACTCCCACTTGTAACCGCCCACGGCCCCCAACAACACCGCATCGGCCGCCTTGGCCAGGGCCAGGGTTTGCTCCGGCAGTGGATGACCGGCGGCATCATAGGCCGCGCCGCCCACCAGCGCCTGCTCCATCTCGATGCTCAATCCAAAGTCCCGGCGCAATGCCTCCAGCACCTTCACCGCCTCTGCGACGATCTCAGTACCAATACCATCACCGGGCAGTACCGCAATTTTTTTAGTCATTGATGTTAATCCTGCCTGCCAAACAACCAAGGCGCCTCAGCACCGCGCCGCTTTTCATAATTCTTGATATCGTCCACATATTGCAGCGTCAGGCCGATGTCATCCAGCCCATTGAGCAGGCAATGCTTGCGGAATGCATCGACATCGAACGTCAATTGATCGCCGCCAGGTGTTGTCACCGTTTGCTGCTCCAGATCCACCGTCAGACTATACCCCGGCTGCGCTTCAACTTCCTTGAACAGCCTGTCTACGCTGCCGGCATCGAGCACAAGCGGCAACAAACCATTTTTAAAGCAGTTGTTATAAAAAATATCCGCGAAACTGGGCGCGATAATCACACGGAAACCATAGTCCTGCAGCGCCCAGGGGGCATGTTCGCGCGACGAACCGCAACCAAAATTATCGCGTGCCAGCAAGATCCTCGCACCCTGATAGCGCGGCTGGTTGAGCACGAAATCAGGATTCAATGGGCGCGCGCTGCTATCCTGGTCAGGCTCACCGTGATCCAGATAACGCCACTCGTCAAACAGGTTCGGCCCAAAACCGGTACGCTTGATGGATTTCAGGAATTGCTTGGGAATGATCGCATCAGTGTCCACATTGGGACGGTCCAAGGGCGCTACAATACCCGTCAATCGAACAAATTTTTCCATATATAGCCCCTTTATGAAAATGAAGCTGCTGCCTGTAAAAACAATACTCGCTGCGCTGATCTAAGCAATACCCAGTGTTTTTTCAGCCACCTTTTCCCAGGCGAATTCGGCAAGCGCTCTCTTGCAGCCATTATCGCCAAGTTGACTGGCAAATTCCGGGGAACCAAGCAAGCTGACCATTCCCATGGCAACATCCTCGGCCGACGTTCCATCAACGCGCAAGCCGGTAACACCATCAAGCACCGCCGCGCCGGTACCGCCGGCCTGTCCCGCCAAAACAGGCTTGCCACACGCCGAGGCCTCCAAAAATACCATCCCAAACCCTTCATTATCACCGTTTATTTCACGATTTGGCATGGCGAATACATCCGCCGCATTATACCAGCGAGGAAGATCATCCGGCATAACGTGCCCCAATAAATGTACCCGGTCCGGCACACCGGCATCGTGCGCCAGGGAAATCAGATAATCATGGTCTTCACCGACACCAATAATCGCGTAATGAACATCAATACCCTGCGCCAGCAAGACCGGCAGCGCCTTGATGACCTGGTCAAATCCCTTGCGGCGGCTCAGGCGCCCTACCGACAGGATCAGCTTTTGGCCTGCCGTCAACCCGATGGATTCGCGCAGACCCACCGTTTCCAGACCGGGATGGAAGCGCTCAATATCTACACCAGGAGAAATAAGCGAGATTTTATCCGTCTGGACTCCAAGCTTGAGTAACTCGTCACGGGTGAAATCGCTGTTGGCAATAACTCTGTCCGCGTGCTTATAGGTAAACACCATTGCCTGGAATTTCCCGCCCTGACGCCAGGTAGTGATCTCCTCACCATGAGCATAAACCACAATGGGACGGCGAACCAGCCGCGCCACCACCCAACCCACCAAACCTTCCGGCAGTACCCGCCCGGCATGAATGGCGTCGAACTTGTGCTGCAACGCAAGCCGCAGCGACCTGCCCAATAGCTTGCCATACATCGCCAGGGATTCCGGCTTCAGCCACCAATGGCGGCGCAATGAGATGCGATGAATGCTATTCGGATGGCGCGCGTCATACGCTTCAGCACCGTTCACATCCGCGGTGACAATATGAATCTCCTTGCCGCTAATGCGCTTGTAAACCTCGTCAAACCACACCGCTGTTCCTCCCTTCGTAGGCAGGAACAGCTCTGTAATTACCAGATACCGATGAGGCTTGTCCTGTTTTATCACTTGCCGGCACCGCGCATTACCGAGAGCAGATCTCGCAGGGTTGTATAGCCTGGGCTGGCAATGAACGAGGGCAATACAGCGCGGATCGCCTCGCCCTGCCTGCCCTGCCGAAGCAGGACATAGGCCAGATTCAGCCGGGCGCGCCGCAACCGGCCCTGCCAGCCGCGTTTTATCAACGCGGGTGCGTTGGCCAAAATGTCTTTCAGGGGGAGCAGCGCCTCCACGGTAAGCTGCTGGGCACGCAATGGATCAGAGCGCGTCACGCTGTTGCTGTGTATAAAATAGACGGCCATCGGCTCACAAACCACGCCGATACGCTTGCTTTGGGCACACAGACGGATCAGAAAATTGACGTCCTCGCATACGCTGCGGCCCACCGGGTAACCACCCAACTCCAGAAAGGTTTTACGCGGCACGCTCAAGGTGTGCGTATCCCCAAAATGATTTTCAATATAAAGGCTGATTTCGCCTTCCTCCATGAGGACGTCGCACTGCCCGGCGGCTCTTCTTAAAATCATTGAACCTGCCTCGGTTTTCTCCATGGACCGGCTGATCAGACTACCGTCGGAGCGGACATAATCGTAATCGCCGGTCAAAAAATCCAGTGCGGGATCGCGCTCTATCCATTCAGCGTGCAGCCGCAACCGGTCAGGATAATACCAATCATCCGCGTCGAGAAATGCCAGCCACTCGCCTGCCGCAAGCTGTGCCCCAGCATTGCGCGCGGCGGAAACCCCGGCGTTCGGCTGAAACACATAACGCACATGCCCGCCAAAGCGCGCCACCTCCGCGGCTGTTGTATCGGTGGAGCCGTCATCCACCACAATCAATTCAAGCGCGGGATAGGTTTGCGACAGTACCGATTCTATGGCGCGGCGAATAGTGTTTGCACCATTATAAACGGCGATAATGACGGAAAAAGCAGGTTTACTCATCGCCCTTCACGCCCTGTGGGGCGTGGCCCCGCAAAAAAGACGCACCGTAAAAAATAACAGCGACGCAGGGACTATGACACCCGTCAGCCATGCCAACTTCCACAAGCGGGGCACTTCGCGCAACCGCAGCAACCACACGGCTATCCGGCGCATCGCATTGACTTCCACCAGGCTTGCGTCAGCAATGCTCATACGGTGCGCAAGCTGCTCAGTGGATGTAAAGACCACCTCCGGGAAACGCTGCAATGCCCCGACAAGCAACCCGTCAAGCTCGTTGATCGCGGCATCCGCCACATCCGGGTCAGCGACAAAGTTAAAGCGATGTGTTTCCAGCAGGGTTGGCCGGCCTAAGCGGGTTTTGATTTCCACCGCTGCCAACCCTTTTTCGGCCATATGGCCGAGTGCCGGCTCAAAATAATCATCGCGCACCACATACATGACACCTCCGGCGCCAGCTTGACCATTCAGAATGCGGCCGCCAGAGGCTATCCCAGTAGTTATCAAGACGCCGTCATGATCACGTGCCTCATAGCGCTGGCCAGGCGTGACTATGACCCGCACACCCGCGCCGGCCCAAGCCTTTTCGACCATGGGATTCCAGGCAAAAGTGGGCGGTACCACAACACGTGGCGGGCAACCAAAGATCGCAACAAATGCTTCTACCTCTTCGGTCACGGCGGCCTTGATCTGGTTTTCTGGAATCAGCCTGGAAGGCAGGCTAGCGGCATCCATCCAGCGGCTTTGAAGATGGGATGGCAGACCTTCCGTTCTTGAATCGTCACTGGCCAGCCAGTGCCTGATGCCTGGATCGAGGCGCGCGGCAGCCATCAACGCAGGGGGCCAGAAATGTTCCATGCCATGTAACTGAAGCGCGAATACACCGGATGCAACGCCACGCTGAATAACATCGCGCATCGCCGGATACCGAGGGTGGGAAAGCAGAACCCGGTGATAGCGCTGACCGCCTTCCTGCCGCATCAACTCCGCATCAGGCACAGCCAGCACCACCCCCAACGTCATCACGGGAGGGTGTCCGTCACTATCCTTGTAACGCGACAACACCTTGGCGATGCGGTGTAATTGCTGCGCATCCGCCTTGGGTCCAGGCCCCCAGTCATCGCTTTCGATAACCAGCACAGGACGACGCAACACCGGCTCGCGCCATAAAGACAGCAGGTCACGGCGGTAGCGCCAAATCAACGCTGCCCCTGCCATGAGCCATAAAAGCACTATTGCGACCAAAAGCTGCATTATTTCGGATAGACTTTAAAAGTCATACCCCATCGCGCGCGCCACATCGGTAACCGAGGGCATAATACGCTCGATGCGCTCATGATTGCGTCCATCCCGCCATTTGTCGAGGCGGATTTCGGAAAAGGCGTTGTAAGGGGTATCAAGCACCTCCGCGCAGTGTCTTTCCAGCGCGGGAGTGAATGTAAGGCCGCATGATTCAAAAGACCTTCGAAATCCCGCGACCGGATCCTTGACCAGATCTTCGTAAAATATTTCATTCCACTGCGCGGGAGGGACGAGCTTGCGCCCCTCGATGATCGCCTGATTGATCGCCCTGTATTGAAAGGCGCAGACTTCTTCGACAGGGGCACGCAGATAATTTCGCCATCCTTCGGCAAGAAAAAAACACCAGCGCGCATAACGGCCATTATCAACAGCAACGGTTTCAGGCAAATTGTTTGACCAGGTGGCGAATTCGTCCGCCTTACCCCACCCCTCGATCAGCGAGTTGATGTTGTCACCGGGGCTGCGCTTGACATAAACAAAATGCGCATCCGGGAAAAGCGCGTAAAGATAGGGCACACACAACCCGTTCTGGTTGTTTTTGTCTACGAAACGGTGTTTTCCGGTGTTGCTATAGAAATAGCGCGAAACAGCGTCACGGTCTCGCGGACTGGCATCCTGGGCGTCCAACGCATGGGTATCCCAGTTTTTTTCAGGCAAAGGATGCAAATCAACCCAGAAGTCATGGGTTTCGCGCTGCAAGGAGCCAATTTCCAGGGATTCGGAGAATGTCTTGTATACCAAGGTAGTGCCGGCACGGCTGCACCCCAAAATAAAAATGGGGCGTTGCGCCACAGGCCGTCTCACCCCCCAGGCTACGCCTCGCGCAGCGTTCAACATCCTGCGGCCATGATAAGCTAGTGTTTTTTCAACCTTCCGCCAAAATTCACTCACAACCGACCTTGCACCTTGGTAAAGTGTATAAATTCACCATTATACGCTAACATTTGGCACATTTTTTGGTTGGCTGTGGCATTGCGTCAAAAAGAGAGATCGAAATGAGTGGAATTTGCGGCTGGATGAACGGCGCCTTCGCATCACATGAGGCGGAAGCGCTATTGGCAGGCATGCTCCATAACCTTGGTGGCAACCAGACGGCCAATCTCGCACCCCGCACCTGGGACACAAACAGCGGGCTGGCAGCATACTCCCGGTTCGCGCTCGCCAACCTGCACGAAGAGCAGGGGGTCAAGGTCGCCGTGGAGGGCCGGATTCACTGGCGCTCCGAAGCCCTGGAAGCCCTTTCCAGCAAGCAAGGTTCCGCCGCCGCCGCCGCGCTGGCCTATCAACGCAGTGGCCTGGACTTGCTGCAGGAAATCCACGGACCGTTCACGCTGGCCATCATCGACATCCACCAAAATCAGGCGTTATTGGCAATAGACCGGCTGGGCATTCAGCCTCTGTGCTATGCCCACATTGATAGCCAGTTCGTATTCGGCTCTACTACGGACAGCGTTATCGCGCATCCCGCCGTCAATCGCACCCTCGACCCGCAAGCGGTTTTCAACTATTTGTACTGCCATATGGTGCCGAGTCCAGGCAGTATTTATCAGGGGGTACAAAAACTGTTGCCAGGACAGTACGCCCTTTTCCGCGACGGACAAATTAAAAAAGAATTTTACTGGCAGCTCAACTATCAGGATAAGGACCACGAGTCACAGGCCGCACTGACATCGCAGTTCCGCCAGATCCTGCGCGAATCCGTCCAGCGCGCCGTTACTCGCAATGAAGTAGGGGCGTTTCTCAGCGGCGGCACTGACAGCTCGACCGTCTCGGGCACGCTCGGAGAGGTACTTGGCAAACCCGCGGACACCTATTCCATAGGATTTCAGGCTAAGGGTTTTGATGAAATCGAATATGCGCGTATCACGGCCAGGCACTTTGGCGCCCGCACCCACGAATACTATGTAACTCCACAGGACGTGGTGGATGCCATTCCGCTCATCGCCAAAGCCTACGATGAGCCCTTTGGCAACGCCTCCGCCGTCCCCGCGTATTATTGCGCAAAAATGGCGCGCGAAGACGGCACTCAGCTCATGCTGGCTGGCGACGGGGGAGACGAGATCTTCGGCGGTAACGCGCGCTATGCCAAGCAGAAGGTGTTTGAGTTTTATTCGCTACCACCCAAGGCACTGCGGCAAGGGTTGATTGAGCCATTGGCGTTCGCCATGCCGGGGATAGGCCCCCTCCAGAAACTGCAAAGTTACATCCGTCAGGCCCAAGTGCCGCTACCCGACCGGCTGGAATCCTACAACTTCTTGCACCGCACCCCGCTTGCAGAGATCTTCATGGAGGACTTTCTTGGCCTGATCAATCAAGAAGCGCCAGTGGAACTGATGCGCGAGGTCTACCAGCGCACGCGCTCAAATTCGCCGGTCCACCGCATGATGCATCTTGACCTCAAGCAGACGCTCGCCGATAACGATCTGCGCAAGGTGAATCGCATGTGCGAACTGGCGGGCGTGGAGGTGTATTATCCGTTACTGGATGAAGCCATGGTGGAGTTTTCCGCCCAGGTACCTGCGGCGCTGCAAGTTAAAGGCTTCAAGCTACGCTATTTCTTTAAAGAAGCGCTGCGCGACTTTCTGCCGCCGGAGACTATCACCAAGACCAAGCAAGGCTTTGGCCTGCCTTTCGGCGTCTGGATGAACGAACATGCGCCGTTGCGGGAGATCGCCTACGACAGCCTGCAATCATTCCGGCAGCGCAACTACCTTAAACCCAGCTATCTCGACCAGTTGATCGAGCAGCACCGCTCCGGCCACGCCTCTTATTATGGCGTGATGATCTGGGTAGTGATGATGCTGGAACAGTGGCTGCAATCGCGGAGGCTGTAAGAGCCTGTCCCTCATTATTATTGCCATACTCGTTCAGATTACCTTGGAATACCGCTGCCCCGCCTTTTCGCGCAGGTAGGCGTCGAACACCATGCAGATATTGCGTATCAGTAATCTGCCGGCGGGCAATACGCGAACATTGCGCTCATCAATCTCCAATAGTCCATCGTTCCGCATGGACAGCAGATCCTCCTGCTCGCGGCTGAAATAGGCGTAATAATTGATCCCGAATTGGCGCTCAATAGCAGGGATGTCCAGCTCAAAATGACAGATGAGCTGGGTAATGATCTCGCGCCGCAACAAATCATCGTGACTCAGTTCGATACCGCGGAACACAGGTAATTGACCTGCGTCGAGGCGTTGATAATAGTCATCAATGCCGCGTACATTCTGGCTGTAGGTATTGCCCACCTTGCCGATGGCGGTGGTGCCCATGGCGATGAGGTCACAGTCGGCATGGGTGGAATAGCCCTGGAAGTTGCGGTACAGGGTACGGCTGCGTTGCGCGATGGCAAGCTCATCATCGGGCTTGGCAAAGTGGTCCATGCCGATATACACGTAACCGGCCTGGGCAAGACGCTCAATGGTCATGCTCAGGATATCGAGCTTTGCGGCGGGCGACGGCAGATCGGCCTCATTGATGCGGCGCTGCGGCTTGAACAACTCGGGCAGGTGCGCATAATTGAATACCGACAGGCGATCCGGGTTGACAGCGATGATCTTGTCGAGGGTGCGCGCGAAACTCGCCACGCTCTGAAACGGCAGACCATAGATCAGATCGATGCTCACCGACTTGAAGCCGCAGCGCCGGGCCTCTGCAAGCACCGCCAAGGTCTCCTCCTCGCTCTGAATACGATTGACCGCCTTTTGCACCTGCGGATCGAAATCCTGCACCCCCATGCTCATCCGATTGAAACCAATCTCGCGCAGCAGCGCGATGGTCTCCGCGCCCACCTCGCGCGGGTCGATCTCAATGGAGTACTCGCCACTGTCGTCATTGCGCAGCGTAAAATATTCGCCGGTCACGCGCATCAGTTCGCGCATTTCGTCATGGCTGATGAACGTCGGTGTGCCGCCACCCCAGTGCAACTGGTCCACGGTGCGCGAACGGTCAAACAGCGCCCCCTGCATTTCAATTTCCTTGAACAGCCGTGCCAGATAGGGCGCGGCGCGGGAGCGGTCCTTGGTGACCACTTTGTTACAGCCGCAATAAAAACAAACGGTGTCACAGAACGGGATGTGGAAATACAGCGACAGCGGCGAAGCCGCGCTATTGGTTGAGAGGGCAGCGGCGCGATAGTCCGCGCCAGTAAAACCTTCATGGAACTGCACAGCAGTCGGATAGGAGGTGTAACGCGGACCTGATGTGTCGTAGCGGCGTATCAAGGCGGGGTCAAATACTAACGATTGATCCATGATCTTTCCTGTTATGTATGCCAGCAAACAAGGATGAAACTTTTTCACCAATTCTACCACTAATACAGTGGCTTCACCTTCACCCGGCAGTGGTAAGATTGCTCACCTATGGCAAAAAAATCCAAGATCAGCAAGGAAGACAGCGAGTTATTCCGCGACACTGTAGGGCCTGTCAGGCCGCTACGGCACGACAAGATCGCGCTCCAGCCGCCGCACGCCAAACCCATTCCCAGGCAGACATGGCTGGACGAGCAACAGGTGCTGCGTGACATGCTGTCCGACGACATCGATACCGCCGAACTGGAAACCGGCGAGGAAATGCTGTTTACCCGCCCCGGCCTGCAACACAACCTGCTGCGCAAGCTGCGCCGCGGCCAGTTCAGCATCGCCAGCCAACTCGACCTGCATGGCCTGACCGTGCCCGAAGCACGCCAGGCGCTCGCGGATTTTTTACGCGCTTGCCAGATGCGGCAGATGCACTGCGTGCGCATCATCCACGGCAAGGGACATGGTTCCCCGCATAAACTGCCGGTGTTGAAAAACAAGGTGAATAGCTGGCTCCAGCAGCGCGATGAGGTTTTGGCCTTTTGCTCGGCACGCGCCGTGGATGGCGGCACCGGCGCGGTTTATGTGCTGCTCAAGCGCAGGCCTGCCTGAAGGACGGCTAGGCCTATGAACAGCCTCCGGCTAAAGCTGGCTAAGCTGGAATTGACAAAAGCACGGAAAACCAGCATAGTAACAGACTTAACGAATTTACTGGATTTCAGGAGTCACAACCTTGGCCAACACTGCACAAGCTAAAAAACGCGCCCGTCAGGCGGAAGTACACCGTCAACACAACACCAGCATGCGCTCCAGCGTACGCTCCGCGATCAAGAAGGTGATAAACACCATCGAGTCCGGTGACAAGACCCAGGCGCAAAACGCCTACGTCAGCGCCACCCCGCTCATCGACCGCATGGCGCGCAAGGGCATCATCAGCAAGAACAAAGCCGCCCGCCACAAAAGCCGTTTGAATCAGCATATCCGGGCGTTGCAGGGTTAATTTCTGCACGGGCAACCCTTCGGGTTGCCCGTGCCCTCTCAAGCCCAATGCGGCTGCCGGCTAAAATGACCCCGCCGGGCTAGAAAATCACGTCAACACCAAATTATCCCGATGCATTAGCTCCGGCTCGTCCACGTAACCCAGCAACTCCTCGATTTTGTCGCTCGGCTGACGCATGATTTTACGCGCATCCTCGGCACTGTAATTCACCAGGCCACGGGCCACTTCCACGCCGTCTTCGCCCACACAAGCCACTACGTCACCGCGCCCGAAACTGCCTTCAACGGCAACCACGCCAACGGGCAGCAGACTGCGCCCGGCCTCACGCAATACACGCACCGCGCCCGCATCCAGCACCAGATGGCCACGCACCTGGAGCTGTCCAGCCAGCCACTGCTTGCGCGCGGCCAGCGCCTCCTGTCCTGGCAGCAACAAAGTGCCGACCTCTTCTCCTTTAGCAATGCGCTGCAAGATATTGGCCTCGCGTCCGTAGGCGATGACCGTGGCCGCGCCAGAACGTGCGGCGCGGGCGGCGGCACGCACCTTAGTGAGCATGCCGCCGCGCCCCAGGCTGCCCACGCCACCGGCACCAGCCATCTGTTCGAGCTGCGGATCACCAGCACGAGCCTCGCTGATCAAGGGAGCACCGGGATTTTTGCGCGGGTCACACTCGTACATGCCGGGCTGATCGGTGAGCAGCACCAGAAGTTCAGCCTCGATAAGGTTGGTGACCAATGCGCCGAGGGTGTCGTTGTCGCCGAAACGGATTTCTTCCACCGCCACCGTATCATTTTCGTTGACCACCGGCACCACACCCAGTGCAAGCAGGGTGCGCAAGGTGCTGCGCGCATTCAGGTAACGCTGCCGGTCGGCGAGATCGTCGTGGGTGAGCAGGATCTGCGCGGTGCGGATGCCGTGGCGCTGGAAGCAGGTCTCGTAAGTTTGCACCAGACCCATCTGCCCCACCGCCGCTGCGGCCTGTAATTCATGCAGCGCGTTGGGGCGGCGCGTCCAGCCCAGCCGCTTCACGCCTTCGGCCACAGCGCCAGAGGAGACCAGCACCAGCTCGATGCCACTGGCGCGCAATGCGGCGATCTGCGCGGCCCAGGCGCCGATCAGGCCTTCATCCAGACCGCGCCCGTCATTGGTAAGCAGCGAACTGCCAACTTTGACGACCCAGCACCGGGATTGAGTTAACTCTTGTCGATTTTTCATATGAGGTTAGTCAGCAGGATGCGCCCTTCAGCGAGATCGTGAACAGGTTTTTAAGCCAGGAGCCTTGTTCTACCCCTTAACCGGCCTGACCTTACTGGCCACCAGTTTGGCGCGGCTGCGCGCCTCGTCAGTGGTTGCGCCATTAGCCAGCGCCACGCCCATGCGGCGGCGCGCAAATGCTTCAGGCTTGCCGAACAGGCGCACATCGCTTTGCGGCACACGCAACGCCTCGTCGACGCCTTCAAAGGAGATGCCCTGTTCTTCCATGCCGCCATAGATCACGGCACTGGCACCGGGGGCGCGCAATGCGGTGGACACCGGCAAGCCCAGAATGGCGCGCGCGTGCAACTCAAATTCATTTTGCGCCTGACTGATCAGGGTAACCATGCCGGTGTCGTGCGGACGCGGGCTGACCTCGCTGAACCAGACCTGATCCCCCTTCACGAACAGCTCCACGCCAAAGATGCCACGCCCGCCGAGATTATCGGTAACCGCTTTGGCGATCTGTTGTGCGCGCTTCAGCGCCGCACTGCTCATGGGCTGCGGCTGCCAGCTTTCCACGTAATCGCCCTTGACCTGCACGTGGCCGATGGGTTCACAAAAATAGGTTTCGACCGCGCCAGATTCACCCCGCGCCCGCACTGTGAGCAGGGTAATTTCGAAGTCAAAGCCGATCATCTCCTCAACGATGACCCGGCCCCGGTTCACGCGCCCGCCGCTCATTGCGTAATCCCAGGCGGTGGCGGCATCCTCGGGCTCATTGACAGTAGACTGCCCCTTGCCCGAGGACGACATCACCGGCTTGACGATGCACGGGTAGCCAATGCCGCCGTCGATGGCCACTTTCAATTCATTGAGACTTTCGGCGAAGGCATAGCGCGAGGTAGGCAGCTCCAGCGTTTCCGCCGCCAGGCGGCGGATGCCTTCGCGGTTCATGGTGAGCTGTGCGGCGCGCGCAGTGGGAATGACCTCCGCCAGGCCCTCTTCCTCGATCCGCACCAGCATATCGGTGGCAATCGCCTCGATCTCAGGCACGATGATATGCGGGCGCTCCTGCTCCACCAGGGCGCGCAATGCCGCGCCGTCGGCCATATTGATGACATGCGCGCGATGCGCCACCTGATGCCCCGGCGCATTGGGGTAGCGATCCACGGCGATCACCTCCACACCCAGCCGTTGCAGGGCGATGATAACCTCCTTGCCCAGCTCACCGCTGCCCAGCAACATCACGCGTGTTGCTCCGGGGGATAACGGGGTGCCGATTTTCATGTTTCCGGCTCCATCGGGGCTTGAGCCAGCAAGGTATCGAGTTCACCGCGCTGGTTTAACGCGCTCATATCGTCGAACCCGCCGATATGCCGGCCATTGATAAATATCTGCGGCACACTACGCTGCCCGTGGGCGCGCTCGAGCATGCGTTCCCTGGCTTCCGCATCGAAACCGATGTTGTATTCGAAATAACCCGCGCCTTTCAGCTTGAGCAACGCCTTGGCGCGCACGCAATAGGGGCATATCAAGGTGGTGTAGATTTCAATACGCGCGCGGACTGGATTCTGACTCGTATCTTTCATCTTTCTCGCAGAGTGTTCGGCAACCTGATCAACAAGCAGGTGTATAATAGCAGCGAATCAGCACACCTGAAAGGAAAACCCTAGTGAAAAAAGACCAGATTTATGTCGGCATAGCCAACGATGAATTCGGCGGCATGACCACCATTGGCGGCGTTATCAAAGACGCCTGGGTTTTCGGCATTATCCCGGAAACAGAAACGTGTGAAGGGTGGAGTTTGGCGCAGATTCAGATAATCATGGACAAGGTCTGCCAGGAATGGGACAACCACGGCCATCTCGTAAAATATCTGCCCGAGGAAATGCGCCAGCGCCACGAACGCATCCATGCCGAGGCGATCCGCAAGGCGCGTGATGCAGGCTGGTCGCCGGAATTGATGAATGAATAAAAACGGCTGAAAAAACCTCAAGCATGAGGACTCTCGGCCACTTCGATTATCAATGTGCCGCTCTCATTCCCGGCAGCAACAATAGCTGTGCCTCAACAAACCGCGCGCGAGCTTCCGGCAAAATGGATTCAATCAGGTCTTCCGTCAAACCTGTGATTTCCCATGCCACAGGATCCACGGTTTCCGTCGCTTTCTTGCGCGCCCCGTCCGGCTCCACCTGATTTGCGGCCACGCCGGCAATATGAACGATTGCGGTCTCCAGGCTATATTGCTCCGCCTTGCCTGGCTCATGGTGAAACTCCAGCACCTCTTGCAGGCTCTCTGGCAAGCGCCACAAGCGCATCAGCTCGCCGCCTACCTGTGCATGGTCAAAACCTATCACATCACGCTCGGCGAGATAGGCAGGGATACCGGAATCACGCACGCGCACCCCCACCACTTTCATCAATTCCGCCATTTTGGTGTACATGATCAAATGCCCAACATCATGCAGCAATCCGGCAACAAACAAGCGTTCGCTATGTAGCACACCGCAATGCGGCCCCAGCATCTTCGCCACCACACCGCAGCAAATGCTATGGCGCCAGAAACTGTCCATATCGACCAATGTGCTGGGAATGCCTGAAAACATCCGCAGCGCCGATGTCGCCACAACCAGATCACGCAACTCCCGCGCACCAATCAAGGTGACGGCACGCGACACAGTGTCGACACGTGACACGTGGCTGTAAAATGGGCTATTGGCAATCTTCAGCAAACGCGCCGTCAACGCCGCGTCCTGGCCGATCACCCTGCCAATGTCCGAGGCGGAGTAACGGGGATTCTCGGCCATTTCATTGACCCGCACGCACACTTCAGGAAGCGAAACTAGGCCAGAGATACCTTTGACAAGTTCATGGGGGGTCATCATGTACATCTCCTTTTTTGAGCGATAAAGTCCTGGTTAAAACAGAGTGGTATTGCTCATATCGTCCTGTTGTTTGCTTTTCTTTAGGGACGCCCTGAAAAATTCCGTCCTGGAATGCTTAGAGCACATCCACGTACCGAGGAACCTCTGAATAAATCAGATGTTCCTTAAGCCATTATGTACGGCGTACTGTTAAAATGATGTCATGCCTATATCCCAGCCTATATTGCGCGTTGCCATACCTTCACCGCTACACCGCAATTTTGACTACCTGCCCCCATCCGGCTGCGACACTATCCAACTCCTGCCCGGCATGCGTCTGCGCGTGCCGTTCGGCAGGACAAAAACGATTGGCGTATTACTGGAGGTGGACTCGCAAAGCAAGGTGGAAGGCGCACGGCTCAAGGCGGCGTTGGAGGTGCTGGACGAACAGCCGGCGCTGCCCCCGGATATCATGCAGCTCGCCAGGTGGGCTAGCGGCTACTACCATCACCCCTTGGGCGAGGTGCTTTCCGCAGCCTTGCCTGCCCTGCTGCGCCTGGGACATGCACTGCAAATACAGGTAAGCCGCCGCTGGCTGCCGACCGAGGCGGGCAAAGCTGTTGCAACAGGCGGCCTGGCCCGCGCCCCGCGACAGGCGGCACTGATGAGCCTGTTGCAAGCCTGTCCTGACGGAATGATCGCTGAACAGCTTGCGGAGCATCCCGGCGATTGGCGGGGAGCGATGCGCGCGCTCGTTGAAAAAGGCTGGGTGGAGAGCAAGGAAGGCCTCTGTCTGGCGGCGCCAGATCACAAACCCAACGACCCCACTCCATCATTAAACGCCGCTCAAAACGAGGCTGTCACCGCCGTGTGCGGTTCGTTGCGGCGTTACCAGGCATTTCTGCTGGATGGCGTCACCGGCAGCGGCAAAACCGAGGTTTATCTGCGCATCATTGAACAGACTCTTGCTCAAGGGCTTCAGGCGCTGGTGCTGGTGCCGGAGATCGGACTCACCCCACAGCTTGTCACGCGTTTCCGGCGCCGTTTCAATGTGCCGCTGGCAGTACTGCATTCAGGGTTGTCCGACCGGGAGCGGCTGACCGCCTGGCTGATGGCGCGTGACGGACAGGCTCCCATCGTCATCGGTACCCGTTCAGCGGTGTTCACGCCGCTGGCCCGGCCCGGCGTATTTATTATTGACGAAGAGCACGACCTGTCACTCAAACAGCAGGATGGCTTTCGCTATTCGGCGCGAGATGTGGCGGTGATGCGCGCGCACCAGGCGCAAACTCCCATCCTCCTGGGTTCCGCCACACCCTCCCTGGAAAGCCTGCATAACGTCACCACCGGGCGCTATCACCTGCTCACGCTACCGGAACGGGCAGGTAGCGCGCTGCACCCTGCTATCGAGGTGCTGGATGTGCGCCACCAACCCATGGAAGACAGCCTGTCCCAGCCATTGATCAGCCTGATCACGCGCCACCTTGCCGGCAACAATCAGGTGCTGCTGTTTCTGAACCGGCGCGGCTACGCACCCACCCTGCTGTGCCACGATTGCGGCTGGGTTGCCGAGTGCCGGCGCTGCGATGCGCGGCTGACTTTGCACCACGGGCCGCGCCTGCTGCAATGCCACCACTGCGGCACGCAACGCCCCATAGACAAGCACTGCCCGAAGTGCAACAGCGCGGATCTACGCTCATTGGGGCACGGCACCGAGCGCATAGAGCAGGCGCTGCAGCGCCATTTTCCTAATACCCCCGTGCTGCGCATTGATCGCGACAGCACGCGGCGCAAAGGTGCCTTACAGGCCTTGCTGGACAGTGTGCATACAGGCGAACGTCAAATATTGATCGGCACACAGATGCTCGCCAAGGGCCACCACTTTCCCGATGTCACGCTGGCCGGTATTCTGGACGCGGATCAAGGATTGTTTGGTGCCGACTTTCGCGCCAGTGAACGCATGGCGCAGTTGATTGTACAGGTCGCAGGGCGCGCGGGGCGTGCAGACAAACCAGGGCAGGTGGTAATCCAGACCCACCACCCCGATCATCCCTTGCTGCATTTGCTCATCACCCAGGGCTATCACAGCTTCGCCGCGGCGGCGCTGGAAGAGCGGCGCGAGACACATCTGCCGCCGTTCAGCAACCTGGCGCTGCTGCGTGCCGAGGCTGGCAACCGTGAACTCCCGCAGCGATTCCTCAGTGAGGCGCGCGCCGCTGCGGAAACACAGAGAGTGGAAGGCATTGAATTACTGGGGCCTGTGCCCGCCCCGATGGAAAAACGCGCGGGCCGTTATCGCGCCCACCTGCTGCTGCAGGCCACGCGCCGCAGCGATCTGCACCGCCTGCTCGACGCCTGGATACCCCGCCTTGAAAAGCTGCCTCTGGCACGCAAGGTGCGCTGGGCGTTGGACGTGGATCCGATGGAGATGTTTTAGAACCCGTTCTTAGGGTCTATCACTCCATATCCAGCACCGGGCTGGACGCTTTTTTAGGGATGGGCAAGGTGATGAAGCCATGCTCATTTTTACCATGGCACGCCATGCACTCGGTGCGCATCTCTTCAAACGCGACGGTGAATTTTTCCCAATTGCGGGTTTTGATGGCCTTCGGCAAACGTGGATATACGCCGCCAAGAAACTCGTCCGCCGTCCTTCTCAACTCCGGGTGCGTAACCTTCAGCTTTACGATCAGCTCTTCCATTTCTTCCGCCTGATATTCAGCGAATTCCCATTTTTCTAGTTTTGCCGCCCAGTAGAGATTTTTATAACGCTCCCCCATTTCTATCATGATGTTACTTGCAACGGGCAGCGCCTCTACGAGCTTCTCCAGCTTTTTATTGGCCGATCCCGTTTTCCGCCAGTCCTGGGTACCGCCTGCGGCAAGCGCTGTTCCCGCCACCATGCTTAGCAAAACTACCCAGCCGATATTTCTAAGAACCCGTTCACGATCTCGCTGAAAGGCGCATCGCGGCGTTAAAAATGGCCTCAAAATGCTCACATACTCCGTGTATGCTCCGCTTTTTCGGCCACTTTTGCCTTGCGCTGGGTCCCTTGATCGAAATCGTGAACAGGTTCTAAGTTTCATGATTACTTTCCCTTCATCTGCATCTCATGTGTCCGGCGCCGCTGCCGCTGCCTCAGCCACATCCAGCAACCCGATGCCGCCAGAAAAATCAGCACCACGGCCGCCGCGTCCATCACCCACGGCCCCCACGCGCCAACGATCCGCCCGCTGTGCAGATCGAGAACAACTCGCTCCATAGGCAAACCCTTGCCGCGATAATCGCTGAGCAAGCGCTGGTGGAGTGGCTGCGGCAGGGGCGCTGGCGCGGCCCAGGCGGCATCGACATGGGGTAGCTCTTTCCACTTGCATCCGCCAGATAATCGCCATGCGCGGCACGCACTGCAAGAATGCCATTATACACTCCCACCGATCTCATCCCGGCGGGCACGCCTTCGCTACCGCCCATGGTTCCAACGTGCTCACCACTGGGCGTAAGGAGAATCAAATGAGCGGATTCAACTCTGAAGTGCAACTTTTGTAAGTGTAGAGAATTGTCAACGGAGTTCGCGCGCGAACACATGCCGAATTGAAAACTGATGCACCCATTCAGACAAGCAGGGGGCGTTAGCAAAAAAAAAAAGGGGCGCGGGAGGGGATGCGCCCCTTGTCAGACAAACGCTGAAGTACCGCCTTCCGTGGCGATCAGGAGAGACAAAAACCAAGAACTAAAACCGGTACGTAAAACCCGCCTGCACTAGCCGTGGACTACCGGGCAAGATACCGCGCGTGCGGTCGACGATGTAAGTCTTGTCGGTCAGGTTTTTCGCCGTCAGGAACAGCGTGGTGTTGATCGGCTTGACCAGATAGTTTACTGCCGCGTTCCAGATGGTGTACCCGGAGATCTGGCCACGCTGTCCGTTTGCTGTGGGTGCGACAGTACTCAAATCATCGCTGAACTGATCGCTCACATGCACCGCCTCGACACGTGCATCGAATCCCGACGCATGGGCATAGCCAAGCGTCGTGGTCAGTAGGTTTTCCGGCGCGTAGGGCAGACGGTTGCCCGTTACGCTACTGGCCACGTTTGGGGACACACAACTCCCGGCGGAGGTAAACCCTGTCCCACTACAACCTGTGCGTGCACCTACGAATTTAGCCGTAGGCAGATAAGTATAGGCCGCCTGCAAGTAAACATTGTGCGGCGAGCCGGTCATTTCACCGCTGTTTAGGCGCAAACCCAGCTCCGCGCCCTGGTGCAGAGTCTCACCGGCATTGGTGAGGGTAGCCCCGGCGCCGCCGGCCAGACTGGCAGCAATGATCTGGTTCTGGAAGTCCATACGGAAAAGCGTCGCCTCGACACTCACACCTGGACGTGGCTGGCTGCGCACGCCCAACTCATAGTTCCAGCTCTTTTCAGCACCCAGATCGACCGAGCCGCCGGTATTGCTGACAACGTCTTCAGTACGCGGCGGTGCGAAGCCGCGATGCGCACCCGCGAACAGCGTGGTGTTCTTGACCGGGGTGTAGGTCGCGCCAATGCCAGGAATCACCTGGGTGAGATCGTTCTTGCCACTTACACCCGCGCCGCCGTTGGCGAGGCGGTTGGTGCGCTGATAGTTGATGGACTCCACGCGCACACCAGGGGTCACCGTCCAGGCGTTGATCAGAAAGCGGTTCTGAACGAAGGCGGAATAGGCCTGGTTCTTGCGCTCGTTGTCCTCGCTGATACTGCCGGTACGTGAACTGGGGAAATTGCCATTTTCCTGGCGGCGGTCCTGGGTCTCGAAATGTGCACGCATTCCCATGTCGGCCTCGCTTCTCACACCAAACAGGCCGTGGTTGACGCGCAACCGAGGTTCGACGCCCCAGGTATAGTAGTTGCGTAAACGGCCTTCGTTGCCGCAGGTGGTGTTGAGGTTCGCCATACCACCACAGGCTGCGTCCGCGCTGTCGTTCGGACGCTGGCCGGAGTTGCTCGACTGCCGCCACCAGTCACGCTGGAAAATTGAGCCGTAGAGGTTAGTGGTCAGCACCACGTCATCGCTGAAGACATATTCATGGGTCGCCGATGCGCCGTAGCGCTTGGCATTCATGAAATCGTTTTTGAACGGATTCTGACGCGGATTGGCGGCGTATTCCGCCTCGGTCAACCCGGAGTAGGTGACGTTGGAATCTTCGCTGTAGTAGTTGCCGCGCAACGTCAGTGCCTGGTTGGCGCCCAAGCCCAGTACCGCCTTGATGTTGGCGTCGTTCAGCTCGGAATGGGTGTTGTCGCGTGCCCCGTCGCCCTGCTTGCGCACATAATCAAACATCAAACCGTTGCCGCCCCAGGTGCCGCCGTAGTTGAGACGGCCGTTGAAGTAATCGCGGTTACCGCCGGTGAGCGTAACGGAGCCGCCCGGCCTGGAGGGAGGCAGCGGCGTGATGTAGTTGATCACGCCACCTACCGTTTGCGGTCCGTAGAGGATCTGCCCCGACCCCTTCAGCACCTCGATACGATCAAAGCGCTCGATCGGGGGATGGTAGTAGCTCGCATTGTCGCCGTAAGGCGCGTAGGCAAGCGGAATGCCATCTTCCAGCAGCAGCACCTTGGTGGAACGCGTGGGGTTGAGGCCGCGGATACCGATATTGGGCCGCAGGCTGAAACCTTCCTCGTCGCGAACATTGATCCCCGGCACCTTGCGCAGCGCCTCGCTGACTGTGAACACGCGGCTGTTCTCCAGGGTCTTCTTGTCGATCACTTCGCCGGAACCCGGGATGCTCTGCAGGGCCTCGGGCTTGCCGATCACCTCCACCGTGGGCGCCTTGACGGGCCTGTTTTCTTCCTTGGCTTCCTGCGCCAGCACCATCCCCGCTGGGCACGCCAACGCCACCAATACCGCAATATTTATTTTTTTCCGCAAAAACACGTTGCCCACCTCTCGTCGCTTATGTCAGACCACGGCTGTCGAATCCAGCCGCTCCAAAATCATTCGATAAGGATGATAATGCAAATGAGAATGATTTGCAATACCACTCAATAAATATCCTCTGGCAAAATTGTGGGGGACTTTCACTGATAGATAACTCCATGACTAAATCAAGGAACCTCTGATGTGTCAGAGGTTCCTCGGCGCAGGGAAGAGCGAAACGAAGGGTTCTGCTGGCATTTTCCGATCACGACAAACGATTGGAAAATGAAGAAAGGAAAAAATCACACTATGCTTTTCGTGCTCTGAGAACTCCAGGATGGAATTATTCAGAGCTTCCTTAAAAATAAAAACAGGTTAGGCCTCACAACCAAGCCGGCTGCGCACGTCCCTCATCCCTGCCGCCCGGCCTCCCCTTTCCAGCGACAGCCGACCGTGCTAGGCTGACCTTGTCCATCATGTCGGTTGCCCAGCACAGGGGCAGCCGGGCGCCTACGAACTGTCATTTTATCTTTCAGGCAATCCTGCCGGTAACCCGCTGACGAAGGGTGTGCGAGATCAAGTTGGAAGTGCAACTCCGGACTTTACGTATACGTTACCCACGGGCACAACAACTCAGAACTCACCTTTCACGCTGACCTACGTGGATACGAAATTATCCTTCGTTGCCCAAGGCCCTACCCAGCTTCGATTCAGCAGCCTCGACACTGGCCCCACAAAATTCAAAAGGGGACATTTCTACTTTGGAGAAAGGGGACATTACAACTTTGGCGCTACACCGTCTTGCCCTGGGCGTCGACCCCGTGCACACTGAAGGTGTTCTTTGCCAAGTCAATCCCGAGTGTAGTAATGTTCATGACGACTCCTCCTGTTCT
>LNEJ01000026.1 GCA_001464965.1 Gammaproteobacteria bacterium Ga0074134
GCCACACACGCATAACGGTGGGCTGGCACCGAATGCGGCAGAGAAGCAGTATTGGATGGACTATAAAACCGTGGCCAAAAAGACTTGACCACTACAAGATGTAAATTACGAAGATCTTTACTATCTGGTGAGCCAAATTAGAGACAGTGAATTGGGCGAGTATGATAATCCCGCAGCCCAGTCTTTCATTGACAAAATCAAGGCGAATATCGAACCTTTACCGTCCACACACCAACTATCGAAGTTAAGTAAACTAGCGTCTGAGGCTGCCAACTATATCCATGATGTTGTTTGGGCACTGCTAGTAAATACTCCAAATACTCCAAATACTCTCGATTATTTCAGCTTTATGGGAGATGCTTGTAAAGATCAGGAATTGGGGATCGATGTTTTCACGCTCAACCACGACACTCTGCTAGAGCAGTACTTCAATAATCATAAAATAAAGTTTACAGATGGCTTTGATAGTCCAGTAAATGATGTTCGATATTGGAAGCCTGAGCTCTTTGATGGGGAGATCTCAAACGTGCGTTTATTCAAGCTCCATGGCTCGGTGGATTGGTTTCGACTCGAAGAAGGACTTGGCATTATTCCATTGGGTGGCGACCGTTGGTATAGCAAAAACCGAAACGGTGAAATGCAATATCTGCGAAGTGAACGGCCTGAATTTTTAGCAGGTTCGTTTAATAAAATATTGCAATATGTAGAGCCGCCTTACGATGACCTACTTTGCTGGTTTCTAAAGGGGCTAAGAGAGACTTCGAGGTTGGTTATTTGCGGATATAGTTTTGGGGATAAGGGCATCAACACAAGACTTCTTGATTGGGTATATTCTGCTGCTGAAAACAAAATAGTACTCATACATCCTGAGCCCGTAAAACTTAGGGAAAGTGCAAGAGGTGCAATTGCAAACAAGGATGATTTATGGGGTAAAAAAATGTCATTGATTAAAAGTTACATCCAGAATGCTAACTGGCCCGAGATCAAAGCCTCATTATAGCGAAGAGCGTAGGGTGCATCCCACGCACCAAATCAAACAAAGCAAGTAGCACGGACGAAGCGCGAGCGGAATCCGGGGAACACCGTGACTCCATCCACATTTCCCCGGATTCCATTTTATTCCATCCGCGTCTGGCAGGCGTGCGGCCGGAAGGGAAGGGAAGGGAAGGACGCAGGACCGCAGGTCTATCTGGATATCGACCAGGAAAAGGCTCAAGCGCTTGGCATTGACATGGCGGATCTTAACAACACTCTTAGCTCTGCCGTTGGTGTTGCGTATGTGAATGACTTTGTGCGTGCCGGGCGCATTCTCAAAGTACAGATGCAAGCCGATGCCGACCTGCGCAAGACCCCTGATGATCTTTTGAAACTCCCGGTGAGAAATCGCCAGGGCCAAGTGGTGTTGCTGGGTGAGATTGCCAACCCCAAATGGATTGTGGGACTGCCCAAGCTCGACCGCTATAACGGCAACTCATCAATGAAAATCGCAGGCAACCCTGCGCCTGGACATTCGACCGGCGAGGCAATGCAGGCCATGGAGGAGATCGCCGCCAAACTGCCGGCGGGGTTTGCCTTCGAATGGTCGGGGACTTCTTTTGAAGAGCGCCTCGCTGGGGCGCAAACTCCCGTCCTGCTCGCGCTATCCCTGCTTGTGGTGTTCCTGGCACTTGCAGCCCTGTATGAAAGCTGGGCAATTCCGTTTGCCGTGGTCCTGGTGGTACCGCTGGGCGTTCTCGGTGCGGTGCTGGCCGTTCATCTACGGGGCTTGCCCAATGATGTGTTCTTCAAGGTGGGCCTGGTTGCCATCATTGGCTTGTCGGCCAAGAACGCCATCCTCATCATCGAATTTGCCCGCAAGCTGCACGATGATGGCATGGAACTGGTCGCCGCCACATTGGAGGCCTGCCGAATGCGATTAAGGCCCATCCTTATGACCAGTTTCGCATTCATTTTGGGCGTGATGCCGCTCGCCATTTCCACGGGCGCGGGTGCGGCCAGCCGCCACGCGGTGGGTACGGGCGTGATTGGCGGGATGATTGCTGCAACAGTATTGGCTATATTCCTGGTGCCTGTATTCTTTATCGTGGTGCACAGGCTCTTCCCTACGCAGTCACGGGAGAAGACGAAACATGATTAAGAAAAAGTTTTCGTCCATAACCTCAACGAGAAAAACGGCGTGGCTCACGCTTGCGTCCGCTGCCCTTGTATCACTGGCCGGCTGCTCGCAGGTACCCACATATGAACGCCCGGCAGCGCCAGTGCCACAACACTTTCCCAATGTTAGTGAGGCACCCGCCACACCCTTGATGCCCTGGCGTGAATATTTCTCAGATCCATCGCTCCGCACCCTCATAGAGGCGGCACTCAACCATAATCGCGACCTCAAAATCGCCGTCGCGCGCGTCGAAGAGGCGCGTGCGCTGGCGGGAGTCACGCGCGCTGATCGCTTCCCGACCCTGGAGGCACAAGGTTCATTCAATCGTTCCCGTACGCCGGCGAATGTTAGCGTGACGGGTAACGCACGTACCTTCAGCCGCTACGATTTGGCTTTGGGCCTGACAGCTTTCGAGCTGGATTTCTGGGGCAGGGTGGCCGCATTGAGTGAAGCTGCCAGGTCGCAGTATCTGGCAACTGAGGAGGCCGCAAGGAGCTTCCGCATCGGATTGATCAGCGATGTGGCCAGCACCTGGCTTATGCGTGTGCAGCTCGCCGAGCAAGAGCGGCTTGCCACAGAGACATTAAAAACGCGGGAGGAAAGCCTCACACTTATCCGTAAGCGGCAGGGAGCCGGGCTGGCGAGTGATCTTGATGTGCTCGCCGCAGAAGGGCTGGCTGAATCGGTGCGTGTCCAGACAGGAGATCTGAAACGCCAGCGCATGCAGGCGGAAAACGCACTGCGGCTGCTTACCGGCATGGAGGTTGATATTCCAGCACCGGCAAATTCTGCCAGCCAATCCCTGATGGACGGGCTTGCGCCGGGGTTGCCCTCGGAGGTCTTGCTCCATCGGCCTGACGTACTTGCCGCAGAACAGCGGCTCATCGCCGCGAACGCTAACATCGGCGCTGCTCGTGCAGCCTTTTTCCCGCGCATTGCACTCACCACCAACCTGGGTATGGCAAGTAGCGCATTGTCGACTCTGTTTGGCAGTGGCAGCGAGGCATGGGTGTTTCAGCCTGTGCTGAGATTACCCTTGTTTGATGCGGGGCGTAACAAGGCAAACCTGGATGTGGCCAACGCCCGCAAGGTTCAGGCCGTGGCCGATTATGAAAAAACCATTCAACAAGCCTTCCGCGAAGTGTCCGATGTGCTTGCCGCCCAGTCCACATATACCGAGCAAGTGACCGCCCAGGAGGCTAACGTGCGCGCGCAACAGACACGCTTTGAGCGCGTAAAGGCACGGGAGAAGGCAGGTATAGCCACCTATTTGGAAATTCTGGATGCAAGCCGCGATGCGTTCAACGCGGAACAGGTTTTCGTGAGTTACCGTTGGCAGCTCATGAGCACCCGCATCGCCCTCTACAAAGCCTTGGGAGGCGAAGGTTGTGCTCGGCATAAGCTCACATGTAACGCGGAATTTTCCAATCCCTAAGCCGGACGAGCCGGAACCAAAAATGTTCCGTTTTCTGACTTTTCTAGACCAGAGGAATCCCAGCCCCCGGACAAGCTGCTGTAGGAGGCACCACGCTATTTTAGGATCATACCTTAAATAGCCCCACGTAATCACCAAGCTGATCGCCAAGATCCAGCACCTTTCCGCTGGTTTGACTAACCTGCTGCATCTTTTCGGCATTATCGCCAGCTGAATGGTTAATGCTGTGAATATTGCGGTTGATTTCTTCGGCCACGGCGCCCTGTTCTTCTGCGGCACTGGCGATCTGCAGATTCATGTCGCGGATGGCCGATACCGCATTGGCGATGGCTTGCAAGGCATCGCTTGCCCGGTTGGCCTGCTCCACGCCATGCTGAGCCCTTGCCTTACCCTCTTGCATCGCCACGACAGCGTTCTTCGAACCTGTTTGGAGCTTTTCTATCATCGACCGGATCTCAGCAGTGGACTGTTGGGTGCGGCTGGCGAGGGTACGCACTTCGTCTGCCACAACCGCGAAGCCACGGCCCTGTTCACCTGCGCGTGCCGCCTCAATGGCCGCATTCAAGGCCAGCAGATTAGTTTGCTCGGCGATGCCCTTGATCACATCCAGCACCATACTGATACCTTGACTGTCCTGCTCAAGTTTTTGAATGACAGCGGCCGATTGCTCTACCTCATTGGCGAGATCGAGTATCGATTGGCGCGCCTGATCGATAACAAATTGGCCGGCTTTGGTCTCCTGATCGGCATTAGTTGTAGCCTGGGCAGCCTGTTCCGCACTCCTCGCCACTTCCTGCACTGAGGCAGTCATTTCATTTATGGCTGTGGCCGCCTGGCTGGTCTCGGCCAATTGTCTTTGAGCATTTTCATTGGCCTGGGTGGTGGTTTGCTGCATTTTCCGCATGGAAGCACCTAGCGTTTGGGAAACAGTCCTGGCGTTTCCGATGGCATTGTGAAGAGCCTGCATGAACTCATTAAAGCCGCGCGCGAACTCGCTGCTGGCATTGGCTGAACGGAAACTGAGATCGACAATGCCATCCCTGATATTCAAGTGTTGGCCAATTTCACGCAGCTCCTCGGATTGAGCCGCATCCTTGCGAAAGTTAATAGCAAGCAACACCAGTGCTGCGGTCTCAAAGACAACAAAAGCGGCGTGAATCAGTACTATGCCAATCCCGTTGTGATGCTCGAAGATATGCACACCATGGCCGCCTTCCTGTAAAAAGCTGAAGGCCAGATGATGAACAGCAATCACTACTGCGGCAGTGACAATGGGTTTCCAATCCACGTAATAGAGCAAAAAAGCCAACAGCGCGAATATACTGAAGTGCATCTCGATCATGCCATGGCTTTGATGGATATGCAGCGCCGCAAAAACCATGAAAGTAATGGCATTCGTCAAGCGGGTAGCCAGATTGCCCGGCAGCATGAAATACATCGCGGTGGAAACGATGGCAGCCGGCAGGCCAATCACAAAGGCCGCAAACCAGGTGTCATGCCATGCGGCCAGCATCAACGAGACAACCAGCAACAGCCAGTTGATGATGGTCATAAATTTGTCGCCCCGCCGATACAGGGTTTGCAATGAAGAGGTACTGTTGCTCATAATTTCCACTCGTAATGATATCCAGCCAATGGCACTTGAAAAAGATTAACGTCTTTTCCTTTTCGTGCTCCTATTTAGCGGTATTTGATGATTAAAACTTTAATGATCTGCCCGGTTTTTCACAGCAGAATGGGTGGCAAAAAGCTGGGGGAAAGAAACTGCGAGAGGCGGGTAAGGGGGCAGGAGAGTAAAACCGGGCGGGAGCAGCGCCGCATGGCGCACGCCACTCCCTTGCAGCATCAATGCCTGAAATGCCGCATACCCGTAAACACCATGGCAATGCCATGCTCATTGGCGGCGTCGATCACTTCCTGGTCACGCATTGATCCGCCAGGCTGAATGACGGCGGTGATGCCTACCTCGGCGGCGCTGTCCAAGCCGTCGCGGAACGGGAAGAAGGCGTCGGAGGCCATCACCGAGCCTTTGACCTTTAGTCCTGCGTCGGCGGCCTTGATGGCGGCGATGCGTGCGCTATAGACACGGCTCATCTGGCCTGCACCGATGCCGATGGTCGTGTTGTCTTTGCAGTACACAATGGCATTGGATTTGACGAACTTGGCGACCTTCCAGGCGAAGAGCAGATCGCGCATTTCCTGTTCAGTGGGTGCGCGACGGGTGACCCACTGAAGATTGGCAAGATTCACCATCCCCACATCACTCTCCTGCACTAGCAGACCGCCGGTGACACGCTTGTAATCCAAGCCAGCCGCACGTTCGCCCCCCCATGCACCGGACGCCAGCACCCGCACGTTGCTTTTGGCCGCAAGAATCGGCAGGGCATCATCAAGCACGGCCGGTGCAATAATCACCTCAACGAACTGGCGCTCGATAATCGCCTTGGCAGTAGTGGCATCCAACGGCTGGTTGAAGGCGATGATTCCTCCGAAGGCGGAGGTAGGGTCAGTGGCATAGGCGCGGTCATACGCCTCCAGCAGTGTGGAGCCCAGCGCCACACCGCACGGATTGGCGTGTTTAACGACGACACAGGCCGGGCCTTCAGCGAAGGATTTCACACACTCCAGCGCGGCATCGGTGTCGGCGATATTGTTGAATGAAAGTTCCTTACCCTGAATCTGACGGGCAGTACTGACGCTGGCCTCGCGCTGTTCGCGCTCGACGTAAAACGCAGCCTGCTGGTGCGGATTTTCACCATAGCGCAGATCCTGGGCCTTGGCGAATTGCACGCTGTAGGTACGCGGAAAGCGACCGCGTTCGCCGTTGTCCTGTATCGCGCCAAAATAATTGGCTATCGCGCCATCATAGCGTGCAGTGTGTTCGAAGACTTTGACCGCCAGCGAAAAGCGCGTTGCCGCGCTGACGGCATCGTTGTTGGCATCCATCTCGGCCAGCACCTTATCGTAGTCGGCGGCGTCCACCACCACAGTGACGGCAGCATGATTCTTGGCGCTGGAACGCAGCATGGCAGGTCCACCGATGTCGATATTTTCAATCGCGTCTTCCAGCGTGCAGTCCGGCTTGGCAACCGTCTTTTCGAAGGGATAGAGATTCACCGCCACCAGATCGATAGGGCCGATGCCGTGCTGCGCCATCACGGCATTATCGACCCCGCGCCGCCCCAGCAAGCCGCCATGAATTTTGGGATGCAAGGTTTTGACGCGCCCATCCATCATCTCGGGAAAGCCGGTGTAATCGGAAACTTCAATTACCGCAATGCCATTATCAGCCAGCAGTCTGGCCGTGCCGCCGGTGGAGAGAATTTCAACGCCGCGCTCACGCAAGCGGCGGGCAAAGTCGATGATGCCGGTTTTGTCGGATACGCTGATCAACGCGCGTTTGATGGGGGTGTTGTCTTGCATGGGATGGTTAATTCTCTAATTTCGGAGTAACAATTTTTTCGATTTTTGCCACGGAGGCACAGAGATTATTGTATTAAGGCAGCGTAATTATTCTCCGTGTTCTCTGTGCCTCCGTGGCAAGTTCAATAAGTGTCATTCCAGGCCATACTGCTGCAGCTTCTTGCGCAGGGTGCCGCGATTAATGCCGAGTATTTCCGCGGCCAGGCTCTGGTTGCCACGCGCATGCTGTATCACCGCTGCCAGCAGGGGGCGCTCCACCTCGCTGATCACCATCTGATAGAGATCGCCGGAAGGAGTATGTCCATCCAGATCTTTGAAATAATTCACCAGGGCGGTTTCGACGCAACCAGACAGCGGTCTTTTGCGGCGTTCGCATGACATGGAGGCCGATATTTCTCCCCGCGCTTCTGTTGGAGACGTGCTCATGCGGCCATCTCCATGCCCATTTCCAGGCGGTCGAAGAAGTCACGCGTCACGGCGAGTTGTTGTTCGATGGTTTCCAGCTTATTGACCTCATGGCGGAACGCGCCGCCGCCCGGCTGGCCTTTGCTGTACCAGGAAATATGCTTGCGCGCCATGTGCACACCGGTGCGCTCGCCGTAGAACTCGTAAAGCCTGTGCAGGTGATTCAGCATGATGCGGCGTATCTCCGGCACCGAGGGATCGGGAAGCACTTCGCCGGTTTTCAGGAAATGATCGATAATACGGAACAGCCACGGCCGCCCCTGCGCGGCACGGCCGATCATAACGGCATCGGCACGCGTATAGTCGAGCACGAATTTGGCCTTTTCAGGCGTGGTGATATCGCCGTTGGCAATCACTGGAATGTTGATAGCGGCCTTGATGGCGGCAATGCTGTCATATTCCGCATCCCCCGTGTAACCGCAGGCGCGGGTGCGGCCATGCACCGCCAGCGCCTGGATGCCGGCCTGCTCGGCGATGCGCGCGATGGTCACGCCGTTGCGGTGGTTTTTATCCCAGCCGGTGCGGATTTTGAGGGTTACCGGCACATTCACGGCAGCCACCACGGCATCGAGAATCCGCCCCACCAACAGCTCATCCTGCAACAGCGCCGAACCGGCCATGACATTGCACACCTTCTTCGCCGGACAGCCCATGTTGAGATCGATGATCTGCGCGCCATTGTCCACATTATAGCGTGCCGCCTCGGCCATCATGGCAGGATCGGCCCCGGCGAGCTGTACCGATGTGGGCTCGGTCTCACCCTCGTGGTTGGCGCGGCGCAGGGTCTTGGCACTGCCCCACAGCAAGGAGTTGGACGTCACCATTTCGGACACGGCCATGCCTGCACCCTGTTCCTTGCACAACTGCCGGAACGGGCGGTCTGTCACGCCCGCCATAGGGGCGAGCACCAGGTTATTGATGAGCTTGTACGGACCGATCTGCATAGTTTTTTGTGGGCATGGCGCCCTGATGATCGAGAAGTATAAGGGCGGAAATGATACCCCTTAACCAGCCATGGATAAAGAGCAACTGCATGGGAAATCAGGGCTGTCCCTTAAAATTTTACCCGCATACCCCGGAAAATTCGCACAACAATCACGTACAATATTGGTTTTTCAGAGAATTTTCGACTTGTGGCTGATTTATTAAAAGAAACCGACCTCTGCGTGAAATGCGGCCTGTGCCTGCCGCACTGCCCTACGTACACCAAGACGCGCAACGAGGGTGAATCTCCGCGCGGGCGCATCGCTCTGATCGAGGGATTGGCGGGCGGGCGGCTGGCGCTGACGCCACGCCTGGAGGCGCATCTGGCAAGCTGCCTCACCTGCCGCGCCTGCGAGGATGTGTGCCCCTCCGGCGTGCACTATGGGACGATCATCGACGCGGGGCGTGCGCTCATTAATAGCCAACGGGCACAGACAACACGCGAAGCCGCCATGTACGGCTTGATCACCCGCAAGCCGCTGCTGCGCTTTGTCGCCAGGCTACTGCGCCTCTACCAGCGCTCCGGCCTCCAACGGCTGGCCCGCGCGAGCGGGCTGGTGCGGCTCACCGGCACCGGGCGGCTGGACGGTCTGCTGCCGTCTCTCCCACCCACCCCTGCCTGGCAGGACTATTATCCGCCACGCTCTGATTCGCGCGGCACGGTAGCGCTGTTTACCGGATGCGTCGCCGAGATGATGGATACCACCACCCTGGATGCGGCAATCCGCCTGCTGACCGCCTGCGGCTATGGCGTTCACGTGCCGCGCACCCAGGCGTGCTGCGGGGCGCTGCATCTGCACAATGGGCAACCTGTACAGGCACGGCAACTGGCAGAAAAAAACCTTGCTGCATTCGCGTCACTGCAAGCGGACGCCGTGATCTCAGCCGCCAGCGGCTGCGGCGCGCAGCTTGCCGAATATGATCAGATCATCACTGACGATCAACGGGCGCAGCCCTTCGCGCGCTCGGTGCAGGATATCAGCCAATTCCTCGCGGGCATCACCTGGCCGGCGGGCATCACATTCTCGCCGCTCCACAAGCGGGTCGCAGTCCACGAACCGTGCAGCCTGCGCCATGTACTGCACCAGCAGACTCCCCCCTATACCCTGCTGCGCAACATCCCCGGCATCGAACTGATCCCCCTGCCGGGAAATACCCAGTGCTGTGGCGCGGCGGGCGCCTACATGATCACCCAACCTGCGCTTGCCGATAGCTTGCGCAACGATAAACTGGAGGCGCTAAAGGCCCCGGGCGCGGAAATATTGGTCAGCTCCAACCTGGGCTGCGCCCTGCATTTGGCCGCGGGGCTACGCGAAACCGGCACAGATGTCGAAGTAATCCACCCTGCGACTCTGCTTGAAAGACAGATGCGCATAGCAAAATAAGCCCATGCCGGCCTTGCCACAGCTTGCTACTTATCACATGACTCTTGTATCTTTATCGAATGCGCCACTACTCCCCCATTGACCACCTGCTCATCAATCTCGACCAGGCGGTCCGCACCGTGTTCGGCAAGCCGCAGGTCACCGAACGCCCCACTCCTGCCGATACTCATGAGGACGCCGCGCTTTCAGAGGAAGAACGGCGCCGCGCAGCGTGTATGATGCGTGTTAATCACGCGGGCGAGGTCTCAGCCCAAGCGCTCTATCAGGGGCAGGCGCTCACCGCAAAATTGCCCGAGGTGCGCGAAAAAATGGAACGCGCGGCACTGGAGGAAAACGATCATCTCGACTGGTGCGAGGGACGCATCAAGGAGCTGGGCAGCCACACCAGCGTGCTGAACCCGGCGTGGTATGCGGGATCGTTCGCCATCGGCGCACTGGCAGGCGCGGCAGGCGACAAGTGGAGCCTGGGCTTTGTGGCAGAGACCGAACACCAAGTGGTGAAACATCTGGAGGATCACCTGCGGCACCTGCCGCCCCAAGACATTAAAAGCCGGGCGATACTTGAGCAAATGAAAGAGGATGAAACCCACCATGCAACCGTCGCCCTGGAAGCAGGCGGCGCGGCGTTGCCATGGCCGATCAAAAAACTGATGGGGCTTGTTTCGCGCGTGATGACGCTAACAGCGTATCGGCTATAACCTTGGCGCTATCCCTACCGCGCAGCGAGCAAAGAGTCATCCGGCATTTTCCCCACTCCTAAACAACCTCACACCCAACAAGGTAAAGTCATGCGTAACACCCCCGAAGTGCTGAAAAAAATCAGCCGCCGCGCCACATGTAATTTGACACAAATAATAATGGCAAGCCTGCTGGCCGGCATGGTCATGCCCGGACTGGCGAACGCATTGACGCTGCCGCCTGAACAAGTCGCCCTCATCAAGGAGACCATTTTCGAGGTGGTTGTACCCAAGCCTGATGAAACAAAAATCAGCTACGACCAGCCCATCAATTTTGACCTCCTGCCTTTTTCATACCGGAAAGATAAATATGTCTCCATTGGGACTGCCTTTGCGCTCCCCAACGGGCGAGTGATAACCGCCGCGCATGTACTCAGCCTGCACTCGCCAACACTTTACGGAGTCCCGATGCTCCGCGACACCAAAGGGACGGTGTATGAAATCGACAAAATCGTTAAATACTCTTACCAACGTGATTTCGTTGCATTTACCTTAAAAGATTTCAAACCAGCCAAATTCTTAACACCAGCCCAGACATCACCCATTAACGAACCCGTGTTCGCGGTAGGCAATGCCTTGGGGGATGGCATCGTGATACGCGACGGGACATACACTTCCGACACACCTGAGGATCGCAATGGCGAATGGAAGTGGATACGCTTTTCCGCCGCAGCCTCACCCGGCAACAGCGGAGGACCCTTGCTGGATAGAAACGGCAACGTACTCGGCATAGTCGTCGCCAAATCACCCAATGAAAACTTGAACTACGCATTACCTTTGAAAGAGGTCTTCGATGCACCGGACGATAAAGCGGTGATGAAGCGATTGCAGACTTACCAACTGCCTAATATGGATTTTGCTGACACGAATACCCTCGATATAAAAGTGGATCTCCCCTTATCACCCAAGGATCTCCGGCAAAAATTGCAGCCCAGTGTGGCGCAATTCTCAGCCGCTCAACTGGCGGCAATTTTCAGCCGTCATGGCAGCAACATCTTTCCTCAAGGGCCGAACTCGCGGAAGCTCCTTTCCACAACGTTGACGGTCAAGGAACCCGTGCTGATCACAAAACGTCCGGATGGCGACTGGGAGCCGCGCCAAGTAATGCAGATCTACAGAAATGATTTGGGCGCGAATGGATTTGTCGTTGGCGGAAACATAAGCCAAGCTTATTATCTGGGCCGCCTGCGCAAGCCGGACAATGTGGCCTTGCAAGATTTGATGGGCGATTCGAAACAATTCATGGATCTGTTCTTGAAGACATTCCCCATCAAACGGGATACCGGTTACGAAAACAGGCGAGTCACATCCCTGGGACAAGCGCAGCAAAGCCGATGGTTCCGTGACAACTACGGACGCCCCTGGCAGGAGCAACACTGGGACATTCCATTTCTCAACCGGCAATTACTTGCCTACCTCTCGCCAACACCCGAAGGTTTTGTGATTCTGCTCGCTGTTCCGCCAGTCGAAGCCGTGCCCGATTTCGAGAAAGATTCAGAGGCCCTGGTTAATTTCGTGTACTTCACCTATGGCGGCGCTATCAGCGATTGGAATGCGTTCATGAAACTACCGAAGCTGATGCCGGATCCCCTGGGCACTCTAAAAATCAATTATGATGGCAAAGGCTCCGTGTCGGCACATACAAATCAATTTACGTTCGAATGCACTGCTGATTGTATGTCGATCAGCGCGCGATCGCGCCTGGAGGTTGGCTTCAACTTCACCACCAACGGCAACAGACCCTCGCTTAACATTGGAGCGGTTGGTCTGCTCGAATCCATCGGCGCGGACAAAGCATTAATTGTATCGCGCGTACTCCAGCCACCCGAGGATTTAGGCGAAGAGTTCCGGAAACGCTGGCTGGATGTCTCAAATGGCGCCACCCCTTATGATGGACGGCCGATCATTGATAATGGACGCACCTCCATCAATAAGAATATCGGGTGCCATAGAAAAGACAAGGTTAAAGCTGACGAGGAAAGTTGTTACGTTGCTGGCTACATTCAGAGCGGCGATCAAAACAAGGAAGCCTTCGAGCGTAAATTTGAGGCGCTGCTGCAGCGTGTCGTGGTACTGCCTTAGCTGAAAGAGGGGAGATAAGCTCTCCCCCGGCTATGAAACGCAAGGTTCTTACACCCTCAACCCTTTTTTCAAATTCCGCCCATAAAAAATTTCAGCCATTTCACGGCGCAGCATTTTTTTGATCTTTTTGCTCTCACTGGGCAACAGATCCTTCTGCCCCGTGCCGAACAGGTAATTATCCAGATCAAACTCTTTCAGAATCATCTTGGTGTGAAAGATGTTTTCCTGATAGACGTTGACGTCGATCATCTGGTAACGGTCCCGTGTATCTTCAGACAAATAGTTCTGGATCGAATTGATCTTATGGTCGATGTAGAGTTTTTTGCCGTTGATGTCACGAGTAAAACCACGCACCCGGTAGTCCATGATAACGATGTCGGACTCAAAGCGATGGATGAGGTAATTCAATGCCTTGAGCGGCGAAATACGCCCGCAGGTGGAAACATCAATGTCGGCGCGAAAGGTGCTGATACCGCTGACCGGATGGCTCTCCGGGTAGGTATGCACAGTGATATGGCTTTTATCGAGGTGCGCAACAACAGACTCGGGCAACGGACCCGGCGCTTCGCTGTTGGACAAATCCTGCGCGACCACCGGTTCCTCGGAGATGAGCATGGTAACGCTGGCTCCCTGCGGATCATAGTCCTGGTGTGCGACATTGAGGATGTTGGCGCCGATGATATTGGAAACATCGGTCAGGATTTGCGTCAGCCGCTCGGCGTTGTAAGCCTCGTCAATATACTCGATATATTCACCACGCTGCTTGGGCGTCTTGGCGTAGCAAATGTCGTAGATATTGAAGCTCAACGACTTGGTGAGATTGTTAAAGCCTTGCAGCTTGAGCTTTTTGAGTGGCTTTACCACGTCACATCCTCCCGCGACTTAGGGACCCGGCAGAGACCCCTAAAATAAATAGCAGGCCAGCGCACATCGCGCGGGAGCATCCCGTCTGCGCCAGCCAATCCTAAAACGGCGTATTATGCACTACTTTTACTGCCTTTTGCGAATAACTGTTTTTCTCGCCCCCGGCATCAACAATCCGGCCCCTTCTTGCTGCTGAACTTGCCACCGCTCCCTTCTTTTGTTGCCATTAAGTGAATTTTTTTCAGTGAGGGCTTGACATTTTGATATATTGGGAATAAATTCCCAAATAAGTCGATAACGGCGACCGACCTACTTAACATTACGCACAAGGAGAGATTACCATGAACATCAAAACTTTGGTTAGAGCAGTCACCACCGCCTTGGCGGTACCCGCCATCGTCGCATGCGGCGGAGGCGGTGGAAGCCCGTCTACCGGCAGCAGCCCCACCGCCATCCGAGGCGTCAGTCAAGGACCGATCACCGGCTTCGGCAGCGTGTTCGTCAATGGCGTCGAGGTCGAGATCCCGAGCGGCACCCGCATCGAAGTGGAGGGCGAAAACAAAACTGAACGGGATTTGCGCATCGGCATGGTGGTGAAGATCGAATGGGAGAAAGATGCCAGCGGCAGAGCAGCGGCGAAGAGCGTCAAATATGCCGACGATGTGCAGGGACCAATGCAGAACATAAATGCGACGGCCGGTACGTTCACCGTGTTGGGGCAAACTGTAATAGTGGATCGTCTGACGAAATTTGAGCTTGATGACTCAAGCGCCCCCATCTCCGGCCTGACCGCCCTGAAGAATGGCGATATCGTTGAAGTCAGCGGGCTAAGGGATGCCACCGGCGCCATTCGCGCCACCCGCGTCGAAGTCAAGACAGGAACCTCCGCATCGTCGGAATTCGAACTCAAGGGTATCGTCAGCAACTTCAATGACATCACAAAAACATTCATGATCGGCGCAACCAGCGTGAGCTATGCCACCGCCAATCAAGTACCAACTGGCACCTGGGGTAACACCGCATGCGCGGAAATCAAAGGATCAATGACTGGCGACACGTTGGTAGCCGCCAGGATCAAATTGGACGACAGTTGCTCGCTGAGCGGCAGCAGCATCAGCTCGGATTCGGAAGTCGAGGTCGAAGGCTTTGTCACCGGGCTTGCCGGCGATGACTTCAAGGTCAACGGCCAGGCGGTGCGCGTGAACAGCACTACCCGCTATGAAAACGGCACCCCGGCCAGCCTCAAGGAAAACGCCAGGATCGAAGCGGAGGGCCTTGTCAGCAACGGCGTGCTGGTAGCGAAGAAGGTATCTTTCAAGCTGGGCAGCGATGACAGCAGAAGCGGCAGCGGCGACGACTCCTCCAGCCCTTACAAGGAAATCAAAGGCAAGGTGAGCTTCAAAGGGAACGGCACCGTTACGATCACGAATAGCGCCGGGGAGATAATCGTCACCGTCAACAGTTCCACCATCCTTGAAGACGGCATCAAGCTTGATCTGAGCAACCTCCTCTCAGGGCAAGGGCTTGAAGTCTACTACCGTGTACAGGACGACGGCAAGCGCATCGCCATCCGCATCCACCGCGAGGATTCGGTATAAAGGGAACGTAGGGTGCGTTCCACGCACCGTGAGAGAAACAGCGGTGCGCAGGGCGCACTTTACGGGAAAATACGGCGGGCCAGGGAAGGCCCGCCGTATTTTTTTTAGGCCGCGAACCCCATCATGAACCCGCTATCGGCGGGTGGTAAATCATCTGCACGGTATTTCCATCCGGATCCATGCAATAAAAACTATGTGCGCCGTCACGGTGTGCGCGCGGCACGGTTTTCATCGGCACATCATGGGCGCGAAGAAAGTCGTACCAGACATCCACCTCTTGCGGAGACTCAATAATAAACCCGATATGATCGAGGCGTTGCGGGCCATCCGGCGCGAATCCCGCCGGGGCGCGGTGCAGCGCGAGATTGTCATTGCCCGAGGTGAGGTAAATATTGTCCGGGTCGGGGCGCCATTCCACCTTCATGCACAGCAAGTCCACATAAAAATGTTCGCAGGCTTCCAGGTCTTTCACAAACAGGGCAACATGACGCATGCCGGCCGTGGGTTTAGGCTTGATCATCGCGCTAGGCCTCCTCGCGGATCTCATAGTCATGGGTAATGCTCGCTGTCTTGCCTAGCATGATCGACGCCGAGCAATATTTCTCCGCCGAAAGATCAATGGCGCGCTTGACAGTGGCCTCTTTCAGGCCCTTGCCGGTAACGATGAAATGCACATGGATGGCGGTGAATACCTTGGGATCGGTGTCCGCCCGTTGAGCCTGCAATTCAATTTCGCAATCCTTTACCTGTTCGCGCGATTTCTTGAGGATGAGCATGACATCTATCGCCGTGCAACCGCCCATGCCCAGCAAAAGCATCTCCATAGGCCGCATACCCAGATTGCGCCCGCCAATCTCCGGCGCGCCATCGAGCACCACCGCGTGCCCCGTCTCCGACTCGCCGACAAACATCACATCCTGCACCCACTTGATACGCGCCTTCATTGCAGCCTCCGTTGATTCCTCGATAGCGCAAAGCTTATCACAAGACACTTCAGAGACTTTCATCATTGGCCGCTAATACTGACAGGACTACGTTTACCCTTAGGAGATAATCCATGGCTATCAAGAAACCCCTCAAAAGCCCCGCAATAGAACGTTTCATCACCCATTGCAACCGGCGCCGCTACCCACCCAAGAGCGTACTGATCTATGCCGGGGATGCGCCTGATGTTCTTTACTATATTGTCGATGGCTCGGTGACGGTGCTCATCGAGGATGAGGATGGCCGTGAGATCGTACTTTCCTACCTGAATGCCGGTGATTTTTTTGGTGAAATGGGATTGTTCGACGAACAGAAAAAACGCAGCGCCTGGGTGCGTGCCCGCGGCCAATGCGAGGTTGCGGAAATTGGCTACACGCGGTTCCGCCAACTGGCCAAGGAAGATCCCGATATCTTGTTCGAACTCGCCACACAAATGGCATTGCGTCTGCGCCGAACCAGTGGTATGGTTGGCAGATTGGCTTTCATGGATGTCGCAGGCCGCGTAGCACGCACCCTGCTTGATCTGTGCAAGGAGCCCGATGCCATGACACACCCCGACGGGATGCAGATACGCATCACGCGTCAAGAGTTGGGCCGCATCGTCGGCTGCTCACGGGAAATGGTGGGAAGGGTGCTGAAAAGCCTGGAAGATCAAAATCTCATCACGGCGACGGGTAAAACCATCGTGGTGAATGGAGCTCGATAATTGCTCTGTGTCACCGATCGTTAAGGGCGTTTGGTGACACAGCGTAAATTAAAAGACCGCTGGATTCTCAGTGATCTTTATATACCGGTGGGAGGGGGCTCACGCGCCATGCGTTAACGTATGACGCGTGAGTTTTTATCCCCCGCCATCAAAACGCACCGGGTAGTATTCAAGCCCTTCAATGAGGCATTCAGATCCGCCTCTTCGCGCGCCAAACCCTTTTTTAACCGCCTCGCTGACTGCCAAACAGCTTGTGCAATGCCTCGCCTGGATCAGGCGCCTTCATGAACGCCTCGCCTACCAGAAAGGCATTAACGTTGTGGCTTCGCATCAATGCGACATCTTGCGCGGTGTGGATGCCGCTCTCGGTGATCACGATGCGATCCGGCGGGATCTTGCCCAGCAAATCCAGCGTAATCTGAAGATCCGTATTGAAGGTGCGCAGGTCGCGGTTATTAATGCCGATCAACGTCGTATCGAGCCTCAGCGCCCGCTCCAGCTCGTGCGCATCATGCACCTCAACCAGCACCGCCATACCCAGATGATCCGCCAGTTGCGCCAGCTCCAGCAGGGTGGCATCACTCAGCGCTGCGACAATCAACAAAATGCAGTCCGCACCAATCACCCGCGCCTCATAGACCTGATAAGGGTCAATGATAAAATCCTTGCGCAACACCGGCAATGAACAGGCGGCGCGCGCCTGTTGCAGGTAGGCCTCAGCGCCCTGGAAAAAATCCGCATCGGTCAGCACCGACAGGCACGCCGCCCCGCCACGTTCATAACTGGCCGCGATTTCACCGGGATGAAAATCCGCGCGCAACACGCCCTTGCTGGGAGAGGCTTTCTTGATTTCGGCGATAACAGCGGGAAGACGCGCCGCCAGCTTGGCTTCGATCGCGCCCACAAAATCGCGCGGTACGGGCGCGGCGGCCACCTGTTTGCTCAACTCGCGCATCGGCAGCGCGGCACTGCGCTCAGTGATCTCCTCGGCCTTGCGCTTGAGAATCTTTTTGAGAATATCGGGGGTTTGGGTCATTGTTTTTTTTCGGCTTAGGCCAACACAAAACTGTTAGTGAACTTAATCAGCGCTTCCAGTTTGGCGCGCGCCGCGCCACTGGCGATGACATCGCTGGCCTTGCGCACGCCCTGCTCCAGTGTCCCGGCCAGGCCTGCCGCATAGATCGCCGCCCCGGCGTTCAGCGTCACGATATCCCGCGCCGGACCCGGCGTGTTGTCCAGCGCCGTGCGCAGCATCACGAGACTGTGCTGCGCGTCACTCACCTTCAGCGCGTCGATGGCCGCACGCTGCATGCCGAACTGTTCCGGCGTGACGCTATAGGTGCTCACCTTCCCCTCTTTCAGCTCGGCGACCTTGGTCGCGGCACCGATGCTGATTTCGTCCATGCCATCTTCAGAGTGGACCACCAACACGTGCTCACTGCCCAGCCGCGCCAACACTTGCGCCAGCGGAACCAGCCAGGCATCGTCAAATACACCTATCACCTGATTCGGCGCGCCTGCCGGATTGGTAAGCGGGCCAAGCACGTTAAACAGGGTGCGCACGCCCATCTCGCGGCGCGGGCCGATAGCATGCTTCATCGCGCCGTGATGGGCGGGCGCGAACATGAACCCCACGCCCACCTCATTTACACAGCGCGCCACCTCGTGCGGCGTCAGATCGAGCCGCACGCCCGCGGCCTCCAGCACGTCGGCGCTGCCGGACTTACTGGACACGGAACGATTGCCGTGCTTGGCTACACGAGCCCCGGCAGCAGCGGCCACGAAGGCGCTGGCGGTGGAGATATTGAAGGTGTGCGCGGCGTCGCCGCCGGTGCCGCAGGTATCCACCAGATGCGGGCCGCTTATCTCCACCTTGGCCGCCAACTCGCGCATCACTTGGGCGGCAGCGGCTATCTCATCCACCGTCTCGCCCTTCATGCGCAAGCCGATCAGAAATCCACCGATCTGCGCAGGCGTTGCCCCGCCGCTCATGATCGTGCTCATGACGTCCGTCATTTCCATGGACGTCAGATCACGGCGCTCGGTAACGGCGCGGATGGCGGATGGCATGTCCATTTGTCTTAAAACCTCAGCGCTCAATTTGCAAAAAATTCTTCAACAACGCATGGCCGTGCTGGGTGAGAATGGATTCCGGATGGAACTGCACCCCTTCCACGGCATATTCTTTGTGGCGCACGCCCATAATTTCGTCCATTTCGCCGCCAGGTGTTTCAGTCCACGCAGTGATCTCCAGGCAATCCGGCAGCGTCTCTTTTTCGATCACCAGCGAATGATAACGCGTCGCCTCGAAGGGATTGGATAGCCCGCGAAACACACCCGCATTCTTGTGATAAATCATGGAGGTCTTGCCGTGCATGATTTGCCTGGCATGGATGACGCGTCCGCCGAATGCCTGGCCGATACTCTGATGCCCCAGGCAAACACCCAAGAGCGGAATCTTGCCGGCAAAGGCTTGGATAGCCGCAACCGAAACGCCCGCCTCATTGGGCGTGCAAGGCCCCGGTGAGATCACGATATGATCCGGCGCCAGACGCGCGATCTCATCCACCGTGATCTGGTCATTGCGATACACCCGCACATCCGCACCCAACTCGCCCAGATATTGCACCAGGTTGTAGGTGAAGGAGTCGTAGTTGTCGATCATCAGCAGCATACGGCCTGCACCCTCCTATTCTCTAATTTTCAGCCCGGAATGGAAATTCCGCGCAAAAGCTCACGCAGCCTGCCGTTCCCCGCCGCTGTGAAAGGGCATGAATCCAGACTTGATTGCATCAAGGATCACGATCTCGACAATCGAATCATCGGCTGCATAACTCACGTTCACATTCCAGTCTTGAGATATCTCCCGAACAATCGGCTTATCACCAAACTGGATTTCCAGAATATCATCCTGAGGATAGTAGGTCGTTTTCATGGATCAAGCTCCCTCAGCGATGCACGCCGTCCAACCCCGCCTCAGCCATAGCGACCGCCCTGAAAATCGCCCGCCCCTTGTTCATTGTCTCTTCCCACTCCATGGCGGGCACGGAGTCGGCGACGATGCCTGCGCCAGCCTGGATGTGCAGCACGCCATCCTTGATTACGGCGGTGCGGATAGCGATGGCGGTGTCCATGTTGCCATTCCAGCCAATATAGCCCACCGCGCCCGCATAGACACCGCGCTTGACCGGCTCCAGCTCGTCGATGATTTCCATGGCGCGCACCTTGGCCGCGCCGCTCACGGTGCCCGCCGGGAAGGTGGCGCGCAACACGTCGATGGCGGTCATGCCCGGCATGAGCCTTCCTGTGACATTCGAGACGATGTGCATGACATGAGAGTAGCGTTCGATGACCATCTTTTCGGTCACAGTTACACTGCCCGTCTCGCTCACCCTGCCTGCGTCGTTACGCCCCAGGTCAATGAGCATGAGGTGTTCGGCGCGCTCCTTGGGATCGGCCAGCAGGTCCTGCTCCAGGGCTCGATCTTCGGCCTCGCTGGCACCGCGCCGACGAGTGCCCGCAATGGGCCGCACCGTGATCAGACCGTCCTCCAGGCGCACCAGGATCTCCGGCGAGGAACCGACGACATGGAAGCCGCCCAGATCCATATAAAACATGTACGGCGAGGGATTGAGGCTGCGCAGGGCGCGGTACAGATCAAGCGGCGCGGCCTGATAAGGGATGGAGAGGCGCTGCGACAGCACCACCTGCATGATATCGCCCTCCAGGATATACTCCTTGGCCCGTTCCACGGCGGACTCGAAACCCTGCCGGGTGAACCCCGAGACGAAATCCTCCTCGTTCACCTGCAACGCGCGGCGCGGCGTGGGCGGACGGGGCGTGGCCTCGCGCAAGGTTTGCACCAGCGTATCGAGACGCTGCTGCGCCTTGTTCCATGCCTGGTCGATATCGGGATTGACGTGGATCACCACATACAGCTTGCCGCGCAGGTTATCGAATACCAGCACTTCATCAGAGACCATCAACAGGATGTCGGGTGTGCCAAGCGGGTCAGGCTTGGCACACTTCGCCAGACGGGCCTCGACATAGCGCACCGTGTCATAACCGAAATAGCCCACCATGCCGCCGGTAAAGCGCGGCAAGCCAGCGACCTCCGGCACCCGGTAACGGGCGCGGAAATCTTCGATCCAGGCCAGGGGATCATTGGCTCGCAGGGCTTCCACCACCGCGCCGTCCTTTTCCACAGTAATGTCGTGCCCCGCAACCCGCAGGATGGTCCGGCACGGCAGGCCGATGATGGAATACCGCCCCCACTTCTCGCCCCCCTGCACCGATTCGAACAAATAGGAATAGGGACCGTCTGCCAGCTTGAGATAGGCGCTGAGCGGCGTATCGAGATCGGCCAGCACCTCGCGCATCAAGGGGATGCGGTTGTATCCCTGAGCGGAGAGCTTCTGGAATTCGTCGTGTAACATGGCCAGAAATATTCCTTAGACCGCGGGTTCCAGCAAACCCCGCAGTTCCGCCATGGAGTCGATCACCGCATCGGGTTGGGACTCGCGGATATCAATGCCGTGATTGTAGCCGTAGGTCAGGCACACAATCTGAAATCCCGCAGCGCGCGCGGCCTTGACGTCGCTCATCGAGTCGCCCACCATCAGGGCGTGGCACGGTTCGATACCGAAGAATGCGGCGGCATGCAGCAGCGGCATGGGATCGGGCTTCTTTTTCGCCACCGTATCGCCACTCACCACGATTTCGAAATGGTCACGGATACCCATGTCCTTGAGCAAGGGCTCGGTGAACGCCGCAGCCTTGTTGGTCACACAGCCGAGCTTATAGCCCGCCCCTGCCAGGTAATCCAACCCTTCACGGACACCCGGATAAAGATGGCTGCGCTTGCTGGTGTTCTCGGCATAGAGTTCCATGAAAACCGGCAGCGCCTTTTCATATAAAGCCTCGTCCGGTTCACCATCCAGTTGATTGATCAGAGCCCGGCGCACCAGCCGTTCGACACCATTGCCTACCCACTCGCGCACCCGCGCCTCACCGCGGTGCGGCATGGCGAGGCGATCCATCATTGCATCCACGCAAAATGCCAGGTCCGGCACACTGTCCACCAGCGTACCGTCCAGATCGATCAACACCATTTGCGGTTTTTTAAGCATTCGAAAGCCCATGGTTCATGTAGGTTGGGTTAGGTGAGCAACACCGTAACCCAACACCCGCTCTGTATTTTATTTCCCGGCCTTAGCCAGCTCGGCGCGCATCGCAGCGACGGTAGCCTTGTAATCGGGGGTATTGAAAATCGCCGAGCCGGCGACGAAGGTATCCGCGCCCGCCTCCGCAATCTCGCGGATATTGCCCACATTCACGCCGCCATCGATCTCCAGGCGGATATCGTAGCCGCTCTCATCGATCAGGCGGCGCGCTTCGCGCAGCTTGTTGAGCGTGGCAGGGATAAATTTCTGACCGCCAAAACCCGGATTGACCGACATCAGCAGCACCATATCCACCTTGTCCATCACATACTTCAAGTAATCCAGCGGGGTAGCCGGATTGAACACCAGGCCGGACTTGCAGCCGCAATCCCGCACCAGGGCGAGTGAACGGTCGATATGCTCACTGGCTTCGGGGTGAAAGGTAATATAAGTAGCGCCAGCCTTGGCGAAATCGGGGATAATGCGATCCACCGGCTTGACCATCAGATGCACGTCGATCGGAGCAGTAATGCCATGCTTGCGCAGGGCCTCGCACAACAGCGGCCCGATGGTCAGATTGGGGACATAATGGTTGTCCATCACGTCGAAATGCACGATATCCGCGCCGGCATCCAGCACGTTCCTCACTTCCTCCCCCAGGCGCGCAAAATCCGCCGACAGGATGGAGGGTGCTATTTTATAATCTGGCATAGTGATGGCCTCTTCAAAGTAAATGCAATGCAGCGGCGGCTAACCACCGCCCCGCTTCTGATATTCAAACGGCTAACTTTACCTGAATATGGAAAATTTTTCACTTTCTGCCGCTTTTGGGATTATTAAGGTCAAACTGATGACAAAAACCCTTATGGCGCTCATCATCACCCTTTCCACCGGGCTGGCGTTTGCCGCAGACAGCGACGGAGAGAAACGCCTGGGCGAAATGCTCAGCGCAAGCGCAACCTTGGTAGGAGAGGCGGTTTGGCTGGATGCCGGGGCGGACAAATTCCTCGGCCTGTACACCGGGCAGACCGCCAGGACACCGCAAGGCGGGGCCATCATCCTGCACGATGCGGGGATGCACCCCGATTGGCCGGCCGTCGTCGCGCCGTTGCGCCGCGAACTCCCCAAATACGGCTGGTCCACGCTTGCCGTGCAATTGCCATTGCCTGGTGAATCAAAGGAAGAAGATAGCGCCCGGCTTGACCAAATCCCCGCGCGTATCCGCGCCGCAATCGCATTTCTGCGCACCAAGGATATAACGCGGATCGTATTGATCGGCCATGGCCAGGGCGCCACACTGGGTGCAACCTTCCTCGCCAACGACCCTCAATCCGGCATCGGTGCGCTGATAGGCGTAGGTATGAGCGCCGAAAAAACCCAGACACCACGGCTATACCTTCCCACATCGCTGGAAAAAATCTCACTCCCGGTGCTCGACATCTACGGCGGCAGAGATGAGGACAGCAGCCGCACCAAGGCCGAGCGCCGCAACGCTGCCGTCAGGGCCAGGGCAAACGCCTCCCCGCAACAGACGGAACCCCCCGCCAAGCGCCCCGCAAACGCCTTGCCTTACCGGCAAATTGAAATCCCAGGCACGGATCACTTTTTTACCGGCTCCGAACTCATCCTGACCAAACGCATCTCTGGCTGGTTGAAAAAAAACGCCGCCACGGCTCAACCATCACCGCAACCCGAAAAACCTAAGGAATAACCATGTTTATCGCCCTGCCCCTGCACTTGCTGGCCGCCATCATCTGGGTTGGAGGGATGTTTTTTGCCTATATGGCGTTACGTCCTGTTGCTGCAACTCTACTGGAACCACCCCAGCGCTTGCCCCTCTGGTCACAAACCTTCGGGCGCTTCTTCCCCTGGGTGTGGGCAGCCATCATAATATTGCCCGCGACAGGGCTATGGATGATCTTTATGGAATTCGGCGGGATGAAAAACAGCGGCGGACACATACACCTGATGCTGACGCTGGGCACGGTGATGATTCTACTGTTCCTGCACGTTTTTTTCGTGCCTTACCGGAGGTTGAACGCGGCGATTGCGGGAGGGAACCTTCCAGCGGCAGGTATACATCTGGGGCAGATTCGCCGGATCATAGGCATCAATCTGATACTGGGGCTGATCACAGCAGTTACCGCCAGCGCGGGACGTTTTTTGTAACAGCCAAGAGAAGATTCATCCCCCCTCTCCCGCAAGGCGGGAGAGGGCCGGGGAGAGGGTGTAAAAACAGCCTTAAATCACCGACGGTACTGGGGGGATATCTCTCCATCCCTCAATCTTTTCATGCCTTACAACTCGCGCGGCGCCTATACCCCAGCCACACACCAAACATCCCCAATACAGCCAAAGGTATCATCCCAAAAACACCGCCACCTCCACCAGAAGCAGCACCTGGTGTTGTACTGTTCGGGATGGGGTCAAGAGCCGCCGAAACTGTAGACGTAAGGGCAGAACTGTTGTTGTCCGGCACAAAATCCACAACGGCAGCGGTAGCCGCCGTCGAAACCACTGCCGTACTTTTTAGGGTCTTCGCACCACTGGGCGGACTGACGGCCACATACACGACAATGCTCTCATTTTCCTTCAACACCTTATCGTATTGGCACGTTACAGTACTGCCCGCCTGCTGGCACGCAACCCCCTGAGGGCTATTCGCCCGCAACATCACGGCGCCCTCATCCAGCGTTTGTGTAATGGTCACACCCGAGGCAACACCTGGACCATTGTTTGTCACCGTAATGGTGTAATCGACAGGGGTATTGGAACTAACGGCCTTGAGTGCGCGGCCCGTCGCTGCGCTGGCAGTCAGGATAATCTGCAAATCAGCAGGGGTGGCCGGAACCGAGCTTATCTCTACCGCTCCGATGTCGCACCTGCCACTTGCCGTGTCAGGCCTGATATGCAAGCGCTGATCCACGCCTGGCGATGGGCACGCACCCGGCGGTATAGCATCAACCGCAGGGCCAGCCGCAGGGATATGCACCCGCCGCGGCAAAATGCCGCCGCCCGGAAGGGTAATAGGTCCACCGCCCGCGGTGCCCCCCATATCGGTTAGCGTCCCAAGCAAGGGATTGGTGTTTGGAGGCAGATCATTCGCTGCGGTTAGCTTGCATGTACCACCATTATCGATGTTGTAACCCTGGCTGATAATAGTAGTAATAGGCTCAGGTTTCGTAAATTGGGAAACCGAAGTTATGCTATCAAGGAATCTCCCAGAGAAACAGTTCCAGGACGGGTCAACACCGGCAATGATCGTGTTTTGAAGCACGGTAGCGTCCCTTGGCGACAAATCTGGGTCAATAAATATCTCGTTGCCGAGGGTATATAGCTGGCCATCGAAGCTAGCAGTAACATCAATGGCTGCCTGGTTGTTGCTCATGGTAACGTGCGTGAGCTCGGCCCGCGAGCCATTGGAGAGGCCGCCACCGGCACGGTAGGCAATGTTACCGCTGATGGTGGAGTGTTTTATCGTCAGCGTACTAAAACCGAAATTATCAATGCCACCCCCCTCCCCGATCAATATGAACGTATTCGAGCCCACCGTGTTATTAGTGATGCCGCTGTAAAGTATGCTCATCGTGCTCCAATTATCAATGCCGCCGCCTCGGAGCAGAGCATTGTTGCCACTGATGTCGCTGGACACGATGATGACCACGCCCTCCGTGGCGATAGCATCGTTATAGATGCCCCCACCTTGAGAGGCCAGATTCCCGGTTACCGAGCTGTCCCGAAGGGTGAGCCTTCCGCCTATATTCGCGATAGCACCGCCTCTTGAAGAACTTACTCCCGGCTGAAAGGGTCTGGAATCCTTATTGCCCCTGAGTACACTCGCAACAATGGTCAGCGAGCCGCTGTTCAATATGCCGCTGCCATACCGAATGGTGGTGTTGTTTTCGATAATACTGTTCTGGACGAGCATCTCACCAATGTTGTAGATACCCCCACCTCCATCACGAAAATTACTCCCAAAAGAAGAATCAATACTGGGTATCGATGCAATGTTTTTTCCTATGGTGCAATTTTGGATGGTCATTTTGGTTCCGGCGGCGTTGTAAATACCGCCACCCGTACCCTGACTGTCCGAGGCTGTACCACTCGCCCATTCCGCGATGTTCTGGGATACTTCGCAGTTTTTGAGCGTTACAAACGCACCCGCATTATAAATACCGCCACCAAGACTGTTTCCACCAGAAGACGCATACGCATACCCCTTCTCGATGGCTACGCCGTCAATAGTGACATTATTGCGCCCGACAAAATGAAATACCCGGTCAACCGTACCCCTGAGGGTAGTAGAAGCGCTTCCCGTCCCCTGCTGGGCTATGCGGGTAACCGCCGCTCCCGCACCCACGATGCTCAGATCAGCCAAGCCCGTAACATCAAGGTCACCGCTGGCCGCCGCGTCTTCATTTTTACCTGCGATAGTGAGATTGTAGGTTCCTGCGGGCAGATTGATGGTATCCGCCCCCGCCAGCGCATTGGCTTCCTGGATGGCAGCGCGCAGAGTACAGATACCATTACCGGCAACGGTTTCACATTTACCGTCACCTGGAGCCGCATCAACGGCATCGGTATTTATGTTGACTGTGAAGGGGAGGTTAGCAGCTTGTGATGGAGAGGAGTTAACAAGCAACCCTGATGCCAGGGAAATCAGGAACAGCGGATATCGGATTGCGCGAAAAAAGCCACTCGCTGTATCAATCCCTTGGCTTTTTTCATAAGGCATTTAGTCACCTATTCCATGGTGATGGGAAAGCAAAGCGCCCCTTTACACTATAAGGACAAGGGCGAACAATCACATAAGCGAGCCCTCCCTGCCGCTTTCACTTGCAATCATTATATAGCATGTTTTTTATAAAAAAGTCAAGGAAAGGGGCGGCTCGAAAACCTAAAAATCGCTCATCCACGAATAATTTAGAATGGTAGCCTCAAGCTATAAAACCCTTCGGCACGCCCGCCACGCGGGTTGCTCAGGGTGAACCGGATCTCACCGACTGAGTGAGATCCACAAAAATACGTTCATGCTGAGCCTGCCGAAGCATGAACGGCTGACACAAGCCCAACTGGCGGCCTGACCTATATACGGCGTGCCGCACTACGCCTATAGCCCCGCCATGCGCCAAACATGCCCAGCAACGTCAAAGGCAACACCCCAAAAGCACCGCCGCCGCCGGTTGTAAATCCGCCAGGCCCGGTACTATTCGGAAAAGGATCCGTGACTGTTACGGACCGCTCAACGGTGACGCTATCGTTACTAGACACAGGATCGATGGTTGTTCCAAGATCGGGGTACGAAACCGTGGCCGTGCTGCTGAGGGCCTTCCGGTTAAGATCCGAGGGGCTGACGGTCACATAGACATCGAAGGACTTATCCGCCGCCAGCCCGCCACTGTATCCACAGGTGACCGTTCTTCCATCAACCTGGTTGCAGGCTACAGCAGCCTGGCGGGGACCGTATGACCCAAGCGACACATCGGCATCGAAAACCTGAGTGACGACAATCAACCCGCTCACGCCCTGAGGGCCATTGTTCGTTACCGTGATCGCGTAGCTCATGCTCGCCGAAGAATTAAAGGCCTTGAGCGACGCACTAGCCCTGGTAGCGAAGCTCACCGCAATGTTCAAATCCGCGATCGAGGCCTTGGTGATACCAACTTCCACCGCGCCGATGTCACACGAGCCGCCCGGCACATCGGGCCGGACATACAGGCGCTGATCCACCCCAGGCTTGGGGCAGGCGTTAATGGGGATGGCGTTGATTGCCGGGCTGCCCGTATTCAGCATATACATCCACTGGGGAACCTTGCTAATACCCGAGAGGTAAGCGGGAAGCACAGCCCCTTCCCCAAAATCGGCGACCGCCACAAGCTGCGGACTGGTGCTGATCTTGTCATTCTTGGCCGCAACCAGCCCACAGGTATTGCCGCTGTCGATATTATAACCGTTCGATGTAGACGGAAAGGGCACTGTGGGGGCCTCAAGCAGGGCGGGGGCGAAATTCTGGGTAGCCGCCCTGCCGGCCAGGCAGTTACCCGCCAGGCTGGCACCACCCGCGATGATCGTGCTTTCAAAAATCGTGGCTTTGTTGTTCGAGTTGGCCCCCTGATCAATAAATACCTCGTTCCCCAGAACGTAGGAACCACCGGAGCCACCACCACCTGAACCTCCACCACCGAAGCCACCTCCGCCGAAACCACCCCCGAAGCCACCACCCCCACAAAAACCAATGCAATCGTCGGCGGTGGGGTCGACCGGACCACTACCTGCTTTGTTGTTGGCGAGAGTGACATGCAGCAGCCTCGCTTTCGCGCCATTGATCAGCCCGCCGCCCGCGCGGTTGGCGATGTTGTGGCTGATCGTGGAGTGTGCGACCAACATCTCGCCTATCCCCATATTCCGGATACCGCCACCATCGCCCAGGAGAGGACCGCCGAAGAAGCTGCCAAAGGAGCCGCTACTATTGCCAGTAAACCCGGCAGTATTCTTATAGATAGCGCTATAACTGATGCGCATCACACCCCAGTTGTCGATCCCACCGCCCCACTGTTCCGCAGCATTGGAAGATACAGTGCTGGTGATAATGTTGAACTCAGGCACGTTCATCCCAATTTGCAAATTAAGGATGCCGCCCCCCTCAATGGAGGTATTGCCGGTAACCAAGCTGTCCCTGAGCGTGACAATGCCGCCGTCATTGGCAATCCCCCCGCCCATTCCAAATATCTGCCTAGATGATTGATTGCTGCTGCCAGCAGGCCCGCGGTTGTTGCTGACGATGCTTTTGGTGATGACCAGCGTTCCTTCATTGAGTATGCCAGCCCCGTTCCTGTAGGTCGTATTGTTGTCCACAACAGTGCTGAGCATAGTCATGTCGCCGCCATTAAAGACACCTCCGCCGCCATTAAACCCCGGCTCATTCGAATCCCCGCTGTCCTGGGTGCTATTATCTTTGATCGTACAGGTGTTGATGGTCATCTTGGCGCCAAGGGCGTTGTAAATACCGCCACCCTGACCGCCCGACCTCGCGGTATCCGACCATACCGTCGCGTTCCCGGTTATCTGGCAATTTGAGAGTGTGACCCAGGCCGTTTGGTTGAAAATGCCGCCGCCATTCCCTTTGGCGCCGCTTACATAGCCTTTCTCTATCGACACATTGCTGATGGTGACGTTATTTTTCCCGATGAAGTGAAACACGCGATCAATACCCTGGGAAAAGCTTCCTCCCGCCGAGATGCGCGTGGATGCTGAGCTGACGCCCTGAATGGTCAAATCACCCCCGCCGGTGACGTCCAGATCGCCACTGCGGGCACTGTCTTCGCCCCTACCGCTAATAGTGAGCGTATAGGTTGCCCCTAGTAGCGTGATGGTGTCCGCCCCCGGCAACGCATTAGCCTCCATGATCGCGGCACGCAGGGTACAGGTAGTGCCTGTCAAGGTGGTTGCACACCTGCCGTCACCGGGACTGGCATCGACCGCATCTGCCGTGCTGTTGACGGGGAAAGTAAGGGCGTGCAATGGAGAATTGATCAATAAGCCTGCCGCCAGGGAAGCAAGAAGGGCAAACCGCAGGTGCTGCGCCTTACGGGAAGAGGCGGAACATGCACCAGCCTCTCTACTTTTCTTTATTAGCATATAACCACCCACTCACCAGTGCCGGGAAGGCCGCCTATCCCTTGCAGCAAATACCAGGTTGGCATAATACATGCCATAGGTCTGGCTCTTTTTTTGCTTGTATCGCGGATACCCTTATATCAAACAGTCCGGCACGGAGTCAAGGCTAAAACAAGCAAGTCGTTGATAATTCTACAGTTCCTTGGCGATCAAACCGCCCCTCTCAAGGAACAAAACAATGCGCTTTGGCTTTCTGGAAATGGATTTTTAGCGGGACATTCATAAAAAAACCGCTGACCCTGCGTTTTTCAGGATCAGCGGTGTGTTTTTGCAGCATCAAGCCTTGAAACTAAGCCTTAATCAAGCCGTACCTGGTCAGCGACCACTTCACCGCGAACCACGCCACGCCGAAGATGGCGATGGTCACACCGATACCAAACGCGGAGGTCATCGGCATGGTGTAGTACTGGGGATCGACCGATCCCGCAATCCAGGTATAGCGCTCAATCCAAGTGCCGAGCCAGATGGATGTCGCCACCATTACGATCACATACGGATTGTGGCGGTTTGGCGTGATCGCCAGCGTAGTGAACGGAATGATGAACTTCATGGTCAGGAATGTCCACCACAGCGGACCAAAGCCCTGGTACATCATGTTCCTGTAGCGCGTCACGTCGTCAGGCAGACGCCCGTACCACATGATCAGATACTGGGTGAAGTACAGGTAAGTGAACAGGATGGTAAAGGCGAGCATGAACTGCGCCATATAATTGAATATATGGGGCTCGAACGGCTTGGTTAATTTATCAGACCGATACAGGAAAAACAGAAAGATCGTGAAGAAGGCCAGGAAGCCATGGAAATTGCTCACGAAATGATAGGCGCCATAACTGGCGCTGTGCCAGCCGGGCAACATGGTCATTTCAAAGTCCCAGGCCACCATCGTTCCATAAAGGAAATAGGCAACCGGAATCAGCAAAGCAATATTGCGGAAGCGCCGACGGACTGCGTAGGACTCGTCAATCTCGCTCAGGTGCTGATACTTGATGAACAGGCCGTACAAGCCCGCCACGATCAGGAAACCGATGATTTGCCGGCTCACTAGGAAGGTGTAGTCATGCCAGCCCGGCAGGTGTTGGCCTTCATCATGGGCATGGGCCAGCCACTGGAAAGTCGACTCACCGTTTGCCAAAAGCACCAGCAACAACACAAATGCGATGGGGAACAGCACTGCCAATGCACAAGCCAGCTTGCGCACCTGAAAGCGCCACTTGCCATTGACCAGGTGAAGGACAGCAGAAAATGTCACGCCACCCAGCGCAAGATACAGAATAATTAAAAAGTCTACGGTCAATACTGACCAGCTACCAAAGTTTTCCATTTTGCCCCTCTGGTGTTCGTATTTCTATTGCGTTTTATTTAGCGGATACAGTTTTCGCAGGCTCGGCCTGTGCGTCCTGAACCATTTTATGGCGAACATAGTTCACCACATGCCAGCGTTCTTCCACAGACAGGTCGTTGGAGCCACGCCCATCTTCACGCGCGCTTGGCTTACCATAGGCCGGCATAATCGCGCTGCCGAAAGTAATGGTGCCGAATATCCATCCTTCGGTCAGATTCTTCTGGGCATAATCATCGGCCAGGTTGATGGCACCGATTTTCGCAGTAATCGGAGAATCCGCCTGCCCGGTAAGACCATGACATGCCGCACAATAAATCCTGAACAGCACCTTGCCCTTCTTCAAGGATTCCTCGGATACCGGGATAGGATTTACCAGATCCTTCGCCTCATCCCGATTGGCAACCGTGGTTGCGATCCCCTGCGTCGGAACCGAGCGCTTGGGGAAAGGCGCCATCGGCCCCTCCTGAGGCTTGATGTTGGGCTGATTCATCATGTCCTGCGACCAAGGCCAGGCAAACGCCGCCGTGGGCACCAACATCGCAGCTAATAGCGGACCAACAAACCTCATTTGATCACCTCTTCCCGGATTTCAAGTACTTTATGCTGCCTGAACAGCGCCTTCATGGGTTCAAACGTATCCTCGTCCAGCTCCATGATGATACCGATTTGATCCACAGCAATTTTTTCGCTGTACAACTTTTCCTTTTTCCCAAACAACAGGCCGGACAGAACCAGGAAGCTGATTACAGTAAAAATGACGCCAAATAAAATCAGCATTTCATAGGTGAGCACGATATTGGATGGCAACGGCACTACCGGCTTACCGCCCTGAGGCTGCACCAGGAAGTTGGCCTGCGCCGACGCCAGGAACAGGAATCCGAAAGTTATGCCGAATATCGCGCCGGCAAGCGTGAATTTCGGCACATGCGCCGGGCGCTCACCCAGCACCTCCTCAATCTCCGGGTGTTCGATGGGGGACATCAATCTGACATCATCGACGGACACGCCAGGAACCTTGTACTGCCGGATGTCGGCAATGGCGGCAAAGGCCTCCTCGAAATCAGAGAACAAACCCAAGATACGATATTTCTTTTTCATGATTACGCCCCTTCTACACTGGGTCTGCCAGTGGCTTGCTGCATGTCATCCGTCCGCCGATGGAACTTCTCAGCCACTTCGGCATGCGCTTCCCGTCTGCGATGGAACACCATTTCCTTGACCTCGTACATGGAAACGCACGGGAATACTTTCACAAAGATAAGGAACAGCAATCCGAACCAGCCGAAACTACCGAACACAATGGCCCATTGGACGATGCTTGGCCACAGGAAATTCCAGGCCTCTGGAGCATAGGCATGTGATAGCGTCGGGCCGACGATCATCCAGCGTTCCAGCCACATGCCTACGTTGAGCAGGATGGATACCACCATCATGGTCGCCATGTGACGGCGCAGCTTCTCAAAGGCCAATGCGAATGGCAGTACCGAGCCAAAGAACATCATGGCCCAGAAGTAGGGGGCGAATGGACCGACAAACTTGGAGATCAACACCTCCTTGGCAACGGGATCATGCCCGTACCACGTCGCACCAAACTCAACCAGGTTCAGGTAAGTCCATACCATGGCGATGGCAAAGGTCAGCTTGCAGGTCTTCTCCATCAGCGCGACCGTCATGTACTCCTCCAGCCTGAAGAAGTACCGCAGGAGAATAAACAGCGTGATGATAGCCGCACATCCAGAGTACAGCGCGCCCGCCACAAAGTAGGGAGGGAAGCTGGTCACATGCCAGCCCGGCATGATCGACATAGCAAAGTCGGAAGACACGATAGAGTGCACCGAAACCGCCAAAGGAATCAGGAAGCAGGCCATCAGCATGTAAGTCTTGCGGAAGTGGCGCCACTGCCGGTCCGTACCCTGCCAACCCAGCGAGAGCACTGTGTAGAGCTTCTTGCGCCAGCCGGTAACGTTATCGCGGCAGATCGCCAGATCGGGGATCATACCGATAAAGAGGAACAGTGCCGATGAGGTAAGGTAGGTGGTGATTGCAAAGGCGTCCCACACCAGAGGCGACCGGAAGTTCGGCCAGATGCCGCGGTCGGTGACATACGGAATGACCCAGTACAGGTTCCACATGCGCCCCAGGTGGATCATGGGGAAAAAGCCCGCCGTCATCAGCGAGAATGTTGTCATCGCCTCTGCAAAGCGATAGATCGGCTTACGCCAGTCGGCATGGATAATATGCAAAATCGCCGACAACAGGGTTCCCGAGTGGCTCATGCCGATCCAGAAAATGAAGGTTGCGATATACAACCCCCACATGTGCGGACGGTTAAGATCCGCCACGCCCAGACCATTCTGATATTGATAAACCTCCGCCGTCACCGCGCATGCCAGCATGGCCACGCAAACGGCGACGGCGACCCAATAGGCCTTACGCGGATTCTGCAGGCTTTGCAGAATATCCGTGTTGATCTGCGCCCACTTTATCTCTTCGTTAATATCTTTTTCGTTTACGTATTTCATGCCGTCTTTTCCACCGACCTGATCTGTTGAGTTGTCATTGATAATTCCAGGATTGACTCACAAACAACCACGCGAACCCCACCCTTAAACTTCGCGCACCCGCTCCAGGTACAACACACTGGGATCGGTGTTCAAGCCTTCCAGAATACGGTAACCGCGAAGCTCCTTGTTTTGTTTGCTCTGCTTGGTCTTGCCACGCTCCACCTGATGATAGCTCCACAATTTGCTCACCTGACTCTCAGGATTTTGCATATCGCCAAACACCAACGCCCCGGTGGGGCACGTCTGGACACAGGCGGTAGCAAACTCCCCATCCATCACCTTGCGGTTTTCCATTTTGGCCATATCCTTCGCCACACGGATGCGCTGGACGCAGAAGGTGCATTTTTCCATCACACCCTTGTCGCGCACGCTGAGGTCAGGATTGAGCTGCATGTGCAGCGGCTCCGGCCAGGCGTCTTCATAGTAAGACCAGAAATTGAAATAGCGCAACCGGTAGGGACAGTTGTTGGAGCAATAACGTGACCCGATACAGCGGTTATACACCTGGGCATTCAGGCCGTCCGGCGTATGGTATGTTGCAGCCACCGGACAGACCGGCTCGCAGGTGGCGGCATGGCACTGCTGGCACATCATCGGCAAGAAGCTGGCGCCGAAATCCTGGAACTCGCTTTTGGTTCCGTCAAACCCGACGCGTTCCTCAAAGCTCTGACCACCCTGCTCAAGCAAGCCCGGGAGATAACTACTCGGCATGGATGGCTTGAGATCCGTCTTCTTCGCAGGAGGATTGCCCTCAATCCAGACATCGACATTCGCGGTAGGAATTGCCTTGTACGGCTCAATATCGGGCTCATCCCAATAACGCTCAATGCGCAACCAGTTCATGGCTTGGTTTTTACCGCAACGCTTCTCACCCACCACAGGCAGGTTGTTTTCGGCATAACAGGCCACCGAACAGGCATTGCAGCCTATGCATTTATTCAGATCAACAACCATACCCCACTGGTGCTCGTACTCATGGAAGCCACCCTCTTCGGCGCCTTTCCGGTACCTGGACCAGTTGGTCAAAATATTATCAAGTGACATTCTTTGTCCCCTCTGTGCGGTCAAACACGCTTGCAGTAACAGTACCCACCATCTTGCGCCCAAGCTGAGTCTCGTTGCCCATCAGCTTCACCAGCACTTCGCGCCGGCCTGACTGGGCGACTGTCACACGGGTGCCATACAAGGCCAGCTCGCCGGTTTTCGCATCAATAACCGGAGCAAGAATCTTGAGTGGATTGACGCCACGCCCCTTGGCATACCTGCCATATTCCTCATGCCCCTGCCCCATCGGCACTGCGATGACCTGCGGGTGTATACCCTTATAGACATACACCTGCGCCTCGACAGCGCCCTGCGCAGAGGTCACTTTGACAAAGTCACCTTCTTTTACGCCCAGTTTGGCAGCCGTCGCGGGATGCATTTCCACCCAGGAGGTCCACACCACCTTGCTGATTTGGTCGGGGGCTTCCTGAAGCCAGGGCAGGTTGGCATGACGGCCATCCCACAAGCCAAGCCGGGCAGACGGCACCAGATAGTAGTCCTGCGCATCCCCCTTAAACTCGGGAAAGCTGATCTCAACCATCTTGGGATTAAGGGAACCCGCAACAGTGCCTACATTCACAACACCTTTCTGCAGACTCTTGCCCCAGAAATCCTCAGCACTGACCGCATCGCCCTTCACAGAAGCGGGTAACGCAGCGAATGCATTTTTCAGATAACCGTAATAATCCGCAAATGGCTCATATTCCTTGACCTGGCGCGCCTTCAGCAAGGCCAGCAGCAGATCGCCAAAACCCTTGGTATCGGGATACAAGCGCTCCATCAGCGGCTGCTGAATGCTGATCGACTTTTGTTCTGGCTGGTAAAGCCCCATGTGTGTGCCCCAGTCTTCATGGGCGGACAGAATGGGCAACACCAGATCGGCGCTCATGGCGGTTTCATCGGGATGTACGGCGAAGACCACCTTGAATGGGATATTTTTCAGCTTGTCAGCCAGCCCCAGCGCAGCGGGGGCGGTGTAGACGGGGTTCGCGCCATGGAAAAACACCACATCCAGCGCTTTCTTGTCAGCAGCATCGGCCAAAGCCAGGAGATCACGGGTACCGCCTGCCTTGGCCTCCATCTGCGGGAAAGCGGACGACCCGGAGGGCAGTATAGTCTTGCCGACATTGCCGAGCACCATGTTAAGCAACATGATCGCGGCAGCCGACTGGTAACCATGGGCATGGCCTTCGACTGAGGCGCCCGCCAGAACCAGGCTGGGAGAACGCTCTTTCAGCAACTTGGCAATCCGCATTATGCGATCGCCTGTTACTCCTGTGATTCCGGCAACCTTTTCAACATTGTAGCCTGTAATCAGCGTCCGGATATTTTCAGGAAGGCCCGCGACCCTGACCTCATCCCCGGCCAAGGCCTGGTTGGCGATACCCAGCGCAAGCACTCCCTCGGTACCGGGACGAACCGCCACCCACAGATCGGCACTGCCGCCCGTGAGAGTCATCTTGGGCTCGACCTGGACCAGCACACCACGCGGGGAACCCGTGCGGAACTTGGCATATTCACCGGCAAAATGCACCGGCGAGGCCCCCGCCCCCACCAGATCAGCACCGAATGACAAAATCATCTTTGCCGCAGGAAGATCATAGCGCGGCATGGCCTCGCCAAGCATATCCTGATTGACGGCACGCACTACGGCGTTATTAATGGTCTCGTGGATAAAATGATTTTTCGAACCCATTGCGGCAAGGTGGGCGGACAGCAACACCGATTGATGGCCGCTTACCGTTCCGGTAAACCAGGCAAAGCGATCGCCCGCCAAACCAGACGAGGATCCTGTTTTCTGCTCCAACAGCGCCAACGCTTCTTCCCAGGACACCTCGGCCAGCGCGCCACCTTTGCGCAGCATAGGCTTCTTCAGGCGGTCAGGGTTGTAATGCCCCTGCACACCGGCCTGTCCCATCTGGCATAGCTTGCCTTTGTTTATTGGTGATTCAGGATTGCCTTCCATCTTGAGCACGCGCCCTTCGCGCACACGCCCATGGACACCGCAACCCGCTGGACATTGCTGACACGTTGACGCAAACCAGACGCCAACGCCAGGAATAACATACTCTTCGGGCTGAAGGTAAGCGACCACCTCCTCCTTACCCTCCTCAAGGGTAACTGTTGTCGGCCTATCACAGCCGGCAACGGCTACACCCACACCGCTCCAACCCAGGATCTTCAGAAAGTCTCTGCGGTTGATATCGTTACCACTCATAGCAAATCACCCACCTCAACGTGCAATTCAAAACGCTGCGCACACGAACTCCAAGCGCACCCTGTTCAATTTAGTTATTACTTGTGACACTTCCAGCAGTCGAACGGCCCTTTATTTGCCTCGTGACAACGGGCACAGAACCCCATATTCAGAGGCTTAACCTTGTGCGCAACCGTCATCTTCTTGACCTCACCATGACAGAAGGCGCACACCTCAGAAACATTGTCGACAGACATGCCTTCATTGTCGAACACAAACCTCTTCAGGTGTTTTTCATGGGTGAAGTGCACATAATCAGGGACGTCATGCACTTTTTTCCAGCGCGGTGGCTCTTTCTTCTCCCAGTATTCCGTGAGCTTTTTGATACGCGGCTTGTCGGTGGCAATCACGAGATGGCAACCCATGCACTTGCTGGTTGGTGGAATACCAGCCACCTTGCTGCGACGCGCATAGGTGTGGCAATACATGCAGTTGATCTTGTTGACATCAACATGGATGTTATGGGGAAACTCGATCGGTTGCTCGACGTTTTTACCCTCATGCTCACCTTTCGGCGGAACCGCGTTTGGCACACTGGTACCGCCATCCGCCCACGCGGAAGATATCGCAAGAAAAAATCCCAGCACCATGGCGGCAAGCACCATCAGAAAATAGCGTGAACCACGGTAATGCGGCACAGCCACCCCCGAAGAACCCACCGGCCCAGATAAAAAAAGATAACCGTGCGACATCTCAACCCTCGATGTTTATATAAATTACCACGGGATTTCAGCATTACCGAAAGGAGCGCCCACCATCAGGCGGACACCACGCAATGCGAGGCAAATACCCCTCCCAAACAGAATGCGGCGCACCCGCGCCCACTAAAGGAACGGGGAACGCCCGTGCGCCACCATTAAAACTCAAAGGCAACGCACTACGCTAACCGAGACCAAGGAAGGAAGGGAATACTTAAACGACAGGACACACTAAGCCGTACCCACCCCTAATCCTTTAATTCCCGACCAATACGCGCTCCCACCAATTTCCGTATTTATTTTGTTAGTATTAGGTGCAAAAGGCTAATGATAATAGGCAATTAAATTTGTATTTGTTATCTTTGACCGCCCCTACGCTTCGAATCCTAGAACAACTTTATAGAGCGTGTCAATGCCAAAATATCGGGTTTTTTCAGGTGCCTCACAGATAATACAAAAAAACACAGGGAACAACCCCTCGGAACATACCAAAAAGTTATACGCCATGAGGCTGGCACCATTGGTAAATTACCGGTAAAAACTAAAAATAGCAAAATAATCCCCGTTTCATATTGTTTTTAAAATTTTATCCCAAAAAAAGAAGTCTCACCCCCAATAAAACAGTGCGGCAGTCTGCAACAATATTTTAATCGCGAAAGAAGCGCCCACCTTCCTGCCGATAATTTAGTAGACTACAGCAAATTTCAGGATCATCACCTCCCTGGAGGATGTCAATATCATGTCGACACGCAAAATACTCATATTTCTCGCTGAAGCAACCGTCATTGGACTGGCCGTTGCGTTTGTTGTGATGTTTTTCTTCCGTCCCAACACCCTGGAACGACGCCCCGTTGTCGAATTCAAGGAAAGCGCTGCGCCCGCGAACCCCACCCCGGCTCCCCGGGGAACAGCACAAGACATGTCCGGCCCGGTGTCATATGCGCGCGCGGTGGAGCTTGCTGCGCCGTCGGTGGTGAATATTTTCACGGCTAAGGTCGTCACCCAGCGCTCCCACCCGCTCTTTAACGACCCCGCTTTCCGCCGTTTTTTCGGCGATAATCTGCCTGCGCCCGGCAAGCGTCAGGAGAACAGCCTGGGATCGGGCGTAATCGTTAGCTCACAAGGTTACATTCTGACCAACAACCATGTGGTCGAAGGCGCCGACGAAATCAAGGTTGGTTTGCATGACGGACGCAGCGTGGGGGCAACAATCGTTGGCACCGACCCGGAAACTGATCTTGCGGTATTGAAGGTCGCGATCGACAACCTCCCCAGCATCACCATCAGCCAGTCTGACGCGCCGCGTGTTGGCGATGTCGCGCTGGCCATCGGCAATCCCTTCGGCGTTGGCCAGACGGTGACGATGGGCATAGTCAGCGCCACGGGCCGCAGTGAACTTGGCATCAATACCTTTGAGAACTTCATCCAGACAGACGCCGCCATCAACCCCGGCAACTCTGGCGGAGCGTTGGTCAACGCCTACGGCCAATTGATTGGGATCAATACAGCGATCTTTTCGCGTTCGGGGGGGTCGGAGGGTATTGGTTTCGCGATCCCGGTCAGCATCGCCAAGAATGTTATGGAGCAGATCGTGGAGCGCGGCCATACAGTGCGCGGCTGGCTCGGCATTGAAGCCCAGGACCTCACCCCGGAACTGGCCGAATCCTTCGGCGCGAAAAATGTGAGCGGGGTGGTGGTTGCTGGGGTATTGCCCAACAGCCCGGCTAGCAAGGGCGGGCTAAAGTCCGGCGACATCATAACCCAGGTCAACGATCAAAACGTAACCACGGCCAAGGATCTGGTGAACACCATCGCCAAAATCACGCCTGGCACGGAGACGCGCTTACGGGGGCTGCGCAACGGCAAGGAAATCACCTTCACTGCCCGCGTGGGCGAACGCCCTCAGCCCCAGGCGCAAAAGCAACCTGAATAGCCCAGGGTTAAACGGCGCAAGCACCCCGCGCCTCCAAAGCAGGGGCGGCTGCCGATGAGGGATAAGCTTACTCAAAGGGTACAAATGGATCAGCATGTTTCGGGTATGGCCATGCCAAGAATGCTCGCTAGAATGGGGGCAAGCGCATATACATTGTCACAAAAATATGATTTTAGAACGGTAGCGATCATTCCATGCGGCTTTGCGGCGCTTTTTAGCGAGGCTCACTGAAGAAGACTCACGTTCAAACAAATTCATGCAAAGGTGGCGAATGCTGGTCATAATCGCCGGGGCATTTCCTTTGCGAATACGGCTTGCATCATCGCCAAGAACGACATCCAATCGGAAGTAGCAGGGGATGCTCGACGCCCCATGACCGCGCACTGCGTGCGCAAAGGACTTTGCCTGTGTGGGGATTGGGTTGATGAAGGAACGCCGCTCAACGCTCCGCACATCGCCTTGCAAACATTCCCGCTCCACCCTGCCGATGCTGCGTAAGCCTTTCCAGTTACGGGTATCAGCAAGTGTACCCAGGTTCTCGGTAATCCAATAGCGGCGTATCTCAAATCGGCCATGGTCTTTATCCAGCTCTTCTTCGTAATCGTGCGCCACCCCCGCAAAGTGATGGGCCTGAGCCACTGTGAAAAAGTCTTCAACCGCCTCGCTACATGAGTGGAAAGAGATCGCGGAGCAATTGAACCCTATCCACGTGTGGCGACAGTTATTCCAGTACCTTGCCATTGCCGTGACGGCGGGTAACTGGCTTGGGCCGCCTCAAAATACGCGGTTATTAACCAATGGGGATGGGTAATCGCGGATTTAGGCTCAAGCGCCAAGGATGGCACAGCGCCACCGCTGCTGGCGATACAACACGGCCAGCTGGAAGTGGCGCGTCAGTTGATCCAGCGCGGCGCCCGCGTCAATGATGGCGACAGGCATGGACGTAATGCCCTGTGGTATGCCAGCAGTGATGGCGGCCAGGAGGCGGTACGGCTGCTGCTGGACGCCAAAGCCGAGCCTGATGTTAAGGATGAAGACGGCTATACCCCCTTGCTGCGCGCAGTAAAACAAGGGTGCGATGCCGTGGCGATCTCCTGCTGCAACACGGCGCCAGCAGCCGGATGCAGAGCAACGATGGCAGCACACCTCTGATGCTGGCGGCTGGCCGCGGACAGATTAATCTCGCACGACGGCTGCTCAGTGCCCGGGCCGAACTCGATCAGCGCAACAATACCGGCGACACGGCGTTGATCCTCGCCGTCCGGGGCGGTTATGTTGACGTAGTGAAACTGCTACTCGACGCCGGCGCCGATGCTGGAGTACGCAACAATCGCCACGAACACGCGCGCGGTTTGGCCGAGGCGGCGAAACGTAGCGATATTGTGCGTATGATAGATAATCAGGCGGGGGAAAAAGCGGTTTTTCGGATTGTTCTGATGGATTGATCTTATCATACAAAACGGCAACCTGCTGCAGAGCACACAAAAATGGCTGGGGGACTAGGATTCGAACCTAGGTTGACGGAGTCAGAGTCCGCCGTCCTACCGCTAGACGATCCCCCAATTGCAACAGGAGAAAACTTGCACCACAGGTAATGCCGTAAAGGGGATTTACGGTAATTACCGGTGCGAGGAAAACCACACCACTCTCACCCGCCCCTCTGCCGCTTGCAAGACAGAGGAATGGGTGAAAGCGTGCCGGATTAATATTAGCGCTTGGAGAACTGCGGACGCTTACGGGCTTTGCGCAGACCAACCTTTTTACGCTCGACCTCACGCGCATCACGGGTAAGGAAGCCGCCCTTGCGCAGAGTGGAACGCAGGCTTTCATCAAAACCCAGCAGGGCGCGGGCGATGCCATGGCTGATGGCGCCGGCCTGACCGGTGTTGCCGCCGCCGGAGACGGTGACGTTGACATCGACGGCGTCGACGAGCTTGGCGCTCTCTAGCGGCTGACGCACCAGCATACGCGCGGTTTCACGGCCAAAGTAGTCTTCGATCGTGCGGCTGTTGATGGTGATCTTGCCGGTGCCAGACCGGACGTAAACCCGCGCCGCGGAGCTTTTGCGGCGACCTGTTCCATAATGCTGCGTTTGTGCCATATGCAATTCCTGCTAAAAGTAACTATCAGATATCCAAAGGCTTAGGCTGCTGCGCGGCGTGCTGATGCTCGGCGCCCCCATAAACCTTGAGCTTGCGGTACATGGCGCGGCCCAGGGGATTCTTGGGCAGCATGCCCTTGACGGCGGTCTCGATGACACGCTCCGGCGCTTTGGCCATCAGCTTGCCGAGGGAGATGGTCTTCAGGTTGCCGATGAAGCCAGTGTGCTTGTGATACATCTTATCGGCGAGCTTGTTGCCGGTGACGTGCAGCTTGGCGGCGTTCACCACCACAATGTAGTCGCCGGTGTCGACATGCGGCGTGTACTCGGGCTTGTGCTTGCCACGCAGGCGGCGCGCGATTTCGGTGGCAAGACGGCCCAAGGTCTTGCCGGAGGCGTCCACCACATACCAGTCGCGCCGGACGGTCGTTGGGTTTGCGCTAAAGGTTTTCATTCTGCTTCGCTCCAAAAAACTGCGTAAAGGGCGAGAATGGTACATGAGAGGGAGAAAAGATACAAGGGCAATTTAGCGATTCCACACAGACCGGGCTTCACCGCAACAGCAATTTCACGACATCAGCCTGCGCCGCAGCAACACCGTGGCAAGCCAGTATGCGGCGCCCGCGTAGAGCAGCGGCACCAGCAGGTGCAACGCCGGGGCAGGGGGCGCCTGCCCGGTCATCAGGGGGCGCACAATCTCCACCGCATGGGATAACGGCAGCAGCTGCGCGCCTATTTGCACCGCCTGCGGCACGCCCTCCAGCGGAAAAAATACACCGCTCACCAGAAACAGGGGGGTGATGACCAGCGTGAAATAGTAGATAAAAAAATCATAGCTCTTGGCCAGCGCGGTGATGACCAGCGCCATGGCGCCGAAGCACAGGCCAGTGACAAATACCACCGGCAGCACCCACAGCGCCCCCCAGCCATGCACCGCCCCCAGCGCCGCCGCCACGATCAGGATCGGGATTGCACTGATGAGGCTCTTGGTGGCCGTCCAGATGATTTCACCAAGCACGATGTCGTCAATGTCGAGCGGGGCGGCCAGCATGCCGCCCCAGGTATTTTGCACGGCCATGCGGGTGTAAGCGGAATAGAGTCCCTCGAAGGTGGCGGTGTTCATGGCGCTGGCGCAGATGATGCCGGAAGCGAGAAATACGATGTAGGGCAACCCCTTTACCTCGCCAACGAAACCGCCCAGGCCATAGCCCAGCGCGAGCAGATACAACAGCGGCTCGCCGAAGTTGCCGATCAAGGCGGGGCCGGAGAGCTTGCGCCAGACGCGCAGATTGCGGCGCCACACGGGGAGCCAGCGCACGCTGATAACCGGCAAGGAGAAATTCATCCTTCGCGCAACTCCTTGCCAGTCAGCTTGATGAATACATCCTCCAGATTGGCACGGCGGTGCATGAAGTGCAGCTCAGGCCGCCGGCTGAGGGCATCCAGCAAGGGACGCTCATCATTGACGTAGCAAAATACTGTCTCACCGGAGCGCTCGCCACGCTGTACCAAGGGGCGGCCTATAGTGTCATACCACTCTTCCACGCCGCCGCCATGGATTTCCACCACATGCGGCTCGATATGCCGCCTGACGAGCTCGGCAGGGCTGCCGGTAACCAGGACATGGCCGTTATCAATGATCATCAGGCGGTCGCACAGACGCTCCGCCTCTTCCATGTAATGCGTGGTGAGAATCAGAGTCTTACCCTGCCCAAGCAAGGCGCGCAGGCGCTGCCAGATGAGCTGGCGGGCCTGCGGATCGAGGCCGGTGGTCGGCTCGTCGAGAATCAGCAGCTCAGGGTCGTTGATGAGCGCCCGTGCCAGGGTGAGGCGCCGCTTCATACCACCGGACAGAGTCCCGATGCTCACGCCGGCCTTGGCCTCCAGCGCGGCAAAGTCGAGCAAACCGGCGATGCGCCTGTCAAGCTCGGGGCCGCGCAAGCCAAAGTAGCTGGCGTAGGTGATGAGATTTTCCAATACAGTGAAATCGGGATCGAGATTATCCTGCTGCGGCACTACGCCGAGCCGCTCGCGCATCCTGCGCGCCTGTTGCGGTATAGGATAACCCAGCACATCAAGACTACCTGCGCTGGGCGGCGTGGCACCCATCAGCATACGCAAGGTGGTGGTCTTGCCTGCGCCGTTAGGTCCAAGCAGTCCGAAGCACTCACCGCGATGAACTTCGATGTCGATGCCATTGACGACAGGTTGCGCGCCATAATATTTGGTCAGGCCACGCGCCTCTACGACCAGGTCTGATGCCATTCTAGATTTTCAAGCGCTCAACCACACGGCCATGACGCAGATGCTCTTCGATAATCTCGTCGATGTCGGCCTGATCCACGTAGGTGTACCACACGCCTTCCGGGTAGACGACCATCACCGGCCCCTCGGAGCAGCGGTCCAGACAACCGGCGTTGTTGATGCGCACCGCGCCCTTGCCATTAAGGCCCAGCTCCTTGACGCGCGCCTTGGCATGATCGCGCATGGCCTGAGCATCGAAATCCTGGCAGCAGGCACTGCCGTCTTCGCGTTTGTTGGTGCAGAAAAAGACATGGTGACGGTAATATGACATGGCCTTGTGTTTCACGTTGTATGTGGTTTACCCACGGATGTTGCTGATAAGCCCTTTTTCAGAGGCGCTCTATAGAAATTCAAATTCAAAACTGATCGCGTTTTGACCGGGATCGACGAGTTCCAGCACCACTTCAACAGGCTTTTGCGGCGCCATACCCTCTTTGAGATTTATGGTTTTTGCTAGATATTCGGCCGGCTGAAAACGGCGCACCGCCACAATCTGACCGGCAACATTGGAGAGGCTCAATTGCAGCACCGGATAAGGCTGCGGAAAGGGGGCATTGTTGATCAGCGCCGCCTTCACCAGGAGCGCATTCGCCACGTCCGGATGGCTGCGCAGCTCGCGGTTCACCAGGCTGATGCGCTTGACATCGCGCATCAGGGGGATTTCGCAACCCATCACCCCGCACATCGCCTCCAGACTTGGCCGTAGCTCGGGATACCGGGCGAGATCGTCGCGGGTGAAATAGGCATACTGCGCCACCAGCAGAATGATCAGGAACAGATTTACCGCCGTCCAGGCCAGCGTGCCTGCCCAGCCGTGCCGGACGGCCTCCGGCTTCACGGCATGCTCATACATGTTAATGGTTGGCGCGTTGACGATATCAAAAGCCTCTTCGGCGGGCAACGGAACGCTTGCCCTGCTTACTATTGGCTCAGCTGGAATTGTGCCACCAACAGGGGTAAGCGGTATTCCGGTCACGGACACGAACCCCTCCGCCTGATCAGCGAGGCTGCCCAGCGCATCGAATGCACCGCGACACTGCCCGCACCGCACCCACCCTTGCGCGGCGGAAAGTTGGGGAGCGGTTACCCTGAAGATGGTGCTACAGTGGGGGCAGCGTGCGTACATGGCGGCGGCATCCTTTCATCCTAAGTCCGCCGGATTCTTATACCCGACAGCCGTACCCACTCTTCCCGCTCAACCCTCGGGGCCATCTCAAACCAGGGCTGGTAATGCCCAGCCACGTCATCCGACTGGCTATCGAGGATGCCAGACAAAACAATGCTCCCGCCAGGTCGCACCAGCTCTGCGAAGAGAGGTGCAAGGTCAATCAGGGGTTTGGCCAGGATGTTGGCGATGAGTAGGTCAACCGGCTCTCCGGGCAAGTTCGCGACCAAATCCTTGGGGAGCACCGTCGTGATGGCTGCGCCAACTGCATTCTTTTCGGCATTGAGCGTGGTGGCCAGCAGCGCCTGGGGATCATAATCGACCGCCCACACCCGGCGCGCCCCAAGCTTTGCAGCAGCAACAGCGAGGATGCCCGAGCCGCACCCGTAGTCGATAACATCCTGGCCCGCAATATCGTGCTGATCCAGCCATTCCAGACACAGCGCGGTAGTAGGATGCGTGCCGGTACCAAATGCCAGCCCCGGATCGAGCAGCACGTTCACTGCGCCGGGTTCGGGTGGCGAACGCCAGCTTGGACAGATCCACAACCGCTCACCAAACCGCATCGGGTGAAAATTATCCATCCATTCGCGTTCCCAGTCCTTGTCTTCCAGGGGGGAGACGCGGTGTGCGGGCGGCTCGTCCTGGCCCAGCGCGGTGCGCAAGAACTCAAGCACGGCATCAAGATCGACATCCGCCTCGAACAGGCCGGTCACGCTGGTTTGCGTCCATAACGGCGTGACTCCCGGCGGCGGTTCGTAGAGCGGTTGATCCGCGCCATCCTGCAGGGTTACCGCGCTGGCGCCTGCTTCGCTCAGCAGATCAGCGAGGTGCTGGGCGGTGCCGGGGGTGGCATTGAGCCTAAGTTGCAGCCAGGGCATGTCAAAAACAGCGGCAAGACGCGAAGGAAAAGAGATTTGCACCTGCTTGTATCTGCATTTACAGCCCCAGCTTCTTTTCCAGGTAATGGATATTCGTACCGCCTGCAATAAAGGCCGCATCCTTGAGGATGTCGCGGTGTAGCGGGATGTTGGTGTTAATGCCTTCCACAATGATCTCGCTGAGCGCGGTGCGCATGCGCGCCAGGGCGGATTCGCGGGTATCGCCATGCGCGATCAGCTTGCCGATCATCGAATCATAGTTGGGCGGCACCTTGTAGCCGGAATAGATGTGCGAATCGACACGCACGCCAGGGCCACCCGGGGCATGGTAGCGGGTGATCATGCCTGGCGATGGCATGAAGGTGGCCGGGTCTTCGGCATTGATGCGGCACTCTATGGCGTGGCCGCGCAAGATGATGTCTTTTTGCTGAGAAGACAACGGCTCACCAGAAGCGATGCGCAACTGTTCCTTGACGATATCCACGCCAGTGACCATTTCCGTGATCGGGTGCTCCACCTGGACGCGAGTATTCATCTCGATGAAGTAAAAGCGTTCATCTTCATACAGAAACTCGAACGTACCCGCGCCGCGATAACCGATTTTCTTGCAGGCCTTGACACAGATCTCGCCCATGTTCTTGCGCAGCTTTTCGGAAAGGCCGGGCGCCGGCGACTCTTCGATCACCTTCTGATGGCGGCGTTGCGTGGAGCAATCGCGCTCACCAAGATGAATCACGTTACCATGCTGGTCAGCCAGCACCTGAAACTCGATATGGCGCGGGTTTTCCAGGAATTTCTCCATGTACACAGTGGCATTGCCGAAAGCGTTGGCGGCCTCGGTTCGCGTCAGGGAGATGGCCTGCAACAGCGCGGCCTCGCTATGCACCACGCGCATCCCGCGCCCGCCGCCGCCGCCTGCGGCCTTGATGATGACGGGATAACCGATGTCACGCGCCATCGCGCGGATCTCCTGCTCATCATCTTCCAGCGGCCCTCCTGAGCCTGGCACGCACGGCACACCGGATTTCTTCATGGCGGTGATAGCGGAGATCTTGTCGCCCATCAGGCGTATCGTCTCGGGCCGCGGCCCGATGAAGATAAAACCGCTCTGTTCCACGCGTTCGGCAAAGTCGGCGTTTTCGGAGAGAAAACCATAACCGGGGTGAATGGCCACCGCATCAGTGACCTCTGCGGCACTGATCAGCGCAGGAATGTTCAGGTAGCTCTGGGCGGCGGGTGCCGGACCTATGCACACCGATTCGTCGGCCAGCAGCACATGCTTCAGGTCACGATCCGCCGAGGAATGCACCGCCACGGTTTTAATGCCCAGTTCACGGCACGCGCGCAAAATGCGCAAGGCGATTTCACCGCGATTGGCAATAACGATTTTTTCAAGCATTCATCAGGCTCACTATAGGATGAAGGGAGTCAGATTAGGCAGGCTTTAAACCTGCCCCTACTCAATGACAAACAGCGGTTCGCCATATTCGACAGGTTCGCCATTTTCCACCAGGATGGCGGTCACCACGCCGGCCTGATCTGACTCGATCTGGTTGAGCATCTTCATCGCCTCGATGATGCACAAGGTATCGCCAACATTGACACGTTGACCCACCTCAACGAAGGCTTTGCTGCCGGGAGAAGGGGAACGGTAGAAGGTACCCACCATGGGTGACGTTACGGCATGGCCTGGGGCAACTGCGGCGACCTCTGGCGCTGGGACAACGGACGGAGCCGTGGCCGACATAGCAGTCACGGCAGGGGCAGCGTGGGCCTGCATCATCACAGGCACAGGCGACTGGCCGTAACGGCTGATGCGCACCGACTCCTCCCCCTCCCGGATCTCAAGCTCCGCAATGCCGGACTCTTCAAGCAATTCAATTAATTTTTTGACTTTGCGTATATCCATAATGTACCCAAAATTTAATGTGTATGTGTGTCAAGGCGCGCCAAGGCAGCCTGCAACGCCAGCTCATAACTTTGCGGCCCAAAACCGCAGATCACCCCGGCAGCAAGATCTGAGAAGTAGGATTGGTGGCGAAACGCTTCCCGCGCGTGCACATTGGACAAATGCACCTCAACAAACGGGATACGCACCGCGCTCAGCGCGTCGCGCAGCGCAACGCTGGTATGCGTGAAAGCAGCGGGGTTGATGATGATGAACGCCACGGATTCCTGAAGAGCAGAGTGTATACGCTCCACCAGCGCGTGTTCAGCGTTACTCTGAAAACAGACCAGCGTGTGCCCTGCCGCCTGGGCAAGCTCTTGCAGACGCGCGTTGATCGCGCCCAGCGTTACCCGCCCATAATGCTCAGGCTCGCGAGCACCCAACAGATTGAGGTTCGGTCCGTGCAGGACCAGTATCACCGCCATCTTCGCCCCCTCCAGACTCACCAAGCAACATACGCTTCATGTTTGCGTAGTTTTTTAAGGCGCTTCCATGTGCCGAGGAACCTCTGACACATCAGCGGTTCCTTTAAGTTTTATTATCAAAACCCGACGGAGTGAATTGTGCATGGCGGTGAGCGTTTTGTCCAGATCAAATAAAATGTACCCGTAAAGGGGGCTCAATGACCGGTATTTCGACGCAGATCGGCACCAGATTTTCCTGGCAACGGGTTTTAACTGCGTCATAGCAACGGCTTGATGGTCTCCTCGACAAGCTGGCGGGACATCTCCCCGATCTGGCCATAAATGACTCGGCCCTTGCGGTCGATGACAACAGTATAGGGCAACGCCCCCATCGTGTTTCCGTAGCGTTCAGCGATGATCATTGCGTCATCCTCTCCCACCAGCACGGGGTAGTTGATTTTCATTTTTGACGTTTTCATGAACCCCTGAATCGTCTCAACGTCGTCAAATGCAACACCTACAAACTGCAGGCCCTGCGGCCCATACTTCTTCTGCAACTCGATAAATGCGGGCATTTCGCGGCGGCACGGTCCACACCATGTGGCCCAGAAGTTGACCACCAGCACCTTGCCGTCCCATGCACTGATATTGCGCGATATGCCCTCCATGTCCGGCAGCGCAAACACCGGGCGCATCGGACCCGCCTCCTGCGTAGACACAGGGGCAGGCATAGGCGCAGCACGCTTTTCCGCTGCATTGGCAGGCGCCACTTCCTGCAGCCCGGCGAAAAAGTATCTGCTACCCCAGGCACCGAGGCCAAAAAACAGCAGCGCGGCCAGTATCAATCCGATTTTTTTCATGATTCACGCACCCCCTGCTTCCTTCCAAGCGTCGCAGCTATGTGCGCCTGAAAAGTCCCGGCCTTCAAAAAACCCACTACGCGGCGGTCACGCTGCTCTGTGCCTTCGGGGCTAAAAAACATAATAGACGGCGGCCCGAAAATGCCAAAATGCTTGAGCAGCGCCTGATCTTCGGCATCATTGGCGGTGACATCGGCCTGCAATAACACCACACCGGCCAGCGCCTGCCGGACGCCCGGATCAGAGAAGGTGTATTTCTCCATTTCCTTGCAGGAGACACACCAGTCCGCATAAAAATCGAGCATGATGGGTTTGCCGGAGGCACGCGCCATATCAATTTCCCGATTCAGTCCGGCCAGCCCTTTGATGGGTTTGAATGGCATCGGAGGGACTTCGGCGGCGGACAGCCCTCCAGAGCCGAATTGCACGCCGCGCAACGGCTGGAATATATCCTTGCCGCCACCGGCCGCACCCAGCATGATCAGGCCGCCATAGATCAGCAACACCAGCCCCACACCCTTCCACAGCTTGCTCCAGCCGCTGGCTTCCGGGGATTGCCGCTCCAGCGCGCCCATGTACACCGCCGAAATGATGAGCAGCACAGCCCACAGCACCATGGAAATCTGCGGCGGCAGGATGCGCTCCAGCATCCACACCGCCACCGCCAGCAGCAGTACGCCAAATACCGCCTTGATAGCGTTCATCCAGTCCCCGGCCTTGGGCAACAACTTGCCTGCGGAGGCGCCGATAACCAGCAGCGGCCCGCCCATGCCGAGACTCAAGGCAAACAAGGCAGACCCGCCAAGCACGGCATCACCGCTTTGGCCGATGTAAATCAGGGCGCCCGCCAGCGGCGCCGCAATGCAGGGGCCGACAATCAGCGCGGATAAAAGCCCCATTACAGCGACGCCCGCATGGCTACCGCCGCGCTGCCTGTTGCTCATCTCGGTCAACTTGCCTTGCCAACGGCTAGGGAGTTGCAAATCATAGAAACCGAACATGGACAGGGCCAGCAGCACAAACACGGCAGCAAAGCCGCCGAGTATCCAGGGGTTCTGAAACACCGCCTGGAGATTCCCGCCGAACAATCCGGTCACTACCCCCACGACAGTGTAGGTCGCCGCCATGGCAAGCACGTAAGACAACGACAAAGTGAAGGCCCGGCGCGAAGTTAGCGCGCTGCCCTGCCCCACGATGATGCTGGACAAAATAGGGATCATGGGGAACATGCAAGGGGTAAAGGCCAGCAGCAGGCCAATACCGAAGAAACTGAGCAGGGTGAGCGCCGTGTTGCCGCTCGCAAGGGACTGGGCATAGCGGTCTTGCTCCGGCACATCGCCATCGGCTATGGCGGGTGCAGCAGGTACAAACGGCGCGCTACCGCCCGGCAGCGTTAATGCAACAACCTTGGTGATCGGCGGGTAACAAAAGCCGGCGTCGGCGCAGCCCTGATAATGCAGCTCCAGATTGATGCCGGTGGGTGAGGTGGAAGTGCGCGTTACAGGAAGGGTGATGGTCAGCGGCTTGTGGTAGACCTCAACCTGGCCGAAGTTGGGGTCGGCCTTGAATTCGCCCGGCGGGGCGGTAAAAGTGCCGAGGCTGACGCCCGCGCCATCTTTCAGGGCAAACGCGAATTTGCTTTTGTAGAGATAATAGCCCTCGGCAACATCCCATCGCGCGCTCACGGTGCTAGCATTGACCGCATTCACCGACAGGACAAAGGCTCGATCCGCCTCCAGAAACTTTTCATCCGGCTTTTTTACGCCCAGACGCTCGCCGAGAGAGGAAATCGCTCCGAAAAACCCCTGGGATGAGGCGTCCGCAACCACCGTCAGCGGCATCGCCACACTGGCGGCAAATAACCACAGCACCATCAAAAACCGCTTCACGCTTTCTATATCTCTTCTGAAGAATCAATCCAGGCAAGGTAGGCTGCCAGCCCCGTGTCAATGGAGACAGCGATAATCTCTGGAAGTTCATAGGGGTGAATCGCCAGAATAGCCCCCTCAATCTCGGCATAATCCTCGGCCAGCGACTTGATGAGCAGTAAATGCTCCTCCCCGGCTTGGCGCTCCCCTTTCCAGTAGTAGATCGAGCGCATGGCAGGCAGGATATTAACACAGGCGGCCAGCCCCTGATCCACCAGAGCACTGGCCACGGTGTCGGCTACCTGAGGGTCCGGGCAGGTGGTGAGAACGATGTGATATTTGCTATTCATGCTAGAAAGATACCGCATCCGCGTCGCCCGAGCAAAAACAATGAATCTTTTACGAAACCACTTGACGCGGGGATTTTGGCGGATATCATTATTAGCACTCGTCGAGGGTGAGTGCTAATGGCGCTGGCCGCGATGTTGAAACCGCAGCACATACGTGTTAAGTCTTTAATTATTAGGGAGATTACATATGAAAATCCGTCCTTTGCATGATCGCGTCATTATCCGCCGCATGGAGGAAGAGCGTAAATCCGCCGGTGGCATCGTGATTCCCGATACTGCAGCTGAGAAACCCGTGCGCGGCGAAGTCATCGCCGTGGGCAAGGGCAAGATCCTTGAAAATGGCGAAGTGCGCACACTGGCCGTCAAGCCAGGCGACCGGGTGCTGTTTGGCAAATATTCCGGCACCGAGATCAAGGTCGATGGCGAAGACCTTCTGGTGATGCGCGAAGAAGACATCGTCGGCGTCATCGAAGAATAAATCAGTTTGTACGATCCTTTCATTATTTGATCAACGAATTCAGAGGAATAACACATGGCAGCTAAAGACGTAAAATTCGGTGACGACGCACGTGTTCGCATGGTGCGCGGCGTCAACATTCTGGCCAACGCCGTCAAAGTGACTTTGGGTCCCAAGGGCCGCAACGTAGTGCTCGAGAAGAGCTACGGCGCTCCCACCATCACCAAAGACGGTGTATCCGTGGCCAAGGAAATCGAGCTGGATGACAAGTTCGAGAACATGGGCGCGCAGATGGTGAAGGAAGTCGCCTCGCAGACCTCCGACATCGCTGGCGACGGCACCACCACCGCCACCGTGCTGGCCCAGGCCATTTTGCGCGAAGGCATGAAGTCCGTCGCATCCGGCATGAACCCCATGGACCTCAAGCGCGGCATCGACAAGGCTGTTATCACTGCCGTCGAAGCACTGAAGAAAATGTCCAAGCCCTGCACCGATGACAAAGCCATCGCCCAGGTAGGCACCATTTCCGCCAACGCGGATGAAGCCATCGGCCGCATCATCGCCGATGCCATGGGCAAAGTCGGCAAAGAAGGCGTGATTACTGTTGAAGAAGGCTCGGGCCTGGAAAACGACCTGAACGTCGTGGAAGGCATGCAGTTTGATCGCGGCTACCTCTCCCCCTACTTCATCAACAACCAGCAGAACATGAGCGCCGAGCTGGAAGACGCGTTCATCCTGTTGTACGACAAGAAGATCTCCAATATCCGCGAGCTGCTGCCGGTGCTGGAAGCCGTCGCCAAGTCGGGTCGTCCGCTGTTCATCATTGCGGAAGACGTAGAAGGCGAGGCGCTGGCCACCTTGGTGGTCAACACCATTCGCGGTATCGTCAAAGTCTGCGCCGTGAAGGCACCTGGCTTCGGTGATCGCCGCAAAGCCATGCTGCAGGACATCGCCGTTCTCACTGGCGGCACTGTCATCGCCGAGGAATTGGGCCTGAGTCTAGAAAAAGCCACCCTGAACGACCTGGGCCGCGCCAAGCGCATCCTTGTCACCAAGGATAACTCCACCCTCATCGACGGCGCAGGCCAAGCCAACGACATCGAATCACGCGTCAAGCAGCTCCGCGCCCAGATCGAGGAAACCACCTCCGATTACGACCGTGAGAAACTGCAGGAGCGTGTTGCCAAGCTCGCTGGCGGCGTAGCCGTCATCAAGGTAGGCGCTGCCACCGAGATGGAAATGAAAGAGAAGAAAGCCCGCGTCGAAGATGCCCTGCACGCAACCCGTGCGGCTGTCGAAGAAGGCGTGGTACCGGGCGGCGGCGTTGCACTGATCCGCGCTCTGTTGGCGCTCAAAGGCCTCAAGGGCGACAACCATGACCAGGACATCGGCATCGCCATCGCACGCCGCGCCATGGAAGAGCCGCTGCGCCAAATCGTCGCCAATGCCGGCGGTGAAGCCTCCGTGGTGCTCGACAAAGTGGCCGCAGGCGAGACCAGCTACGGCTACAACGCCGCCACCGGCGAGTATGGCGACATGATCGCCATGGGTATCCTCGACCCGACCAAGGTAACGCGTTCCGCACTACAGAACGCCGCCTCCGTAGCCGGCCTGATGATCACCACAGAAGCAATGATTGCCGAACTGCCTAAGGATGAGAAAGGCGCGGCAGGCGGTGGTATGGGCGGCATGGGTGGCATGGGTGACATGGGCATGATGTAAGCCCCGGTCCGCAGAAGCGGGAGCAACCCCGTCCTGCAAACCTGAAAAGCCCCGCCAGAAATGGCGGGGCTTTTTCATGTAGTATGATTTTCGTCATTCCGTTAAGGCACAACCTCCATAGGAGGAAGCAACCGTGAAGCACAGCAACACTATTATCAGGCAACATATTGGGGCCATTGTCGCGGCCCTGTTGGGCGTATCCAGCATCTTTTATTCTCCCATAGGCGGGACTGGGGAAGCGGATCCTTATCTGCGTCCGAAGATCGTGCCCGCCCCGGCAGATAACCAGCTGACCCCCGACCGCGCCGAGCTCGGCAAAATACTGTTTTTCGATCCTCGGCTTTCGGGCTCCAACTGGATAAGCTGCGCCACATGTCACAACCCGGCGCTCGGCTGGTCGGATGGATTGCCCACGGCTATCGGCGACGGCATGAAGACACTCCACAGAGCAACTCCCACGATTTTGAACACGGCCTATAACAAGATCCAGATGTGGGACGGACGCGCACCGAACCTGGAAGAACAAGCGACAAGCCCTATCGTATCGCCAAGTGAAATGAATCAGGATCTCGATGCGTTGATTAAGGAGCTATCCGCCATTCCCGGCTACAAGGCGTTGTTTGAAAAGAGCTATCCCGGTGAAGGCATCAGCAAGCAAACCATCTCCAAGGCCATCGCCAGCTTCGAAAGAACAGTGGTGTCGACGGAATCCCCTTTTGACAAGTGGCGCAAGGGGAACAAGAAGGCGGTGAGCGAATCAGTAAAACGCGGGTTTGTTCTATTCGAAGGCAAGGCCAATTGTGCCGCTTGTCATCAAGGGTTTAATTTTGTTGATGACGGTTTCCATAATATTGGCCTGAAGAAGCTCGGCGATGTCGAAGACGAAGGAAGATTCGCACACAAGAAAGTTAAAGTTCTGAAAGGCGCATTCAAGACCCCCACACTGCGCGACATTGCCCGCACCGCGCCCTATATGCACAATGGCGTGTACAAGACATTGGAAGAAGTCGTGGATCATTACAACCGCGGTGGAGAAAATCAGGAAAACCCCGACCCCAACCTGAAGCCGCTTAATTTAACGGATCAGGAAAAAGCGGATCTGGTGACCTTCCTGAAAAGCCTCACTGGAAAGCACATGACCATTAACATCCCCCAGCTGCCGAATTAAAGGAGACTTATTAAATGGTTAGATTCAATATGAAAAAAGCCATTTTTTTACTGCTCTCCGCCTGGCTGCCGGCAACACAGGCCGCGGAGATTGAGCTAGGACAGCAAAAAAAATCCTTCGTACAAAACGGTCAGAAGATAGAACGCCTAAAAATAAAAGCGGGAGATACTATTCGCTTCAAGAATTATGATCCGTTCTTCCATAATATATTTTCACTATCAACCCTTAAAACCTTCGATCTTGGGTCCTTCCCCAAAGGAGAGTCACGCACCGTGACCTTTGACACGAAGGGAACGGTAGACATTGAGTGCGCCATCCACCCGCAAATGCAGTTGAAACTCGAGGTTGAATAATGGCGCGCCTTACCAGGCAGATGCTGACGGGGGTGATTCTCTCCATGGGCGGGGCAGCGATGGGCCGTGCACCGGTGATGTCAGTATGGGGAGAGCAATTATCCACACAAGAAATCAATGATGTGGTGGCGTATCTTAGGACGATACTTGTGAAATAGGGGGCAGGGAATTTTGGCGCCGTCCTTCTACCTGAAAACGGCGATTGAAAACCATAAATCAGGGCAGCGCTCGACGCCCTGATCTACCTGACCAGCTACTCTAAACTCAGCGTCATACTAGATGATGTCGGGGCCGCACTCTTGATCTTTTCTCCTTCCTCGCTCTCCAGGCTCAATGCGCTTTCCTCGGTTTGCTTGCCCGCATTCTTTTCTTCCAGGCTGATGCGCAGACGCAAATTATTTTGCGAATCGGCATTGCGCAGCGCTTCTTCGAGTGTAATGCGGCCTTCCTTGTAAAGGTAATATAGTGCGGCATCGAAGGTTCGCATGCCTACATTCTCTGATTTGCTCATAATCTCCTTGATCTTGTGCATCTCGCCTTTGAGAATCAGGTCGCAGATCAGTGGCGTTCCGAGGAGTATTTCAATTGCGACGGTACGTTTGCCATCCACAGTGGGGATAAGGCGCTGTGAAATGATGGCACGGACATTGAGCGACAAGTCCATCAGCAACTGATGGCGCCGCTCTTCAGGAAAAAAGTTGATGATGCGATCCAGCGCCTGATTGGCATTGTTGGCATGTAACGTCGAGATGGCCAGATGGCCCGTTTCAGCGAAGGCAATCGCGTGCTCCATGGTCTCACGTTCGCGGATCTCGCCGATAAGAATAACATCCGGGGCCTGACGCAGCGTGTTTTTCAGGGCATCTTCAAAGCTGTCGGTATCCACGCCCACTTCACGCTGATTGACTATGGATTTCTTGTGTTTATGAACGAATTCGATGGGGTCTTCGATGGTGACGATATGCCCGGCGCTGTTTGAGTTGCGGTAATCAATCAAGGATGCCAGAGAGGTGGATTTACCTGAGCCCGTGCCGCCGACAAAGAGGATCAAACCACGTTTTTGCATGATCACCTTGGTGAGTATGGATGGCAGATTGAGCTTTTCCATGTCTGGAATATCGGTTTTGATATTGCGAATCACCATCGCCACTTGATTGCGTTGCTTGAAAATATTGACGCGGAAACGGCCCACGCCCGGCTCGGATATGGCGAGATTCATTTCCGGTTTTTTCTCAAAGGCCGTGATCTGTTCCTGATTCATTACCCGGTACGCGATTTCCTTGACCGCATTGGGACTCATCGTGGCAGGCTCAAGGGGAGTAAGCACGCCCTGGATTTTGGCGCTGGGCGGCGCGCCGGTAGTCAGATAAAGATCCGAAGCGTCTTTCATGACCATGATTTTCAGGTAATCTTTAAATTCCATACGTCCTTCTCCAAAAGCATTCTGATGGCCTATTGGGTTATAGTTGTAATTATTATCGGCGTTGAGGAGGGGCAGCTTAAGCGGCGGCAAAAAAACTCACGCCACCCTTGCCTGTATGAGAAAAACGAGACACGCGATGACGGACAACATTAAAGCCCTGCCCGCGGCATTGCAGGCACGCATTGATAGCTATCTGGATGCCTTTGCGGAGGCCCAGAACAACGCAGGCGTTCGTATATCCAGCCATACAGAGTTGTTGCCGAAGATCCATGAGGCATGGGCCTATAGCGACTTTGTGGCGCAAAATTGCGTGCGCCATCCGCAAATGCTCGGTGATCTTCTGGACAGCGGCGATCTGCTCAGGGCCTACCCGCCAGAGGAATATCGGCTCAAGCTCCAGGCTGCCCTTGATGGCGTACACGATGAAAAGCGTCTCAGCGCCGTGCTGCGCATCCTGCGGCGGCGCGAGATGGTGCGTATCGCCTGCCGCGACCTGGCGAGCTGGGCAGAACTGGAGGAGACCCTGCGTGAACAATCGTGGCTGGCGGAGGCCTGTCTGGATGTTGCCTTACAACATCTGCATGACTGGCAGCGCACAGAAGCGGGCGACCCTCTGGCGGAAGACGGCAGCCTGCAAGCGCTCGTCGTCTTGGGTATGGGCAAGCTCGGGGGACAGGAGCTGAATTTTTCTTCGGATATCGATCTCATTTTCGCCTACCCCGAAGAAGGCCAGACCAATGGACCGCGCACCTTGAGCAATCAGGAATATTTCACTCGCCTTGGCCGACGCCTGATCAGCGCCATCAGCGATTTCACCGCTGAGGGTTTCGTATTCCGCGTCGACATGCGCCTGCGCCCTTATGGCGAGAGTGGGCCGCTTGCGATGAGTTTTGACGCGCTGGAGGAGTATTACCAGACCCACGGGCGCGAATGGGAGCGTTACGCGATGATCAAGGCGCGCGCCGTGGCCGGTGACGTGACTGCGGGAGAACGCCTGATGCAGCGCCTGCGCCCGTTCGTCTACCGCCGCTACCTGGATTTCGGCACCTTCGAGGCATTGCGCGAGATGAAGGAAATGATCCGCCGCGAGATCGAGCGCAAAGGACTCCACGGCAACATCAAGCTCGGCTCGGGCGGCATCCGCGAGATCGAATTCATCGGCCAGGCCTTTCAGTTGATACGCGGCGGGCGCGAGCCGGAACTGCAGGAGCGGCAGATCCTACGCGTCCTGAAACTGCTCGCCAGCCGCGGTGATTTACCGGAGTATGTGACGCATGCATTAACTGTAGCCTATGTATTCCTGCGCCGCACCGAAAACCGTTTGCAGGAATTCGCCGATCAACAGACCCATACGTTGCCAACCGATGATACAGGCCGCCTGCGCCTGGCGGCCTCGATGGGGCATGATGATTGGGCGGCTTTTTCGCGTGCTCTTGAGAAGCATACGCGTGTGGTCCATGAGCATTTCGAACAAGTCTTCGCCGCGCCGCAAACAGCCGAGGCTGGAACGCCTGATCTCACCGCCGTCTGGCGCGGCGCCCTGGATGAAGCCCAGGCACGCGCTGCCCTCCAGGCCACGGGATTTAGCGACACCGAAGAGGCACTGCGCCTGTGCGCACGCCTGCGCGAAGGCCATGTCTACCGCGTTCTGAGCGCCCAGGGCCGCGAGCGTATGGATCGCCTGATGCCGTTGCTGCTCGGCGCGGTAACCATGACCCTTCAGCCCACCGTTACGCTGCTGCGCCTGACCAGCCTGCTGGAGGCCGTCGCCCGGCGCACAGCTTATCTGGCGCTGCTGGTGGAGAATCCGCTGGCGCTATCGCAACTGGTCAAGTTATGCGCCGCGAGCCCCTGGCTTGCCAGCCTGCTGACCCGTCATCCGCTACTGCTTGATGAATTGCTTGATCCGCGCAGCCTTTATAAACCACTGGGCCGGACCGAGCTGGAACACGAGCTACGTGTGCGCCTGCACGCCATCCCACCCAATGATCTGGAACAACAGATGGAGGCGTTGCGCCAGATCAAGCAGGCTGCCGTGCTGCACGTAGCCGCAGCGGATGTGGCTGGTGCGATGCCGCTGATGGTGGTAAGCGACCATCTCACCGAAATCGCCGAAGTGATGCTGGAGCAGGTGTTGTCACTCGCGTGGCACCACCTCACAGAGCGCCATGGCCGCCCTCAGTGCAACAGCGACGGACAAATCCGCGAGCCTGGCTTTGCCATCATTGGCTATGGCAAGCTGGGCGGCATCGAGCTGAGCTATGGTTCCGATCTGGACCTGGTGTTTCTGCATGACAGCGCGGGTGAAGAGCAATACACGAGCGGCCCCAAAGTCATCGACAACGCGGTATTTTTCGCCCGCCTCGGCCAGCGCATCATCCACATCCTCAATACCCAGACACCGGCGGGCGTGCTCTATGAGGTGGATACGCGGCTACGTCCGAGCGGTGCCTCCGGTCTGCTGGTAAGTGATGTGGAGGCTTACACGGCTTATCAGCGCAACCAGGCCTGGACCTGGGAACACCAGGCGATGGTGCGGGCGCGGGTCGTGGCCGGAAATGACGAGATTAACGAACGTTTCACCGCCTTGCGCCACGAAATCCTGTCACGCCGCCGTGATCCCGCCACGCTGCGCCGCGAGGTACGCGAGATGCGCGAACGTATGCGCCGCGAACTCGCCAGCCGTAAACCCGGCTGTTTCGACCTCAAACAGCACCCCGGAGGTATCGCGGACATCGAATTTATGGTCCAATATGGGGTTTTGGCTTGGGCCTGCGATCACCCCGCGCTACTGCGTTTTACCGATAATATCCGCCAGTTACAAGGCTTTCTTGACGCCGGATTGATGCCGGAGGCGGATGTGCAGCGGCTGAGCGAAGCCTACCGCGCCTACCGCGCGGCCGTGCACCGCCTCACCTTGCAGGACGAACCGGCAGTGGTGGCCGATAGCGAGTTCCGGGAATACCGAGATGGGGTTGAAGGAATCTGGCGCAGGATGATGGAAGACTGAGGTTATCACGTAGTATTGAGGAGCACCTGCATAATGACGATGGCTGACCGCGACGGCGTGATCTGGCTGGACGGGGAAATGGTTCCCTGGCGCGAGGCGAAGGTACATGTACTGACGCACACCCTGCACTACGGCATGGGGGTGTTCGAGGGCGTGCGCGCCTATCAAACCAGCCGCGGCGCGGCGATTTTCCGGCTTGATGCCCATACCAACCGGCTGTTCCGCTCCGCGCATATCATGGGCATGGCGATGCCCTACGACAAGGCCACACTGAACGAGGCCACCCGCGCCGTGGTGCGTGAAAATGGCCTGGATTCGTGCTACATACGGCCCATGTGTTTTTATGGCGCCGAGGGCATGGGGCTGCGCGCCGACAACCTGAAGGTACATGTCATGATCGCGGCCTGGCCGTGGGGAGCCTATCTGGGCGCGGAAAACATGGAGAAAGGCCTGCGCGTGAAGACTTCATCTTTCACACGCCATCATGTCAACATCACCATGTGCAAGGCCAAGGCCAATGGCAACTACATCAATTCGATGCTAGCCCTGCGCGAGGCGCTGTCATGCGGTTGCGACGAGGCTCTGCTGCTCGACGCCGAGGGTTATGTATCCGAAGGCAGCAGTGAAAACGTCTTCATCATACGCGACGGCATGCTCTATACACCGGAGCTGACCTCGGCGCTGGACGGCATCACCCGCGACACCCTCTTTACTCTGGCTGCCGAGATCGGCCTGCCGGTGCATGAAAAACGCATCACCCGTGATGAAGTGTATATCGCCGACGAGGCGTTCTTCACCGGCACCGCCGCCGAGGTGACGCCGATCCGCGAGGTGGACGGGCGCGCCATCGGCGGTGGCAGCCGCGGCCCCATCACCGAGCGCTTGCAGACGCTCTATTTCGACCAGGTACATGGGCGCCGCGAAGATCATCCCGAATGGCTAACATTGGTGTAAAAGGAGAATCGAGTGTCACAGCACAATACCGCCGCTTCCAGCCAGGCCAAGCGCATCGAACCCAACGCACAGAACCACTACGAGGTAACGCGCGCCGACCTGCCCCTGCATTGCCCGATGGACAGCATGAGCCTGTGGAACTCCCACCCGCGCGTGTACCTGCCGATTGAGGCAACGGGTAAGGCAAAGTGCCCGTATTGCGGGGCGGAGTATGCACTCAAGGATTAAGATGCCCGCACCGCACGCGCAATGTCACCCCTATTAGTTGTCGGCCCGTCCTGGGTGGGCGATATGGTCATGGCGCAGAGCCTATTCAAAACACTGAAGCAGCGTTCGCCGGAGACACCTATCGATGTCCTGGCACCGGCCTGGAGCGAGGCCCTGACGGCACGCATGCCCGAGGTGCGGCGCTCCATTGTGATGCCGCTGGGGCATGGTCAGTTGCAATTGCGTGAGCGCTATCGGCTCGGACGCGAGCTGCAAACGGCGGGCTATGGACAGGCCATCGTGCTGCCCAATTCCTGGAAGTCTGCGTTGATCCCGTTTTTTGCCCGCATCCCGCGCCGCACCGGCTATCTGGGTGAAGCCCGCTGGGGATTGCTCAATGATGCCCGGCGCCTCGACAAAGCCGCCTTGCCAATGACCGTACAGCGTTTTGTTGCCCTGGGTATCGAACCGGGCCAGTCTTTGCCGAAGCCCTTACCACCGCCTTCTCTAGTCGTGACGCCATCATCGGCAACCCAAGCTGTACAACGCCTGCAACTGGAGGTCGATTCGCGGCCGATACTTGCACTCTGCCCAGGCGCCGAGTTTGGCGCGGCCAAGCGCTGGCCTCAGGAGTATTACGCCGAGGTTGCGAAATCCTTGCTAGCGCGCGGCTGGCAGGTGTGGCTGTTCGGTTCGGAAAAGGACACCTCTATCACCGATGCGGTCAAACGTAGCGCCACTGGCGCGATCAAACATGGCGCAGGTGCAGACTGCATCGACCTGGCGGGCCGCACCACATTGGCGGAAGCGGTGGATTTGCTGTCACTGGCGGCATTGGTCGTGAGCAATGATTCAGGCCTGATGCACGTGGCTGCGGCGCTGGGGCGCAAGCTGATCGCGATCTATGGCTCATCCGACCCTGGCTTCACCCCGCCACTGAGCGGCACGGCCCGCATCTTGCGCCTGGGACTGGAGTGCAGCCCATGCTTCCAGCGCGAGTGCCCGTTGGGACATCTGAAATGCCTGAGAGAAATCGGCCCCGCACAAGTGCTGCAAATCGTCACCGAAATGACGGCATGAATGTCTTGATCGTAAAAATGTCCTCCCTGGGTGACGTGGTGCATACGCTGCCGGCGCTCACTGATGCGCAGCGTGCCTTGCCAGGGATACGTTTCGACTGGGTAGTTGAAGAGGCCTTCGCCGAGATCCCCACGTGGCACCCCGCTGTGGACAGAGTAATCCCGGTGTCGCTGCGGCGCTGGCGCAAGCACCCGTGGCGCAGCCTGGGTTCCGATGAATGGCGCGCATTCCGCAAGACACTGGGTGAGCGCACCTATGATTACATCATCGACGCACAGGGCTTGATAAAAAGCGCCCTGATAACGCGGCTGGGCCACGGTATTCGTTGTGGATTCGACCGCGACTCCGCACGTGAATCTGTGGCGGCACTGCTATATCAACAGCGTTATGAAGTTGCCAGGAATATGCATGCTGTCGAACGGATACGCCGTCTCTTCGCCCTGGCTCTCGGTTATCCGCCCCCGACGCAAGTCGGGGACTACGGCATAGACAAGAGCAGGTTTACCGCCGCGCCCATGGAGCGCCCCTATCTGGTCTTTCTACACGGCACCACCTGGCCCACCAAACACTGGCCGGAGAGTTATTGGACGGCGCTGGCGTGCCTGTGCCGCGATGCGGGCTATAATATTTATCTGCCCTGGGGCAATGACGCTGAACGGCTGCGTGCCGAACGTATCGCAAACTCAGCGCCCGGCACACAGGTACTGCCACGCATGGAGCTAAACCAACTCGCCGGGGTATTGGCAGGCGCGCGGGCCGTGGCGGGGGTGGACACTGGCCTTGCTCACATCGCAGCGGCGTTGGCGGTGCCATCGGTCACCCTGTACGGCGCCACCTCGCCGCAACGCACCGGCACTTACGGACAGGGGCAGATACACCTTTGCGCGGATTTTAGTTGTTCGCCCTGTCTGAACCGGCGGTGCACCTACACCGGCGACGCACCAGTACAATCAGCCTGTTACCAAACCCTATCACCTGAGCGAGCATGGGAAGCGTTGCATGAGATTCTAGGCCGATGAACACAATACCCATCCTCATGTACCACAACCTCGGCCACCCGCCCCAGGGCGCGAAGCTGCGCAACCTCTACGTGCGCGCCGGGGCCTTCGCCCGGCAAATGCGCCTGTTACGCCTGTTAGGTTTCAAGGGCCTGTCAATGTCCGCCGCCATGCCTTATCTGCGCGGCGAAACAGCCGGGCGCGTGGCAGTGATCACCTTTGACGACGGATACCTGGATACCCTTGAGACCGCTTTGCCGGTAGTGCGCACCCACGGTTTCAGCGCCACCTGTTACGTGGTCAGCAGGCGCACGGGACAATACAATGACTGGGACGCGGTCGCCCTGAACGTGCGCAAACCGCTCATGAGTGCCGCGCAGGTGCGGGAATGGCAGGCGGCCGGCATGGAAGTGGGCGCGCACTCGCGTACCCATCCCCACCTGCCAACCTGCACGGATGCCGAATTGCAGGCCGAAGTGGCGAGCAGCAAGACCGACCTAGAAGACCTCATCGAGACACCCGTTACCCAATTCTGTTACCGATATGGGTAGCACAACGATTCAGTGCGCCGATAAATTGCCCGGCGTCTTGCTCAGATATTGGAGGGCGGCGACGAAGGCCAAGCGCCCGTCATGCCTGCTGCTGAATAAAACATCGTAATGCGTATCGCCCTGATCACCACCACAATCATCCCGCTGCGTTGGCGGTCGTTCTAGAAAGTTGAATAAATCGGAGACTCCCTAAATACAGGACTAAGGCTGACGCAGGTGGTGGTGTTGCATTTCCCATAACTTGAGGTATTTGTAATAGGTGCTTTCGGCATTGGCAATAGCAAGGATCAGTCCTGGCCGACCATCCAAAAAACCCAGATTGAACAGATAGGTACGCACAAATGCCCACATACCGTGACCTATGGCCGCCCTCAGCGAGCCGCGTTTGCCCCTCGCATATAAATCGCGGGCGCTGCCACTGGAATAGCGATTTATTTTCTCCACCACGGCATGATAGTTAAGATAGCTGTAATGAATCATTGGCTCCTTTAGATGGCCGACGGGTTCTTGCGTGGCAAGGTGGGCATGAATTTCATGGCTGGTGAAGCTCGCGCTGCCTTTCCTGAACAAGCGCCGGGTACGATCCGGCCACCAGCCCGAATGCCCCATGAATCGCGTCACGAACAAGGAGCGGCGTGGCACGTCGAAAACCTTGTACTGATCGACCCTGATGGCTTCGAGGATTTCAGCGGCAAGTTCCGGGGTGACACGCTCATCCGCATCCAGCGAATAAACCCATTCGCCGCTCGCCGCTGCAATAGCTCGGTTTTGCTGAGGCCCATAACCCGGCCAATCGGTCTCAATGACTCGGGCGCCAGCCTCAAGCGCCAGTTTTACCGTATCGTCGCTGCTGCCGGAATCGATGACGATGATCTCATCAGCCCAGGCCACCGACGCCAAGCAGGCACCAATGTTTTGGCCCTCGTTTTTAGTGGCTATAATGACGCTGATCATGTTCTGCTAATTTTCTGTGGAGTTCGACCAGTGGCGGGGTGCCAGGCGACCGGAAAGGTATAGAAAGCATAAACGGTATATTTGCCGGAGGGCAAGGACATTCACTGCGTTTTCGCCCAAAGCAGTAATGCTCTCTTTTTATTTCGGGAGAAACTGAGAGTGAAGGGAGCATTACAGCGCATCATCGAGACGTAGACCTGAGCGCCTAACAATTTGCTGGCGCGGGATGCTCATATTTCGGCCAGCGCCCCACTGATCCATGCCATAGCGGCCTTTCTCAAGATCTATATCTTCCGGCGCGGCTTTCTCGACGGCACCGAGGGTGCGGCAATCACAGCGACAATAGCCATGGGTTCATTTATGAAGTACGCCAAAGTACTGGAGTTGCGGCATGCACAGCGGAAAAATCCCTAAACAGTATTATCCCGGCAATACAACGCCCGATCTCAATCGCTGAAACGCGGCCACCGCTTCATCCACAGAAATGTCACTTGCATTCAGGCTTTCCGGCTGTAGCAACACATAGGGCACACCCCACGGGTGCCAGCGTACGGGTGGAGTATCACCGAAGAAACACAGAATGGGCTTGCCTAGGCCCGATGCCAGGTGCATCGCACCGCCATCGCTGCAAATCAACTCACTGCACACCGACAAACCCGCAATCAACTCGCTCAACTCGTTTGTGGGCCATGCCATAATCGGCACATCAGCCAACGCGCACATGATCGCATCTGCCTTGGCGTCGTCTCCAGGATGCTGCGGATTAGAGGCATCTCCCGGTGACCAGAACAGCATAAAGGGTGTGCCGTAAATATTCCAGAGCGCCCGAATCAAAGCGATGAAATGCTGCTCCGGCCAGTGGTTGCTGGGTCTACGTGTACTGATATGAACTGCAATGACATGAGAGGTTAACCAGCCGCGTTGTTGTAACGCTGCGCGGACCTTGGCTACACCAGCCGGGTCGGGGATGACCCGCTGGGGCAGCGGCGGGCCAGCAATCCCAAGCGGGGCGAGGAGCCGATAGACACATTCCATTTCGTGCACGTCAGGCGCGGGAGGAGGAAGCGCCATGTCGATATGCCGCGCCTGTGACGGTTCTGCATAGCCAATAATGTGCCTGGGTTTGGTAAACCGCGCCAGGCGCAGTGCATGCTTGGTGAAATTTGAGCCCGGCAGTATTGCGTAGTCAAAATGATAACCCCGCAATTTGGCAAGCAGCCGCGCCCTCTCCCAATAGCTTCTGGCAACGCTGAGTGTGGATGTTACATGTTTGGCTTTGGTATAGGCGAAGACCTCGTCCACATCTGGATTGCGGTCCAACACTTGAACATTGTAGCTGTTCACGAGAGCGCAAATCCACGCCTGCGGAAAGTGTTGCCTAAGGGCGGAAAACATTGGCGTGGTGCATACCAGATCACCGATATTGTCGCGCCGAACGACCAGAAATTTGAGCGGCAGTTGGCTGGTCATGAAAAACTTAACTCTTGGGTCTCACTGCCAGACGACGCCGAACTTTGCCGTAACCGACGTTTGCCATAACCCAACGCTATACCGACAATGGCCCAGAACAACAAGGCGCTTTCCCGAAAAAAGAAGTCGTCAGTCATGTTTTTTGTGATGACACCAAGCACCAGGACAATACCGCCGATGCCTATCAAAACCAAATCGCTTTCCGATGAACGATACAGACACCAGAACTCACGCAACACCGCCAGAAATAACAGCACGATCACAGCCAGGCCAGGCAGCCCCATCTGGAGCGCGTAATTGACGAACAGATTGTGGCTGTGATCAAGCCCGGGTCGAAACTGTTTTTCGAGTATATCCTGGGCGGCCCGCTTGCCGAAGCCGACCCCGGTCAATGGACGCTGAGCAATCAAATCGGCGGAATATTGCCAAAGCTCCAGCCGGACATCTTTGGACAAAAAACCCACCAACGCAGGCGCGCTCAGATCCGGCGACGATTTTTGCTTGGCTACATTGATGAACTGAAAGCTGGCCAGCCCAACCAGCGCAGCCATTGCTACAAGCATCCATTTGCTGGGCTTTAAGTGGTGCTTGACGCCCCACAGCAGCAGTGAAAAACTGATAATTTCCACGCCCACCGTCGGCCAGAAGGCGCGATTGAGCGTCAAATAACCGGTAATCAACACTAACGGAACAAGCAACCAAAGGAAATTTCCTGGAAACTTCCCCAACGGGGTTTGCGCGAGCATCACAGCAACGACCGGCAGAATGGTAATGAGATAGGTGCTATAGCCACCGACCCCGCCTTGCGCCCCTTCGCTGAGCCAGCCACCATGTTGCCCATAATAATACAGTGCGAATGCAGACATCACGGCCAACCCGGCCATCAGAATAACCGTCCATATGTCGCGCTCCCGGCGCGTGCCGGTCAGGCAGTAAAAAGTCAGGAAGGTGATCAAACCATAACCTATCTCGTTTCTGATTTCACCTAATGAATAACCGGGGTTGTGGGCCCATAGCAGTGACATGAACGCCACCACTATCCAGAGCAGAAAAGGGATCTTGAGCGGTACAGGGGGAACGGCACACCTGCGCCAAACTGCGGCAACCACGATCCCCGCACAGAGCAATGTGATCAAACGCGGCGTGTGGGCGCGGGAAAACGGCAAAATGAACAGCAACAAACCGGCGGGCAGCAGCACCAGGAAATGCTTAAACGATGTTAATGCGCTTGATTGTGACGGCATGGTATTCTGTATATGTAATTCAGACTCGGGACGACCCGCATCATGAGTGGTCACTGTGGCGACACCATTACTTTTCGCAGCACATTCAACTGACGCAGGGATTCATCCAATATCAATAATTGTAACACTTGCTCGGCCATGTGATTTGCGCCCTGTTGATAATAATCCACCGTATTATTGATCGCACCTTGGTCGAGCTGGCCCTCCGTCAACGAGGACAACCTTTCACCAAGACCGGAACACCGTTGTGCCAGATCTTTTTTTAGCCATTGCGTCAATGGCGGATTAAATCCACGCTTTTTTTGATCGAACAATCCCAGCGCATCACAAGGCGCACAAGCCGGTTTCAAGAGCAATTTTGGCGGGGATGTGAAACGTTGCTTGTCTGGAACGGTGAGCAGCGCTTGATACCACCGATGGTCCAGCAAGGGCGCGCGCAGCTCAAGGCCGTGCGCCATCGTGCATAAGTCTGATTTGCGAAGTATGTACTCCGGCAAATAGTTTTTTAAATCGATATCGATCAGCGTATGCAAGGGAGACGGCTGTGGTTCGCCACTTATGCGCCAGTAGACCGCGCGAGGCAGCTTGTATTGTGGCTGCAGATATTGCCTCTGGTTTGGGGTAAAACCAGAAAAGCGCAGGCTGTATGCCTCCAGCCAAGTCATCCGCAGTTCCGTGACGAGTTTTGCCACGCCTTTGCTGTCGAGCATGGGGCGCAACCGGAGGAATGGCAGGCCGATGCCAGAGCGCCACCCGGTACGCAGATGTTTTCCGTAGCGCTTATAGCCCGCCAGCAGCTCATCACCACCGTCGCCACTAAGCACAACCTTCACATGCTGCGTCGTTTCACGCGCCAGATACCACATGGGAAAGCTGCTGGGGTCGGCAAAGGGCTCATCCAGGTCGGAGATAATTTGCTCGAAATCGTCAGCTATTTTCCCAGGAATATTGATGACGTGGCATGGGATTCCGGCCATGTCGGCCACAGCCTTCGCTTGCTCGCTCTCATCCATGTCGCTGCCGGGAAAGGCCGCTGTAAACGAATGAATGTCACGAAAACCGAGAGCGGAAAGGCGCGTCGCCAATACGCTGGAGTCAATTCCGCCACTCAAGAACAACCCCAGCGGGCGATCAGCAACCGTGCGTATCTTTATGGCGTCATCAAGAACCTTGAGGTGATCGCCCCCTTCCGGCGTAGCTTGCCAATAGCAATGCTTGGTCAGCTCCCTGGTACCTAAATCAAAGCTCAGATAATGGCCGTTTTCCAGGCGCGATAGGTGTTTGAATATCGTCCGCGGCGCAGGGATATAACGATGGGCAAGATAGGCATCAATGGATTCCGGGGAAAATTGGCGTAAGTGTGTTGGCACATAAGGCAACACCGCACGCACGGTGGAGCCGAACGCCAGCTCTCCATCCTGATGGTAGTAGACCAATGGCTTCAAGCCCATCCTGTCCCGGATCAACATCACCTTTTTCCGGGTCAGATCCATAATGACTATGGCGAACATCCCGCGCAGCCGGGAGATGAAATCCATCCCCCACGCCTCGTATGCCCTCAAAATAAACTCCGTATCCGACCGCGTGCGGAATACTATGCCCTGACGGCGCAGCGCATCGGCGTCTTCTTGCCAGCCATAAACTTCACCGTTATAGCAAATCCAAATGTCGCCGCCATCATTAGACATGGGCTGATCGGCCTCAGGGCGTGGATCAATGATCGACAAACGTGCATGAAGCAGCGCGTTGGTAGACGGCTTATCGCTCCGCTGCCATTGGCTATCCCAATGAACCGCATGTTGCGCGTCCGGACCGCGGCGCCGCAAAACGCCCAACATCTGCTCGACCACCTGGTTTGAAACAGTCCGCTGCCCGAAAAATCCTGCTATACCACACATGGCTTACTGTCTCATATTGCGCGACGGGGATAGTCACACGGCCTTGCATAAAGCGCATAAAAATTCGACAAGCCACAAGGTAACAAGCTTCTCATGAGGTTGCCGTCACCTTCATCACCGCATGCCATACCGTTGATAGATCAATTGCTTCCATGCAGATAGGCTTGGCACATTGCTGTGGGCTACGACTGCAAAAGTGCGCCCATGCAACCTGCCGGTTAAAGAGTAAACTCCCATCCCGGCACGGAATGTCGTCTATGATAACGGCTTCATAGCGCGCATGTTTCCAGAACTCCCCTTTGCCACAAATCAGAGGTGAACCTGGCCCGAAGAGCGTCACAGTTGGTGTGCCGACAATGCGCCCCAGATGCGCTACACCGGTATCTGGACATACCAGCAAGCTGGCGCCGTCAAATAGGCACCAAAGCTGCGCCAGGTCCAGGCACCCAGCATAAGAGAGATAACGGTGATGTGGATCAATAGCATCAACATGAGCTTGCTCGCCTCGTCCACCGCTCCAAACCACCTGGTATCCACGCTCAACAAGCCTGTCAGCCAGCGCCAGCCAGCGCTCCGGCGGCCACAACTTGAGAACATTGCTGGCACCCACATGCAGCACGCAGTAGGGTTGACCCGGCAGTGTAAAAGGCTTGGCTTCAGGCGCAGGCCATTGCGCAATGTCGTAGGGAGGCGGTGGTGCGCCGGGAATCATGGCAGCGAACATGTCACCCAATGTGGCAGGCATATCGGGATAGGGAGTCAACTCATCGACAGGCCAATTTTTATAGGCGGGCCTGTCACCGGCATGCGCAACGATCCAACGCGCATCCAGCGCGCGCGCCAGCCAGCTATGGCGATTGTGGGCGGGCACAATCGCCATGTCGTAACCTGACGTTTCATGCAAGCGCCACAAACTACTTATATCACGCTCATCATAGTGGGCTGCGATCACACCATAGGGGTGCTTTTCATACAAGGGCAACATGGCACGAGACGTTGTCATCACGATCTCGGCCTCTGGATGGCGCAGGCGCAACTTTGCCAGCAACGGCGTAAGCATCAAAGTGTCGCCCAACAATAGATCCTGGGCGACCAGAATGCGCTGGGGCGCAGCGCTGGGACGGCGGCGTGGATGCAACAGGGTATGCCAACCAGCCAGGGCAAAAGTGATCTGTCGGACAGCAAAGCGGCTGGGCATAAGGTTCAATCCACAGAGACTGGGATGGTTTCTGCCAGCACAGGCTGAGAGGCATCGTTTGACAACAACCGTTGATAGAGTGCGATCAAGCGGTTTCCCATGTTCTCCAGGGTCAGAGGGGCCACCGCCACCCGGGCCGCCTCGCCCATCGCCGCCGCTGTTTCACGAGATAACAGGCTGTGCATAGCGCTTACCAGGCTGTCGATATCCAATGCATCGCAGACATAGCCGTTGCGGCCGTCAATAATCAAATCGGCGGCACCTGATTTGAAACTGGTAATCAATGGCAGACCAGAAGCCATGGCTTCAAGCGCGACATTAGGGAAGGGATCATAAAGTGTCGGCAATACCAATGCATCCGCCGCACCGTAAAACGGCGTGACATCGGCCTGCGGCCCCATGAAATGCACCCGCTGTTCTATTCCCAAGCGCTTACTTTGCAGTTGGTAGTGTTTGGTGTTTTTGTCCTTGCCAACCACCACCAGGTGGCTGTCTAAAGGCAGTCTCGACATGGCCTGCAACAGCGCTCCCAGACCCTTACGTGCGAATCCAGAACCTACAAAAAGAAACACTGTAGCCGCTTCGGGGATGGCGTAGCGCTCGCGTAGCGTATTACGATGAAGCGCCTTCAGATTCGGGTGAAAAGTTTGCGTGTCAACTCCGCTATAGATCACTTCGATCTTATGGTCTGGCAGTCCGAAATTTTCCTGGATCTCACGCTTGACCATCATGGAGTTGCAGATCACCATCCGCAATCGTGGACTTAAAAACAGACGGCGCTCGGCGGAAAGTACATAACGGTGATAAGGACTCAACAACAACTGCAAGCGGCGCGGCACGGATACGACGCGCGCCCATTGTTTGAGCCACTCCCGATGCACACCGTCACCTGCCCGGTAAATATCACAGCACGCGATACGCTCATGGGACTGCACAAGGTTCCCAGTCACGCTTTGCAGTGTTTTGCAGACGCGCCGGGCAAATCCCCAATCACGCCAGAGTCTCCCCAGGTAAAAAGGATCGCAGGGCAAAACGAGGATACCTTCTTGTGCTTGCCATTTTCGCGTAATCAGCGTTACTCCTACTCCTTGCGCCCGCAACGCACCCATCGTACGTGACACGAAGCGCTCCGCACCCCCGTGAGGAGTGTAGCGTTGGCGTACCAGCGTGATGTTAAGCGGATTCATGAAGGATCGAAAAAACCTATGGCGTCACGCAGAATGGATCGAGCATTCATTGCTTAATATAAACCTCGCCGCCGCCAGCAAATCCGCAACATAAGGTACCCGGCTATCGATCAGCTTGCGCTCATCGGAACCATAGCCTGTAGCGACCATGACTGGCTGGACACCCGCAGCCAGGGCAGCTTCGATGTCGCTGGCTTTATCGCCGATCATATAAGAATGGGCGAGGTCTATGTCCCAATCCCGCTGGGCCTCCAGTATCATCCCAGGGGCGGGTTTGCGGCAATCACATTCCCGGTTATCGCCAAATTCCGGATGATGGGGACAATAATAATAGCCGTCGACCTTTACGTTTTGACTTTCCAATATGCGCGTCACCGATGCGTGCAGTTTTTCGATATCGTCAGCGCCGTAAAGCCCGCGCGCAACCCCGGCCTGATTGGAAATAACGATCACGAGAAACCCCGCCTCATTAAACATACGAATTGCATCAACAGCGCCGGGAATCCACTCCCAGTCTTCGAACTTGAAGAGGTAGTTCTTCTCGACGTTGATGGTGCCGTCACGGTCAATGAAAATGGCGCGTCGCTGCATGATGTTTCTTTATTGCCCAGGTTGAATCAAAAATCATTCACCAAAGAGCGCGGCTTCGACGCTCTCGCAGAGGGAATGTGCCAGCACGATGTGCAACTCCTGAATGGTGCTGGTGCTCGTGCCGTTTGCCACAACGCAGTGATCAGCCATTGTCTTGGCCTGGCCGCCATCCCTGCCGCAGAATACAATGCTCGGCAGGCTCATTACCCGGCACTGTTCAAGCGCTCGCAGAATATTGGGCGAGCGTCCCGAGGTAGTGAGGGCCAGGAAAACATCGTGATCACGCATCTTGCCTGCAACCTGCCGCGCGAACACCTCGTCATACCCATAGTCGTTGCCAATGGCGGTCAGGATTGAGCTGTCCACAGTCAACGCCTCGGCGGGCATGGATGGACGATCCTTGCCGAGCCTAACGACAAATTCGGCCGCCAGGTGCTGGGCATCGGCAGCAGATCCGCCGTTGCCGGCGACATAGAGACGTCCGCCACTCCGGTAGGCATTGACCACGACATCCACCGCCCGGCCAAAGTTCTCAATCTGCTCGGCGTTGCCAAGAAATTCCTGCTTTGCCGCAATAGAGGCGGCTAGGTTTCTTTTGAGTCTTTCTATGTGCGTCATTACGCGTTCAGCCATTGCAGGTATTCGTGCACACCTTCGTCAACCGTTTTAAAAGATGCGGTGTAACCCGCCGCGCGCAACGCGCCGATATCCGCTTCGGTAAAGCTCTGATAACAGCCGCGCAGTTTTTCAGGAAAGGGAATGTATTCGATCTCTCCACGGCCATGCCAGGAAACGACGGCGCGCGCAACATCGTTAAAGGTTTGACTGCGGCCGGTGCCGAGATTGAAGATGCCCGAACATTCCGGGTGGTCCAAAAACCATAACTTGGCGGCGCAAACATCCTCGACATAGACGAAATCGCGGCGCTGCTCGCCATTGCCATAGCCATCGCAGCCCTCAAACAGCTTGATCCGCCCTTCCGCCAGCAACTGGTTATTGAAGTGGAAGGCGACGCTGGCCATCGAGCCCTTATGCTGCTCGCGCGGGCCATAGACGTTGAAATAACGCAGCCCCACTATCTGGCTTGCCGGGCGCGGGAGATGACGCACATATTGATCGAACAAAAACTTTGAGTAACCGTAAACGTTAAGTGGCGCCTCATACTGGCGTTCCTCGCGGAATACCTGTCCGCCACCGTATACGGACGCCGACGAGGCATACACATAAGGAATGCGCCGATCCAGGCAATAGTGAAGCAATGTCTTGGAGTACTCGTAATTATTGCGCATCATATAGCGCCCGTCCCACTCTGTGGTGGATGAGCAGGCGCCGAGGTGAAACACGGCATCCACCGGCGCAGCATGCTCATGCCCTGCGGCCACCTTGGACAGAAAGTCTTCCTTGTCCAGATAATCCATGATCTCGCAATCGGCGAGATTTTTGAATTTCACGCCATTGCTGAGATTATCCACCACCAACACATCGCTCCGGCCACGCGCATTGAGCGCCCTGACGAGATTACTTCCGATAAAGCCGGCGCCACCAGTCACAATAATCACTGCGAATTTCCTCGTTCCTTGCGGATGGTTTCAATAATATTGGTGGTCGAACAGCCTTCCTCATAGTTGAGTATCATGACCCGGCCACCATTGGCGGTGACGCAGCCGTAGCCAGCCACTTCTTCAGCGCGGTAATCGCCACCCTTGACCAAACAATTGGGTACGACACGGCAGATCAGGCGCTCCGGGGTGTCTTCGGAAAACGGCACCACCCAACTCACAGAGGCCAGGCCGGCCAGCACCGCCATGCGCCGTTCAAGAGAATTCACCGGGCGTCCGGCACCCTTCAGGCGCTGCACCGATGCATCATCGTTGACAGCCACGATCAGGTGGTCACCAAGGCGTCGCGCCTGCTCCAGGTAAGCCACATGACCTGCATGCAGGATGTCGAAGCAACCATTGGTCATCACTATCGTCTCGCCATGCGCGCGCGCATCCTGTACCGCGATCAGGAGCTGTTCCTCCGTCATCACACCCCGCCCCGGCGCCTGACCATCGCGCAAGGCGCGCCGCAGCTCCGGTACGCTGACGGTGGCAGTGCCGAGCTTGCCGACGACGATCCCCGCCGCCAGATTGGCCAGCGCTGTCGCCGTACCGAGATCCTGCCCGGCTGCAAGCGCGGCCGCCAGCACTGAAATCACGGTATCGCCCGCACCGGTGACATCGTAGACCTCGCGCGCCTGCGCTGGCAGGTGCAACTCCTCGGCGCCCTTGCGCAGCAAGGTCATGCCATGCTCGCCGCGCGTGACCAGCAGCGCTCCGAAATCGTGTGCCGCCAACAGCGCCTGGCCCTTATCCACCAGTTCGCGCTCGTCACAGCAATGCCCTACAACCGCCTCGAACTCAGACAGATTGGGCGTGATGAGGCTGGCACCCTGATACAGGCTGAAATCCTTGCCTTTTGGGTCCACCAACACTGGCTTTCCGGCGGCACGGGCGGCGCTGATCATTTGGCGCGCCTGGCGCAGGGCACCCTTGCCGTAATCGGATAAAACCACGACATCGACATCTGGCAAGCGGCGGCGGAAGTGTTCCAGCAGCAGCGCGGCATCGGCATTCTGAACGGCATCCTCGAAATCCAGGCGGATGAGCTGCTGGTGCTGGCTCATTACGCGCAACTTGGTAGTGGTGGCCAAACCAGGCTGGCGCTGGAAGAGACACACCACCCCGGCGGCGCCCAGTCGCTGCTCAAGCACATCTGCCGCCGCATCCGCGCCGGTCAGTCCAAGTACTAGCGCACGCCCCCCCAGCGCCGCGATATTCAACGCCACGTTACCCGCCCCACCGGGACGCTCCTCGATATGTTCCACGCGCACTATCGGTACCGGTGCCTCGGGAGAAATACGCGAGACAGGGCCGTGCCAATAACGGTCGAGCATTACATCACCGGCAACCAGAATGCGGCCGGAATCAAAGGCGGGAATCTCGATACGCATATTTTTTCGATGAGTCGCGGGGTTATTGGCTTAAAAGGTATTATATATCTTTAGCGAGGCAGATGTTATTCCACGAGATGCGCGCTACAGGGCGCCTCAATAGACGCGCTTGCTGCCTGGCGGCCGCGACTTGAACCGGCGGTGCACCCACAAATATTGCTCAGGGATGCGGCGCACCTGTTCCTCAAAAAGCGCGTTGATGCGAGCAGTATCCCGCTCAATATCCCCGCTGGGGAGATTATCCAGCGCCGGCTGCAAGGTGATCCTGTAGCCCTTGCCACCCGGCAAGCGCTCCGGGAAGATGGGAATCACTACTGCACCGCTAAGGCGCGCCAGCTCCGCCGTGGCCGTCATGGTCGCTGCGGGCACGCCGAAAAAGGGCACGAACACACTATGCTTGCCATCATAGTCCTGATCGGGGGAATACCACACCGCCTTGTTGTTTTTGAGCGCGCGCAGCATGACGCGGATATTGCCATGATCAATGACCGGAGCATGCCTCTGGCGCGCACGGCGCATCACCTCTTCAAATAACGCATTATTATGCGGACGGTAGGTGGCATACAGCGGCACATTCATGGCCAACAATGTTGTGGCAATCTCCACGGTAGTAAAGTGCGCCATGAGCAAGATCACCCCCCGCCCCTCTTTCAGCGCATCCTCAAAATGTTCCATACCGTCCACGCACGCCAGAGGACGCAGCCTCGCGGCCGGCGCCCACCAGGACAGCACAATCTCCATCATGCCCATACCCAGCGACTCGAAATGCCTACGAAGCAGGTCATGGCGCTGAGCATCGGTCAACTCCGGAAAACACAGCGCCAGATTGACCGAGGCGACATGCCGCCGATGCCCAGGCAGCACCAGCAACAACCTTCCCAGCACACGGCCCGCACGCATCAACCAGGTGTATGGCATCCGGGCCAGGCACCAGGTAATGCCAAAGCCTATCCAGAGCGGCCAGTAGCGGGGGGAGAGGAAACGGCGTGTGGGGAAGGAGGTATCAGTCACGGGGCAAGGATGATAACCAGCGCGAAGCGGTTTGTAAAATCAACAGACCCTACCACGCAGCCGGCAGTTTTTCATGAATAGTGATTGTTTTGCCTTCGATATTGATATATCCCCCAGTGGTGAGATCGCGCAGGATGCGCCCCACCATCTCGCGCGACGCCCCAACCCTGTTGGCGATTTCCTGTTGGGTTAAACCATTACTGATAATGAGTTTGCCATCCTCTGGCCGGGCAAGGCTGAGCAACACCTTGGCCACCCGGCCATAGACATCCATCAGCGCAAGGCTTCTGACATTTTCAGTCAGCAAGCGCAGCCTGTGGCTCAAACCCTTTATCAGGCTTAGCGCCATATCAGGATGATCCGCCAGGCACTGCCGGAAGTCACCCTTGGAAACCACCATGAAAATCGACATTTCCGTGGTCATCACCGAGGCCGAGCGCGGCTCTTCATCAATCAGCGCCATTTCGCCAAAATATTCGCCTGGCCCCTGGGAATTAAGGATGATCTCCTTGCCTTCCTCGTCCTGCAAAAACACCTTGACCTTACCCGAGAGGATCACATACAGAGAATCGGTTCGATCTCCCTCGCTGATCACGATGGTGTTTTTGGGAACAACCTTCTTTGCCGCATGCGCCAGCAGCGATTGCAACTCACTCTCGCGCAAGGCCGAAAAAAGCGGAACGTTTGTCAGCATGGCGCCTACCATTAGTGGAATCAATCACAATGCTCTATATTAATCTTATCAGGATTTTTTTACACTCCATTGACAGGGCACAAGGATGAACCGCCTTTCCAAAGCATTTACGTTGGGCGCGCTTACCAGTCTACTGGGACTGGCGGCAGGTCTTACCCCTTTTGGTGCCATGCTGGAAGAAAACCTCGGCCTGGATACATTATTCAAGCTGCGCGGCGCGATAGCACCTCCCGCCGATGTGGTTGTCGTCACTATCGACAAGCAATCCTCGGATCTTTTCGACCTCCCCAATAAACCTTCCAAGTGGCCGCGCAGCTATCACGCGCGGCTGATCGACAACCTGGCTCGTCAGGGCGTACGCGTCATCGCTTTTGACATACTGTTTGACGAACCGCGCGGCGCCGATGACGATCAGGCGCTCGCCCGGTCAATAGGCAATGCGCGCAACGTAGTGCTGGTTGAAACACTCAAGAAAGACCCGGTTTCGCTAGGCGACATGTCCGCGCAAGCTGCCATCGAGCAGGTGGCACCTTCCCTGCCGCTGTTCACCGCCAACGCGCTGGCCACGGCGCCGTTCCCATTGCCCAAGGTGCCTGTGAAAGTCAGCCGGTTCTGGACTTTCAAGGCAGGCGCGGGAGATACCGCAACACTGCCTGCCGTGACATTCCAGGCCTTCGCGCTGCCAGCGTATGACAGGTTTCGCAGCTTGCTGGCGCAGATCAACCCCGCTCGCGCCGCCGCCCTGCCCGAACATAGGGAACAGATCGTCAGCAATCACAACCTGCAACAGGTGATGCAAACGTTGCGAGGTATTTTCAGCCAGGATCCCTCTATTGCAGAAAAAATGCTGGCGGCGATAAATGGACAAAAAGATCAGGAAGCGCGCCTCCTCCGCTCACTTATAAAACTGTACGCCGGGGAGGACTATCCTTACCTCAACTTTTATGGGCCACCCCGCACTATCACCACCTTACGCTATCATCAGGCGTTACAGCTCGCGGAAGAGGCCGGCCCGGCAAGTTTCAAGGACAAGGCGGTTTTTGCCGGATTTTCCGAAGAGCACCAACCCGAGCAAAAAGACGGTTTTTATAGCGTATTTTCACAACCCAACGGACTGGATCTCAGCGGCGTGGAGATCGGCGCCACAGCGTTTGCCAATCTTCTGGAAGACCGGTCCATTCTGCCCGCCAGCGCCCTCGGGTACTTCATCATCATTATTGCATGGGGATTGCTGATCGGCATCACCAGCCGGTTCTTGCCCATCACTATCGCATTTGGCGCCGGTATCGCCTTTAGCGCCATCTACTTCGCCATTGCCGCCTACCAGTTCAACTCCGCCAATCTCTGGCTGCCACTGACCATCCCGCTATTATTGCAAGCGCCACTCGCCCTGTTTGGCGCGGCAGTATGGTGGTATGTGGACACCAACAAAGAGCGCCGCCGAATCCACAAAGCTTTTGGCTATTACCTGCCCGTCACTGTCGTCGATGAGCTATCAAAGAATGCGGGAGACATAAAAAACGGAGCCAAATTGGTGCATGGTGTGTGTCTATGCACCGATGCGGAAAAATACACATCCATCTCGGAAGCACTCGATCCCGAAACATTAAGAAAATTAATGAATGCTTATTATGAAGCATTATTTACACCAGTACGCCAGCACGACGGGATCATTTCCGATGTGATAGGCGACTCGATGCTGGCCCTGTGGACGGCCTCCAACGCCACCCATAATCTAAAACGCCATGCCTGCCTTGCCGCACTGGATATTTCACTAGCGGTCGATCAATTCAATCTGACATCAGGCCACATACCGCTTCCCACCCGCATCGGCATGCACAGCGGCATGATCATGCTGGGCAATGTCGGCGCAGTGGATCACTTCGAATACCGTGCAGTGGGCGACATCGTAAATACCGCGACACGCATACAGACATTGAACAAACAGCTCGGCACTCGCATATTAGTATCGAGCGATATTTTAAATAATCTGGAGGGTTTTTTATCGCGCGAACTTGGTACTTTTCCTTTGGCGGGTAAATCCAAACCCACTACCATCCACGAGCTGATTTGCCGCATCGAACAAGCGGACGCCACCATGCGACAACGTTGCGCCGAGTTTGCGGAGGCGCTTGCCGAATTCAAGGAACAGCGCTGGAGCAAGGCTGAAGATAGATTTTCAGCCATACTCCATGCTAACGATCTTGACGGCCCCGCACGTTTTTACCTGGAATTGTGCAATCACAAACGAAACCGCCGCCGCTCGGATTTATTGCATAGCGTATTTCCTACAGAAAAAAATGAATAAAAGTCTATTGAAAAAAATTATTTTTTGTCGCATGCTGAAAATAAAGGATGTGGCTCGAATAGAACTATAAACCTCTTGCTTGGAAAGCAGATGCGTTGTTCAGGAAACCAGCTCGTATACCTAACGTTATTCACAGGCATACTGGCAATTGCGCCCGGCAGCGGCGTAGCAGCATCCAATGAATGCGCAAACTGGGTAGCAAAAATCGTCTCAGTGGAAGGCGCGGTAGAGACGCGCACACACATGGAAGCGGCATGGCAGCCTGTCAAGCCAAACCAGGTTTTTTGCCCCGGCAACATGATCCGCACCCAGGCGCACAGCCGTGCCGCACTGCTGCTGAACAACCAAACGGTACTGCGGCTCAGCCAGAAATCCACGCTCACCTTCCCCGCACCCCAGGCTGACAAACCGTTCTGGCTGGAACTGCTGAATGGCGCAATCAACGTCATTACCCGCACCCCGCAAAGATTCCAGGTTGACACGCCCTTCGTCAACGCCGCCGTGGACGGCACGGAATTCCTGGTAATCGCCGCGGAAAACGAGGCCACCGTATCGGTGTTCGAAGGCCAGGTCAGTGCCACCAACCCACAGGGACGACTGGTGCTGAAAAGCGGTGAATCGGCCAGCGCCGGCCCTGGCCAACCACCGGTATCGCGTATTCTGGTTCGCCCGCGCGATACCGTGCAGTGGGCACTTTATTACCCCCCGGTGCTCAGCTATCGCAGCGAGGATTTCCGTGAGGGCGCCACAACCTCTTGGCAAGGCCGCGTACGCCAGTCCATCGCCGCATATCAATCGGGCAAACTGTCCGACGCTCTGGAAATCGTTGCCCAAACCCCGCCAGACGCGCAAAACGCCCCATCCTTCTTCACCTACCGCGCCGCATTATTGCTCGATGCCGGACGCAGCGACGAAGCCAGCGCCGACCTCCAGACCGCTCTCGGCCTCGACCCCAGTCATGGACCCGCCATCGCCCAGCAAGCCATCATCGCCATCACACAAAACCGGCATGACCAGGCACTCGAACTGGCTAAGCGCGCTGCCACGCATTCACCACAGGCCGCCTCCTCATGGATTGCGCTTTCCTACGCCGAACAGGCCAGCTTCAACCTCCCCGCCGCACTTGATGCCGGACAACAGGCGGTGGAAAAAGAACCCGGCAACGCCCTGGCCTGGGCGCGCCTCGCCGAACTGCGGCTGTCGCTGGCCGACCTCGACGGCGCACTGTCCGCCGCCAGCAAGGCAGCAACGCTCAACCCGGATTTCGCGCGCACCCAAACCGTACTCGGCTACGCCCGCCTCGTCCAGACCGACACCCGCGCCGCACGCCAGGCATTTGAACGCGCCATTGCCCTCGACTCCGCCGACCCACTGCCCCGCCTCGGCCTGGGCCTCGCCAAAATCCGCGACGGCGAACTCGCCGCAGGCCGCGAAGAAATCGAAATCGCCACCGGCTTAGACCCCAACAACGCCCTGGTGCGCAGCTACATGGGCAAGGCCTATTACGAAGAAAAACGCAGCACCCTCGCCGCCACCCAATTCGATATCGCCAAGGCACTGGACCCCAATGATCCTACGCCGTGGTTCTACGACGCCGTTCTCAAGCAGAGCGTCAATCAGCCGGTGAAGGCATTGCAAGACCTGCAAAAATCCATCGAGCTGAACGATAATCGGGCGGTTTACAGATCGCGCCTCCTGCTCGACAGTGACATTGCGGCACGCAGCGCCAGCCAAGCAAGGGTCTATAGCGATCTAGGCTTCCAGCAACGAGCACTGGTGGAAGGCTGGAAATCACTCAACGCCGATCCCGTCAATCACTCCGCGCACCGTTTCCTCGCCGACTCTTACGCCGCCCTGCCACACCATGAAGTCGCCCGCGTCAGCGAGTTGCTTCAGGCGCAACTGCTGCAACCACTCAATATCAACCCAATCCAGCCACAATTGGCGGAAAGTAATCTGGGCATACTGGATGGCGCGGGACCATCGAGAATGGCATTCAACGAGTTCAATCCGCTGTTTACCCGCAACAGGGTTGCAATACAGGCCAACGCCATCGCGGGTGGAAATGACACTTTGGGGAATGATCTTGTCGTTTCAGGAATGCAGGGGCGTATGTCTTATAGCATAGGGCAATTTCATTATCAGACCGAGGGATTCCGGAAAAATAACGATATAAGACAAGATATATACAACATATTTCTTCAGGGATCCTTGTCTCACAAAACCAGCGTCCAAGCCGAATTCAGGTCATCGGACAGAGCAAATGGCGACCTGGCCCTGCGCTTTTCTCCAAGCAATTTCTCATCCACACTGAGGGAGAATACTGACACCGAGACATCAAGACTCGGATTCCGTCATGCCTTCTCACCCTCATCGGACCTGCTTGGTTCAATCATCTTCAAAAACTCCGATTCAAATGTTTACGATGTAAACCCAGCGCTCAGTACCACTGCGGCAAACAAGGATCAGGGTTATATCGGCGAAGTTCAGCATCTCTTCCGCACGGGGCGATTCAACCTCACCAGCGGAATCGGACATTACTCACTGAGCCGGAAGACGGAGATCAGCATAGATTTTGGAATACCTTTTATACCTAAAACAGCAGTATCCACGACGGATGAGTTAAAGAGAGATAATGTTTATTTCTATTCACGGACGAATATTCTGGATGAAATGACATTTGTGCTTGGCGCAAGCGCCGACAGATATCAGGGAACACTCATGGATAAAAACCAGATAAACCCCAAGTTGGGGCTAATCTGGAACACCTCGCCGACAACCACGGTGCGCGTGGCCGCTTTCAGGGTTTTGAAAAGAGATTTGCTCACCAACCAAACCCTTGAACCAACGCATGTCGCGGGCTTTAATCAATTCTTTGATGATTTCGATGGAACAGATTCCAAACGTTATGGCGTTGCCATCGACAAAAAACTGACAGCATCCATATTCAGTGGAGTGGAAATCTCCAAGCGGGACATGACCATCCCTTATGAAGAAATAGTTTCGCAAGAAATGTTCACCGCAAACTGGAAAGAGAAATTAGGCCGATTTTATTTATATTGGTCGCCACAACCCTGGCTATCGACTAGCATGGAATATAATCTTGAGCGCCTCAATAGAGACCGCAACTTCACGGTGGATTTAACCGGTTTAAAGACTCACAAGTTACCTCTGACTATCAATCTATTTGATCCGTCGGGGCTCTCGATGCAGTTCAAGGCAACCTACTTCAATCAGACGGGGGACTTTGTCGACACCGTATCTTCCACGGTGACGCACGGAAACAGTCAATTCTGGATTGCGAATATCAGCGCAAACTACAGACTCCCAAAGCGTTACGGTATTATTTCAACAGGGATCAACAATTTATTTGATGAGCATTTCAGTTTCCAGGATACCAATCCAGCAACCCCGCGCGCACAACCGGGGCGACTTGTTTTCACCAAATTTACACTCACTTTTTGAATTTCATCTAAAAACGGAGATATTGAAAATGAAAAATATCAGAAATTTGTTTTTCTCAGTCACCTTGAGCATGGCAATGTTGCCGCTGAGCGCGTGCGCGGTAATGAAAGACAAAGGTGATGACGAAACAGTCAAGGAACCCCTACAATCCGAGCTATTGCCTTTCCGCATCGTCTTTGATGCCAAAGGCACCCCGCTTATCCAGGATAAAGACGGGAAAATCCTGACTCTCGAAAAAATACGGTTCCCAATAAAAGAAGTGAGAGAAATAGAAAATCTTCACAATATTTCCGTAATGGGCGTTATTGGATCGCATTACACTATTATAGTAATAGACGGCAAAGCCTATAAGATTAATTTGCCACACTAACCAAGAAAGCAATCTGATTAGCCCGGATGAACTGAAAGGGAATTCGGGGAGTATTGTTCCTCCACGGAAATCTCCCCGGATTTCATATCATCTCATCCGGCCTACGCTCGCCGGCATCAGAATACCGGACATAAATGGGTTATGTCCGGTATTCCGCATTGATCCGCACGTAGTCATAGGAGAAATCGCAGGTCCACACCCTGTCGTGACTAATGCCACGGCCTAGGTGGATGCGCACGGTGATTTCGTCGCGTTCCATCACCTGCTGCCCCAGTTCTTCATGGTATTCAGGCGCGCGTCCGCCGTTGCGGACGATGCAGACTTCATCAAGATAGATGGAGATTCGTCCAACATCCAGGCCAGCAAGCCCGGCGCGGCCCACGGCGGCGAGGATGCGGCCCCAGTTGGGATCGCTGGCAAAGAATGCGGTTTTAACCAAAGGAGAATGGGCGACGGCATAGGCCACCAGTGCGCACTCGTCAACGCTCTCGCCTTCTTGCACGTCAATGGTAATCAGCTTGGTGGCGCCTTCGCCATCGCGGATGACGGCCTGCGCAAGCTCGGTGCAAACCTCGGCGACCGCCGTGCACAGCTGCTTATAGGCATCATTGGATGTGCTGGCAATGGGCGCGAGTGCGCTTTTTCCTGTGGCGATCAGCACACATGCATCGTTGGTGGAGGTGTCGCCGTCCACGGTGATGCGGTTAAATGATACCGCCACCGCTTCGTTGAGGCATTGCTGCAAAAGCGCGGGATCACAGGCCGCATCGGTGGCGACAAAGGCAAGCATGGTGGCCATATCGGGGCGGATCATACCCGAGCCTTTGGCGATGCCGGTGACGGTGACTGACTGCCCGTCTATCAGCAGGCGGCGCGATGCGCCCTTGGGCACGGTATCGGTAGTCATGATGCCGTACGCTGCATCCTCCCAGCCTGCCTCATTCAGATTTGCGCAGGCCTCTGGCAACCCGGCAGTGATGCGCTGCACTGGCAAGGGCTCGCCGATCACGCCGGTGGAGAACGGCAGGACGGACTCGGGCATACAGCCGGCCTGTTGTGCCAGCGCAGCGCAACAGCTCAGGGCATCACGCATACCCTGTTCACCGGTACCGGCATTGGCGTTGCCGGTATTGATCAGCAGGTAGCGAGCGGCAGCAAGATGATTGCGGGCCACGATCACCGGCGCGGCGCAAAAGGCGTTACGCGTGAACACGGCGGCGCAACGCGCGCCCTCCGCCAGCTCCACCACCACCAGATCACGCCGCCCCGGCTTTTTGATACTTGCGCATGCCGTGCCGAGCCGGACGCCCGCCACCGGATGCATCTCCGGCAAACCTGTCAACCCTACCGCCATCCCCTTAATCCTCAACAATTATACTAGTATTTGCCACCGGAGTGAGCTACTGCTCATAAATCATTCACCAGCCTTAAACCTAACGGTTTCAGCCATCACATCAACTAACGGAACATCTTGTCAATGGACTATATGGCACGTCAGACGACAACCCCCGAAGCTCTATATCACCTGTGTTAGGATCACGGTCTACTAAAATTCCACGCTCCATAAAATCATCAACGTAGAATGCATTCATATTCAGGTGAATAGAAAGAAAAGGACCATCATTTGGATCACCGGTCGGATCAACCAATATCTCGCCTATACGCTGCGCCTTACCAATATCTGCTTCACCATAATTTAAAAACAGACTAATTTCTGTAATCCAGACCCTCCTAGGAAGAGATTTTATACGATAATATGTAGTGGCATAGTTAATTTGGCCACCTGATTATGGGTGATAACATCACCCTCAATATAAAACAGGTGACGAAATGGCAAAAAGCAGACGGACATTC
>LNEJ01000027.1 GCA_001464965.1 Gammaproteobacteria bacterium Ga0074134
GCCTGTCCGGGCCGCCGGAGGCATACTTGTCGCCGAGCGCAGTCATTTTGGGGACTTGGATGTCCCAAAATGTATAGCGAGCACGGCGACACTATCACTATAAACCTCATTAGAAATCAGTTCAATTCGTTCTCATCTGTCACCTTGTCGGCGCGCCACTTCTAATAATTTCCCTGCAATGCCTGGAAAAAGTCCGCGTGAAAGCCCGAGGTGAAGCACTACAGCACCGGCTATCTTTTTGTGGTGAAGTTTTTCAGCCGGGCCGGGGTTTCCGTCGCGCCGTAGGTTCGGCGTTCCACGGGTCATCCGGCCAGGGGTGTTTGGGGTAGCGGCCTTTGAGTTCTTTTTTTACTTCGGCGTAGGTACGTTCCCAGAAACCGCGCAGGTCTTGTGTTACCTGGATGGGGTGTTGTGCGGGGGAGAGCAGGTGCAGGGTCACAGGCACGCGTCCCCAGGCGACGCGCGGGGTGTCGGCGAGGCCGAACATTTCTTGCAGTTTTACCGCCAACACCGGCGATTCACCGGGGGTGTATTGCAGGCGCAGGCGTGATCCGCTGGGTACGGTGAGGTGGGTGGGCGCGCCTTCGTCGAGACGGGTGCGCTGCGTCCAGTCCAGCGTGTTTTGCAATATTGCCATCAGGTCGAGGCGGGTCAGATGATCGCGGCGGGTGATGCCGTCGAGATAGGGTTCCAGCCAATATTCCAGCGTCGCTGCAAGATGCGCATCGCTTATATCCGGCCAGTCGTCCTTCGGGCACCAGTGGCGCAGCGATAACACGCGTGCCTGCCATTCCTTGGTCTCGCGCGTCCAGGGCAATGCTTCCAGCCCCAGACGGCGCACGCCTTCAAGCATGGCATTGCGTATTGCCTCTGGACTGGCTTTTGCCAGCGGTTGGCTGGCGAGCACGATTTCTCCAATCCGTTCTTCACGCCGCGCGATGACGGCCTGCTGCTGGCTGTCCCAGCGCACTACGTCCTGTGTTTGTATTCGTCCCGTCAAATGTTTGCGCAATGCCTGCGCGGTGACTGGCGCGGCGAGGTAGATCACGCCTTCGGCATTGCCGCCTTCACGGTGTGTTTTTCCCGCGTCCATCTGCGCGGCCACCAGATAGGTGTGCTTGATGAGATGATCCTCACACGCCAGGCGCGCGCCACGGCCATTGGCGAGCAGGTAGCGTCCGGTGTTGGCGTCACGCTGCGCGGCGATGCGGTCTGGATAGGCGAGGGCCAATAGCAGGCCGGCATTTTCGTCGCTGGCGGTGACGGCAGGTTCCCTGATATTCATCTGCCGCCGCCACTGGCTGGCTGTCTGGTCGATGCGTTCGCAGGCGTAAGGGTCTGCTCCGTATGATTGCGCACCGGCCCTGCCGCGCTTGCGGAATGCCATTATCGCCTCGACGCGCTCCAGCAGGTCGCAGGTACGTTTACGGCTCTGGTTGTCGCTGGTGAGGATGTCGCGCTCGGCAAGCAACGCCGAGATATCGCAGGCCAGTGCTCCCAATCCCAGCTTGTTGCCTTCCAGCAGCAGGTGAGCGAGGCGTGGATGCGCGGGCAACGCGGCCATTGCCTGGCCGGAAGGGGTGATCAAGCCCTTGTCATCCAGCGCGCCCAGCTCGATGAGCAACTGCCGCGCCTGGGCCAGGGCGCCGGGCGGGGGCGGGTCCAGCCATGCCAGGTCCGCCGCATTACGCACTCCCCATTGAGCAAGATCCAGCGCCAGCGGGGCGAGGTCGGCGGCGAGGATCTCCGGTATGGTCTGGGCTTGCAGGCCGCGCTGGGTGGATTCGCTCCATAGCCGGTAGCAATACCCCGGCCCGAGACGCCCGGCGCGTCCGGCGCGCTGATCGGCGGATGCACGTGATACGCGCACTGTGTCGAGTCTTGTCAGGCCACTGTTCGGGTCGAAATGCGGCACGCGCGCGAAACCGCTATCCACTACGCTTGCGATACCTTCGATAGTCAGGCTGGTTTCGGCGATGGAGGTGGCCAGCACTATCTTGCGCCGCCCACTGGAATCAGGCTGGATCGCCCGGTCCTGCGCCTCTTTCGGCAGGTCGCCATAGAGGGGATGGATGCGCACCTCTGCGCAGGCGGGATCGGCCTCCAATAGCCGCAGTGCGCGCCGGATCTCGCCGCCACCGGGAAGAAACGCCAGCACGTCGCCTTGTTGCTCGTTTAAGGCGCGGCGCACTGCGGCGGCCACGGCCTCGGGCGCTCTGTTTTCCGGATCGCGCGGCAGGTAGCTGACAGTCACCGGAAAGCTGCGTCCCATGCTGGTGATGACCGGCGCGTTATTCAACAGTCTGGCGACGCCTTCGGTATCCAGCGTGGCCGACATCACCAGCACCTTCAAGTCGTCGCGCAGGCCACGCTGGCTGTCAATGCACAGCGCCAGCGCGAGATCGGCATTAAGGTTGCGCTCGTGAAATTCATCAAAGATCACCAGCCCTATGCCTTCCAGCGCCGGGTCGCTTTGCAGGCGGCGGGTGAGGATGCCCTCGGTCAGCACCTCGATGCGTGTCTGGCGCGAAATCTGGCTGTCGAAACGGATGCGGTAACCCACTGTCTGTCCCACCTTCTCGCCCAGCAGATCCGCCATGCGCGCCGCCGCCGCCCGCGCCGCGAGACGACGCGGCTCCAGCATTATGATCGAGCGGCCTTGCAGCCAGGGTTCATTCAGGAGCGCGAGCGGCACCAGCGTGGTTTTGCCCGCGCCGGGCGGGGCTTGCAGCACTACCGCGGGATGGGCGGCGATTGTGGTGCGCAGCTCGGGGAGGGTTGATTCGATAGGCAAGGAGGCGGGCATATGTGACTTTTTGGTAAGGAAAAGCAAAAATGCTGTTTTTTGAATTGTCTGAGCGTCCTTGCGCTTCATTCCATTTCTAAGTCAGTAGGGTGCGTCATACGCACCAATGATTGTGGTGCGTATGACGCACCCTACATAGTCTCACTTGCCGAGCGCGCCGAAGACTTTCTTTACCCAGTGACCAGTGCGCGCGACAGGGTCAGTGCGGATGGCGCGTTCCTCGTCGGCAACCATGAGAAACAAGCCGTCCAGGGCCTTTTGCGTTACGTAATCCTGTACGGTCGCTTGCTCTTTCCCTACCAGGCCGAGTTTGGATGCCGAACCGGCGACACGGTTATATTTCCCGGTTACGCCCAGGCGCCCCACTGCCTTGTCCACTATCGGAAGAAAGCGGGTGCGCAGATCCGGTTCAGTGGATTTGCGGAAATATTGGGTCGCTGCATCCTGCGGGCCGGTCAGGATCTGCTTCGCATCTTGCACGGACATCTGTTTGATCGCGGCTACCAGCAGCGTCTTTGCTTCCGGCACGGCAGCTTCGGCGGCACGGTTCATCGAGGTGACCAAATCGTCGATCGCTTTGCCTTGGCCCAGTGTGCGCAGCATGGGTTCTGCTTTCCGCACTGCATCGGGGAGAGGGATGCGCACCTTGTCGTTGCCGAGAAATCCATCTTGCCGCCCGAGGCTGGCCACTGCGTTGCCCGCGCCCTGGGTAAGCGCCTCTTTCAGGCCATTCACTACATCGCCGTCGGAAAGCGCGGCGATTCCGGTGTTGTCCGCGGGTTGGGACGGCTGCGGCGTGGTGAGCCGTTTGAGGTCGCCGAGGTCAAAGGCGTTCGCTTGGACGCACATGAAAATCAAAGCAAAAAAACAGAAAATGTTGCGCATCCTGCGTGTCCTGAAAATACCCTGATGCTGTGTTGATCGAATGTTGTTATTCATCCTTGATGGCTCCTGTTACAGGATGGGATGGGCGGGGCCGATATGATAAGGTATGTCCAGTATCTACTTTTTGCTATTGCCCGGCAATCCCCGTTGGCGATATGGCTGCGGCGAAACTATTGCCACGCTGACGGGTCGAAATAATATGATTGAAACATAGGCGGAGAAAATCAAATGTTGCGCTGGACCGTATTGATCGTTGTGCTGCTGTCTGGCTGTGCTTCTATCCCCAAGCCGATCAGAGGGGATGTCGCCGCCATTTCTCCGCAACAGGCGTTACACGAGGATACGGCCGGCAGCCGTGTGCGCTGGGGCGGGGAGGTCGTCAAGGTGACGGTGAACAAGGACGAGACCTGTTTCGAACTGCTCGCCAAGCCGCTCGATAGTTCGGCGCGTCCTCTGCGCAGTGATAACTCAGACGGCCGCTTTATCGCTTGCGCGCCCCAGTTTTTCGATCCTGCCGTGTATGCCAAGGGGAGGGAGATAACTGTGGTGGGTACGGTGATAGAGCCGGTCAGCGGCAAGATTGGTGAATACGACTATCGCTATCCTCGTCTAACAATCGAACGGATTTATCTGTGGCCGGAACGCCCTGATTTTTCCACCATGCCGCCTTATTATTACCCCTCGCGCCCGTTTTATCCCTATGGCTTTTATGATCCATTCTGGCCGTCGCCTTTCATGCCCCGCTATTTTTGGTGACTAAGAGCCTGGAGCCGTTGCCGAAAGGGGGTGAGCCTGCCAGGCTCCATCTCACCACTTCACCACACGCACATTGTAAAGGGTTCTCCCTAAAAACCGCTCGCCGATGGTCTGAAAGCGCAACGGTACATCGGTGACATAAAAATGATAATCGGGCGCTGAACGTTGCGGATTCGCCAAGCCCATTTTGTCGAGCAAGTCAGCGGTCTGTTCCGCCATGCTTTCGGCGGAATCAACGAGTTGAATTTTCGATCCGGCGGCTTCTTGCAGCAGCGGTTTGAGCAGGGGGTAGTGTGTGCATCCCAGCACCAGGGTGTCGATGTTTTGCGCCAGTACGGGCTTGAGATATTCCTGCGCGGTAAGGCGGGTGACCTGGTGATCGAGCCAGCCTTCTTCCACGAGCGGCACGAATAACGGGCAGGCCTGTGAAAACACCCGGATGTCCGGGGCGCGCTGATGTATCGCGCGGGCATAGGCGTTGCTGTTGATAGTGGTTGGAGTGCCAATCACCCCCACATATTTTTGCCGTGTTGCCGCAATGGCACCCAATGCGCCGGCATCAATCACATCCAGCACCGGTACGGGGGAGAGGTCGCGCACTACCTGTGAGGCTACGGCGGCCATGGTGTTGCACGCAATGATGAGCAGTTTGACGTTCTGCTGGAGCAGGAATTCCGTGATCTGGGTTGTGAAATGGGAGATGGTTTCGACTGACTTCACCCCATAGGGCACACGCGCCGTGTCGCCGAAGTAAACGATGTTTTCAAAGGGCAGGCGCTCCATGAGTGCGCGCACGACGGTAAGGCCGCCGACGCCGGAGTCGAATACGCCTATGGCATTATTGGAACTGGGAGGCATGGGATTCATGTGTAGCAAATGATGTAGGTATGCAATCTCACAAGTATACAGGTTTTAATGTCTTAGAGCCTGTTCACGATCTCGCTGAAGGGCACATCGCGGCGTTAAAAGTGGCCTCAAAATGCTCACATACTCCGTGTATGCTCCGCTTTTTCGGCCACTTTTGCCTTGCGCTGCATCCCTTGATCGAGACCTTCAAAAAATCCACACTTAGCCGCTATAGAACATGTGGCAATCGGCATTGTCTACCTATTTAGATGCCGCGTTTCATGCAGGCTCTCACGGTACAGAAGTAATGTCAGACAGAGAGGTGAGTATGTTAGGCTGGCTGAGAAAAAGATTTACTCGATGGCTTGCCCAGGAGATGGGCTCCAACGCCTCACCGTTGTGCGATTTCGAACGTTTGCGCCGGGTAGTTCGCCCCGGGGATGTGGTGCTTGTGGAGGGGAGTACCCGTCTTAGCGTTTTCATCAAAAATATCACTCAAAGCCAGTGGACTCATTCCGCGCTCTATGTTGGTTATCTTCATGAAATAGAGGACGAGGGGATACGCTGGCATATCCGCAGGTTTTATGATGGTGATCTCAGTGAGCCGTTACTTATCGAAGGGCTGATTGGCCAAGGCATTATCATTGCCCCTCTGAGCCGTTATCGCAGCGCCCATCTGCGTGTTTGCCAGCCGCGTGGTTTGTCATCCGATGATGCCTATAAGGTGATCGGGTTTGCCGTGCGGCACCTGGGTGTCGAGTATGATGTTCGTCAACTGTTCGATCTGGCACGGCTGATGTCTCCATACGGTGTGCTGCCACGGTATTGGCGGTCCAGCCTGTTTGATGTTCGCGCGGATATTTCCAGTCGCACCATATGCTCCACGCTGATTGCGGCGGCGTTTGAATCCGTGAATTTCCCGGTATTGCCGGTGGCGCGCCGCGGTGACGATGGTAATCTGCGGCTCTACCCGCGCAATGCGCGCTTGTGCATACCCCGTGACTTTGATTATTCTCCCTACTTTGATGTTGTGAAGAGTGCTCTGCCAGTCTTGGACGATGTGGGTGTGTATCGCCATCTGCCCTGGGACAGCAGCGGGGCGATTTGCAATAACGAAAACGACTGCGTTGTGCCTGTGGCGGCATCGTCCCTGGCGGCCAATGCCAATAAAGATGCCGTCGCGCGTAATGGTGTGCAATGGCGCAGCCGCCGCGCCCGAAGGCATAGAGTTATAGTGGGAGCGACCAAGACATGATGTCCTTTTTGTTGGTGGTAGGTGTTTTGCTGGCCGCTATGGCAGCGCTGCTCGGTGTTCCGGCATTAAGGCGGCCATTAATCAGTAACAGAATATTGCCATGGTTCCGCGCTGCACTGCCGCCCATGTCTCAAACCGAGCGCGATGCGATTGAGGCGGGTACGGTATGGTGGGAGGGCGACCTCTTCAGTGGCCGTCCCGACTGGAACAAGCTGCTCGCCATCCCCGCGCCGAAACTCAGCGCCGAGGAGCAGGCGTTTCTCGATGGCCCGGTGGAAGAGTTGTGCCACATGCTCAACGACTGGCACATCACCGAGGAATTGCACGATCTGCCGCCGCATGTCTGGCAATTCATCAAGGACAACCGTTTCTTCGGCATGATCATCCCGAAAAAATACGGTGGCCTGGAATTCTCCGCTTTGGTGCATTCCGCGGTGGTGATGAAGATTTCCGGCCGCAGCGTGGCGGCGGGCGTGACGGTGATGGTGCCCAATTCCTTAGGCCCGGCGGAGCTGCTGCTGCACTACGGTACGGAGGAACAGAAGAACTATTATTTGCCGCGCCTGGCGCGTGGCGAGGAGGTGCCGTGCTTTGCGCTCACCGGCCCGGAGGCAGGTTCGGACGCAAGCTCCATCCCGGATACAGGTGTGGTGTGCCGTGGCACGTTTCAAGGGAATGATGTTGTTGGCATTCGTCTCAACTGGGATAAGCGCTATATCACTCTTGGTCCGGTGGCGACGGTGCTGGGTCTGGCCTTCAAGCTCTATGATCCCGACGGGTTACTTGGCAGCAAAAAGGAATTGGGCATCACCTGCGCGCTGATCCCGACCAATACGCTGGGGATCACTATCGGCAATCGCCATTTCCCACTCAACATTCCCTTTCAGAACGGGCCGAACAGCGGCAAGGATGTGTTTATCCCGCTGGATTGGCTTATCGGCGGTGCGGCAGGCGCGGGCCAGGGCTGGCGCATGCTCATGGAGTCTCTGGCGGCAGGGCGTTCCATCTCGTTGCCCGCGCAGAGTGTGGGGGCGAGCAAGCTGGCATGCCGCGCCACAGGCGCCTATGCGCGCATCCGCAAGCAATTCAAGATGCCTATTGGCCGCTTCGAAGGCGTGGAAGAGGCCTTGGCGCGTATCGCTGGTTATACTTACATGATGGACGCGGCGCGCGTCATGACCGCAGGGGCAGTGGATCTGGGCGAGAAGCCCTCGGTGGTGTCGGCCATCGTCAAATATAATCTCACCGAGCGCATGCGCAAAGTGGTCAACGACGCAATGGATGTGCAAGGCGGCAGCGGCATCTGCATGGGGCCGCGCAACCTGCTGGGGCGTGTTTATCAGTCCATTCCCATCGGCATTACGGTGGAGGGGGCGAATATTCTCACGCGTAGCCTGATCATCTTCGGCCAAGGCGCGGTGCGCGCTCATCCCTATGTGCTGAAGGAGATGCGGGCGGCGACGGATACCGATCCGCAACGCGCCTCCGAAGAGTTTGATAAGGCGTTTTTCGGGCACATCGGATTCACCGTGAGTAATGCCATGCGCGCGCTGTTGCATGGTTTGACGGGAGCGAATTTTGCGGGCGCGCCACAGCAGGCTGGGCCAGAGCGTCATTATTACCAGCAATTAACGCGCATGAGCGCCGCGTTCGCATTGGTGGCCGATGCGTCCATGCTGATGCTGGGCGGGGCGCTCAAACGCAAGGAAAAGCTTTCCGGGCGGCTGGCCGATGTGTTGAGCCACTTGTATCTGGCATCCACCGTGCTCAAGCGCTACGCTGATCAGGGGCGCCCCACCGCCGACCTGCCTCTGCTGCAATGGGCATGCGATGACGCGCTGCATCAAATGCAGGAGGCGCTGGACGGCCTGCTGCGCAACTTGCCGAACCGGGGTGCCGCCGCGCTGCTGCGTCTGCTGGTCTTTCCTCTCGGCAAGCCGTATGCTGCACCGCATGACGCATTGGGCCACAAGGCTGCGAGCCTTCTGCTTGAGCCTTCCGAGGCCCGCGACCGGCTGACGTTGGGAGTTTATGTTCCTGCTGATCTTGCCGAGCCGATGGGGCGGCTGGAAGACGCATTGAGGAAGACCATCGCCGCCGAGGCGGTGGAGAAAAAGCTGCGCTCGGGTGCATCGAACGGCAATGACGAGATGGCGCGGATAAGTGCAGCCGTCAAGCAAGGCGTGATCAGCGAAGATGAAGCAGGTGTCTTGCTTGATGCCATCGCCGCGCGTAAAGAGGTGATTAAAGTCGATGACTTTGCGCCTGAGTATTGGAAAACGGAGGAAATCGAGTGGCCAACGGAACAGAAAACGCCGGCAAGACGGTTTATATAGTCGACGGCAGCCGCACCCCGCAGCTCAAGGCTAAAAACAAGCCGGGGCCATTTACCGCCGGCGATCTGGCGGTGGCGGCAGGTCGTCCGCTGCTGGCGCGTCAGCCCTTCGAGCCTGGTGATTTTGACGAAGTGATTCTGGGCTGTGTGATGCCGGGGCCGGATGAGGCCAATATCGCGCGTGTTACAGCGCTGCGCCTGGGATGCGGCAAACATGTCCCGGCGTGGACGGTGCAACGCAATTGCGCCTCTGGCATGCAGGCGCTCGATTGCGCCGCGCACGACATCGCCGCGGGCCGCGCCAGCCTGGTGCTGGCGGGTGGTGTGGAGTCGATGAGCCATGCGCCCGTGCTGCTCAACACCGATATGGTGGGTTGGCTGGGCGAATGGAGCGCGGCGCGCAATTTTGGTGCTAAACTTGCCGCCCTGAGCAAATTGCGCCCGGCCTACTTTACACCGATTATCGGCTTGCTGCGTGGGCTCACCGATCCCGTCGTTGGCCTGTCAATGGGACAGACCGCCGAAAATATCGCGCACCGCTTTAACATCGGCCGCGAGCAGATGGACACCTTTGCTCTGGAAAGCCACCGCCGCCTGGCCAAGGCGCAGGATGAGGGCCTATTGAATGAGATCGAGACCCTCTACGACACGCGTGGCAATGCCTACGAACACGATGACGGCCTGCGCCGCGATGGTGACCTGGCTAAACTCGCCAAGCTCAAACCCGTCTTCGACCGTCATTTTGGCAACGTCACCGCCGCCAACAGCGCACAGATCACTGATGGCGCGGCACTGCTGATTCTGGCAAGTGAAGAGGCCGTTGATAAATATCAACTGCCGGTGCTGGGCCGGATTATCGACAGCCAGTGGGCGGGATTGGAGCCGGCGCAAATGGGGCTTGGCCCTGCCCACGCTATGGCGCCGATTATGCGGCGGCGCGGATTGACGATTGGCGATATCGATTACTGGGAGATCAATGAGGCCTTCGCCGCGCAGGTATTGGCATGCCTGGCGGCATGGAATGATGACGATTATTGCCGCACTGAACTGGGGCTGCAAGGCGCGATGGGAATGATCGATCACGCGCGGCTTAATGTCGATGGCAGTGGCGTGAGCCTTGGACACCCCGTGGGGGCGAGCGGCGCACGCATAGTGTTGCATCTCTTGAACGTATTGAAGCGCACCAGTACGCGGCGCGGCATGGCCAGCCTGTGCATCGGCGGTGGTCAGGGCGGCGCGATGCTGGTCGAAAGCGGAAGGGAGTGACGATGACGGAATTCACATACAAGAATTGGCGCGTTGAGCGTGATAGCGACGCTATCGTCTGGCTGCATCTGGACAAGGCGGGAAGCGCCACTAATGTGCTCTCCGGCGATGTGCTGGAAGAACTCAATACCATCCTCGATCCATTCATATCGGAACAACCTCGCGGCCTGATCATTCTGTCCGGTAAAGCTAACGGATTTATTGCCGGGGCGGATATCAATGAATTTGTGCCACTGAAAGAAACCGCCGATGCCCTGGCGCTGATCCAGCGCGGACAAAAGGCATGCGACAAGATTGCCGCGCTGAAATGCCCCACCGTAGCGCTGATCCATGGCTTTTGTCTTGGCGGTGGCATGGAGTTGGCGCTGGCGTGCCGTTACCGCATCGCGGATGACGATGCGCGCACTCGCCTTGGTTTGCCCGAGATCAAACTTGGCATTCATCCCGGCTTCGGCGGCACGGTGCGCCTGCCGCCGCTGGTGGGTGCGCCCGCTGCGATGGACTTGATGCTCACCGGCAGAGCTATTGATGCGCGTGCCGCGAAAAAGATGGGGCTGATTGATTATGCCGTACCCACCCGTCATTTGAAGCGCGCCGCACGCGGGATAGTGATGAATCCGCCCGCACCGCATCGCCCCAAGGGCTGGCTGGCACTCACCAATAACAGTCTGGTGCGTCCATTGCTGGCGCGGACGATGCGCGCCAAAGTGGCGGAAAAAGCCCCCGCCGCGCACTATCCCGCGCCGTATGCGCTGATCGACTTGTGGCAGAAACACGCCGATGACCCGGTACGGATGATGCAGGAAGAGGCGGCCTCCGTAGCCCGCTTTGTGCTCGGCGATACGGCGCATAATCTGGTGCGCGTGTTCTTTCTGCAAGAGCGGCTTAAATCGTTGGGCAAGAAAGAACTGATTGCACCACGCCATGTGCATGTCATCGGTGGCGGCGTAATGGGCGGCGACATTGCCATCTGGTGCGCGCTGCAAGGCATGCGCGTTACGGTGCAGGACCGCAAGCACGAAACCCTGGCGAAGGTCATCAAGCGCGCCTATGCGTTGTACAAGAAGCGCCTCAAGCAGCCACGCCTGATCCAGGCGGCGCTGGACCGTTTGATCCCGGACGACAAGGGCGCGGGCGTGAGCCATGCCGATGTAGTGATCGAGGCGATCTTTGAAGATATTACCGCGAAACAGAATCTCTACCGCCAAGTCGAGCCCAAGCTCAAGCCGGGCGCGTTGCTCGCCACCAATACATCCAGCATCCCGCTCGAAGTGCTGAGCGAGGCGCTCGCCAATCCGTCACGTCTGGTCGGGCTGCATTTCTTCAACCCCGTGGCGCAGATGCAACTGGTGGAGATCGTCAGCAGCCCGATTACAGACCCCGGTGTGGCGCGCCAGGCCGCCGCCTTTGCGCGCCACATCGACCGTTTGCCTTTACCCGTGAAAAGCTCGCCGGGTTTTCTCGTCAACCGTGTGCTCATGCCGTATCTGCTCGAGGCCGTGACGATGGAGTGGGAAGGCGTGCCTGCCACCGCTATCGACAAGGCGGCGCTCGATTTTGGCATGCCGATGGGGCCGATCCGCCTGGCGGATACCGTTGGCCTGGATATTTGCCTGTCTGTTGCGGAGATTCTGTCGCAGCGATTGAATGTTGATGTGCCGCCGCGCCTGCGTGAGCTGGTGAGTGCTGGCCGGCTGGGCGTCAAGAGCGGGCAGGGATTTTACACCTATCATGGTGACAAGCCGCAGATGCCGCGCCTCAAGCCGGGGTATGTTCCGCCTTCCGATGTGGCGGAGCGTCTGATACTGCGCTTTCTGAATGAAGCGGCGGCGTGCCTGCGCGAAGGCGTGGTCGCCGATGCCGATCTGCTCGATGCGGGGGTGATATTCGGCACAGGATTTGCCCCGTTCCGCGGCGGGCCGATTCATTATGTTCATGAGTCTGGCGTCGAGACCCAGCGCAAGAAACTGCAAGCGCTGGAAGAGCACTACGGCAAGCGCTTCGTGGCAGATGAGGAGTGGGCGGAGTTGTGATTAGCTACATGTAGGGTGCGCTATGCGCACCCTTTGTTCGTTGTTCATCTGATGTGTGAGACGCACCCTACACTGGAATTCAGAGATTTATGATGACAAAAACATCCGACATCATCCCCATCGAAACAGCCCGCACCCTGCATGGACTGTTTCGCGAGCGCGTCAGGCGCACGCCCGAGGCGGTCGCCTATCGCCACTTCGACGAGCAACCCAGGCAATGGAAAGACACGACCTGGGCAGAAATGGCCAGCCAAGTGGCGCGCTGGCAGGCGGCGCTGGCGCGTGAAGGATTGCAGCCTGGTGATCGCGTCGCGCTGCTGATGCGCAATTGCCGCGAATGGGTGATATTCGAGCAAGCCGCACTCGGCCTGGGGCTGGTGGTAGTGCCGCTTTATCCCAATGACCGCGCCGACAATATCTCCTATATCGTGCAAGATGCCGGCGCGCGTGTCTTGTTCATCGAAAATGGAGATCAGTGGCGCAGCTTGGCAGAGGTGCGCTCTCAGCTTGAGGGTTTATTGCGTATTGTGACGCTACACCCAGTGATCGACGCTACAGAGCCGCGACTGCAACCTGCCATGGAATGGCTGCCTGAGCAAGGTGGCGAATTGCACACCCATGATTGCGAGTCCACGGCGCTTGCCACTATCGTTTACACCTCCGGCACCACTGGGCGCCCTAAAGGCGTCATGCTCAGCCACCTTAATATCTTATGGAATGCGCACAGTTGTCTGGACAGTGTTCCCGTTTACCGTGAAGATCTGTTCCTGTCATTTTTGCCGCTGTGCCATACCTACGAACGCCTCGTTGGCTATTATCTGCCGATGATGGCGGGTGCTACTATTGCCTATGCGCGTGCCATTCCTTTATTGGCCGAGGATATGCTGTCCGTGCGGCCTACCATCATGGTGTCCGTGCCGCGCATTTATGAAAGAATCCATGCCAAGATCAAGACGCAATTAGAGGAAGGGCCAACGCTCAAGCGCAATCTTTTCAATGCCGCCGTTGAAACAGGCTGGTCACGTTTTGAACGTCGGCAAGGGCGGGGTTCATGGCGCTTCTCCCATCTGCTTTGGCCGCTGTTCGATAAACTGGTGGCAAGCAAGGTGATGGCAAAGATGGGTGGCAGGCTGCGTATTGCCATGTGCGGCGGCGCGCCAATTTCTCTGCCAGTGTCCAAGGTTTTCATTGGGCTTGGTTTGCCTCTCCTGCAGGGTTATGGTCTCACCGAGGCCAGCCCCGTTATCAGCACCAACAAGGAACATGATAACGATCCGTCCGGCATCGGTCCGCCGATCCGCGATGCGCTCGTCCGCATCGGCGAGGATGGCGAACTTTTAGCCAAAACGCCCGGTGTCATGCTGGGCTATTGGCATAACCCCGAAGCCACGGCCAAGGCCATTGATGCCGATGGCTGGTTGCACACCGGTGACAAGGCGCGCATTGAAAATGGACACATCTATATCACCGGGCGCCTCAAGGAAATCATCGTCATGGCCAATGGCGAAAAGATGCCTCCCGCCGACATGGAAATGGCCATTGCTCTGGATCCCTTGTTTGAACAGGTGATGGTTGTCGGTGAAGGAAAGCCGTATTTAAGTGCGCTTGCGGTGTTGAACAAGGAACACTGGATGGGCCTGGCGAGTGAGTTAGGCCTGGATCCTGCCGCCCCTGCCTCTTTAAAAGATAAGCGTGTATGTAGTGCCGTGTTGCAAAGAATCGCCGAGCAATTGCGCGGCTTTCACGCCTACGCACAGGTGCGGCGCGTCGCTCTTGATCTTGAGCCGTGGACTGTGGAAAACGGCCTGATTACCCCTACTCTCAAGCTGCGGCGCAGCCGTGTGCTGGAGCGGTATCATGAGGCTGTGGAGAAGCTCTATGAAGGGCATTGATTGAACATTTTTCGTACCCTATATTCTTGATGGAAGTTCCAATGCAAGCCACTCATACCACTCTACCCGAAAATCGCCAGCCCACCCTGCGCCTGGTGGCGATGCCCACCGACGTCAACGCCGCGGGCGACATCTTCGGTGGTTGGATCATCTCCCAGATCGACATCGCCGGTAGCATCGAAGCCCATCGACGCGCCAAAGGCAGAGTTGTCACCGTTGCAGTGAATTCCGTGCAATTCCATGAGCCGGTGTTCGTGGGTGACATCGTGAGCTGCTATGCTGAAGTCATAGGAGTAGGGCGCACCTCCATCACAACCAACGTCAAAGTTTTCGCGGAGCGTGCCTGGCATGACGGCTCAAATATCATCAAGGTGACGGAGGCGACATTGACGTATGTTGCCCTGGATGAACATCGCAGGCCGACAGCGGTGCCCGCAGAGTAGGTTCCAGCTGCCACTTTTAGGATTATTGATATATTTCCCCTAACGAGAACCCGGTAGCGATCCGCTGATTTCGTCCGCCCATTTTATAGCCCCAAGATAAGCATCTCGAATACTGTCTGGTGCCAAATCAAGTCTTTGAATCTGCTCTTGCTGTTCATTTTTTTCATAGCTCAGGACGGTGTGCAAGACATTTCCATGCACACCTTGCTGGTGAAGCAGCGCGTCTTTTACCGCGTCTGACAGAGGCAATGCTTCGAGGATCTCATTCAATGGCTGATCCAGCAAGGCATCGAGTGTCGAGAAAAGCCCGACAGTAAAAAATGTTTGCAGGTCTTTCAGGCCCATGGCGTGGGCAAGCAATTCGCTCATTTTGGCTCTTGTCAGTGCCGTGGTCATCAGTGAAGTGGGCTTGTCATCCACGTTGGAAAGTACCAGGAGTGTTGCCCACATGCGAATGCAATTGGTTCCGACGATGACGAGTGCCTGATGTATCGAATCAACCTTTCTGGGTAAACCTGCCGCGGCGGAGTTGATGTAACGCAATAGCTTGTAACTGAGCGTCACATCCTGTACGACGATTTCTTCCAGACTTGCGAAGGAGAGTGACGGATTTTGCAGTATGCCCAAGGTGCGCAGGGCGGTCAGGCGCATCGCGGGCGCACGCCGCCCCTGAACGATCTTGGGGTGGGAGAGAAAATACCCTTGAAAATAGTCAAACCCCCATGCCTTGCACTGACCGAGCATTTCGTGTGTTTCGACCTTTTCGGCTAATAATTTGAGATTGTACCTTTTGAGCAAGGCGACGTGTTCCTGGACGGCTTCAACACTGAGCGCCAAAACATCGATTTTCACAATATCCGCAATTTCCAGTGCGGGACGCGCTGCTTCATGGAACACAAAGTCATCCAGGGCAATGGTGTATCCCTCCTTGGAAAGGCGCTGGAGCGCGGCAAGCATCTCCGCATCCAGCGTCACATCTTCGAGAACTTCCAGAACCATCTGCTCTTTCGGGAATTGCAGAAACGCTGTATCAAGCAGAAAGCTGCGCGTCAGATTGATAAATGCCTGATGTTTGCCAACCAGGTTTTCCAGCCCGATTTCCAGAAAAGTGTTGATGATCACCTGCGAGCTTGCTGTATCGCCGTCCATGGCGCGCGCGCGATTGTGATCATCGTCGCGGTACAGTAATTCGTAGGCCACAACGCCTAACTGGCGGTCATAGATGGGTTGTCTTCCGATATGGAGGTTCGGCATGCTAATTTTAATTCTTGACAGGAATACTCCAGTATATCGGCGTTAGTGATGACTTCATGAAGTGTGGGGTAAAAAAACAGAAGTTTGGTATTCGCGCCCGGCAGCCATAGCGGTTCGCTACCGGAATGCCGGAGCTAGCAGCCTGTTGGACTTAGGCTGAATCTGCTGCAACAGTGGGAGAGTGGTCCATTTTTTCGCTACGATCCCCTAAGTCCGACAGGCTGCTAGCTCCGGCATGGCTTCCCGCCAGCGTTGAAAGCGTTGCGCCAGCGGCGGGTTTTGGGCGGGTGCAAAAGTGATGGTGGTGCCGGTCTCCAGCCAGGCGGGTGTCCCGCCCGCCAACAGGAATGCCGTGCCGCGTGCGGTGGCTTCGCATTCGGCGGGGCGGTGGACGGGCAGGCCGCTGAGGTCGGCGAGGCGCTGGCACAGGCCGTCGAGCGCGGCCAGGCCGCCGCTGATGATGATCCTGTGCGCGGGGCCGCGAGCTGTCTCCATCTCGGCCAGATTGGTATAGAGCAGGAACACGATGCTTTCGACGACAGCGACGATTTTTTCCCAAGGCTCGCCTTCCCCGATGAACCGCGAGGCAAAGTCAGCTATCCAGAAGGGCGCCCCCAGCCCCGAGACGCCATTGAGAAACAGCGGCGGTGTGCTCTCTTTTGCCAGCCATGCTTCCAGCTGGGATGCCGTATCGCACAGCCCCATAGTCTTGCTGGCCCAATCCAAGGCGCTGCCCGCGCCGTTGATAGTGGCTTCGAGCGTGTAGGTGGTTTGTTTGTCGTCCTGAAAGGCGATGCTGGCCAATAATCTTGGATGGATGGGGTGTCGGGCGGTGGTGCGTTGTACAAAGGCCCCCGTGCCCATGTTGATATAGACCGTATCCGGTTGTGGCGGGCCGAAGCCGAACAGGGCGGCGGACTGATCGCCGGTGGCGATGGTGAGCGGGATGGTATGCCCACCTGCGTGCAGATGGCCGAAGCCGTGCCGCGTAGACACGCAGCGGGGCAGGAGTGTGCGAGGCACACTGAACAGCGTCAGCAATTCGTTGTCCCAGTCCCGGGTTTTAATGTTCCATAGCAACGTGCGCGAGGCGTTGGCGGGATCCGCCAGCAAGGGGCGCTCTTCAAGCAGGTGGAACAGGGCGAAACTCGCCAGCGGCCCGCAGGCGAGGGTATTGTTTTTATGGGCGGCCTGGACGGCTGGCAGGTGGTCCAGGCACCAGCGTATTTTGCTCGCGCCATAATGGGCGGACAAGAAGAGTCCAGTGCTTTGATGGATCTTTTCGCTGTGTTCCGCGAACTGCTGCAACCACGCATGGGCACGCCGGTCTTGCCAGCTGATGACGGGCGAGAGCGCGGCGCCGCTATGCTTGTCCCAGCACACCACGCTGGAGCGTTGCGTGGCCAAACCTGCCGCGATCACAGTGCTGGCGCGGTCGCCCAGACGGTGCATGGTATTGCTAATGGCGGTGTGTAGAGAGGTAATCAGTTGTGCTGGGTCATGCTCCGCCCAGCCGTCGTGAGGATGAGTAACGCCGATGGGTTGGAAGTCGCTGGCGACTATCCTTCCCTGGCTGTCAAATACCAGTGCGCGGCTCGCATGGCCGCCCTGGTCAATGGCGAGATAGAGCGGGTCGTCAGGCGGCGCTGGCGTTGGGTTCATCGAAATGGAGGTCACCGATGATCTCTAGCGGGTAGCGCTTTCCGGCCAGGTAATCATCAATGCAGCGCATTACCATTGGGCTGCGCAGGCGCGCGGTGTTTTCGCACAGTTCGGCGCGCGTCATCCATACCGCGCGCAGGATGCCGGTATCAAGTGTGCGGGACGGTTCATGGCTGTGGCAGGAGCCGCTAAAGCATGCGCGCAGGTAGGTGGCGCCGCTGCCTGGGTGTTGCCAGCGGTAGAAGCCGACCAGCGCGGCGGGCCGGAAATGCCAGGCGGTTTCTTCCAGAGTCTCACGAATGGCGGCCATGATCAGGCCTTCGCCTTCATCCAGGTGTCCCGCGGGCTGGTTGTAAACAATCTTTCCGTCGCTTTTTTCCTCAACCATAAGAAATTGCCCCTCGCGTTCGATCACGGCGGCAACGGTTACGTGGGGTTTCCAGGTCATGTATGTACTTTTTCCATAGTTGGTTTTTTCACTTTACTCATTAACGGCGTGTGAGCCTCTTTCCATGAGCCGGGCGCAAGCCCTTCCAGTGTCCATTCGCCGATGGCATACCGGATCAGTCGCAGCGTCGGATAGCCAACGGCGGCGGTCATGCGCCGCACCTGGCGGTTGCGCCCTTCGCGGATCTTCAGTTCGAGCCATGCAGTAGGAATGGCCGCCCGGTAGCGGATGGGCGGGCTGCGCGGCCAGATTTCGGGCGCATCCATCAGCCGCGCCTTGGCAGGTGCGGTCATGCCATCATTCAGTCGCACACCTCGCTCGAGTTCAGTCAGTGCGCTGGCATCTGGAATGCCTTCCACCTGTACCCAATAGGTCTTTTCCATTTTATGGCGCGGGTCTGAGATGCGGTGCTGCAACTCGCCATCATTTGTCAGGATCAGCAGGCCCTCGCTGTCACGGTCCAGCCGCCCGGCGGGATAAACGCCCGGCACGTCGATATAGTCGGCCAGTGTCTTGCGTCCTTCCTGGTCGGTGAACTGCGTCAGGACGTCATAGGGTTTATTAAACAGGATGACTTTTACCATTTTGTGAATATACCCGATTTACCCGTGCGGTGTGGGCGTGGAATTGTTAAAATGCTTCAAATTTAAGCTGACCTGCCATGTTTGTTTTCTGATGGAGCGCGTATGACCTACGAAAAGATAACCGTCCCCGCCAATGGAGAACGGATTGCCGTTAATCCGGATTTTTCGCTTAATGTCCCGTCTTGCCCGATTATCCCATTCATCGAAGGGGACGGCATCGGCGTGGATGTCACGCCGGTCATGCGCACAGTGGTCAATGCGGCGGTAGCGAAGGCGTACGGCGGCGCCAAATCCATCGCCTGGATGGAGGTGTATGCCGGGGACAAGGCGACGCAGGTCTACGGTCGGGATGTTTATCTACCGGAGGAAACCATGCAGGCGCTACGTGAGTATCCCGTCTCCATCAAGGGGCCGCTGGCGACGCCGGTGGGTGGTGGAATCCGCTCCTTGAATGTCGCTCTGCGCCAGGAGCTGGACCTTTATATCTGTCTGCGCCCGGTGTGTTATTTCACCGGCACCCCCAGTCCTGTGAAGGCGCCGGAGAAGGTGGATATGGTGATCTTCCGCGAAAACTCCGAGGATATCTACGCCGGCATCGAGTGGGCGGCGGGTACGCCGGAGGCGCAGAAGGTGATCGATTTTCTGCGCAACGAAATGGGCGTGAAAAAGATCCGTTTCCCCGGCAGCTCCGCCATCGGCATCAAGCCGGTGTCGCGCGAGGGCACCGAGCGTCTGGTGCGCAAGGCGTTACAGTATGCCATCGACAATGGACGTGACTCCGTGACGCTGGTTCACAAGGGCAATATCATGAAATTCACCGAGGGTGGATTCAAGAATTGGGGTTATGAACTGGCCAAGGCTGAATTCGGCGCACAGGAGGTCGGTAGCGGGCCATGGTGCCGCATGAAAAACCCCAGGACAGGCGCTGAGATTCTCATTAAAGACGTTATCGCCGACGCCTTTCTCCAGGAGATTCTGTTGCGTCCCGAGGATTTCAGCGTGATCGCCACGCTTAACCTCAATGGCGATTACATCTCCGATGCGCTGGCCGCGCAGGTGGGCGGTATCGGCATCGCCCCCGGCGCCAATCTGTCCGATTCCGTTGCCATGTTCGAGGCGACGCACGGCACTGCACCCAAACATGCCGGCAAGAATGATGTCAATCCCAGCTCCGTAATCCTCTCCGCGGAGATGATGCTGCGTCACATGGGCTGGTTTGAGGCGGCGGATCTGGTCACCAAGGGCGTTGCAGGGGCCATTGCCAGCCATACCGTCACCCACGATCTGGCGCGATTGATGCCAGAAGCAACGCAGGTGAGCTGCTCCGGGTTTGGCGAGGCGGTTATTGCGAATATGTGAACTGGCAAGGGGGGCAGATAATCTGCCAGCCCTTCGAGTTTAGCTATTGTTTAGCACCGCCTGTATGTTCTGGGCATGCCGTCCCTTGGGGCCGTCGGTAATCTCGAACTCGACCTTTTGGCCTTCGCGCAAGGTCTTGTAGCCGTCCATGGAGATTGCCGAGAAGTGGGCGAAGATGTCATCGCCACCACCCTCTGGGGAGATAAAGCCATATCCTTTGGCATTGCTGAACCATTTGACAGTGCCAGTCGCCATACTATATTACCTCTTGAATCGTGACGGGGTTTGCCGCGGTTGTACTATCGTGAGATACCCGATGACGGGTTGACTTCTGAACTTTTATTGTGGTTGAAAATACTTTTATAACGATTTTTTGCGGATAGTCAAGCCTTCTTTGAGAAAATCAGGGAACCTCTGATGTGTCAGGAGTTTCTCGGTACATGGGCGTGCCGGCATTTTCCATGCACGTCAAGTGATTGAAAAATGAAGAAAAGCAAAAATCACATATTTTGCTTTTCGTGCGCTGAGAATCCCAGTGTGGAATTATTCAGAGCTTTCGGTTAGATAAAGGGCTTGTTCCGTTATGGTGACGTCCCAATTATGAGACAGCGTACTGGAAAAAATTTTCTGATTTTGAGTACAATCGGGTCGCTATGAAAGAAGGACAACAGGATAATCATGACGATGGAGTGGCGCTGGAGGAGGCGAAGCCGAAGCTCAAGCGCCCGCCCATGTACAAGGTGCTGCTGCTGAACGATGACTACACGCCTATGGAGTTTGTCGTTCACGTATTAGAGGTCTTTTTTGCCATGAGCCTTGATCAAGCCACACAGGTCATGCTGCATGTGCATACACGAGGGGTGGGGGTATGCGGTCTTTTTACGCGCGATATTGCCGAGACCAAGGTGGCCCAGGTGACACAATTCGCACAGGAAAACCAGCACCCGTTGAAATGCACCATGGAAGAAGCATAGACTCATTGCTCGACTGCATGGATGGACGAGGTAGGGCAACGCAGAGAGCAGTTGCCGGGAATTTTTTATTAAGTCTTCGGACAAGAGGTTAATCCCATGTTAAGCAAGGACCTCGAATTCACGCTGAATATCGCCTTCAGAGAGGCGCGTGAGAAGTTGCACGAATTCATGACGGTCGAGCACTTGTTGCTCGCCTTGCTTGATAATCCCGGGGCGGCTGCGGTATTGCGCGCTTGCGGCGCGGATCTCGACAGGCTGAAGAAAGATCTCGCCGCTTTTGTGGACGAGAGCACCCCGTTACTGCCCCCGCAGGATAAACGCGACACCCAGCCCACGCTGGGCTTTCAGCGGGTTCTGCAGCGCGCGGTGTTTCATGTGCAGTCCTCCGGAAAAAATGAAGTGCAGGCCGCCAACGTACTGGTCGCTATTTTCGGCGAGCAGGATTCACAGGCCGTCTACTTCCTCAACCGGCAGAACATCACGCGCCTGGACGTTGTGAATTATATCTCCCATGGCATCTCCAAGGTGCATGGCGAGGGCGAGGGGGCGCCGCACACGCCCTCCAGCGAGGACGAAGCGGGGGCAGAGGCGCCCGCCAAAAGCCCGCTTGAGCTCTATGCGGCCAATCTCAATCAGCTGGCCAGGCAGGGCAAGATCGACCCGCTGATCGGCCGCAAGCACGAAATCCAGCGCACCATCCAGATCCTGTGCCGTCGCCGCAAGAATAACCCGCTGTTCGTCGGCGAGGCCGGCGTGGGCAAAACTGCGCTGGCCGAAGGGCTGGCGAAGATGATCATTGATGGCGAGGTGCCGGAGGTGCTGGCACATAGCACGGTGTATTCGCTGGATCTGGGCGCGCTGCTGGCGGGTACCAAGTATCGCGGTGATTTTGAAAAGCGCCTGAAAGGCGTGGTCAATCAGTTGCAGAAAGAAGCGGGCGCGATCCTGTTCATCGATGAGATTCATACCATCATCGGTGCGGGCGCAGCCTCCGGCGGGGTGATGGACGCCTCTAACCTGATCAAGCCGGTGCTCGCCTCCGGTGCATTGAAGTGCATCGGTTCCACTACCTATCAGGAGTACCGCGGTGTTTTTGAGAAGGACCGGGCCTTGGCGCGGCGTTTTCAAAAGATCGATGTGGCCGAACCCACGGTTGATGAGACGGTGCAGATTCTGGAAGGCCTGAAATCACGCTTTGAAGAGCATCATCATGTCAAATACTCCAAGCAGGCGCTGCGTGTGGCGGCGGAACTGGCGGCGCGCTACATCAACGACCGTTATTTGCCCGACAAGGCGATTGACGTGATCGACGAGGTGGGGGCGAATCAGCACTTGCTGCCTGTCTCCAAACGCAAAAAAGTGATCGGCGCCAAGGAGATAGAGGACATCATCGCCAAGATTGCACGTATTCCGCCCAAGAGCGTTTCCAGCTCCGACAAAGACGTGCTGCGCAATCTGGAGCGTGACCTGAAGATGCTGGTGTTTGGCCAGAACGATGCCATCGAGGCATTGGCATCTGCAATTAAGATGTCGCGGGCCGGCTTGGGCAATGCGCAAAAACCCATAGGCTCTTTCCTGCTCGCTGGCCCCACCGGCGTGGGCAAGACCGAAGTGACGCGCCAGCTTGCCAAGGTTATGGGGATCGAACTGATCCGCTTCGATATGTCCGAATACATGGAGCGCCATACCGTGTCGCGCCTGATCGGTGCGCCGCCGGGCTACGTGGGCTTTGACCAGGGCGGCCTATTGACCGAGGCGGTTACCAAGCACCCTCATGCGGTGCTGCTGCTGGATGAGATCGAGAAGGCGCATCCGGATGTTTTCAACATTCTATTGCAAGTGATGGATCATGGCACACTCACGGACAATAACGGGCGCAAGGCCGATTTCCGCAATGTGATCCTGATCATGACCACCAATGCCGGTGCGGATCAGATGAGCCGCAGTTCCATCGGTTTTGTACATCAGGATCATGCCAGCGACGGCACGGAGGCGATCAAGCGCTTGTTCAGCCCTGAATTCCGCAACCGCCTGGACGCCATTATCCAGTTCAAGCCGCTGGACAGCGCTACCATCGCCTTCGTGGTGGACAAGTTCATCATTGAGCTGGAGGCCCAGCTGGAAGATAAGAACGTGACACTCGAAGTCGACAATACCGCCCGGCAGTGGCTGGCCGAGCATGGTTATGACGAGAAAATGGGTGCGCGCCCGATGGCACGGATCATCCAGGAGCACATCAAGCGCCCCCTGGCCGAAGAACTGCTGTTTGGCAAGCTCGCGCGCGGCGGGCATATCCGCATCAGCGTAAGTGATGGCAAGCTGGCATTCGCGCTGGAAGGCGCGGAACAACTGCAGGAAAGTTAGTGTTGTGGGGGGAAGCCTTACCCCCTGCGCAACCGGCGGCTACGCGGACTCAGCGGGCGCGGAAGGTGATGCGCGCCTTGCTCAGGTCATAAGGAGTCATTTCCACCGTAACCTTATCGCCGGTCAGAATGCGGATGTAGTTCTTGCGCATTTTTCCCGAGATGTGAGCCGTTACAATGTGGCCGTTATCAAGCTGTACCCGGAACATGGTATTGGGCAGGGTTTCCAATATCGTTCCTTCCATTTCAATATGATCTTCTTTTGCCATGCAAATAATAGTGCTCTTGATGAATAATCATGGATGCCGAGCCAGGTTCACCCTGGCTTAATGAACCATTTTGCCTGAATCCAGTATGATTGGCAAAGTTTGTGTTATAAATTTGAGGTGCAATGTTTCTAAGCGGTGGCTGACAAACAAGATAAAGCAGAGGGCTATGGAATGGTTCGTTGCATGGGCAGTAGTGGAGGCGGAAAAATCCTGAGGGTGATGTTTGCCTTGTTCGCCGTGGCGTCAGGGTTGCTGCTTGCGGGGTGCGGTTCCAGCGGAGGCGGTCCAAGTGGCGGGGGTGACACCACCAAGCCTTCCGTCATGCTCACCAGTCCTGCCAAGGATGCCACTGGCGTACCCGTCGCCGCCGTGCTTGCGGCTTCATTCTCCGAGGCCATGAAGGTTTCGACCATCTCCGATGTCACGTTCATCGTGAACGCGGGGAGTGACCAGGTTGCCGGAAAAGTCGCTTTCAGCGCGCTCTCCAATGCCGCGACTTTCACGCCCGATGCCCCCCTTAAGTACGATACAACCTATACCGTGACGATCAAGGCGGCGTCTGTAACGGATATGTCAAACAATTCGTTGAATGCCAACTCGCCGGCGGGAGATTATGTCTGGAGCTTTACCACTACCCGGTCTGGCGCGGTGGATACCAGCTTTGGTGACGGTGGAACAGGTATAGGTACAGGTACAGGTAATGCCTCTGCCGCGATCACCCCATTTTCACCTCACGGCTCAAGTGAGGCTAGGTCCGTCGCCATCCAGCCGGATGGTATGATCGTCGTCGCAGGTTCGGCGTGGAATGGCCGCGACTGGGATTTTGCGCTGGCTCGCTATAACCCGGAGGGCATCCTGGATACGACTTTTGGCCCGAATCGTACCGGTATAATGGTGCTTGATCTCGGCGGTGGTAAGCATGACATTGCGCAATCTCTGAAGATCGACACCAACGGCAAGATTGTGGTGGCGGGATTTGTTGCCAAAGGCCCCAACGACAACGACAACGACTTCGCCCTTGTGCGATTGAACCCGAATGGCACGCTTGATACCAATTTTGGAACGGACGGTATCGTCACTACCGATTTCAACGGGCAGAATGATGTGGTTTATGCGCTTGCGATTCAGCCGGATGGGAAAATTGTTGTGGCGGGTTTTAGCAGTACGCGAGGTACGGCTACGTCTACCATCTTTGTTGATGCATACCAGGCCAATCCCATTATATTTGGAAGCGGTTTGACCGTATTCGATTTTGCGTTGGCCCGCTACGACCAATCCGGCAAGCTTGATACCAGCTTCGGTAACGGGGGCATGGTCACCACGGCTGTTGGCGATAATGCCAGCGTTGCTCGTGCCATTGCTCTTCAAGCGGACGGCAAGATTGTTGTGGCGGGGTATGCTGATCAGAACGCCCAAGCCAACTTCGCGTTGGCCCGCTTTGATGAGAACGGTAACCTGGATGCTGAGTTTGGCATTGGCGTCCGCGCTGGCAAGGTTATTACACCTATCGCGTCAGGCAAGGATAATGGAGCTCTGTCCGTGGCTATTCAGCCGGACGGCAAAATCGTCGCGGCCGGTACCGTTGAGAATGTTTTCGGCGGTACGGATTTCGGCCTTGCCCGCTATAACCGTGACGGTACTTTGGATAGCGATTTTGCGGGTGATGGCACAGTGATCACAGCCGTTGGCCCAAATGGCGGTGCCGTAGCTTTCGCTGTCACCGTTCAGGGGGATGGCAAGATCCTCACGGCGGGAGTGGCCTCAAATGGCAAGGACGATGATTTTGTCATGGTTCGCTATGGTGTGAATGGCTCTCTGGATAGCGGTTTTGGATTGGGTGGAAGGGTGACTACACCTGTGCGTTCCGGGGCGGATGTGGCATTTGCGGTAGCGATTCAGCCAGCGCTAGACAACAAGATCATCATGGCAGGAAGAAGCCTGCGCCCCAGCAATAATAGTATCTATGATTTCGCCCTGGTCCGTTATTGGCCATAAATGGTGTGGAAAGCCGGATCAATAATATTCCAGCGCCCACCCCTGTAAGCCTCCAGCGGACGGTACTGGCTTTTATAGCGCATCTTGGGCGATGCTTCTATCCAGTAGCCGAGATAGACCCACGGTAAGCCGAGGCGGCTGGCTTCCTCGATCTGCCACAGCACGGCATACACCCCCAGGCTGCGCGCATGGTGGTCCGGGTCGAAGAAGGTGTATACCGCCGACAGCCCCTGCTCGAGATGATCGACTATGGCCACAGCCAGCAACTGGCCGCGCAGCCGGAATTCATAAAAGGCGGTGTCGATCCGGGGATGTGTGAAAAAAGACAGATAATGCTCCGGATCGGGGTCGTCCATGCCGCCGCCGGGGTGGCGGGTGGCGAGATAACGCCGGTAGAGCGCGAAGTGCTCTTCGTTGCGTACGGCCGCCACACGGCTAACTTGCAGGTCTGCATTGCGGCGCCAGGTGCGTTTCTGCACGCGGTTGGGTTGGAATGCGGCAACGGGAATCCGCACCGGGATGCAGGCGTTGCAATCTTGGCAGTGGGGACGGTAGATGTGCTCGCCGCTGCGCCGGAAGCCATGATCAATAAGCCGGCTGTAGAGGTGTGTATCAACAGGCACGCGCGGATCGGGGAACAGGGTCGTTGCCGTGTGCCCCGGCAGGTAGCCGCAGGGGTGTGGCGTGCCGCTGTATAGGGCCAGGGTGCGGGTGGTCATATGTCGCAAGGCTCGCATTCAATCCGCCACGGCGCGGGGTGGCCTGGTATGTCACGCCATTGTTCCAATAACTTCTTGAAGCCGGCGCGGCTGATATCCTCGGCTCCCAGGCTCTGCAAGTGGCCGGAGCCTACCTGGCAATCAATCACGGCATAGCCCCAGCGCTCAAGTTGGCGCACCAGGTGGACAAAGGCCACCTTGGAGGCATCCGTAACGCGGCTGAACATGGATTCACCGAAAAACACCCTGCCGATTGCGATACCATAAAGTCCGCCCGCCAGCTCATCTCCGCGCCAGGCCTCTACGGAGTGGGCAATGCCCATCTCATGCAGGCGGCAATAGGCATCGAGCATCTCGCTGGTGATCCATGTGCCCGCGCCATCAGTGCGCGGCGCGGCGCAGCCCTGCATCACCTGACGGAAGGCGGTATCCAGTGTTACCTTGAATTCTCCCTTTTTGAGCGTCTTGCGCAGGCTGCGCGATACTTTCAGGCGTGATGGAAACAGAACGGCACGGGGGTCGGGGGACCACCAGAGTATGGGTTGCCCGTCACTGTACCAAGGGAAAATGCCGCAGCGATAGGCATTGATCAGACGTGCGGGCGCGAGATCGCCACCCGCCGCCAGCAGGCCGTTCGGTTCGCGGAAGGCGTATTCAACGGGGGGGAATGAATGCGCGCCGTTAGCGGGGTTTATCCAAAATAACGTGCTCATGTCAGAACGCCGGTTCCAGGGAAACGAGGCCGCATTTCCAACTCCATGAAATAAATGAAATTATTCCAATTGTCTGGATTTGATGCCGATATCTTGAGACAATTATAAAAGATGTCATCCCAATCCTCTCAAAAAGATTCACCTTCCCCTCTTGGTCGTAACTGGTTTGCTCGCGGCTGGGGCAGCCCTGCTGTCAGGTATGTGCTGCTCATGGTGCTGCTGGCGGTGGTGGCTTATATCGCCTATCTTGATCATACCGTGCGCAGCCAGTTCGAGGGTAACCGCTGGGCGCTGCCGGCGCAGGTTTATGCGCGCCCGCTCGAGCTTGTCCCTGATGCCCGCCTGAGTAGCGCGCAATTCGCGGAAGAGTTGCACATGCTGGGATATCGCCAGACCAAGGGCGAAAGGCTCACGGGCAGCTATGTGCGTAATGGGGACGAATTCCGGGTGGTGACGCGCCCCTTTACCTTTGGCGACGGCAGGGAAAATTCAGTTGCCTTGCGGGCGGTATTTTCCGCTGACCACCTGGTGAGTTTGCAGCACCTGGACAGTGGCAAGCCTCTGCCGCTGGTGCGTTTCGATCCTGTGCTGATCGGCAAAATCTACCCGGCGCACAATGAGGATCGGGTTTTTGTGCGCCTTAAAGAGGTGCCAGCTCCCCTCGTCAAGGGTTTGCTTGCCGTGGAAGACCGTAATTTCCGTGAACATCACGGCATAGACCCCATCGCCGTGGTGCGCGCCCTATGGGCCGATGTGCGGGCGCGGGAGATGGTGCAGGGCGGCAGCACCTTGACCCAGCAGCTGGTGAAGAACTTTTTCCTCAGTAATGAACGCACCATGACGCGCAAGCTCAAGGAGGCCATCATGTCATGGCAGCTTGAGTGGCATTATGAGAAAGACGAGATATTTGAAGCCTATTGCAATGAAATCTACTTGGGGCAGTCCGGCAAGCACGCCATACACGGTTTTGGGCGCGCTAGCTGGTTCTATTTCCGCCGCCCGCTGAGCGATCTGCAGCTGCCCGAGTTGGCCCTGCTGGTGGGATTGGTGCGCGGGCCGTCCTATTATGATCCGCGCCGTCATCCCGGACGTGCTCTTGCCCGCCGTAACCAGGTGCTGCAAATAATGGCGGAGCAGGGCGGCATTACCGAAGCACAGGCACGCACCGCACAGGCCGCGCCGCTGGGTGTGACGGCCAAAGCGGCAAGCAGCGCAGCGCTTTCTCCCGCCTTCATAGATCTGGTGCGCCGCCAGTTGCGGCGCGATTATCAGGAACAAGACCTGAATTCGGCCGGTTTGCAAATCCTTACCACGCTCGACCCGCTGGTGCAAAACGCTGTGGCAGGCGCGATTAAAGGCCGTGTTGAAAGCCTGGAAAAACAGCAGCGCTTGCCTGCGGGCAGCCTGGAAGGGGCTGCGATTGTCACCAGCAGCGACGGTGGCGAAGTGCTGGCGGTGGCGGGTGGACGTGATGCCGACTCCACCGGTTTTAACCGTGTGCTGGATGCCAGGCGTCCCATCGGATCGTTGGTAAAGCCGGCCGTGTACCTCACTGCGCTGGCTAATCCCAAGAAATACACGTTGATCAGTCTGCTCGACGATGGTCCGCTGACACTCAAGAATCCCGGTGGGCAGCCCTGGAGGCCCTACAACTACGACCGGCAGTTTCATGGCTGGGTGCCTCTCAAAACCGCGCTGGCGCGCTCCTATAACCTCGCCACCGTGCGGCTGGGCATGGGCGTTGGCGTAAAGAATGTGCTGCATACGATGGAAAGCCTCGGAGTCAAGGAAAAGCTCAAGCCTTACCCTTCGGTGCTGCTTGGGGCCGCCGAACTGACGCCTTTCGAAGTCACTCAGATGTACCAGACGCTAGCCAGCGGCGGCTTCAACACCCCGTTGCGCGCCATTCGCGAGGTATTGAGCGTCGAGGGCAAACCGTTGCGGAGCTATGACATGACTGTCAAGCAGGCCTTTGATCCCGCCCCGGTCTATTTGCTCAATCGCGCGCTGCAGGATGTCATGCATAGCGGCACTGGGGTATCCCTGTACTCACGCGTGCCATGGTCATGGTCAGTGGCGGGAAAAACAGGTACTACCGATGATTTACGCGATAGCTGGTTTGCGGGATTCACCGGAGACCGGCTGGCGGTGGTGTGGATGGGCCGCGATGATAATCGCCCGACGGGGCTGAGCGGCGCGACCGGCGCATTACAGGCTTGGGGTGATGTTATGATGCGCATTGGCGCACAACCGTTGCGCCTGGAAGCGCCAAAAGGTATTGAGTGGGTCTGGATTGATCAACAGACACGCTTGCGCAGCATGGAGGGATGCGCGGGAGCCGCGCAGATGCCGTTTATGCGCGGCTCGGCCCCTGTGGAGATGGCGCCTTGCCTTGAGGGACCCGCCACTCCTGCCGATGCTGTTAGCGATACACTGAACAATGCAGTAGACAAAGCCGTTAACTGGCTCGACGAGGTATTGCGATGAATATGAATAATCAGATCAAGTCTGTCATTGCTGGGGTGACTACCGCGCTGTTGCTGGCTGGTTGTGCCTCGCACATGGGCAAGGATAAGCCCGCCGCCGCTCCCAAAGAATCGTCCCCCGTTGCCAGGGAGCAGAAAGTCACCCCCACGCCTAAAGAAGAAAACGCTAGCCCACCTCCTGCCGCGTCGCCCTCTCCGGCACCACCGGCGGCTGTGCCGGGACCCTCTCAAGCGACCAGTCCGGCTGTCGCCGATATGCTCAAGAAGGCGGAGCGGCTAGTAAAAACAAATAAATTGGGCGGGGCCGTCGCCATGCTGGAAAGGGCGCTACGCCTGGAACCCAAAAACCCTGTGATCTGGCATCGTCTGGCATTAATCCGCCAGCAGCAGGGACGCTTGGCGCAAGCCGCAGACCTGGCCGCCAAGTCCAATGCCTTGCTGGCGGAAAACGACCCTCTGCGCACCCAAAACGATAGCCTTATCGCCAAGGCGGGCAAGAAATAGTCTCACAGATCAGGCGCGCGTAGTGCGTCCTGATCTGCCGCTGTAATCCTTCCCCTCCCCGCAGTGGCTTTTTGATTTCTTATTGATTTCTCAGTGCCACGCCAACAGGTTATAATGTTCCGCTTTGTACCCGTGAATCCCCGTAAAAGGGAACAATGGGGCACAATGCCTTGTTTTCATAATAACCGAAAGAAATCATCCATGAGTGACAAAGAACTGCGGGAGCGCGTCAGGCTTTTTGGCAATCTGTTGGGCAATATTCTTAATGCCCAGGCCGGAGAGCGGGTGTTTGTCGCTGTAGAAACCTTGCGCAAAGGTTATCTTACCCTGCATGGCAAGGAAAATGTCCGGAAAAGACAACAGCTTGCCGAATTTATCAGCGAGTTGGATCCGGAGACGCTGACGCACGTGGTGCGCGCCTTCAGCACCTATTTCAGCCTGGTGAATATCGCCGAAGAGGCGTATCAGCATCGTCAGCGCCGTCTTCAGGTGCGCGCGGGCGGGCCGTTGTGGACAGGGTCGTTTGATGCGACGCTGCGCGAGTTTCACGACCAGGACATCACGGCGCAGCAGTTGCAGACGGTGCTCGAACGGTTGTCCTATATCCCCGTGATTACCGCGCATCCCACTGAATCGAAGCGCCGCACCATCATGGAGGCATTGCGGCGCATCTTCGTCACCAGCGAGCGTCTGGATGACCCGCGCGTGGGTCCCAATGAACGCGACGAAATCATTGAGTTGCTGGAGGGCCAGATCCAGATCCTGTGGAAGACCGATGAGGTGCGCATCCATCGGCCTACGGTGCCTGACGAAATCAAAAACGGTATTTATTATTTTCAGGAGTGCCTGTTCCAGGCGGTACCGGTTACTTATCGTTACCTGGAAAAGGCCATCAAGAAGACTTATGGCGCCGATCCGTCCAATGGCAGGGCGATTGCCGCGCCGAGCTTGCTGCGCTTTGGGTCGTGGATCGGCGGTGACCGGGACGGTAATCCCAACGTCACCCCGGAGACCACGGTGCTTGCGCTGCGCCTTCAGGCGCGCGCCATACTGCTGGAATATATCAGCCGGGTGACACAGCTTAGCTATGTTCTGACGCACTCCGTGCTGTTGTGTAAGCCGTCCCTGGCGTTTCTGGCCAGCCTGAAGCGGGATGATCACTTCCTGGACAAGGCCTTGCGCGACGCGCCCGCCCGGTTCGCCAATGAGCCATACCGGCGCAAGCTGTACGTGATGCGTTATCGCTTGGAGGCCAACCTCTTGCTGGTCAAAAAGCGTATCGAAAATAAAGAGGTGGATGACCCGGGGATGGGTTACGGCTCCGAGGAGGAATTGCTCACTGATCTTTATTTGATGCACGATTCTTTGATAAGCCACGGTGATGCCAGTGTCGCCGAAGGCGATTTGAAGGACCTGATACGTTTGGTCGAGACCTTCGGCTTTTTCCTGATGCATCTGGATGTGCGTCAGGAATCATCACGCCATACCGCGGCCGTGGCGGAGTTGCTGGCTCAGCAGCCGGAAGCTGTTAATTATTTTGGGTTGTCCGAAGTGGAGCGCATGGCGCTGCTCTCCGCGGTTATTGCTGAAGACCGCCCGCTGATGGCCGATGCGAAGGTGTTGAGCCCCGCCACACTTGAAACCCTGGAGGTGTTCGCGGTAATGGCGCGGATGCGCCGCGAAATCAGCCCTAAGGCCTTCGGCAGTTACGTCATTTCAATGACGCACGCCGCCAGTCACATTATGGAGGTGATGCTGCTGGCGCGCCAGGCGGGGCTGGCCGGTTGCAAGGACGAAGGGTGGTTTTGCAATATACATATCGCGCCGCTGTTTGAAACCATCAACGATCTGGCGCATATCGAACAGGTGTTGACGGCGCTTTTCGATAACCCCACCTACGCCGCACTGCTCAAGGTATCGGGCAACAAGCAAGAGGTGATGCTGGGATACTCCGATTCCTGCAAGGACGGCGGCATCTTAACCTCTTCGTGGTACCTCTACGAGGCGCAGAAAAAAATCACCGCCATTACTACATCGCGCGATATCGAGTGCCGCCTCTTCCACGGGCGCGGTGGTACAGTTGGGCGTGGCGGCGGCCCTACGCACGAGTCCATCCTTTCCCAGCCCGCGGGCACGGTGTTTGGACAGATCAAATTCACCGAACAGGGGGAGATGATCTCGTACAAGTACAGCAACACGGAAACGGCGGTCTATGAGCTTTCCATGGGTATCACTGGTCTGCTCAAGGCGAGCCGCGGCTTGATCCAGGCGCCTGCCGCAGAACAGCGTGAGCATCTTGATACCATGGCCCAGCTGTCGCAGGCCGGAGAGGCGGCCTACCGCAACTTGACGGATCAAACCGCCGGTTTTCTCGATTATTTCTATGAGGCTACACCCGTCAGCGAGATCGGCTTGCTCAACATCGGTTCTCGTCCGTCACACCGTAACAAGGCGGACCGCTCGAAGAATTCGGTGCGTGCGATTGCCTGGGTATTTGGCTGGGGCCAGTCGCGCCACACATTGCCCGCCTGGTATGGCATCGGCACTGCACTGGCGAGCTGGCGGAAAAATACGCCGGAGCGCTTTTCCCAGCTCCAGGCCATGTACAAGGAATGGCCGTTTTTCCGCGCCATGCTGAGCAATACCCAGATGGCGTTGTTCAAGGCGGACATGTCGATCGCACAGGAATATGCGGAACTGTGCAATGATGCAGATGCGCGGCAGTGTGTCTATAACCTGATTCTTGATGAGTATGAACGGACGGTGAGCCAGATTCTGGATGTGGCCGGGATAGAATCGCTGGTCGAGGAAAATCCGCTGCTGGCACTCTCCATGCGCCGCCGCAATCCTTACCTGGATCCCCTGAATCATATTCAGGTAACCCTCCTCAAACGCTACCGCGACACCTCCCTAAGCGATGCGGAACGCGCCGCCTGGCTGGACCCGCTATTGCGATCCATCAACGCGATTGCTGCAGGGATGAGGAATACCGGGTAAGAGCTTGCCCTGAAGAGGATGCGTGTAAAGAACAGAAACGCAAAAATCAATGGACGGTAAAGCGATGATCAGGGATAGGATGGGTAACCGCGCATATGTAGAAGACGTGAGTCGCATAATGGTGGGGTGTCCCATCCCATAGATAGGCATTTAAGATAATAGAAAGGAGTTCTTTGGAATATTTGTTTCCCATGACGGAAGAGGCAGGATGGAATAATGTAATCTCCATGGCATGTTCGACAGGAACATTGAGCCGTGCATTGATCACGGAATCAAACCCAATCATGGCTTCGGCAAAGCAGTGCTCCTCTATCGTCTGAACCATGGGCACTTCGTCAGCACGTGATGGAGTGGCAACATACAGCAGCAATGCGGCCAAACCAAGTATAGCGATTCGCGATTTCATGACTCGCTCCTTTCGCGCCGTTGTGCGCGAGGTTCGCGGTTTAGCTATCCCTCAGTTCTTTTCTCTGAAATGTTGTTGTGTCCGCACGCATTTTCACGATCTTCGAAATCGCTTTTATCTTGTGATTAATAAACCATATTCAGAACATTATTTCTGTGACAAAGTTACATAAGATTGGCGGCGGATTGCGGTGCTTAATAAGCTTGTCATCAAGCAGTGATTAAGGTGATATAGGGCCGAAGTATGCTCTGGGGTGGCTTGCTTCCTGGCAGGGCGGTAGAGAATGGTTCTAAATTAAAGGAACCCATGATTAATCATGGGTTCCGCGACACAAGGAGGTACTCTGAGAATTCCAGGGTGAAATTACTCAGAGCTTCCTTAATAGGCTGTCAAGTGGCAGCCCGTCTCGTTGCAAATCAGCACACTTCCTTGATGATACCAGTCGCCAAGCACGATGCGGCGCGCGGTTTTGCCGTCTATTGTAACTTCATGCGTGGCGGGGCGGTGGGTATGGCCGTGGATCAAGCGGTTCACCCTGTGTTCGCGCATGGTGTTTTCCACGGCCTGCGGATTTACATCCATAATTTCCTGTGGCTTCTGGCTGGATTTCTCGCGGCTCTGGGTACGATAATCCATGGCGATGGCGGCACGCTGTTCCGGCGGTAATGAGAGGAATTGCTGTTGCCGCGCTGGATCGCGCACTTGGGCGCGGAAGCGCTGGTATTCGATGTCATCGGTGCACAGCGTATCACCGTGCATGAGCAGGGTTGGTACGCCGTGCAGATCAATGATGATGGGGTCGGGAATGATGCGGCAGCCGCTGGCCTCTTCAAAACCCTTTGCCATCAAGAAGTCCCGGTTGCCGTGCATCACATAGACAGGGGTGCCGCTGTCTGCCAGGTGCCGCAGACCTTCGATGACTGTGCGATGCTCCGGCACGGAGGCGTCATCGCCTATCCACACTTCGAATAAATCGCCGAGGATATACAGCGCATCAGCCTCGGCAGCCTGATTGCGCAGGAATTCTAAAAAAAGATGGGTAATCCCGGGCCGCTCCGCGCTCAGATGCAGGTCGGAAATGAATAGCGTGCTCATGAAATTGAAGGGGCCTTTTCAGCTACGCAGATAAAGGGATCGCAGGGGCGGGGTTTTAGGCCCGCCCCTGCGCAGTCTGACCAGCAACGGCAGTTCCGGCAGGTGATTATTTTGCTTTAACCGTAGCGCCAGCCAGCGAGACCTTTTTGATCACTACGGCAACTTTGGGGACATCGGTAGGGAAGGGGCCGCCCGAGCCGGTGGAAACGGCGCGGATCTTGTCTACCACATCCATGCCCTCGACCACTTTGCCGAATACCGCGTAACCCCAGCCGCGCGGGTTGGGCGCGCTGTGGTTCAGGAAGTCATTGTCGACGGTGTTGATGAAAAACTGTGCAGTGGCTGAGTGGGGATCGCCAGTGCGCGCCATGGCAATGGTGCCACGCATGTTCTGGAGGCCATTGTCGGCTTCATTGTTGATAGGTGCGCGGGTTGGTTTTTGTGTGTAGTCCGAGGTGAATCCGCCGCCCTGGATCATGAAGTTGCTGATGACGCGGTGAAAGATGGTGCCGTCGTAAAAGCCATCCTGCACATATTTGATGAAGTTCTCTACCGATTTTGGCGCCTTTGTACGGTCCAGTTCCAGCACGATGTTGCCCAGGCTGGTTTCCATGAGTACACGCGGATGGGCATCGGCAACCGGAGCGGCGGGAGTTTGCGCGCTAACCACCATAAGGGTGCCAAGGGTCAGGGATTTCAGCAGGTATTTCATTGTGATATTGCTTCCATTGTTGGTTGTGAACAGTGTGTTGCAAGTGTAAATGAGGCGCGCGGCAAAACCAAGCCATCAATGCTTACTCAGCGATGGTTTCTATGCCCCTTGTTTTTGATCGTGTCTTCGTAAAGCGGCATAACGATCGGCATCAGCGCTTCCATGTCCTGAATCCGCGATTCAGGGGCGGGATGGGTGCTCAGGAACTGGGGCGGACCGGAGCCGTCCGCCGCCAGCATCTTGTTCCACACGCTGATCCCAGCGCGCGGGTTGAAGCCGGCACGGGCAGCCAGTTCAAGGCCGATACGGTCGGCTTCCCGTTCATCTTTTCGTGAATGAGGCAAGGTTAACCCGACGGTCGCGGCTTGTTGCAAAACATCGAGCTGTGTGGCATTCATTCCGGTGAGAATGGATAATCCTGCGAATATGGCTTGCTGCCCGAGCGCCTGGGACATCTGTTCGCGCGAGTGTTCACGCAGCGCATGGGCGATTTCATGCCCCATTACGACGGCAATTTCATCGTCGGTGAGTTTGAGTTTGTTGATCAGGCCGCTATAAACCCCAATTTTCCCGCCCGGCATGCAAAAGGCATTGATCTCATCGCTATTGAACAGGCTGATTTCCCATTTCCAGCTTAGCGCATCGGAACGGAATACGGCAGTTTGAGGTATGATGTTGTTGGCTATTGCAACCAGGCGGTCATACTGTTTTTTATCGCTGTTGAGCGCGCCGCGTGCCGCAGCCTGTTGTTTTAACTGTGCGTATTGGGCGCTTCCGGCACGCTGCGCATCCTCTTCCGAAACGATCATGAACTGTTTGCGGTCAGCGCCCACCGCACCGGACTGTGTCGTGCTTTCCGTGGCGCAGCCGGTCATCATGGCGGCGCTCATGCAGGCGATCAGTAATGTCTTCATGCGCATGGTTTGTTTTGTCGTCACTGTATGAAATTCCTTCATATCTATATACCGCATATGCCATGGTGGTTACGATTATAATGGCAATTATAACTTAGAACCTGTTCTTAATATGCGCTGCCTGCCCAGACTCAGCGTTGAATCCACGGCAACATTAAAAGTGACCTATGGCCCTTAAAGCAACTATTTTTAAAGCCGAACTGCAAATCGTCGACATGGATCGTAACTACTACCACGATCATATCCTCACCATTGCCCAGCATTCATCGGAAACCGACGAGCGCATGATGGTGCGCTTATTGGCCTTTGTGCGGCACGCTCATGAGGCATTAGTGTTTGGCAAGGGACTGAGCGCCGATGATGAGCCAGACCTCTGGCAAAAGGATTTAACCGGCGCCATCGAAACCTGGATAGATGTGGGCTTGCCCGACGAAAAACGGATTCGCAAAGCCTGTGGTCGCGCCCGGCATGTATTCATTTATAATTATGGCGGCCGTAGTGCTGATATCTGGTGGGATCAAAACAGCGGCAATCTTGAACGGCTGAAAAATCTCACAGTGATAAACCTGCCAATGGCTGTAAGTCAATCCCTGGGGAAGCTGGCGCAGCGCAATATGCAGTTGCTATGTACCGTGCAGGATGGGCAGATTTGGCTAGCCGACAAGAGCGACACGGTACAGGTAGACGTGGTGATGTTAAAAACCCCGTCGCCCCATTTACGTTGATAAACTGAAAAAGCCATGACAAATATTATTGTTGCTGCCTTATACAAATTTGCAAACGCTGTGAAAAGGCCACATCCTTCATGCTGGAGCAGGGATTCGAAGAGGTCTACCACCTGCAAGGCAGTATTCTAAAATATCTGGAAAAGATCCCCGCTGAAAAAAGCCTGTGGTAAGGCGGATGTTTTTTGAAATTTGCCGGGAAAGCGCAATGTACCTGGAAAAGGACTCTGTTTTTGAGGCCGCTACGAATATAAACTCTAACAATCGCATGTGCGCGGATGGTAAAAAGCACCGCTCGTTCTTCACTCTGCTTTTTGCTGGCGGTGATGCGAAACGTTAGCCAACACGCGACATCTACCACCAAAGGAGATATACCATGAGTGACAAAAAGAAGCTGACCACCAATGCTGGCTGTCCAGTAGCTCATAATCAGAACGTAATGACAGCCGGGCCACGTGGCCCGCAATTGCTGCAGGATGTCTGGTTCCTGGAAAAACTCGCCCATTTTGATCGCGAAGTGATCCCCGAACGACGCATGCACGCCAAGGGATCCGGTGCCTATGGCACGTTTACCGTTACGCACGACATTACGCAGTACACGCGGGCTAAAATCTTTTCCCAGATTGGCAAGAAAACTGAGCTATTCGCGCGTTTCACCACGGTGGCCGGTGAGCGTGGCGCGGCCGATGCCGAGCGCGACATTCGCGGTTTTGCCGTCAAGTTTTACACCGAGGAAGGCAACTGGGATATGGTCGGTAACAATACCCCGGTATTCTTCCTGCGTGATCCGCTCAAGTTCCCCGACCTGAACCACGCAGTCAAGCGCGACCCGCGCACCAATATGCGCAGCGCGAAGAACAACTGGGATTTCTGGACGTCCCTGCCGGAAGCCCTGCACCAGATCACCATTGTCATGAGTGACCGTGGCATTCCGGCGACTTACCGGCACATGCACGGCTTCGGCAGCCACACTTTCAGCTTCATCAACGCAAAGAACGAGCGGTACTGGGTCAAATTCCACTTCAAGTCGCAACAGGGCATCAGGAACTTGACCGATGCGGAAGCCGAGGCGATCATCGGCAAGGACCGCGAGAGCCATCAGCGCGACCTCTACGAGAGCATCGAAAAGGGTGACTGCCCGAAATGGACGCTGATGGTGCAGATCATGCCTGAAGCCGACGCCGCGAAGGTGCCCTATAACCCCTTCGACCTCACTAAGATCTGGCCACACAAAGACTATCCGCTGATCGAGGTGGGCGTAATGGCGCTGAACCGCAATCCTGAAAACTTCTTCGCCGAAGTCGAACAGTCGGCTTTCAATCCCGCCAACATTATACCGGGCATTGGTTTCTCGCCGGACAAGATGTTGCAGGGGCGGCTCTTCGCCTACGGTGATGCGCAGCGCTATCGGCTAGGCGTGAATCACCACCTCATCCCCGTCAATGCTGCGCGCTGCCCCGTGCACAACTACCACCGCGACGGCACGATGCGCACCGATGGCAACTTTGGCAGCACGCTCGGCTACGAGCCCAACGACCAAGGCGAATGGGCTGAACAGCCGGACTACAGCGAACCACCGCTGGCGCTCTCGGGTGCCGCCAACCACTGGAACCACCGTGAAGACAGCGACTATTACTCACAACCCGGCGCGCTGTTCCGTTTGATGAGTCCTGCACAGCAGCAGGTGTTGTTTGACAATACCGCGCGTTCCATTGGTGGAGCGCCTCACGGCATCCAGATTCGGCATGTTGGCAACTGCCTCAAGGCCGATCCTGCTTATGGCGAAGGCGTAGCCAAAGCACTGGGTATTTTGTTGAGTGAAATTCCGAGATAAACAGTGCCGGTTAATTTCACGGTTATGCACCGTTCAGCATGGGCAGATTTGGCTGGCCGATAAGGACTGTGCGGTGCAGGTAGACTTGATGATGTTAAGGAACCTCTGAATAATGCAGAGGTTCCTCGGTACATGGAGGTGCTGGCATTTTTCGATCACGGAAAGTGATTTTAAAATGAAGAAAAGAAAAAACACACTATGCTTTTCGTGCTCTGAGAATTCCAGGATGGAATGATTCAGAGCTTCCTTAATCCTACTGTGTCACAAAGCTATCAAGGGATTGCAGCGCAAGGCAAAGTCGGGCGAAAAAGCGGAGTTTACATGGAGTAAATGAGCACAAGAGTCCGATTTTAACGCCGTAATGCGCCCTTCAGCGCTTTGTGACACAGTAGGATTAAAAAACCCGTGGTCCCATTTACGGCCCCCTTGCTTTGTTTGATAGACTTAAAAAATCCATGACAAATATTATCGTTGCTGCCTTGTACAAATTTGCAAAACTGCCTGACTACCGGGACATGCAGCCGGGTATGCTCGATTTTTGCGTCGCACAAGGGCTGAAGGGAACCCTGCTGCTTGCTGCCGAAGGCATTAACGGCACCGTCGCAGGCACCCGTGCCGGGATTGATGCCCTGATTGCATTTCTGCGCGCGGATGCGCGGCTTGCGGACTTGGAGCACAAGGAATCTTATGCCGCTGAAATGCCTTTTTACAGGATGAAGGTTCGCCTGAAAAAGGAAATCGTCACGCTGGGTGTGCCGGGCGTCGATCCAAACGAGAAGGTCGGTATCCGGGTGGCCCCGGAAGATTGGAATGCCCTGATCTCTGACCCTGATGTGGTACTGATTGATACACGAAATGGCTATGAATACGATATTGGCACTTTTCGCGGTGCGGTTGATCCCGATACTGATACATTCCGCGAATTTCCGGACTATGTCAGCAAAAACCTCGACCCCGTAAAACATAAAAAGGTCGCCATGTTTTGCACCGGCGGCATTCGCTGTGAAAAAGCCACATCCTTCATGCTGGAGCAGGGATTCGAAGAGGTCTATCACCTGCAAGGTGGTATTCTAAAATATCTGGAAAAGATCCCCGCTGAAAAAAGCCTGTGGGAAGGCGAATGTTTTGTGTTTGACCAGCGTGTGGCTGTCGGGCATGGTCTGGCATTGGGTGAATATGACCAATGCCATGCCTGCCGTTACCCCGTGTCTCCACAAGAAAAAGCCTCGCCAAAATACCAGGAGGGCATATCCTGTCCACACTGTTTCGACTCTCTGACGGAAGAGAAGCGCGTCAGCTCGGCGGAGCGGCAAAAACAAGTCGAGTTGGCGCTCAAGCGGGGCACGGCACACCTCGGTGCGCCGCAGAAAAAGCGAGGCGCTTAATGAGGAAAAGCAAAAATCATATTTTTTGCTTTTCGTGCTCTGAGAATTCCAGGATGGAATTATTCAGAGCTTTCTATATCAAGATGAGCAACTCACTGTAATGTGACGAGCCCATTCCGGCGGCGTTGCAGCATAATCCTCCATCCCCGGCTGTTCGCTAAAAGGATCTTGGAGCAATTTCAACAGTCGGTCTACTTCTGAAAAATCGCGCCCCTGTTCGGCCTTGTTGATGGCGGTCTGCGCCAAATGATTGCGTAGAATGTACTTTGGATTGACTTTGTCCATGCGTATTTTGCGTTCCTCATCCGAACCTTGTTCCCGTTGCAAGCGGGCGCGGTAAGATTCACTCCAGGCATCGAACGCTGTGCGGTCTATGAATTGGTCGCGCAACGCAGTGTTTTTCTCGCCGGGTGCCGAGTTGAAATTTCCTAAGCCGCGGAACAGGTTGGTGTAGTCGGCCTGGCTGGTGTGCATCATCTCCAAAAGCGTATTAATCAGTGTATCGTCTTCCTTGCTTGCGTGAGCCAAGCCCAGCTTCTGCCCCATCAATTCCGTATAATGTTTGGCGTATGCCGGGCCATAGTTTTGAAGTGCTGCTTCCGCATCTTCCATCGCAATGACCGGCGTCAATGCCTGTGCCAGGCAGGCGAGATTCCATAGGCCGATTTGTGGCTGTTGATTATAGGCGTAGCGCCCGGCAGGGTCGGAATGGTTACAGATATAACCGGGATCGTAATTTTCCATGAAGCCGAACGGGCCATAATCAAAGGTGAGCCCCAGGATAGACATGTTGTCGGTGTTCATGACGCCGTGGGAGAATCCCACGGCTTGCCATCGGGCCATCAGGGTTGCGGTGCGCGTTACGACTTCATCGAGAAAGCGCGAGTATTTGTCCGGTGCGTCCATCAAGGGTGGGAAATGCTTGGCGATCACGTAATCGGCAAGCATCGCAAGGAGCTGGTTCTGTCCACGATAAAAAAATACTTCAAATGAACCAAAGCGTACGTGCGAAGGCGCGATGCGCGTAACCACCGCAGCAGTTTCAGCGGTCTCGCGGTAAACCCTGTGATCGCTGCCCACGATACACAGGGCGCGTGTGGTAGGGATGCCCAGGCCATGCATGGCCTCCGAGCACAAATACTCACGGATGCTGGAGCGAAGCACGGCGCGGCCATCGCCATTTCGCGAGTACGGGGTACGCCCGGCGCCTTTGAGCTGGATATCCCAGTATTCCCCCGCGCTATTCTTTATTTCACCGAGCAATACGGCGCGCCCATCTCCCAGTTGCGGCACATAGTGGCCAAACTGATGTCCCGCATAGAGCATCGCCAGCGGCTCGCAACCGGGCAGCAAACGGTTGCCGCTGAAATATTCAGCGAAGTCAGCGCGCTGGGTTTCGGCGCTGTCCAGGTCAATCAACGGGGCGGCGTTCGTGTTGAAGCTAACCAGATAGGGATCAGGCAACGGGGTGGGGTGGAGGCGGCTGTGGAATATGTCCGGCAGGCGGGCAAACGTATTATCAAATCCAAGCTGTTCAAGTTTTCGCATTGCGTAATTGTAACAGGAGAATTATTGGGTGTTTGCGGTGCTGATATATAATGCCCGGTAATCTTTAGATGAACTCGAATCGAGGATATGAATATGCCGACGAAGAAATCACAACCCAATAACGACAAGCTGGACCGGATCGTAGCCGAGGCCCAGCGCAACAAGGCGCAGCGGGAGTTGGGCTATCGGGAACAATCACTCAAGCTCTACCCCTGGATATGCGGACGGTGCATGCGCGAGTTCACCCGGGAAAATCTTCGGGAGCTCACCGTCCATCACCGGGACCACAATCACGACAATAATCCGTCCGATGGGAGCAACTGGGAGTTGCTATGTATTTATTGCCATGACAATGAGCACTCACGGTACCTGGATGCCGCTGGGCAGGGCGCTGTGACGCCGGGCAGCCAGCAAGAGAGCTCGGCCCAATTCAAACCGTTTGCCGATCTCAAGGCGCTGTTGAAGGGTAAAGAGTAGCTGTTTTAGAGTCTGTTTAAGAGTGTCAATTATGCCACTCTGCCGTAGGGCAGGGAGGATGACTGATCGCGGCCTGCAACCCTTTCTGTTTGGATCATCCGCAACATCTGCAAGGCTTCCCGTGCGCTGTGCGACACATTCATTGGGCTTCCGGAAACACCGGCAACATGACCGCTTGGGTCGATAATGAAGGTGGCATACTCGGCCATACCCTCTTCCCCGGAGAGCACCCCAAAGCAGCTGGCGAGCTGGCGCGTGGCATCGCCGATGAGGGGGAAGCCGATTTTGCCTAGACCGTTGGTGGTCCAGGCACGATGCGCATAAACGCTGTCCACGCTTGCACCGAGCAATATCGCGCCACTTTCCGTGAATTGCCTGGCCAGGTCGTGGTAGGCGCGGATGTTCATAAGGCAGGTAAAGGTGAAATCCCACTGCCAGAAGAACAGCACCTTCCATCGGCTGCGATGTTCACCCAGATTGATTATGCGGTAGTCGCCATGAGGGGTAAGGGCTTCGACGTTGATGGCAGGGATGGTTTGTCCGATGGTTAGCATAGCCGTGTCTCCTTCGTGGCGGTTGGGGTTTGATTATTTTCAGCCATAAAAAATATTCTACCCGTTCAATTGATAATGATTATCATTTACATTTACGGGTATTGTCAAGCCGCCTGGATGGATTTTTCCGCTTTTGTCTCTCCGGATGGGGTGAATTAGCCGCGCAAACCCTGCTCGAATTTCTGTGCCCTCTGTCCTTGATCGGCCGAATTTGGCCTGACAGTCATCACCAGAAAACCCGCTAACTGTCAGATCAGATCTGAACTTCTACAAACTCTCAGCCCTTGGCCGCCGCCAGCAACTGCTCGCGGCTAAGTGTATAGGCGCGGGCAAACCCGCCGACATAGCGCGCCTCGTGCGGCACGAGGCGAAACAGTGTGAAATCGTCGAAGCTGAACAGAGGCTCGGCGCACGGCAGATGATCGAGATAAAGGGCACGACCGGCCTGATAGTCAGCGCTGCCGCGTGGCAGTTGGACGACCTTGCCCTGGATGCTCACTCGCGCCAGGGTCTGCGGGTCAGCTTGTCCGGTATCTGGTTCACCGATCACCAGTGACGCCTGCGGATCAGTCAATAAATTGCGTGTGTGCGGCGCCAGCCGGCTGAGGTGCAGCAAAAAACCGCTGAAACCGGGCTCGCTTGCATAGGCGACCATCGATGCAAAGGGTGCACTGGCATCCAGCGTGGCGAGCGCTGCCCAGCGCTGGCTACGGATCAGTTGTGTCAAGCGTATCTGTTCTTCATGTTTCATGGTGGTTCGCTCTGAAAACGTCAAAATGGAAGGCGGTACACGCCGCTATACAAAACGAAATGGTGATACCGCTATTTTGAATGTTAAATGTCGACTCTGCCATGGTCAGAATGACATGGGTGGTAATGGCGGCCATAGCGGGTTCCATTGCCTGGGTATTGCTTGCCATCTCTTCGCGATAGAGGGTGGCGCCCCGCATTGATGGTTTTTGCCTTTCCATGGACGCTGGATTAGACTGTCGGGTCAAAGAAATTCAAAGAGGACTGCATGATCAGAATAGCAATCAGCGGCGGCGCAGGGCGTATGGGGCGCAGCCTTATCGAGGCCTGTCAGCAGAATGCCGAGCTTTCCTTGGCGGTTGCGCTTGGGCGCCCCGGCAGCCCGGTAGTCGGGATGGATGCGGGCGAGATGGCGGGTATCGGTAAGCTGGGGGTGCCAGTGACTGATGATTTAAGCGCGGCGGCGGGCAATTTCGATGTGTTGATCGATTTTACCCGGCCCGAGGTGACGCTGGCGAATCTCAATGTATGCCGCGCTGCAGGGCGGCGCATGGTGATTGGCACCACCGGATTTACGCCCGAGCAGCGTCAGCAGATCCTTGATGCGTCAACGGATATCGCCATTGTTATGGCGCCGAACATGAGCGTGGGTGTCAATCTGTGCTTCAAATTGCTGGAAATGGCGGCACGGGTGCTGGGTGATGAGGTGGATATTGAAATCATCGAGGCGCATCATCGTCATAAGGTGGATGCTCCCTCCGGCACGGCGTTGCGCATGGGTGAGGTGGTGGCCGATGCATTGGGCCGCGACCTCAAAACGTGCGCGGTTTACGGGCGCGAAGGCGTTACCGGCGAGCGCGACCGCAAAACTATCGGATTTGCCACCGTGCGGGCGGGAGATGTCGTAGGTGACCACACCGTGTTGTTCGCCGGGCTGGGTGAGCGGGTGGAGATCACGCACAAGGCTTCCAGCCGCATGACCTTCGCCAGTGGCGCTGCCCGCGCCGCGGGCTGGCTGATGCAGCAGGAACGCGGACTGTTTGATATGCAGGATGTGTTGGGGTTGAGATAGTTGATGGCTCTAAGGCGGAAAGGTACGCGATGAAGCAGGAAGGCGGCAATCAGCAGGATCTCGAACAGTGGCGCCAGAAGTATTATGACTCTCTGGAAAAAATGGAGCAAAAGCAGCAACAGTGGGAAGATTTGGAAAAAACCCTGCGCCGCTGCATTTCCCGTCTGGCACTGGCGGCGGACGGCATCCACCCCGAGATTGACATCCAGCTAGAGAGTCTACGCAAGGCGATCCGGGACGGTGTGGGTGCCGCGGGATTACAGGATCGTATCGAGGGGATATCGCAAGCGCTGCTCAAGCTGGATCAGCAGCCTGCGCCAAGGCCAGCACCCACGGAAACTGTGGCTGTGGAAGGCCGTACTGAAGCGGCGGCGCCGGGCTTTTTGGGTAAATTGCTGGGCGGGTTGTCCCCGAAGGGGGGCCGCGAGACGCCGGTGGTTATGGAAGCCGCTCAGCCACGAGGCATTCCTTCCGAAGTTCACGAAGCCCTCGCCCAGCTATTGGAGCGCCTGGCGCTACAGCCCGAGATGACCGAGCAGGTGGAGATGCTCAAACAGCAGCTTGGAGAGGATATTGAGCCGGGCGCGCTTTCATCGTCATTGCAGTCCATTGCGGCATTGGTGGCTGATGCCCTGGGAAAGATCCGTAGCGAAAAAAGCGATCTTGAAGCATTCCTGCTTCAGCTCACCGAGCGTTTGCAGGAGATCGATCAGCGCTTGTCCGATAATGCGGTAACGCAGCAGGCATCGCAGCAAAGCCAGCACCGGCTGGATGTTGCGGTGCATGCCCAGGTCGATGGTATCGAGACTACCATGAAGGAGGTCTCCGATATTGGCCAGTTAAAGCAGGCGATTCAGCGGCGTCTGGATGGAATACGCGAGCACATGGATTCCTTCCGCCAGGATGAAACGCAGCGGCAGATTGATTCAAAGCATCAAATTGACGTGTTGACCTCCCGTTTGCGCGGCATGGAGAAAGAGATCAGCCAACTGCACAGCCGGGTGCGCAAGGAGCAGCAAAATGCCTTGGAAGATGCCTTGACGGGCATTCCCAACCGGATGGCCTATGAGAAACGGGTCGCGGAAGAATATGCGCGCTGGAGGCGCTTCCATGCGCCGCTGTCGATGATCGTTATCGATATCGATCACTTCAAGCGTGTTAACGACCAGTACGGGCACCAGGCAGGGGACAAGGTGATCAGGGTCATTGCCCAGGAGTTACGCAAGCAACTGCGTGATGTGGATTTCATGGCTCGCTATGGCGGGGAGGAATTCGTTATTCTGTTGCCGGAGACCAATATTCAAAATGCCGGAATCGTGGCGGATAAACTTTGCGCCGGTGTGCGTGGCTGTGAATTCCAGCACGGCGGGTCACGTGTGCCCATTACTGTGAGCGGTGGGGTCGCCCAGTTTGGAGGAGTCGACACGGTGGCCCAGGTATTCGAGCGCGCCGATGTGGCACTGTATCGCAGCAAACATAAGGGGAGAGATCAGTGGAGCGTCGAGGAGTAGGGCGTGCCATCGTGCTGTGGTTATTTTCGGCTGTATTGTTGCTGGCCGGAGGACTGCACTCTGCGGTGGCCAGTGCGGATGGTCAGCACCCCTTCGCTTTTGCCTTTTTTGGCGATAACGCGGCCAAACCACAAGGCCTGGGTGTTGTTTCCGTCAACGATCTTCCTCCTGAAGCGCGCGAGACGCTGAATCTCATCCATCGGGGCGGGCCGTTCCCCTATGGCAAGGACGGCTCGATCTTCGGTAACCGGGAAAAACGCCTACCCTTGCGTGAGCGCGGTTACTACAAGGAGTATACCGTCAAGACGCCCGGCTCCCGCGACCGCGGCGCCCGGCGGATTATCGGTGGGATGGGCGGAGAACTCTATTATACTGATGATCACTACAACACTTTCAGGCGGATCAAGGAGTAGCGTATGGATAGCCTGCCCTCATTTTTGCGTGATAGCGAAGCCGCCGGGATGTATTTGCTTGATACGGCGATTACCGCGATGGAGTTTGAAAGCGAGGCCAGGAAGTGTGGCTTCGCTTTTTTTTATCTGGAAGGAGGGAGCATCCTCAGTAAGGAGCAATTTTTGGAGCAGATCGCCCGCGCCATGGATTTTCCCGGCTATTTCGGTGGCAACTGGGACGCACTGGAAGACTGTCTCACGGATCTATCCTGGCGTGAAGCACCAGGTTATGTGATTCTATACGACCATTTTGATGTTTTTGCCGAGCAGTTTCCGGATCAGTTCGAGACCGCGCTGGAAATTCTGGATGCGTCCATAGAGTTCTGGCGCGCGCAAGGTAAGCCGCTGTTTGTCATGTTGCGCGGAAAGGGTGGGCCGGAGTGGGGGTTGAAGCTGCTTACCTTCTAAGAACCCTGTTCACGATCTCGCTGAAGGGTGCATCGCGGCGTTAAAAATAGCCTCAAAATGCTCACATACTCCGTGTATGCTGCGCTTTTTCGGCTATTTTTGCCTTAACGGAGTGAATGCCATAGACAGCAAGGGGCTTGGTAAAGTAGAATTCTGCTGATTAATCATAGCAATTATTGCAGCGGTGGGAGGGGTTTTATCCCGGTCTCCTGCCGCTTCGCACGTCTGATGTGGAGGTAGTTTTGCGGCATCAAGCCCTGTTAGCCCTGGAAGATGGCAGCCTCTTTTGGGGTGAGTCCATCGGTATTGAGGGGCAGTCGACGGGGGAAGTGGTATTCAATACCGCTATCACCGGCTATCAGGAAATTCTCACCGATCCCTCCTATTGCAAGCAAATCGTTACCCTCACCTATCCGCACATTGGCAATACCGGCGTCAACAGTGAGGATGAAGAGTCCTCAAAAGTGATGGCCGGCGGCCTGGTAATACGCGATTTGCCGCTGCTGGCGAGCAGTTGGCGTTCTAAAGAGACTTTGGATGCCTACCTGCGCAGGCAGCAGGTGGTTGGCATCGCGGGCATCGACACTCGGCGTTTGACGCGCTTGCTGCGTGAAAAGGGCGCGCTGAGCGGCTGCATCATGGCGGGGAATGCCGACGAGGCGGCAGCGCTCGATGCCGCGCGCGCATTTCCGGGATTGAACGGCATGGATCTGGCCAAGGTGGTTACCACCGAGGCACCTTATCGCTGGGAACATGGAAGCTGGACACTGGGCGGCGCATCCGCTATTCCCGAGGCGCGTTTCCATGTGGTGGCCTACGATTATGGCGTCAAGCACAACATATTGCGCATGCTGGTGGATCGTGGCTGCCGTGTCACGGTAGTGCCGGCACAGACTCCGGCGTTTGAAGTGCTGGCCATGAAGCCAGACGGTGTATTTCTCTCCAACGGGCCGGGTGACCCGGCGCCGTGCGATTATGCCATTGCTGCGATCCACGTGATTGTCGAAACAGGTGTGCCGGTGTTCGGTATCTGTCTCGGCCATCAGCTGCTGGCCCTGGCCTGCGGCGCAAAAACCCTGAAAATGAAGTTTGGCCATCATGGCGCCAACCACCCGGTGCAGGATCTGGATACCGGGCGGGTGATGATAACCAGCCAGAATCACGGTTTTGCAGTGGATGATGCCAGCCTTCCCCCCACGCTGCGCGCGACACACCGCTCGCTGTTCGATGGCTCGCTACAGGGCATTCATCATACCGGCAGACCCGTCTTTAGTTTTCAGGGGCACCCCGAGGCGAGTCCTGGCCCGCACGATGCCGCGCCGCTGTTCGACCACTTCATTGATCTCATGAGAGGTAACAAGTGACAAGCTGCATGTTGCAAGTTACAGATAAAACCCCTCATCGTTTTTCTCTCGCCACTTGTTGCCTGGGCTTGTAACTGATTCTTTATGCCAAAACGTACCGACATCAAGACTATTTTAATCATCGGCGCTGGCCCCATTGTGATTGGCCAGGCCTGTGAGTTCGATTATTCCGGCGCGCAGGCCTGCAAGGCATTGCGCGAGGAAGGCTACCGCGTGGTGTTGATCAACTCCAACCCCGCCACCATCATGACTGACCCGGAGACGGCCGACGCCACCTATATCGAGCCCATCACCTGGCAGGTGGTTGCCCGTATTATTGAAAAAGAACGCCCCGACGCGCTATTACCCACCATGGGCGGGCAGACCGCGCTCAACTGCGCACTCGACCTGGTGCGTGAGGGTGTGCTGGAGAAATACGGTGTGGAGATGATCGGCGCCACGCGCGACGCCATCGACATGGCCGAAGACCGCGACCGCTTCCGTCGCGCAATGCGCGACATTGGCCTTGGCAGCGCGCGCGCGGCGATTGCACACAGCATGGAAGAGGCGTTGCAGGTGCAGGTGCAGATCGGCTTCCCCACCATTATCCGTCCCTCGTTCACAATGGGCGGCAGCGGCGGCGGCATCGCCTATAACCGCGAGGAATTTGTTGAGATCTGTGAGCGCGGGCTGGATCTTTCACCGACCAAGGAGCTGCTGATCGAGGAATCGCTGCTCGGCTGGAAGGAATTCGAGATGGAGGTGGTGCGTGACCGCAAGGACAACTGCATCATCATTTGTTCCATCGAGAACTTCGACCCGATGGGTGTGCACACGGGTGATTCCATCACCGTTGCACCCGCCCAGACGCTGACTGACAAAGAATATCAGCTGCTGCGCGATGCCTCCATCGCGGTGTTGCGCAAGATCGGCGTCGATACCGGCGGTTCCAATGTGCAGTTCGCCATCAATCCCCACGACGGGCGCATGATCGTCATCGAGATGAATCCGCGCGTATCGCGCTCCTCGGCGCTGGCCTCCAAGGCTACCGGTTTCCCCATCGCCAAGGTGGCGGCCAAGCTCGCGGTAGGTTATACCCTGGACGAGCTGCGCAACGAGATCACCGGTGGCGCCACCCCGGCGTCGTTCGAGCCATCTATAGATTATGTAGTAACCAAGGTGCCACGCTTCACCTTTGAAAAATTCCCTAAGGCCGACCAGCGTCTCACCACTCAGATGAAGTCAGTGGGCGAGGTGATGGCAATAGGCCGCACCTTCCAGGAATCGCTGCAAAAGGCATTGCGCGGGCTGGAGACCGGGGCGGACGGGCTGAACGAAAAGCTTGATCTTACCTTGCCGGAGTCCATTGATCGCATCCGTAACGAGTTGCGCACGCCGGGGCCGGATCGCGTCTGGTTTGTGGGTGACGCCTTCCGTGCCGGCTTGTCCTCCGGGGAAATTCACGAACTGAGCCAGATTGATCCCTGGTTTCTGGCGCAGATCGAGGACCTTATCAAGAGCGAGGCGGAGGTGCGTGCCTCGGGGCAGTCAAGGCTTGATAAGGCGCGTGTCTTCGCGCTCAAGCGCAAGGGCTTTTCCGACCGCCGCCTCGCAACTCTGCTGGGTGTTAGCGAGAACGAGTTCCGCGCGCGGCGCCATGCGCTGGGTGTGCGCCCGGTATACAAGCGTGTGGATTCCTGCGCCGCTGAATTCGCTTCGGCCACGGCGTACATGTATTCCACATATGAAGAAGAGTGCGAGGCCGCACCCACTTCCCGTGACAAGATCATGGTGCTCGGTGGCGGACCCAACCGCATCGGGCAGGGCATCGAATTTGACTATTGCTGCGTCCATGCCGCGTTCGCCCTGCGCGAGGATGGCTATGAAACCATCATGGTCAATTGCAATCCCGAGACCGTCTCTACCGACTACGACACCTCGGACCGCCTTTACTTCGAGCCGCTTACCCTGGAAGATGTGCTTGAAATCATCGCCGTGGAAAAACCCAAGGGCGTGATCGTGCAATACGGCGGGCAGACGCCGCTCAAGCTGGCGCGCGCCCTGGAGGCGGCTGGCGCCCCGATCATCGGCACCACACCGGATTGCATCGACATCGCCGAGGATCGTGAGCGCTTCCAGCAGATGATCAACACACTGGGGCTGCGCCAGCCGCCGAACCGCACTGCGCGCCACCCCGAGGCAGCGGTGGAGCTGGCGAAGCAGATCGGCTATCCGCTGGTGGTGCGGCCTTCCTATGTGCTGGGTGGGCGCGCCATGGAGATTGTCTACAACGAGGATGACCTGCGCCGCTACATGCGTGACGCCGTACAGGTCTCCAACGATTCCCCGGTGCTGCTCGACCGCTTCCTGGATGACGCCACCGAGGTGGATGTGGATGCCATCAGCGATGGCGTGGACGTGTTGATCGGCGGTATCATGGAGCATATTGAACAGGCCGGCGTGCATTCCGGTGACTCGGCGTGTTCGCTGCCGCCCTACAGCTTGAGCGCCGGAATTCAGGATGAATTGCGCGAGCAGATCCGCCAGATGGCCTCCGCCCTGGGTGTGGTGGGACTGATGAACGTTCAATTCGCCATTCAGGGTGACAAGGTTTTCGTCCTTGAGGTCAATCCACGTGCTTCCCGCACCGTCCCTTATGTCTCCAAGGCGACGGGGCGGCCCCTGGCCAAAATCGCCGCGCGCTGTATGGTAGGGCGCAGCCTGGTCAGCCAAGGGGTTACACAAGAAGTGATTCCAGATTACTATTCCGTCAAAGAGGCGGTGTTCCCCTTCATCAAATTCCCTGGCGTCGATCCGATCCTGGGGCCTGAGATGAAATCCACCGGTGAGGTGATGGGCGTGGGGCGCAGCTTCGCCGAGGCGTTTGCCAAGTCGCAGGAGGCCGCGGGCATTACCCTGCCGCGTGGCGGCCGTGCTTTTATCAGCGTGCGTGAGGCAGACAAGCCTCGCGTGGCGGCAGTGGCGCGCGACCTTGTGGCGCTTGGCTTCAAGGTTCTCGCTACCCGCGGTACGGCGAAGATTCTGGAAGGCGAGGGTGTGCCTTGCATTAAAGTAAACAAGGTTGCCGAGGGCCGCCCCCACATTGTCGATATGATTAAAAACGACGAAATCAGTCTGATTATCAACACTACGGAAGGCAAGCAGGCGATTGCGGATTCCTATGAAATCCGGCGTGCCGCATTGCAGCACAAAGTCACCCACAGCACTACACTGGCTGGCGCCAGGGCGACGTGCCTGGCCCTGCGGCAACCGGATGACCGCGCGGTGAATCGTTTGCAGGATCTGCATCAGGAATTACTCGGGAGAAAGATAACAGCATGAGCAAAGTGCCGATGACAGCGAAGGGCGCGCAGCAGTTGCGCGAAGAGCTGCAGGAATTAAAGAGCGTTGCAAGGCCGCGCGTTATCCAGGCTATCGCAGAGGCCCGCGCGCATGGCGACCTGAAGGAAAATGCCGAATATGCCGCCGCCAAGGAACAACAAAGTTTTATTGAAGGGCGCATCTCGGAAATCGAGGGGCAACTCTCCAACGCCCAGATCATTGATGTTGCGACAGTGAATGCCAATGGCAGGATCGTCTTTGGCACCACGGTGGATCTGGTGAACGTCAAGACCAGCGAGGAAGTAACCTATCAGATCGTAGGTGATCTGGAGGCCGACATCAAGCAAGGCAAAATCTCGATCAGCTCTCCCATCGCCCGCGCCCTGATCGGCAAGGAAGAGGGCGACATCGCCGTGGTGCGTGCGCCGGGTGGTGAAATCGAGTATGAGATTGCGGCTGTAAAATATATATGAGCCAGAGCCTATCCGTAAATAAATCACCCCTGCGTTGCCGCCCCAAAACGCGCCAGGCAAGGCGCGAGGAGAGAAATTTGGTGATTCCAAATGAACGACGAGCAACGCCGCCTGGCGTGTTTTGGGGCGCAACCCGAAGGGACGGGGCCGGTTTTGAGCAGTGCGGCGTCACGCTTCGCTCATGTGCAACAAGCACACTACGCTCAGCCTTCCTTGCCCTGCTCAAAACCGGTCTCCGTCGCAGGGATGATTTATTTACGGATAGGCTCTAACATGCGTTTCGCGCTCGTCAGTGAACGGATTTTGTTGACCCTGTGGGTCGGTGGCCTGTGGGGTATCGGTTACCTCGCCGTGCCGGTGCTGTTTAATATGCTCAATGACCGGCAGTTGGCAGGGGAGCTTGCCGGGAAAATGTTCAGCATCACCAGCATCATAGGTTTGGTGTTCGGCGTTTTGCTGTTGATAGGCGCGATTTACCGGGCGGGCGACAAATGGACCCGTGCCTGGCGGGTGTGGACGCTGTTCGCCATGCTGGCGTTTGTTGCCGTCAGTTTCTTTGTTTTGCAGCCGATGATGCAGGACCTCAAAGCCCATGGTCTGGTTGAAGGCAGCGCCCAGGCGGCGAGCTTTGGACGGCTGCACGGAATTTCGTCGATACTGTATCTGGCGACCAGCCTGCTGGGGGTGGGGCTGGTGATTGCAGGTCCAGGCGGGAAACGGCCTTCCAGGTATACGCTTTAGAGCCGGTTCACGATCTCGCTGAAGGGCGCCCCGCCAAGCTTTGCGCCGCAACCCAATACATTGTCCCTCTCAGGTGACCGTGATACGCGGTTTGTCCTGATTGCGCAGATAAATCAGTGCGATATGGCCGATACGTTGCACCAGCGTGGCGCGTGTGCTGTTGCAAATTTCATCTATCATATGGTCACGCGCGGCGCGGTCGGCGGCGTTTACCCGGATCTTGATCAGCTCATGATGGTTCAGGGCCAACCCTGTTTCGTTGAGCACAGCCTCCGTCAGGCCAGCATTTCCAATGATGATCACCGGCTTTAATTTATGGCCGAGCGTCCGCAAATAACGTTTGTTTTTCTCAGTAAGTGACATATAAAGTATCGATGGCCAAAGATAATGGTAAGCGGGAAAGTATAGCACAACGCAGGCGCGGCTTCATGGTGGCGGCCAGCCCGATGAATGCCGTAAAGCTTGAGCTGGCTGTCATATGCTGCGCTGGTGTGCTGCTATGGCTGGTGCAGGGGCGCGTTACGGATAACCAGATGGTCCAGCTCCTTCTGCTGGGCGGGTATGGGTGCGCAGGGATGTTGTGGATCGTTTTCCGCGCGCGGCGTGTGCTGACCAGGGCACAATCCAGTCAATATGATGAACGCCGGAATTATGGCCAGGAGTAAAAGCAGCAGCCGCTGGCTGAAAGAGCATTTTGTTGACGCCTACGTCAAAAAGTCGTGGCAGGATGGCTATCGTTCCCGCGCGGCTTATAAGCTGCTCGAAATCAACGAGCGCGACCACATACTGCGGCCAGGCATGACGATAGTGGACCTGGGTGCGGCGCCGGGTGGCTGGTCGCAGATAGCCGCAAATATAGTGGGGGATAAGGGCAAGGTGATCGCCACGGATATCCTGCTGATGGAACCCCTGGCTGGCGTTGATTTCCTGCAAGGTGATTTTCGGGAGCAGGAAGTATTTGACAAGCTGCTCGAAATGGTCGCAGGCCGTAACGTGGGGCTTGTAATTTCCGATATGGCGCCTAATATAACTGGTATGGCCTCGGTTGATCAGCCGCGCGCGATGTATCTTGCCGAGCTGGCGTTGGATATGGCGCGTAAGATTCTGGTCCCAGGCGGGGATTTTTTGGTGAAGGTGTTTCAGGGCAGCGGTTTTGATGCCTTCCACAAGGAGATTCAGCCCTTGTTTCAGAAGGTGCTGATCCGCAAACCCAAGGCGTCGCGGCCCGGCAGCCGCGAAGTCTATGTGCTGGCGAGGAACTTTCTTGGCTGAAATAGTCCTTAGAACCTGTTCACGATCTCGCTGAAGGGCGCATCGCGGCGTTAAAAGTGGCCTCAAAATGCTCACATACTCGTGTATGCTCCGCTTTTTCGGCCACTTTTGCCTTGCGCTGCATCCCTTGATCGAGATCGTGAACAGGTTCTTATAAAAAAGCATGACGAAACGCCGGATTAGTGGCGAAAAACGCATGGTCTGATAAATGCATTATGGCCAGTGTTGGGTTGATATATACTGTATTTCTCTTAAAGCTGAGGCGCACACGTGAGTGATATGGCAAAGAATATAATCTTATGGGTGGTGATTGCCGTCATCCTGGTGTCGGTGTTTAATAATTTTGGCCCGCCTCAGGTTGCCTCGGCGCAACTTCCCTATTCGCAATTTATCGCGGATGTAAAGCAGGGTAATGTCCAGAAGGTTGTGATCGAAGGGCGCACTATCCAGGGCATATACCAGAGTGGCGAAAAATTCGTCACCTATAGCCCCGGCGACCCCGGTCTGGTTGGCGATTTGCTTAACAAGGGCGTAGTCATCCAGGCTCGTCCGCAAGAGCAGCAGGGCGTGCTCATGCAGATGTTCATCTCCTGGTTCCCGATGCTGCTGCTGATTGGTGTGTGGATTTTCTTTATGCGCCAGATGCAGGGCGGTGGCGGTGGCGGCCGTGGCGCAATGTCTTTTGGGCGCAGCCGTGCCCGGATGATGGGTGAGGATCAGGTCAAGGTAACTTTCGCGGATGTCGCAGGTGTGGAAGAGGCCAAGGAAGAAGTGGCTGAACTGGTCGAGTTTTTGCGCGACCCCAGCAAGTTCCAAAAGCTTGGTGGAAAAATCCCGCGCGGCGTGTTGATGGTAGGTTCGCCCGGTACCGGTAAGACGCTGCTGGCCAAGGCCATCGCAGGCGAGGCCAAGGTGCCGTTTTTCTCGATTTCCGGTTCGGATTTCGTGGAGATGTTCGTCGGCGTCGGCGCGGCGCGCGTGCGCGATATGTTCGAACAGGGCAAGAAACATGCGCCGTGCATCATCTTCATCGACGAAATTGACGCCGTGGGCCGTCATCGTGGCGCCGGTTTGGGTGGCGGACATGACGAGCGCGAGCAGACCCTTAATCAGTTGCTGGTTGAAATGGATGGCTTTGAGGGCAGCGAGGGCGTGATCGTGATCGCGGCCACCAACCGTCCCGACGTGCTGGATCCCGCTTTGCTGCGTCCCGGCCGTTTCGATCGCCAGGTGGTGGTGCCGTTGCCCGATGTGCGTGGCCGTGAGCAGGTGCTCAAGGTGCATATGCGTAAAGTACCGATTGATGATGATGTCAAACCAGCGATTATTGCGCGTGGCACGCCGGGCTTTTCCGGTGCCGATCTCGCCAATCTGGTGAATGAGGCCGCTCTGTTTGCGGCGCGTGCCAACCGCCGCACCGTCGGCATGAACGACTTTGAAAAGGCCAAAGACAAGATCATGATGGGTGCGGAACGCCGCTCCATGGTGATGAACGACGAAGAGAAAAAACTTACTGCCTATCATGAGGCCGGCCATGCCATCGTGGGCTTGAGTGTGCCTGCTCATGACCCCGTGCATAAGGTGAGCATCATCCCGCGCGGTCGTGCTTTGGGTGTGACCATGTTCCTGCCGACAGAGGATCGTTACAGCTATAGCAAGCAACGCCTCGAAAGCCAGATTTCCAGCATGTTCGGCGGGCGGGTTGCCGAGGAGCTGATCTTCGGGCCGGAGGCTGTTACCACCGGCGCCAGCAATGATATCCAGCGCACAACCGAACTTGCCCGCAGCATGGTGACCAAGTGGGGCCTGTCCGAGAAACTTGGTCCATTGACGTATGCGGAGGAAGAGGGTGAGGTGTTCCTGGGCCGCTCCGTGACGCAGCACAAAGGGGTGTCGGATGAAACCGCGCATACCATCGACGGGGAAATCCGCACGATAGTCGACCGCAACTACGAGCGTGCCAGGCAGATACTTACCGATAACATAGACAAGCTGCATGCCATGGCTGCCGCGCTGATCAAGTACGAGACCATCGATGCCGAGCAGATTGGCGATATCATGGCAGGCAAAGAGCCGCGTGCGCCGAAGGACTGGGGTGAAGATTCCGGGTCCAGTTCCGGGCGCGGTGCCAGCGCGGAGGCGTCCAGCGAGGGTGGCAAGCCTGCGGATGGCACGATAGGCGGGCCGGCAGGCCAACATTAGCCAGAGCGAGGGGCGGGTTGACCCGCCCCTATGTTAATACCTGCCCTTCAGTATCGTTTAAACAATGGATTTTGCCGGGAAGCTGCTCGACCTCAATCAGCCCCAGGTAATGGGAATACTCAATGTCACCCCCGACTCCTTCTCGGACGGGGGTGTTTTTTTGTCCGCGCAAGCTGCATTTGCCGGGGCGCGGCGGATGGTCGAAGAGGGCGCGGCGATTATCGATGTGGGCGGTGAATCGACACGTCCTGGTGCCGCTCCCGTTTCTGTTCAGGAAGAGCTGGATCGGGTCATCCCTGTTATTGAAATTCTTTCACGCGAACTCCCCATCATTGTTTCCATAGATACCAGCAAGCCCGAAGTGATGCGTGCCGCGGTGGCCGCAGGGGCTGGTTTGATCAACGATGTCCGGGCGCTTAGTGAAGAAGGTGCGCTACAGGCCGCAGCGCAAGCTCGCGTGCCGGTATGCCTGATGCACATGCAGGGCGAGCCGCGCATCATGCAACACAGTCCGCACTATAATGATGTGGCCGCAGAGGTGGGATCCTTTCTGCTCGAACGGATCCATGCCTGTGTGGCGGCGGGGATTCCCCGTGCGCGGCTTTTGATCGATCCGGGTTTTGGGTTTGGCAAGGCTTTGGGGCATAATCTGCGCCTGTTTAAATATCTGGATTCTTTTTGTGGTCTGGCGCTGCCCCTGGTTGTGGGTGTATCGAGAAAATCCATGATTGGCGCAGTGCTGGAAAAGCCGGTGGATCAACGCCTCTATGGCAGTGTTGCCCTGGCGGCGCTTGCGGTTTGGCAGGGGGCCTCCATTATCCGCACGCATGATGTGCAGGCCACCGCGGATGCAATAAAAATGGCGTGGGCTGTCAAGCAGGCATAGGCGTGTGTTCAGCATAGAATAAACCTAAAAAGCAGCTAGCCACGGAGGACACAGAGTTCACAGAGAAAAAACCATTTCCCCATGATCACCATGAATCCCCTTGAAGGGGGGCAATGGGTGACAATGAGGGGGCAATGGGTTACCGTGAATATTACCCTCACCCGTCCGGTGATCAGGAATAAATACGATAACCCGTATCACCTCTGTGTTCTCTGTAGCTTGCATCTGCTGTTTTTAGGATAAATGGCCGGGTCACGCTGCCCTGCTATCGGAAGAAACATAGATTTGAGGGGGTGAATAATGAGCAAGGGCCAGCAAAGAAAGTATTTCGGCACGGACGGTATTCGCGGGTTGGTTGGAGAAACACCGATTACCGCGGAATTTGTGCTCAAGCTGGGCTGGGCAGCGGGACGTGTGCTGACCAAGGGCGGGCGCGGCAAAGTGCTGATCGGTAAAGATACCCGCATCTCTGGCTATATGCTTGAATCCGCGCTCCAGGCAGGATTGTCTTCCGCAGGCGTCGATATTCGCCTGCTGGGTCCCATGCCGACACCTGCCATCGCTTATTTGACCCGTACGCTGCATGCACAGGCGGGCATTGTCATCAGCGCGTCACACAATCCTTATCAGGATAACGGCATCAAGTTTTTTTCCGCGCGCGGGGAGAAACTTCCTGACGAGGTCGAGCTGGCCATAGAGGCGGAGCTGGATGAACCTATGCACACAGTGGATTCCTCACTGCTGGGCAAGGCCGAGCGTGTGGGCGATGCTGCGGGGCGGTACATTGAGTTTTGCAAAAGCACCATACCGGGCAATGTCGAGTTGCGCGGTATGAAGCTGGTGGTGGATTGCGCGCATGGCGCGACATATCACGTGGCCCCGCACGTGTTCGAGGAACTGGGCGCCGAAGTTATCCGGCTGGGGGTGCAGCCCAACGGTCTTAACATCAACAAGGGCTGCGGCTCCACGCATCCTGAAGCCATGCAGGCCGCCGTGCTTGAGCACAAGGCGGATTTGGGTGTTGCGCTGGACGGTGATGGTGACCGGCTAATTATGGTGGATCACAAAGGCGAACTGGTGGACGGCGATGAACTGCTGTTTATCATCGCCCAATCGCGGCGCGAAGCCGGCAACCTCAAGGGTGCGGTAATTGGCACGGTTATGAGCAACCTGGGTCTGGAACATGCCTTGTGCGCGCTTGGGGTGGACTTCCAGCGTGCGGCGGTGGGTGACCGTTACGTGATGGACCTGCTCCGTAAGGAAGGTGGGACGTTGGGCGGAGAATCGTCTGGCCATATCATCTGCCTGGATTGCACTACCACCGGTGATGGTATTGTGTCGGCATTGCAGGTGTTGGCGGCGCTTGTGCAATCCGGTCGTACGTTGCATGAGTTAAAGTCACGCATGGCAAAATACCCGCAGTGTCTGGTTAATGTGCGCACCGAGAAAAAATTCGATTTTGCGGCATCCAGCCATGTGCAGGATGCATTGCGCGCGGTGGAGGCGCAGTTGGCGAGTAAAGGCCGTGTGCTGCTGCGTGCTTCCGGCACCGAGCCGTTAATACGTGTGATGGTGGAAGGTGTTGATCTACAGCAAGTTGAGACGCTGGCAAATTATTTGGCGGCGGCGGTTCGTCAGGCTTACGAAGCTGCAAACTGATTTTTTTCCACAGAACTAAATAATACGCGAAACCGATGACGCTACACATCCATAATAGCCTGACCGGCAAAAAAGAACTTTTTATCCCCATCGAGCCCGGCAAAATCCGCATGTACGTGTGCGGCATGACCGTCTACGACTATTGTCACCTTGGCCATGCGCGAGTGATGGTGGTGTTTGATGCGGTGGTGCGTTATCTGCGCGCGCTGGGCTATCAGGTCACCTATGTGCGCAATATTACCGATATCGACGACAAGATCATCAAACGCGCCGCCGAGAACCACGAAGACATTGATGCGCTCACCGGGCGTTTTATCGGCGCCATGCACGAGGATGAGCGGGCGCTGGGTGCGTTACCGCCGGATATCGAGCCGCGTGCGACAGAGTTCATCCCTGGGATTATCAGTCTGACACAGACGCTGATTGACAAGGGTTATGCCTATGTTGCCGCGAATGGTGATGTCTATTATGACGTGAGCCGCTTTGAACATTATGGCGAGCTTTCCGGCAAACGTTTGGAGGATTTGCGCGCCGGAAGCCGTGTGGAGGTGGACGAGGCCAAGGATGATCCATTGGATTTCGTGCTGTGGAAGGCCGCCAAGCCTGGCGAGCCGCGCTGGGACTCTCCGTGGGGGCCGGGCCGTCCCGGCTGGCACATCGAATGCTCCGCGATGTCCGGCCACTGCCTGGGGGATCATTTTGATATCCATGGCGGTGGCATGGACCTGAAATTTCCGCACCATGAAAATGAGATCGCCCAGTCCGAAGGCGCCACAGGCCACAAATTCGTCAATGTATGGATGCATAATGGTTTCGTGCAGGTGAACGAAGAGAAAATGTCCAAATCGCTGGGCAATTTTTTCACGGTACGCGAGGTGTTGAAGCACTATGCGCCGGAAATCGTGCGCTATTTCATTCTGGGCAGCCACTACCGTGGCCCGCTCACTTATTCCACGGAAAACCTGGACAATGCCAAGGCCGCGCTGGAGCGGTTTTACATGGCATTACGCGGCTTGCCGGTCGTCAAAGAAGGGGGGGCGGAGACCGGAGGGCATGAGACAGAGTATGAGCAACGCTTCAGCGCCGCGATGGACGATGACTTCAATACGCCGGGAGCGCTGGCGGTGATGTTCGAGCTGGTGCGCGATATCAATCGCGTGCGTAGCGAAAACATGCAAGAAGCCGCGCGGCTGGGAGCCGTGTTACGGCGGCTGGGTGGCGTGCTGGGGTTGCTGCAGGCCGATCCGGAGGGGTTTCTTAAAGATCCTACTAAAACCACGGCTGGTTTGTCATCCGAGGAAGTCGAACACCTCATTGCGCGGCGTGATTCAGCGAGACAGAGTAAAGATTGGGCCGAATCAGACCGCATCCGTGACTGGCTCAAGGCTCAGGGTGTCATTCTGGAAGACAACGCTGGCAAAACCGCTTGGCGCAGGGAATAATCCCGGATGGGTCGTCACCGTTGGAAGTTTTATTAGCGATGACGGTCCCGCTGCCACAGCACCTCCTGCCCGCCTTCAGCGCGTGCCAGCACGCGCGCGATGACAAACAACAGATCCGATAGGCGGTTAAGATAGGCGAGAGCTTCCCCGTTGATTGTTTCGTTGCGTGCCAAGCTCACCACATGGCGTTCGGCACGTCGGCACACCGTGCGCGCCAAGTGGCATGTGGCTGCGGCAAGGCCGCCAGCGGGCAGGATAAACTCTTTTAGGTAAGGCAGGCTGGCGTTGAATGCGTCCAGCGTGGTTTCCAGCCGCGCCACATCATCCGCCGTTATGGCACGATGCCCTGGAATGCAAAGTTCCCCGCCTAAATTGAATAAATCATGCTGAATGTCCGACAGGCAGGCATGCACCGCCTCGGGCGGGTTATGGGCCAGCACCATGCCGATCACGCTGTTAAGCTCATCCACTGTGCCATAAGCCTCTACACGCAGACTATCCTTCGCTACGCGTGAGCCGTCGCCCAGACCCGTGTCGCCCTGGTCGCCGGTGCGGGTGTAGATTTTTGAAAGTCGGTGTCCCATGTTGCCTGGCCTTTGCACGGTTTGTGTGTTGATAGCTGTGCCGAATGATGGTTGGTGCCCCGGATACGATTTGAACGTACGACCTTCCCCTTAGGAGGGGGATGCTCTATCCAGCTGAGCTACCGGGGCGTGGAGAAAGGAGTCAATGATGCCCCGGCTTGGGCGGGATTGGTGGAGCCGAGGAGGATCGAACTCCCGACCTTCGCATTGCGAACGCGACGCTCTCCCAGCTGAGCTACGGCCCCAAAAGTGGATTTAAGTTTTAAATGATAAAAAGCCGGACATCTAAAATTACGCGGCATTGTACCATCGGGATGCGTTGGAGGCTATCCACCCTTGGGCATTTTTTTGATCTGCTCCCGTTCCAGGGCGATGATGTGGCGCTGGATGATTTTCTGTTGTGGCGTCGACATATTGATGAAGCGGCAACCGAGGCGGACAGGGGTGCTATTGTCCTTGTGGCGGATGGAACGGATTTCCAGCATGCATCTTATCTCTTCATCCTGTGTTAAGCGAAAGCAGCAGGGCAGGGTATCGGTTGTTTTGAGCGTGACGGGCAGTTGCTTGTGCGCGACCCTGATGGAAAGGCCGCCTATTGAAAGGTCTTGCAGTTCCCCTTTTATTGTCTGGTCTTCCGCATGGATAAGAGTTACTGGGATGGGTTGTGCTACCCCTGTTTTAACGCGGTAAGAAGCGCGTTGTTGCAGGTAATCGATTTCTGTGGGCAGTGCCAAGTTGTAATAGGCAATGCCGGATTCTCGGCCGGCGTCGATCAGTGTGGTGGAAAAACTGATTCTGGCGCCTTCCACACGCGTCCGTGCGCGCAACTCTTTGATATCCAGAAGCAAGGGGTGGCCGCTTTCAGGACTAAGTTCATCTATGGCGAGATACGCTTGTTCTTCGTTAATTTCAAGTATGGCGCTGTTGTAGTTCTTGTCTGAGCCGGGCAGAGTGACAGTGAGTATTGCGCGCTGATTTTGGATGCGTTTTAAAAGGCCCAGGATGAAGGGGGCAAGAGTGATTCTGTCCATGATTATTTTTCTTCCGCCAATAACATAAGTAACGGATATTACCCTGTAGATGTGTGATGTTTCGCTGTGTTTTTAGGGTTATGCCCGTCCCAGTGATTGTGCGCGGGATTTTGGTTGTGTAGCGCCAGTGGCGCTGTAGCAGCTCTCGCTTTCAGGAGGGTGGCCGCGCAAGATGGAGAGCGCCCGCTGGAGGTTGAGGCGGCTGATGGCGATGACTGCGCCATTGACCTGATTCTGTTGCTGGCATGCGGCGCTTAGCGCACGAAGCTTCCCCCAGGTGGGGCTAAGGTGGTGGATGCCATATGGGTCTTGGTCACGAATATAGCTTTCGATGCCTGCCGGGTTGGTGGAGTAACCTGCTGCACGCAGTATCTCTTCATGCTGTTTGATCAGCATGTCCAGCCGGGAGGCCAAGGGTTGTTTGCCGGCAACCGCCTGCTCGATGGCAGGTATATCGTTGCCGGCAAGGGCGGCATGTTCTTGCCGCAGGATGTCAAGCAGGGACGAGGCGGTGTTGATTTCATGCTCGAACAACGCACTGATTAACTGTTGATGTTCCGCTTCGGCCATTTACATATCCTTGATTTATGCGGCGCGCCGGAGGTGCAGTGAGCTTTCGAAGCTCAAAAGTTTATCGGCCACGCGCATTGGGTTAATCTCAAATGTGCCGCTGGCGACAGCTTGCTTGACGCCTTCGACACGGTGAATATCGACTACGGGCAAAGCGGACAGGGTCTTTTCCAGGCCGCGCAACCGTGCGGCGGTATCCGTGAAGCTGACAGTATCCACCGCGGAGGATTTACCGGTCTCCCGCTGCGCCGCATTGGGCTGGCGGACTGCAGACGTGTCGGCAGTGGTGGATGGGGCGGCATTTACGGGTGTTTTTCCGGTGATTTCAATGGGCATGTTCTATACCTCTTCAGATGCTGTGCATAGGATAGCGGCTGATTCGGCCATTACTTTAAATCAAAAAGTACATGCACAGCAAATTATGGGACAATTCGTCAATTCCCTGTCACTTTAACTATTCCCTCGGCCATTACCGTTCCCTCAACGACCCGTTGGGATGTGAGATTGCGAACCTGGATTAATGCCCCGGCGGCGCCGTCCATGAGCGCCTTTCCGGCCATGCGCACCTCAATTCCAGCAATTTCCGCGAGAAGGGTGACTTGTGCTCCCCGCCGAACCACGCTCGGGGCCTCAAGCATGGCGGGAGTGTATACGGCACCGGGGTCTATTGAGCGTTTCAGAGTCATACCGAGGATTTGTTCGGGTGTGCTCAGGTAGCCGCCGGATAGGGAGGCGATGTTCAGTTCGGCGGTCTGGAAATCCTGGGCGGTTATCTGGCTGCCGCGGTTCAGTGCGTGGCTGGCGATCAAGGCGGGCGCAAAAATTTTGACGGTGACTGGCACATACAATGACCAGGGTTTAGGGCTGTGGCAACGTATCCCAATGTTAGATAAACCGAGGATGCGGCTGCCGGGCGGCAGGAAAGCCTCCGGTTTGTCCGCACAAACCGGAAGGCGCAGGCGGGTGTCCAGGACACCAACCTCTATATGCGGCGTTGCTGGCGCGTTTTGAATTTGTTGCTGCACGAAAGTTCTGGCGGTTTCGCGCAGCGAATCGTGGGATTGATACGTTTCGGCACGAACTTGCTGTGGCAGTAATGTGAATGCCGTAAAAAAAATTACTGCCCAAAAAATTGTATGGTATGGCATGCCTTTGAGTAAGCAAAATATGAGCCAATCGGAATGTGAAAGCGCAGTTAAGGAGCTTGTGAAAAGCCGAGCCTATTTCTGAGAGCCTGTCTGTGAATAAATCATCCCTGCGACGGAGGCTGGTTTTGCGCAGGGCAAGGAACGCTGAGCGTAGTGTGCTTGTTGCACATGAGCGAAGCGTGACGCCGCACCGCGCAAAACCGGCCCCGTCCCTTCGGGTTGCTCCCCAAAACACGCCATGCGGCGTTGCTCGTCGTTTATTTGGAATCACCAAACTTCTCTCCTCGCGCCTTGCCTGGCGTGTTTTGGGGAGCAACGCAGGGATGATTTATTCACAGACAGGCTCTCAGATATTGCTTAAGTATCGGGTTGCCGTGCCGATATTTCGCATATCGATAAATGACGTTCTTAAGGAGAATGGCATGGCAAGCGTATTGGATGATGTGGACAAGCGAACCAAGATGGTGGGGCAGAATCGGCTGGAGCTGTTGTTGTTTCGGTTGAATGACACGCAGTACTTTGGCATCAATGTTTTTAAGGTGCGTGAAGTTATTCAATGCCCCCCGCTGGCACATCTACCCAAAGCCCATCCTTCAATCTGCGGTGTTGCCACTATACGCGGCAAAACCATCCCTGTGATTGATCTGTCCATGGCTATAGGCCAGACGCCCATGGCAGATCCGGCGCGTGGTTATGTTATTGTCACAGAATATAACCGATCGGTTCAGGGATTGCTGGTGAATGGCATGGATCGTATCGTCAATATGAACTGGGAGTCAGTGCTGGCGCCACCCAAAGGTACGGGTTCCTGCAGCTATCTGACGGCGGTGACGCGGCTCAATGACCAATTGATCGAGATCCTTGATGTGGAGAAGGTGTTTGCCGAGATTATCCATTGTTCTCTCACGGTTTCCGAGGATTTGGTTGAAGAGGGTGTTGCGCAACACGACATACAACCGCATGTGTTGGTTGTGGATGATTCCAGTGTGGCGCGCAATCAGATCAAACGCACTCTTGAGCAGATGAAAATTTCGTATACCTTGGCGCCGGATGGTCGTGAGGCGCTGGAGTTGCTGAAAAAATGGGCGGACACTCAAGACCCTCTCTTGCAGCGTCTGAGTCTGGTGATTTCCGATATTGAAATGCCTGAAATGGACGGCTATACGTTGACGACCGAGATCCGCAAGGATGAACGCTTACGTAGCCTCTATGTCATGCTGCATTCATCATTAAGCGGCGTATTCAACGATGCCATGGTGAAGAAAGTCGGCGCGGATGAGTTTATCGCAAAATTCAGTGCGGATGACCTTGCGGCGGCGGCCATGAAGAGGATTAAAATGTACAGCGTAGGGAAAATTCAGGCCGCTTGAAATCTGTTGAATGCCGTATGCAGATTGCCGGCCCAATACCATGCCAGGGACTCCTATGCCAAATCAAACCATCCCTCATCAAGAATATGCAGACTTTTGCAGTTTTCTTGAGTCCGCCTGCGGTATTACGCTTGGTGACAACAAACATTATTTGGTGGTCAGCCGCCTTAACCGCTTATTGGAGGAGGTGGGCATCCCGTCAATCGGAGAACTCGTGGCGCGTCTCGAGTGTGATGTAAAATCCGGTTTACGCGAACGTATTGTGGACGCCATGACGACTAACGAAACCCTCTGGTTTCGTGATCAGGCACCTTTCGAAATTCTCAAGGCACACATTCTTCCGGAATTGGCTGGAAAGTCCGCGCGCCCGGTACGGATCTGGTCGGCGGCCTGTTCGTCGGGGCAAGAACCTTATTCCATCAGTATCGTGGCTCAGGAGTACTTGAGCGGTAAGCCGGGCAGTTTTCCCACAGGGGTGCAGATATCCGCCACTGATATCTCACCCACCATGCTCAAGGACGCCAAGGCGGGTCTGTACGATTCCATGTCATTGGCACGCGGTATGTCTGATGAACGCAGGAAGCGATTTTTTGACCCAAAAGGTTCCCTGTGGGAGGTCAAAAATGAGATACGCAAACGTGTCACTTTCGCGGAATTAAACCTGATGAAAAAGGATTATTCCGCGCTGGGTAAATTTGACGTGATTTTTTGCCGTAACGTGTTGATCTATTTTTCAAACGATTTAAAGCGCGACATCATCGCGCGTTTTGCCCAGGTACTGGCGCCAGAAGGTTATCTGTTTCTTGGGGCATCCGAATCCATGTCAAGTTATTCGGATGCTTTTGACACTGTTCGCTACCAGGGTGGCATAGCGTATCGCCTCAAAAAGAAGTGAACACCCCGGCAGGCATGGAAGCCTGCCGCCGCAAGGTTTGCCGCAAGGCGGAAATATATTGCCGCAGGATGTGAATTCTCCCCCCTCTTTGTAATGTAACCCATTGTTTTAATATCTCATCTAAATTTTGGCACAGACTCTGCATTGATCCTTGGCAGGTACAGTAAGGATGGAGTCAGACGATGCCAATCAATCTCGACAAAGCATTAGGAATATATCCGCAGGCGCTTGCCTTGCGCGCACGCCGCGCGGAAGTTCTGGCGGCCAATATGGCCAATGCGGATACGCCGAATTACAAGGCCAAGGATATCGACTTCAAAGCGGTGCTGAATCAGGCCAGGGATCAATCAAGCAGTAATGCTTCCGTTTTGGTGCGTACCCATGCGACCCACCTGCCTTCTGGTTTGGATCTGACGTCGGGGTCGGTGAAGTACCGCGTTCCAGAACAGTCGTCACTGGATGGCAATACGGTGGATACGGAGACAGAGCAGGCTGAATTTACCCGTAATGCGATTCAGTATCAGGCCACACTCACTTTTCTCAATGGTCGCATCAGGGGTTTGATGACGGCTATCAGGGGAGATTAATCCATGTCTTCTTTCAAAATATTTGATATTGCAGGTTCAGGAATGAGCGCGCAGTCGCTGCGCCTCAACGTGACGGCCAGCAATCTTGCCAATGCCGATAGTATCAGCGGCAATGTGGCGGGTGTGTATAAAGCACGTGAGCCGGTCTTTTCGGCAGTGATGGATAAACTTGCCGGGGATGATGCGGCGAGTGTGCGTGTTTTGGGTGTGGTTGAAAATGACGCGCCGGTGCAAAGCCGTTATGAGCCTGGCCACCCTCTGGCGGATGCGCAGGGCTATATCTATCTGCCGAATGTGAATGTGGTTGAGCAAATGGCCAATATGATTTCCGCCTCACGCTCTTATCAGAACAACGTGGAGGTGATGAATGCCTCCAAACAGCTTTTGCTGGCCACGCTGAGGCTGGGTCAGTAAGCAAGTCGTCCAAGGAGAAAATTTATGAGTACAAAAATTGATACCGGCGCACTGGAAAGTCTGGGTCTGACGAAGAAACCGGAGCAGAAAGTTAGTCAGGATCGTCTGGGACAGGATGAGTTTCTGAAGCTGATGGTTACCCAATTAAAGAACCAGGATCCCATGAAGCCCATGCAAAACGGTGAATTCATGGGGCAGATGGCACAGTTTAGTGCTGTGACGGGTATTAAAGAATTACAAACCTCATTCAGCCAGTTTGCAACTGCAATGCAATCCAGTCAGGCTCTACAGGCTTCGGCGTTGGTGGGGCGATCGGTACTGGTGCCGGGCGATGCCGGCGTGCTGGCGCAAGGCGGCACTCTGGGTGGGGCGGTGGATCTGCCTGCCAGCACCTCCGGTGTTTCGCTGGCGGTATATAACCAGTCGGGCCAGGTTGTGAGGCGTCTGGAGATGGGGCCGCAGTCCAGTGGTCTGGCCAGCTTCACGTGGGATGGCAAGACCGATGCCGGTGATACCGCTCCGGCAGGAAAATACAAGGTTGCTGCTGGCGCGATGATGGATGGTAAGACGATGGCCGTTGACACGCTGGTGGCTGCGACGGTTGAGAGTGTCACGCTCGGACGGGGAGCTCAGGGACCGACGTTGAATGTAACTGGATTGGGTCCGCTGGAGTTGTCCAACGTCCGGCAGATTATGTGATTAGGTTTTTACAAGAGGATAAACGATATGACATTTCGTATTGCTTTAAGCGGTATTAACGCAGCATCATCCGAACTGCAAGTCATAGGCAACAACATTGCCAATGCCAGTACGACCGGATTCAAAAAATCACGCGCCGAATTTGCAGACGTTTATGCAACAAGCAACCTGGGCATTTCCCAGAACGCTATAGGCAGCGGTGCGCGCGTGGCGGCGGTGGCGCAGCAGTTTACCCAGGGAAATATTGGTTTTACCAACAACAATCTTGATCTGGCCATTAACGGGCAGGGATTCTTTGTGTTGAACGACAACGGTGTGCCGGCTTACACACGCTCCGGTGCGTTTCAAATGGATCGCGATGGCTATATAGTCAATAGCCAGAATCAGCGTTTAACGGCGTATCAGGCCGATGTGAATGGTAATATCACCGGCTCCCGTGGCGACTTGCAGTTAAGTACATCGGATATTTCGCCGCGTGCATCGACGGCTGTCACTGTAGCCGCCAATCTCAATGCCAATGCCACACCGTTTGCACCGTATCCTGCCTTGCCGGCATTTGATCGCACCGATCCGACTAGCTATACCAATTCAACCGCGGTAACCCTCTACGATTCATTGGGTAACGCGAATCTCGGCACGATGTATTACCGCAAGACAAGCAACCCCAATGAATGGGAGTCACATTTGTGGATAACCAATGGTGCGGGCACACCGATTGAAGTTATTCCGAACGGCAATGTGGCAGGGCAACCTGCTAACTTGACCTTTTCGTCTGCCGGTGGAATCACATCGGTCACACCTTCTCTGGCGGGTGCACTAACGGTGGATTACGCCCCGGTTAATCCGCAGACCGGCGCGGCGAACATGTCATTCGATGTGAATTATTCCAAAACGACACAGTATGGCAGTCCTTTTGGTGTCAACGCCCTTACGCAAGATGGCTTTGCCACGGGCCGCTTGAGCGGGATTGATATCAGCGACACAGGTATTGTGCAGTCACGTTATACCAATGGCCAGTCGCGTGCGCTGGGTCAAGTTGCCCTGGCCAATTTTAGCAATCCTCAGGGGTTGCGCCAGTTGGGCGACACCGCGTGGGCGGAAACCTTTGATTCGGGTGCGGCTCTGGTTGGTCAACCAGGGGGGGGGAGCCTGGGTTTGGTGCAATCGGGCGCGCTGGAAGGATCTAATGTGGATCTCACTGAGCAATTGGTCACCATGATTACGGCACAACGTAATTTCCAGGCCAATGCACAGGTGATCACTACCGCGGATGCGATTACCCAAACCATTATCAATATCCGTTAATGATAGATAATCGCGAGCGATAACCATGGACCGCATGCTTTATGTCGCAATGTCCGGTGCCAAGCAGACCATGCTGGCACAGGCGGTGAACACCAATAATATGGCGAATGTGAACACCACTGGATTCCGCGCTGATCTAGAAGCGTTTCGCAGCCTCCCGGTGTATGGCCCAGGATACCCCAGCCGGGTGTATGCGCAGACGGAAAGGCCGGGAACGGATTTTCTTGCCGGGACATTTTCCACCACCGGACGTGAACTTGATGTTGCGGTTAATGGTGATGGATGGATCGCTGTGCAGGCCGCGGATGGCAGCGAAGCATATACCCGTGCCGGTGATTTGCGCGTGACGGTCAACGGCCAACTGGAAACTGGAGCGGGACGTCCGGTGATTGGCAACGGCGGACCGATCGCCGTCTCTCCATTCGAAAAACTGGAGATCGGTGCCGATGGCACAATCTCGATTCGACCCGTGGGGCAAGCGCCTAACGCATTGGCAGTGGTGGATAGAATCAAGCTGGTAAATCCGCCGCCGGGTCAGATGGAGAAAGGCACGGATGGTCTGATGCGTGTCAAAGACGGGAAGAACGCTGTGGCGGATGCAGCAGTGCAGTTGTCTAGCGGTGTGCTCGAGTCGAGCAATGTCAATGCCGTGGAGGCGATGGTGAGAATGATCGAGCTGGGGCGCCAGTTCGAAACGCAGATCAAAATGATGCGCACCGCACAGGAAAACGACGCCGCTTCGTCGCAATTGATGCGAATGGGTTAGTAACCTTTCACGGTTTCTCTTTCAACATGAGAAGGCGTGATCAACAAAAGACACGAAAGGTACTAAAAAATGGATGGTGGGATTTTTTATGGAAATGAGCCTGGATTTGTCAGGCATATTCGAAAGAAATAGTTGAAAGCATTGCGCCATGAGGATTTTTCGTACTTTTCGTGTCTTTCGTGGACGGATTTGTAACATCAATATCTGAACCAGAATTTTTTATTTAAAAAGGAGCACTCAATGAATCCCGCACTATGGATTGCCAAGACTGGTCTTGACTCACAGCAGACGCGCATGGCGGTTATCTCCAACAACCTGGCCAACGTCAACACCACCGGATTTAAGCGCGGCAGGGCGGTGTTCGAGGATCTGCTCTATCAGAATGTACGACAAGTGGGAGCACAGAGTACGCAAGAGACAACATTGCCATCCGGCTTGTTGCTCGGTACTGGTGTGCGCACGGTGGCCACGCAAAAGCTATTTACGCAAGGCAATATCGTACAAACCGGTAATCCCCTGGATATGGGGATTCAGGGGCGTGGTTTTTTCCAGGTGTTGACGCCGGATGGTGCGCTGGGGTACACGCGCGATGGTTCATTTCAAGTGAATGCACAAGGGCAGCTTGTCACCGCCAGTGGCTACGTGGTGCAACCCGCAATCAGCATTCCTGAGAATGCACAGAGCATCACCGTGGGTTCCGATGGCACAGTGGGAGTGCTGTTGCCGGGTTCAACCGCACCGACGCAGGTGGGCTCAATACAGTTGGCGGATTTCATCAATCCCGTGGGCTTGCAGCCGATTGGCCAGAATGTATACCGCGAGTCTGCCGCCAGCGGTTCCCCGCAAACCGGTGCGCCGGGTGTGACAGGCTTGGGCACCTTGGCGCAGGGATCAGTGGAAAGTTCCAATGTCAATGTTGTGGAAGAGCTGGTCAATATGATTGAAACCCAGCGTGCATACGAGATGAATTCTAAAGCCATTGCTTCCGCTGATCAGATGTTGCGGTTCGTGACAAATAATTTGTAATAACAGTAATCGGCGGCAAGGATGTTGCATATTTCTAAGTGTTGACGGGATTCAGTGAGCAGAGAGATTGGAAATGAAACAGATCAAGAAGTATTTGTCTGTCCTGTTGGGGTTGCTGATGCTGGCGGGTTGTACCACCACTCCGCCGCAGAGTGATCCCGCCTATGCACCGGCGCGCCCCGCCACGCCGCCGCCCACCACACGAAGCAATGGCGCCATTTATCAGGCAGGGTATGGTCTTGCGCTGTTCGAGGACAACAAGGCGCGCCGTGTCGGCGACATACTTACCGTGATACTGGTAGAAAAGACCGATGCCAGCAAGACAGCGGGCACGAATTCCAAGAAGAAGACCGGAGTGGATGTTTCCGCGCCCGTCATTCTAGGGTCCGCGCTGACATTCGGCGCGCCGGGGCTGATCCCGTTGGCTAGCAATGTTAATAATGATTTGAGTGCCAAGCTGAATTCTAACCAGACTTTTTCGGGGCAGGGTGATAGCAATCAAAGCAACAGCCTGAATGGACGCATCAGTGTCACGGTGTCCGAGGTCTTGCCGAACGGCAATCTGGTGGTGCGCGGCGAAAAGCTGCTGGCCATCAATCAGGGTAATGAATATGTGCGGTTTTCCGGGATTGTCCGCCCGGTCGATATTCAACGTGATAACACCTTGCTGTCGAGTCTGGTGGCGGATGCCAAGATCACCTATGCCGGTGACGGCGTGATTGCCGATTCCAATACCTCGGGATGGCTGGCGAGATTCTTTAACAGTGGTTGGTGGCCTTTTTAAGGAACCTCTGATTTATTAGAGGTTCTGTGTGGTGCATGGACGCACCGCCATTTCTCGAACACGTACGTGTTCGAGAAATGAAGAAAAACAAAAATCACATTTTTCGTCTCTGAAAAATCCAGGGATGGATTTTTCAGAGTTCCCTTAATAACAGGTTGGGTGCATGAATAGATTTGCCCTGAAATTACTGCTGCTGTCCTGGCTGGTCTCATTGACTGGTTTCGCCCATGCCGAGCGCATCAAGGATGTCGCAGCCGTGGATGGCGTGCGCGTCAACCAGCTGGTGGGTTATGGTCTCGTGGTGGGGTTGGACGGCAGCGGCGATCAGACCACTCAAGCGCCATTCACTGTGCAAAGCATGAAAAGCATGTTATCGCAATTTGGTATTGTGTTGCCGCCCACCGTGAATCCCCAGCTCAAGAATGTCGCGGCAGTTTCCATCCACGCCGATTTGCCGCCGTTTGCCAAGCCGGGACAGACTGTGGATATCACCGTCTCGTCACTGGGTAATGCCAAAAGCCTGCGCGGCGGTAGCCTGCTTATGACGCCGCTGAAGGGCGCGGATGGGCAGGTGTATGCCATCGCACAAGGCAATCTGGCGGTGGGTGGTCTGGGCGTGTCGGGCAGCGATGGATCGAAGATCACAGTGAATGTTCCCAGCGTGGGGCGCATTCCCAATGGCGCTACCGTGGAGCGTCCAGCGCCCACCTCGTTTGGCGAAGCTGATGCGTTGATTTTTAACCTGCATACTCCGGATTTTACTACCGCCAAACGCTTGGCGGAATCCATCAACACCGCCATCGGCGCGGGCACGGCTCAACCGCTGGATGGATCATCGATCAAGGTTGCCGCTCCTCAGGATCAGGCGCAGCGCGTGGCGTTTATATCCGTGCTGGAAAATCTGACGCTGGAGCCCGGTGAAGGTGCGGCTAAAGTTATTATCAACTCCCGCACTGGAACCGTGGTGATCGGCAGTCATGTGCGCGTCACGCCTGCCGCCGTGTCGCACGGCAATCTGGTGGTCACTATCTCGGAAAAGCCGCGCATCAGCCAGCCTGGAGCGTTTTCAGGCGGCTCCACAGTGGTCGTGCCCACCTCGGAGATTCAGGTTAAAGAGGAAAGCCGCCGCATGTTTTTGTTTGATCCTGGCGTGTCGCTGGGTGATATCGTGCGCGCCGTCAACCAGGTGGGCGCAGCGCCAGGCGATCTGGTGGCGATACTCCAGGCGCTGAAAGAAGCGGGCGCGTTGCGCGCGGAACTGATTGTAATTTGAAACACGAAAAAAAATGATACCCAGCCCAGACATTTACACCGATTTTCAAAGTCTCACGCGCCTTCGTGCCCAGGCGCGCGAAAATTCCCCCGAGGCATTACGTGCCGTGGCCAAGCAGTTTGAGGGGATTTTTTTGCAGATGATGCTGAAAGGGATGCGTGAGGCCAATCTGGGTGACGGTATCATGGACAGCGATCAGACCGAGTTTTATCAGGGTATGTTCGACCAGCAATTATCCGCGACCCTCAGCCAGGGGCGTGGCCTGGGGCTGGCGGATATGCTGGTGAAACAGCTTGGTGGTAATCTTGCCGCGACAGCGAAGAATAACGATAAAAATATTTCCGGATTGCCCACGCCACACGATCTTCCGGAGGCAGCGATGGCCCCATCACCGTCCTCATTTGGTTCTCCCGAGGAATTCGTGAAATCACTTTTGCCCCACGCGCAACAGGCTGGCAAGGAACTCGGCGTTGCGCCCGCAGCGCTACTGGCGCAGGCAGCGCTGGAGAGCGGGTGGGGGCAGTCTGTCATGCGCCATCCCGATGGCCGCAGCAGCCACAACCTTTTTGGCATCAAGGCCGATGGCCGCTGGCAGGGAGAGCGTCTCGTCATGCCAACGTTGGAGTATGCCGATGGCAAGGCGGGCAGGCGCAATGAGGCATTCCGCTCTTACGATTCGTTTTCCGCCAGTTTCAGCGATTATGCCAATTTCCTGCGCGCTAATCCGCGTTACGGCCAGGCATTGGCTGTGGCGGGCGATCCACAGGCATTTGCCGAGGCTTTACAGAATGCAGGATATGCCACTGATCCGGCCTATGCACGCAAGATCGGCGCGATTCTGAACGGCGACACCCTGAAGGGCGCGCTTAAGATGTTCAGCCGCGATCCGATAACATGAACAGTAGGAACAGGTTCCAAACCCGCCCTCTGGGAAACTTAGTGAGGTTTTGCCATGCCCGCCGGTGATTCACTTTCCATAGGTATTTCCGGGCTGTTGACATCGCAGCGCTCATTGTCAACAGTGAGCCAGAACATCACTAACGTCAACACTGAAGGCTATAGCCGTCAGCGTGTGGATGTTGTTACCAACACGCCGCAATTTTCCGGTGATGGTTATATTGGCACGGGTGTGGCAGTCGGTGGCGTGCGTCGCCTGTACGATGACTTCCTCACCGCCCAAGTGCAAACGAACACGGCTTCCTATAATCAGACGGAAAATTTTTACACGCTCACCAGCCGCATCGACAACCTGCTGGCTGACCCCCAGGCAGGCCTCACGCCTAGCCTGCAAAGTTTTTTCAACGCCGTTCAGGGTGTCGCAAATGATCCAAGCTCGGGCGCGGCGCGTCAGGTTTTACTGAGCGAGTCCGGAACGCTGGTTGATCGATTCCATTATATAGACCAGCGCTTTGGCGAATTGCGTAACGGTGTGAATGCCGAGATACAAAATCGTGTCACCGAAATTAACGGCCTTGCCCAGTCGCTTGCCAGTGTAAACCGCGATATTTCTGTCGCCCCCGGCAGGGCATCGGGAAACCTGCCGAATGATCTGCTTGATAAACGTGATACGCTGATTGCGCAATTGTCGGAACGTGTCGCTGTGACCACTGTGCCGCAGGACGATGGTTCTCTTAATGTGTTTATCGGCAATGGACAGGCGCTGGTCGCCGGTTTCCGCGCGCAATCCCTGAGCGTGATGAGCAACCAGTTCGATGCGACGCGCCTGGAAGTCGGTTACCAAATGGGCACGGATACGATCAATATTTCGAATCAATTAAGCGGCGGAAAGTTGGGCGGCCTGCTGGATTTCCGCAACCGCGTGCTGGATGTGGCTCAAAATACCCTAGGGCGCGTAGCTATTGGCCTGGCAGATAATTTTAATGATCAGCATAAACTCGGCCAGGATTTGAACGGCGCGCTGGGCGGTGACTTTTTTAAGGCGCCCAGTCTCCAGGTTCAGGCAAGATCGCTTAATACCGGCACGAGTGCGGTAACAGCCTCACTGGCGGATGCCAATGGATTGACCACCAGCGATTACCGCTTGACCTATACGGGCAGCAACAATTACACGCTCACCAGGCTTTCCGATAATCAAACATCCACCATCAATACCGGCGGCAGCTATCCCTATACCAGCGCGGTGATTGACGGGTTTTCGCTGAATATCACTGCGGGTGCGGCAGTCAACGACAGCTTTTTGATCCAGCCCACGCGTCAGGGTGCGCAGACCATCGGCATGGTGATTAACGATGCCAAAGGCATCGCCGCCGCCGCGCCGATACGCACGTCCGCCGCGCTGGCTAACATAAGTGCCGCCACCATTAGCCCGGGTGTGGCGAATGCGCAAGACCCTAATCTGCGCAACACGGTAAGCATCACGTTCACCTCGCCCGGCCTGTTTGATGTCGTTGACGCAACCAACGGTACACTTGCGACGAATGTCCCCTATGTCTCTGGTCAATCCATCAGCTATAACGGCTGGACGGCAAAGATCAGTGGTTCCGCCGCAACGGGCGATGTATTTTCTGTCGGCGCAAATACCAGCGGCGTGAGTGATAATCGCAATGCATTGCTGCTTGGTCAACTGCAAAAGCAACAAACGCTGGGGGGCGGCACTGCCACATATCAGGATGCCTATGGTGAATTGGTGGCCAACGTCGGAACACAAGCCCATCAAGCGGATATTACCCGCAATGCGCAAGATACCTTGCGCAAGCAGTCGATAGAGGCGCGCGATGCCGTATCAGGCGTCAACCTTGACGAAGAGGCTGCCAACATGGTGCGCCTGCAACAGGCTTATCAGGCCTCTGCACAGGTGATTTCGGCCACCAACACGCTCTTTCAAGCCCTTATTTTCGCCATTAGGAGATAATCTATGCGCATCTCCACCAATCAAATGCAGCAGCAAGGTGTAAATTCCATGCTGGAGCAGCAGGCCCTGCTCAGCAAAACGCAATTACAGGTTTCCACCGGCAAGCGCATCCTTACACCGGCGGATGATCCCGCCGCCGCCGCACAAGTGCTGAGCTTGATGCAGGAAAAGGAAGTCACTGGACAGTATCAGTCAAATGCGGAAGCGGCAAATTCGCGGCTCTCTCTGGAAGAGCAGACCTTAAGTGGCGTGGGTGATCTCCTGCAACGGGTGCGGGAGCTGGCCGTACAGGCCAATAACGCACATTTGAGCAACGAAAACCGTCTTTCCATCGCTCAAGAGGTACGCCAACGCCTGGATGACTTGTTGGGTCTGGCGAATACAAAGGATGCCAATAACGAATATTTGTTTTCGGGTTACCAGGGAAGTACGCAACCCTTTAGCCAGAATGCGGCGGGAGGTTTTACTTACAGCGGCGATGAGGGGCAGCGCTATTTGCAGATCGGCCCTGCAAGGCAAGTGGCGGTGGGCGATTCGGGAACAGATGTGTTTCGCGCCATCCGTAATGGCAATGGTGTTTTCACAACACAGGAGAGCCCACTCAATACTGGCAGTGGAGTGATTGATCCAGGCACCGCAACCAGCGGATTTGTTCAAGACACCTATACTCTCGCTTTTGCCCAGGTATCTCCCACTGCGCCGATCACTTACACGGTAACGGGTGCAGTGAGTGGTGTGGTAACCTCCGGCACCTATGGCAGCGGTAACAGCATTGCCTTCAATGGGGCGCAAACCAAGGTCACTGGTACGCCTGCCAATGGCGACAGTTTTACGGTTACACCCAGCGCCAACCAGGATATTTTTACCACGCTGCAAAGTTTCGCTAAAGCCTTGGAGACACCGGTAAACGGCGCGGCATCCCAGGCGCATTTTAACAATGCTATCAATCGTACCCTTGTCGATCTGGATAATGGCTTAGGAAATATTCTTGATGTTCGCACAAAAATTGGTGCCAGGATCAATTCTATTGATGCTCAGAAAGATATCAACGATGGCTTTAAGCTTCAGGTTCAAACAACCCTTTCCACGCTACAGGACCTCAATTATGTAGAAGCTGTCAGCCGCCTCAACTTGCAATTGACAGGCCTGCAGGCGGCACAGCAATCTTTTATCAAAATACAGGGATTATCGTTGTTTAATTTTATCAGGTAACTATTTTGATAAGAGTTTTTTAAACCACCTCCTACATGTCAAGGAATGGCATAATGGCAGAGGTATGTTTCAACAACACCCCAGCAAACAGCACGAGCATTCCCTAAAGTTTCATCCCCTTCAGGCCGATAACCAAATCGGGCGCGGTACATATTTCACATGAGAAATATGTCCGTTAAATATTAACCCATCCGCAAGTGGGTATGTCTTGTCCACTTTTGGGACGAAGAGAAAATGCCATGCCCCAAGTTAACAATACCAATATTGCTTGGCGCAATGCACATATTAATCTCACCACGGCCAAACTTTCGCTCAAACCCTCTTTGCAATGCCTGTCTTTAAGGTTGCTCATCAATGGCGTCGAGGACGATGCGAAGGCTTTGGTTATTCCTTTCGCCAATACCGTCGCCAGACTGCAGAGCTATTCAAATAACTTAAGTGCAATGTATAGCCGCAGCCATGAAGCCGGCTTTAGAGCGGAGATGGGGAGCCCAATCAGCAACCAGATCCTGTAGAAGATAGGTGTAGTGATGTTGGCCCAGGCCAATGTGTTATCCAGCGGAGTGTTGCTGGTATTTCGATAAGTTGATGATGAGCTTTCTCGGGTTGGGACGTCCGGGTGAGTTTTTACGTTGTGATATGAGGCAGATATATGGTTCCTAGCATTTCTGAAATGGCCACAGTGTCCCAGTCTGTGGAACATGAAACAAATGGTTTGAGCGCGGGTTCTGAAAATAGATTGCAGGATACTTTATCACAACAAAAACCATTGTCTGTTATGCGCGATGCCCATTTCTGTGGTGAGCAGGACGGACCAGCCGATGCTTTTTTGCAAGGAGCGGTCCGTAGTTTAAACGAGTTCATTCAAAATTATAGACGCGATATGCAATTCAGCATCGATGAAAGTAATGGCCGGGTCGTGGTCAAAGTCATTGACATGGAAACCCATGAGGTTATTAGACAGATTCCTTGCAAAGAGGTGATGGCGCTGGCTCGTGGCCTGGAAAAATCCAATGGTGAGTTACTTCATGCGAATGCATGAGAATTACGGTAGAAGAGTGGGTAATAGCCCACTATTTACGAGGATAAATTGATATGGCATCCATTACATCGGCGGACATTGGTTCTGACATAAAATCTATAAATAAAAAAAGTAATATGCTGAACAGGTGCATGGACGATATTGAAAATCACTATCGGATACAAATTACCACGCTCGATACCGTTTTAGTGAAATTACGTAATACCAGTGACTATTTGTCTAATAGATGGTTGTATTTTAATACAATTTGTGTCGAAAAGTGAACGCAAAAGCTAGTGTGGTGAGAAAAATTTAACGTGATTTTTTTATTGCTGCTTTCAGTATAGATAATCTTGACTCTCTATAGTATTTTCCTCCCCTCCACCACCAAAAAATTACCTAAAGTTTGATTGCTAGCCAACCGATAACCTAATCGGAAGCGGTAAATGTTTCAACTTAGGAAACATATCCGCTAATTATCAATCTCCGCGGTCAAGCTATTACATTAAGGCTTGCCCACGGTAAGAGGAGAACTACCATGGCTGTTATCAATACCAATGTTGCTTCCTTAAATGCTCAACGCAATCTCATGACTTCGTCGTCAGAATTAGCCACTTCGCTGCAACGCCTTTCTTCTGGCTTGCGTATCAACAGCGCCAAAGATGACGCTGCCGGGCTTGCGATCTCTAGCCGGATGACCAGCCAGATCAACGGCCTCAACCAGGCATCCCGTAATGCTAACGACGGCATTTCGCTGGCCCAGACCGCTGAAGGCGGTTTGGCCACTACCACTGACCTGCTGCAACGCATGCGCTCACTGGCCGTGCAGGCTGCCAACGGCACCAATTCCTCATCGGATCGCGCCTCCCTGCAACAGGAAGTTAGCCAAATCCAGCAGGAAATTAACCGCGTGGCCAATACGACCCAGTTCAATGGCCTGAACACCTTGGATGGTTCGCTTAATAACGCCCAGTTCCAGGTCGGCTCCAACGCCAACCAAACAATTAATTTCTCTATCAGCAGCGCCCAGGGATCCGCAATCGGCAATAACACGCTTGCAACCGCCAGCGGTGGTACCATGGTTAACGCTGCCGCAATCGCAGCCACAATCCCAGCCAACAATGTTGCAGCGGGAACCCTGACGATTCAGGGCAACGGCGCGACCAGCGGAGCTCTCACTATCGCCGTTGGCGCCTCGGGCAAAGCTATTGCTGATGCAGTGAATGCCGCAGCCGGCTCTACAGGGGTATCCGCCTCTGCCACCACATCGGCAACGCTGGGAGGCTTCGTTGCCGGCACCGTTTCTCTGACCTTGCAGGGTGCCCCCACCTCTGCTGGTGCGGCCAACCCGGTAACGATTAGCGCCACGCTCGCCTCTGCCACCGACGTAGGGGCCTTGACCACGGCAATTAACGCACAAACAGGCTCAACCGGCATCACTGCGGTCGCCGACACGACCACCGGAAGAATCGCGCTGACCCAGGCTCAGGGCTATGATATTGGTGTAAGCAACAACACCGCGCAAACTGCAATCACCGTTACCGGCGCACCTACCACTGACGGTGGAAGCGGAGTTGCAGTCACCTTGGCAGCCAGCGGCGGTATGGACTCGACTGCCGTAGGTGGCAAGGTTACCTTTAACTCTTCCTCGGCCTTCACGGCCACGGCCAGTGCTGCCGGTATACTTGCAGGTGGTGCAGTAACCCTGTCCAGCAGCCTGTCTTCAGTGGCATCCATCGACATCACAACGATGACCAGCGGCATCCCCACCGGCGCCAACAACGCATTGCAGGTGATCGATTCGGCGCTGGCCAACATCAACAATTCACGTGCTTCGCTCGGTGCCTTGCAGAATCGTTTCTCTACCACGGTCAGCAATTTGCAGGCCACCTCGGAAAACCTGAGTGCAGCACGTAGCCGGATTCAAGACACCGACTTCGCTGCTGAAACCGCCAAGCTGACCCGCGGCCAGATCCTGCAGCAAGCCGGTACCGCGATGTTGGCGCAAGCGAACTCGTTGCCTAATGGCGTATTGGCCCTGTTACGTTAATCAGTAAAAGACGACCTTGCTGGGTCGTTTTAACAGGACGGAAGGTGGGAAACCACTTTCCGTCTACCCACTGTGAGGGGATAAATCATGGACATTAATTCGATTTCAAATACAGGGCAGGCGCCCAATGCAACACTGGCTGCTACGCATGTTTTATCGAGAAACGTGCAGCGTGTTCCAGAGCCCGGCCCCGTGCAAGCTACCGTTGTCGATGCGACGGAGTTGAAGCAGGCTGTAGAAACGATAAATAAATCACTCAAGCCGATTGCCAGCGGCGTTCAATTTAGTACTGACCAAGATACTGGCAGAACCTTGGTCAAGGTCATTGATACGGAGACCCAGGCTGTTCTACGGCAAATCCCTTCAGAGGAGGTGCTGGCGATCTCTAAAGCGCTGGACAAGCTGCAAGGTATTGTCATCAGAACTCAGGCCTAAGCTCACTCGAGGCACGTCGTAATGATTTCTTCCCCAGGCATTGGCTCGAACCTTGATGTCAACAGCATCGTCAGCCAGTTGATGAGTGTTGAACAGCAGCCTCTCAGCCAGCTAAACAAGAAAGAAGCGAACTTTCAAGCGAAACTTTCCGGTTTAGGCACGCTTAAGAGCGCGCTCTCGCAATTCCAAACGGCGGTGCGAGGTCTCTCCGATATCAGCAAGTTTCAAGGGGTGCGCGTTACACCTGCTGACGCGAGCATTGTCTCCGCCAGCGGCAGTGCAGGTGCCACACCCGGTACGTATGGGCTGGAAGTGACCAAGCTCGCGCAAGCCCAAAAACTGGCTTCCGCAGGACAAGTGAGTGATAGCTCAACAATAGGCACTGGCGCTGCCACTACGCTTAGCTTCGACTTCGGCACGATTGCCGGCGGTACCTTTAATAGTGCAACCGGACTCTATACCGGTGCCAGCTTCACCACCAATGGCGCGGGCGTCAAGACCGTTACCATAGACGCAACCAATAATTCACTCGCCGGCATCCGCGATGCGATTAATAGGGCCAATATCGGAGTGAATGCCACCATTGTGAACGATGGCAGCGCTTCACCTTATCGCCTGGCATTGACTGTGAATGCCACTGGCCAGGCCCAAAGTATGAAGATATCGGTCGCGGGCGATGCAGCCCTCTCTACCCTGCTCAGCCAAGATCCTGCCAACAACACAGGCCAAGCATTATCTGAAACGATCAGCGCCCAAAATGCTGCTTTCAAGGTGGATGGCATTGCTATCTCCAAGGCCACCAACACGATCAGTGATGTGATTCAAGGCGTTACCCTCAATCTGGCAAAGACCAATGCCGGTAGTCCCACCAATATTACGGTGGCGCGCGATACCAGTTCGGTGATAGCTGCCGTGGGTGTTTTCGTTAAGTCTTATAACGAGATTAATAAAACGCTCACTGATTCATCGGCTTTTAATGCCGCTACCAAACAGGCTGCTATTTTGAACGGTGAATCCTCAGTGCGTTCGATACAAAGCCAGATCCGCAGCGTGATATCGGAGCCCGTTCCAGGGGGGGGCGGCGCTTTCACGCAGTTGTCTCAAATCGGTATAACCTTGCAAAAAGACGGCTCGATGGCCCTGGATAACGCAAAATTACAAAGCGCCATCGACAACAAATTTAGCGACATTGCAGGACTTTTTGCCACCGTTGGTAAGGCGAGCGATAGCCTTGTCACCTACTCCAGCGCTACGACCAAGACAGCACCTGGCGCGTATAGTCTCAATGTCAGTCAACTTGCCACCCAAGGTAAAACTGTTGGCTCGGCGGCTGCTGGCCTTACTATTACTGCTGGCGCTAACGACTCTCTACAAGTGCTATTGGATGGTGTCACCTCAACAATTACGTTGGGGAGTGGAACCTATGCGACCGCTGCTGCGCTGGCTGCAGAAGTACAATCAAAGATTAACGGCGCAACCGAATTCGTTGCGGCCGGAGTATCGGCGACAGTGACTGCATCGGCGGGTGTGTTGACTATGACCTCCAATCGTTATGGCTCGGCATCCGGCGCCAGCGTTACCGGTGGCAGTGGCATGACCAATCTTTTTGGTGCCGCTGCCACAGTCGTGGCTGGCCTGGATACGATGGGCACTATCAACGGCGTGCCTGCGACTGGCACGGGACAGTTCCTCACTGGCGCCAAGGGTGATCCGTCCGAGGGACTCAGAGTACAAATCACCGGTGGTAGCATCGGTATCCGTGGCATGATTAATTACTCGCAAGGCTATGCCTATCAGTTTGACAAACTCGCGAACACGCAGCTGGGCACTGATGGACCGATTTCAGCACGTACTGAGGGCATCAATGCTTCCCTGAAAAGCCTTGCCGAGGACAGGCAGCGCCTGACCGATCGTCTGTTCGACACGGAGAAGCGCTATCGTGCCCAATTCACCGCGCTTGACATGATCATTGGCAGAATGACCGCAACCAGCACTTTTTTGACGCAACAATTAGCCAATCTGTCAAATCTCAACCCAAAATAGCGCATTTAGAATGCAAGTCGATCTGGAAACAAATAAGAACACTATGGCCTACAGCGTATTGAGCACATGCAACAACTTTGGGGTTGGTATCGGCGTCGCATCCACTGTCCCCAGCAAGTTGATTTTGATGCTCTTCGATGGGCGCGATTGCTGCGTTTCAGCAGCTACGGTGAATACGCTATCCAAGGAGATTGCTGTTATTTTATAAAAAATAAAATAGGTTATTAAATATCGTTATCAACGCGTGTCATCTTTTTTTAGTTGAGGATTTCTGGAAGATTTTTCGAGAAAATGGCAACACTATCATTTAGTACGGTGTTATCTGGCGATTGATTATTACTGTCAGATGACTTATGGCAACGAAATCCGTGATTTCAGTTGCATCAAAGAAGGGGGTAAAAGTGAATTATTCAAAACCGCATGGCGTGCTGCAAAAATACGGCGAGGTAGGTGCCCAAACTGGAGTTGCTTATGCCAGTCCGCATCGGTTGATTCAGATGTTGCTGGATGGTGCTTTGGATAAAATCGCCCTTGCCAGGGGGTATATGTTACGGGGTGAGGTCGCTCTGAAGGGTAGTCATATAAGCTGGGCGATATCGATTATTGAAGGGCTACGCATGAGCCTCGATCAGCAGGCTGGCGGAGAGATCGCTCAAAACCTGGGTGCTTTATACGACTATATGGAGCGCCGCCTGCTTGAGGCGAATCTCAAAAATGATCCTGAGATGCTCAATGAAGTATCTGGATTGTTGCATCAGATCAAGGGAGCCTGGGATGCAATATCAGAAACGGCGAGAAATTCCGCCCCTGAAGTGAAAGTATTATCAGGTAGCTCTTCGACATAATTGGCTTTATTGGAAGCGAGGACATTGCCTTTGGCTGCAGACGAGGTTTTTCAGTTGGGTTCCTGCTCTCATTGCGAGCAGCTTGATGTTATTCTTGAGTTAAGCCGGAATATGCTGCTCATGGTCCAACTCAAGGATTGGCAAACCTTGGTGTCGCTGGAGGAAAGCCGGCGTCATAAGCTGGCCGCTTTTTTTTCGCAACCGGTTTCAGCGCATGAAGTACCGATTGTGGAGGCTGGGATTGCAGATCTTTTGGCGATAAACAAGCAGATTGTTGCCTTGAGCGAAGTGGCCTACCAGGAGGCTGCCGATGGAATACGGCAGCTTAATAATGCTCGCCGCGCGGCGTTCGCTTATGAGCAGGGTGAGTGAGAAGATTTGAAACTCGTCCCGTCTGCTGGTATGTTGTCAATATATGAGCGATACATTAAATCACAACATCACCGGCCTGACTTATGAAGATACCCTGCCGCTGCGCTGGGTAGCGGCAACCTCCGCACTTTCAGAGACTCAGCAGATACGCATCCAGGAATCCAATGCGGAGGTTTTGCGCACAGTCGCGGCTTTGGAAGAGCATCAGGGTGAAGCTGTCTCAGAGCACGATTCAGCCACTCAAGAATTGCAGCGTATGGAGTTCAAGATCAATCTGCTGCTGGATCTGATGGGTCAGGTGCTTGCGCACCATGCTACATTGCCCGATCCGTTGCCTGTCAGCTTGAGCGCTCAAGCCATACAATGGGATGCGCAGGCTGCGCCGGATGTGGGCAGCTATCTTAATGTTGAGCTTTTTCTCAGCCGCAAATACCCCCGGTCCATCATGTTTTATGGCCAAGTTCAGCAGGTGAGTAACGTGCAGGGTATTTTCAGGATAACGATGGCGCCTGAGGGCATGAGCGAGGTGGTCCGGGATTGGCTCGAAAAGTTTATTTTCCGGCATCACCGCCGCAGTATCGCCCACGCCCGCCGCGGGTAGGACAAAATTTCTTGCAGATCAGGCTGTGCAAGCGTCCTGACGACGTGTAGGGCGCACCTGCAATCCCCGTTCTTCCCCCTTCCTCTATCAAGCGACAAAATTTTGACTTCTTCCTCAGTCAGTGCTTAACTACCATAATTGTATATGTGGTGAGCGGGGGTGTTTCAATGTCGTCATCCGGTGTGTTGATTATTGATGCGGATGAGCAAAGGCGTCTGAATCTCAAGGCCATACTTGAGTTTATGGAATATGGGCCGGTGCATTTGGCCAGTGGCGAGGCCTGGCAGGAGGGGCTGCCGCCGGCCGATGCCATTCTTGCGGTTTTGCTTGGCAACTGTGGATCTGAAGAAGCATTAATAAAGGTATTTAATGCTATAAAGGCATGGGATCCGCAAATGCCTACCCTGCTGTTGAGCGACGCCAGGGAAGAAGCGCCACCTCCCGAAGAGATAAGGGCGGGCGTATTTGGTTATATCGATACGCCGCCGAAGCACCGGCAATTGACGGCACTGCTACAGCAGGCGCAGGCATCCCGCGAATCACCCCGGCAAAAGCCCGTGGATCGCTCGCTGGAGTTGTTCCGCAGCCTGGTGGGCAACAGCCCGGTGATTCGCCAGGTTCGCAAACTGATTGAGCAGGTGGCCAGCTCCGACGCTACTGTATTGATCCTGGGTGAATCGGGTACGGGCAAAGAGGTGGTGGCGCGTAATCTGCATTATTACTCTACCCGCCGCAACAAGCCTTTCGTCCCCATCAATTGCGGGGCAATCCCTGCCGAACTGCTGGAAAGCGAGCTGTTTGGCCATGAGAAGGGCGCATTTACCGGGGCCATCAGTGCCCGGCAGGGGCGTTTTGAAATGGCCGAAGGCGGCACGTTGTTTCTCGACGAGATTGGCGACATGAGCCTGCACATGCAGGTCAAACTGTTGCGCGTGCTTCAGGAGCGCACCTTTGAGCGGGTTGGCAGCAATAAAACCATCTCCGCCAACGTGCGGATCATTGCCGCCACGCACCGCAATCTTGAGGAGGCGATCAAGGAAGGCAAATTCCGTGAGGATCTGTACTACCGTCTTAATGTCTTTCCCATAGAAATGCCCCCGCTACGCGAGCGTCTTGAGGATACGCCGCTGCTGATAAACGAGCTGATTACCCGTCTCGAGCACGAAAACCGCGGTTCGGTTCGGCTTACGCCTGCGGCGGTGATCGCATTGTGCCATTACCGCTGGCCGGGTAATGTGCGCGAGCTTGCCAACTTCATAGAGCGCCTGGTGATTATGCACCCGCACGGTGTCGTGGATGTGCAGGATTTTCCGGAAAAATTTCGGGGGGCGGGTGCAGGCGCCACGCTGCCGCCCAATGTCGTTTTGCCTGAGGAAACACTTACGCGCACCTTTGAAGTGCCGCCACGCCTGCCGCGCGAAGGTCTGGATCTCAAGGAGCATCTTAATACCCTGGAATACGATCTGATCCGCCAGGCGCTGGATGATGCGGGCGGTGTGGTGGCGCATGCCGCCGAGCGGCTCAAGCTGCGCCGTACCACCCTGGTTGAAAAGCTGCGTAAATACGGCTTGCATCGCGGTGATGATGCGCCGTAATTTTGACTTTTTTTTGTTGAGACATATGTAACGCAATGATTTTTATTATTTTGTAGGTTAGGCGCGATTCTTGCTCACCCCCTCTATACAAAGGGGGGTAGCCCCCGTACTCACGGTTTTTCAGAACGGCGGGAGCAAGAATCGGCATGGCTCTACAAGGCGCGCAACAAAATCAGGATTCGCCTCAGAATCTGGCGGGCGCTTTTAATACCTTCAATCAGCTTTCGCAGCAACTCGCCGCCTCCTATCAGATTCTTGAAAAACGTGTTGATCAGCTCAACGCGGAGCTTGCTGCCGCGCGTCTTGAGCAGACCAGCGCTGCCGCCGAAAAAGAACGGCTGGGAAATCGTCTGGAGCGCTTGCTGAATGCCTTGCCCGGCGGGGTGGTGGTGCTGGGTGGCGATGGATGTGTTCAGGAATGTAATCCCGCCGCGCTGGAGTTGTTGGGGGAGCCCCTGCAAGGCGCGGTGTGGCGCGAAGTGATCGGGCGCGCCTTCGCCCCGCGTTCCGATGATGGCCATGAAGTATCGTTGCACGATGGCCGGCGCGTTGCTATCTCTACCAGCTCGCTGGGCGATGAGCCCGGCCAGATTCTGCTTATTACCGATCTCACCGAAACCCGCGCCCTGCAGGAAAATCTCAACCGTCATCAGCGCCTGTCCGCGATGGGCGAGATGGCGGCCTCCCTGGCTCACCAGATCCGCACGCCTTTGTCTTCAGCATTGCTTTATACCTCTCACTTATCCCGCTCCAATCTTGATGGCGCCGACATCCGCCGTTTTTCCGAAAAAAGTCTCGCCAGCCTGCGTCTCATAGAAAAGATGGTGAATGACATGCTGATGTTTGTGCGCGGTGGAGGTGCGAGCGGAGATGATATTGCAGTTTCCTCTTTGATAAGCGAATTCCGCCAGATGCTGGAGCCTCAGTTACAGGCTTGCGCGGGACGCCTGGAAGTGATGGACGGAACATCCGGCGTGATGATGCGCGGTAATCGTGAATCATTGCTGGGTGCGCTATTGAATCTTGCGACCAACGCCATACAGGCTTGCGGTACTGGTGTCGCATTGCGCCTGGTGGCGGTGAGTGATGGCGATGAGGTGGTGTATTTGCAGTTGAGCGACAACGGGCCTGGCATTGCCGAGGAAATCCGGAGCCGCATTTTTGAACCCTTTTTTACTACCAAGTCCTCGGGTACGGGGCTGGGATTAGCGGTGGTGCGAGCAGTGATGGAAGGGCATCGTGGTGAGATCTGGCTGGATACGCAGCCTGGATCAGGCTGCACGTTCACGTTGCGGCTACCCGTCATAAAAGAAGATCGAGGTGTCATATGAGTTCAGCGCCTGTCTTGGTTGTGGAAGACGATGCGGCGCTACGCGAGGCGCTGTGCGATACGCTGGGGTTGGCTGGGTATCGCGTTATTGCGGCGGAAAACGGACAGGCCGCACTGGCCTGTCTCGAAGCGGGCGAAGTGGGCATGGTATTGAGCGATGTCCAGATGCGTCCCATGGATGGCCATACCTTACTCAAACGCATCAAGAGCCGGCGCGCGGACATGCCGGTGGTTTTGATGACGGCCCATGGATCGATTCCCAAGGCAGTCGAAGCAATGCATGATGGCGCCGCGGATTACATGGTCAAGCCATTTGAAGCCGAAGTGTTGATTTCGATGGTGAGCCGCTATATCTCGTCACCCGATGTTGATGCAGAAGACGCCGGCCTGGTGGCGGTGGACGCGCGCACGCGCGAGGCGGCAGAACTCGCTCAGCGTGTAGCGGGAAGCGATGCCACCGTGTTGATAACCGGGGAAAGTGGCACGGGCAAGGAGGTTTTCGCCCAGTTTATTCACCGCCATTCCAATCGTGCGTCAGGCCCGTTTGTTGCTATAAACTGCGCGGCGATACCAGAAAACATGCTGGAAGCAGTGTTGTTTGGCTATGAAAAAGGCGCATTCACCGGAGCGTACCATGCTGCGCCGGGTAAATTCGAACAGGCTCAGGATGGAACATTATTGCTCGATGAAATCTCCGAGATGAGTCTGGCGCTGCAGGCCAAATTGTTGCGTGTAGTGCAGGAGCGCGAGGTAGAGCGCCTTGGCGGACAGAAGCTGATTCCGTTGAATGTGCGTGTGCTTGCGACATCCAACCGCAATCTGCGCGCGGAAGTCACCGCTGGGCGTTTCCGTGAAGATCTGTTCTATCGTTTGAATGTGTTCCCACTGCCTCTGCCCGCGTTGCGCGAACGCAAGGAAGACATCCTCCCCATTGCGCGGAGGCTCATCGAACGTCATAGTCATGGCGTATATCCCCTGCCAGTGTTGTCTGATGAGGCGGCGCAGCGTCTGCGGGCGCATGCCTGGCCTGGCAACGTGCGCGAGTTGGATAATGTGATACAGCGTGCCTTGATTATGAAGTCGGGCGCAATAATTAATCCGGCCGATTTGCACTTCGAAACAGAGCCGGCACGTATCGAGCCGCTCACCTCGTCAGGCCATGAAGCCCCAAACGAGGAAATTTTCCTTGATGATGATCTTAAGTCCCATGAACAGCAATTGATTATCGAGGCATTGCATACGGCAAAGGGCAATCGCAAGGAGGTTGCTGAACGGCTTGGCATTAGCCCGCGCACATTGCGTTACAAACTGGCTCGACTGCGCGAGGCAGGCGTGGCGATACCTGATTAACAGGAATGGTGCGGAATGTGCATGAAAACACTTGCAGGTTGGGCCAAGGGGCTTTGCTCCGGACCCAGCAATAAGGAGAGCGTATGAGCAACACCATAGACACAAGCCAATTACTGGCGCAAATGCGCGCCATGGCTGCGCAGGCGCAGGCAAAGCCGTCCATCACGGAAACGGATGCTGCGGCTAATACGGATTTTTCCAGCCTGTTTAAAAGCGCCATTGAGAAAGTCAACGATGTACAGCAGCAAGCCGGAAATTTGGCGCAGGCCTTTGAAGCAGGCGACTCCAAGGTCGAGCTTACCGAAGTGATGGTGGCATTACAGAAGTCGAGCCTTTCCTTTCAAGCCATGACTCAGGTGCGTAACAAGCTGGTGTCGGCCTATCAAGAAATTATGAGTATGCCGATTTAATTGATTGATCAATCGATACAGCCCCCGTCTCGAACACGAAACTCAGAACTAGACACTTAAAAATGGCGCTAATAAAAGCAGAAAACATGACAGCCCAGATGCGCGGCTTTAGCGGTCTGCCAGCGCTGCGCCAGATGGGATTGATGATTGGCCTGGCGGCCAGCGTGGCGCTGGGAGTGGCCGTTGTTTTGTGGTCGCAGGCGCCGAATTATCGCGTCTTGTACAGTGGTCTTGCCGCGCAGGACGCAACCCAGATCGCCGATGCCTTGCAGAAGGATGGTATTGCCTACAAGGTCGATGAAAACAGCGGCGCTGTGATGGTGTCCGCCGATCAGGTGCATGCTGCGCGCCTCAAGATGGCTTCGCAGGGGCTGCCCAAAGGGACGGTAGAAGGTTTTGCCTTGCTCAACGATCAGCCCACGTTCGGGACCAGCCAGTTCATGGAAAACGCGCGTTACCAGCATGCATTGGAGGGCGAGCTGGGGCGGACTATTTCCGAATTGGGCAATGTGCAGGGCGCGCGCGTGCATTTGGCCATCCCCAAGCAGTCGGTATTTATTCGCAACCGCGAACCGCCCAGCGCCTCGGTGCTGATCAACCTCTATCCAGGGCGCAATCTTGAAGAAGGGCAGGTCGCGTCGATAGTGCATTTGCTAGCCTCCAGTGTTCCCAACCTGAATGCAGAGCATGTGACAGTGATCGACCAGAAGGGCCGTCTGCTGACTTCACCGGAAACCTCTAAAAGCATGCAGCTTACCGCCAGCCAGTTCGATTACCGGCGTCGGCTTGAGGAAAACTACATCAAGCGCATCGAAGACATCATCTCGCCCATTGCCGGCGTTGGCGGTGTTCGGGCACAGGTGGTGGCGGATCTGGACTTCAGCGTCACCGAACAGACCCAGGAAACATACAACCCCGATCAACCGGCGATACGCAGCGAACAGACACTGGATGAGCAGTCGGCGGGCGCCGCCGCAGTGGCAGGCGTGCCGGGCGCATTGACCAATCAGCCGCCAGCGGGAGGGACAGTGTCCGCCCCCAACCCTACCGCGCCGAACGCCAAGGGTGCCGTGCCTGTCGCAAATACGGCGCCTGCCGTGCAGACGCCGCTCAACAGCACCAAGCGCGCGACGCGCAATTTCGAGCTGGATAAAGTCATCAGCCATACCCAAATGCCAAGTGGCTCGGTACGCAAATTATCGGTGGCGGTGGTGGTCGATGATCACCAGAAGGTGAATAAGAAAGGAGAAGTTGTGCGCACTGCGCTGAAGCCTGAAGAGCTTGCACGCATCACCTCGCTGGTCAAGGAAGCGGTGGGTTTCAGCACGCAACGCGGCGACACTGTGAATGTGATTAATGCCCCGTTTACAGTGGCGGCGGAAATGCCCGTGCCGGAGCCGAAATTGCTGGAACAGCCCTGGATTTGGGATGTGGCGAAACAGGCGCTGGGTGGTTTGGCGGTATTGTTCCTGATCTTCGGCGTGTTGCGCCCAGTGCTGCGCAGTCTCGCGGAGAAGGGCAAGGAATCTTCACTTGTTGCGGCACAGCATGCTACGGAACGCATGGAGGAATTTCCAGGCATGATGGAGGATCGCATTAGCCTGCCTGGTGCAAGCTCAACAATGCAAGGCGCTGCACAACTTGCCGCGCCTGCATCCACATCCTCGCAAAATTATGAGTCGCAACTTGATGCTGCGAGAGCGCTGGTAGGGCAAGACCCCAAGCGTGTTGCGCAAGTGGTGAAAGGTTGGGTGGCCAGCGATGCCTGAGAACAATGCACAGTTATCCGGCACGGAGCGTGCGGCCATTCTCCTGATGAGCCTGGGTGAGAAGGACGCCGCTGAAATATTGAAACATATGGGGCCCAAGGAAGTTCAGAAGCTGGGGCAGGCTATGGCGGGACTAAGCAATGTGAGCAAGGTTCAGGTATCGGAGGTTCTGGATGAGTTGATTTCCTCTGTGGAGGGCCAGACATCCCTGGGGGTAGGTTCGGAAGAGTATATTCGTAAAGTGCTGAACGAGGCGCTTGGTGCGGATAAAGCGAGTGGCCTGATTGACCGCATCCTGATTGGCCGTAACACCAAGGGGCTGGAAGCCTTGAAATGGATGGATCCGCGCGCCGTCGCGGAAATCATTCGCCTGGAACATCCGCAAATTATTGCCATAGTCTTGTCCTATCTTGATAGCGATCAGTCCGCCGAGGTGTTGAAGCAGATGCCGGAACGCATGCAGTCAGATTTGCTGATGCGTATTGCAACGCTGGACGGGATTCAGCCATCTGCTTTGCGTGAACTGGATGACATCATGGAAAGACAGTTCGCGGGAAATGCTGACAATGTTAAATCAGCCAGTGTCGGAGGCATCAAAACAGCAGCAAATATCCTTAACTTCATAGACAGCACGCGTGAAGTAAAGATTATGGAAACCATCAAGGATGTAGATGCCGATCTTGGCCAGAAGATAGAAGACTTAATGTTCGTGTTCGATGATCTGGCATCCGTGGATGACCGTGGCATGCAGGCGATATTGCGCGAGGTGTCAGGCGAAGTACTGATTTTGGCATTGAAAGGCGCGGATGAAGATCTCAAGGAGAAGATTTTCAAGAATATGTCCAAACGCGCTGCGGAAATGTTGCGTGACGACCTGGAGGCCAAAGGTCCGGCACGTCTCAGCGAGGTAGAGGCCGCACAGAAAGAGATTCTTGCTATTGCACGGCGCATGTCCGAGGCAGGAGAAATATCGCTAGGCGGAAAAGGAGAGGATTTTGTCTAAAATTATTCCCAATAGAATCATTACCGGCGATGATCTGAGCGCCTATCAGCGCTGGGAAGTACCTCTTATGCAAGCGGATATACCCCCAGCCCCCGTGCAACCACTCCCAACGGCCGACCAAATCGAACAAATCCAGAAACAAGCCTATGAAGAGGGATATGCCCAAGGATTGCAGCAAGGACGTGAAAAAGGGCATATAGCAGGACTGGCGGAAATGCAGGCGCAGGCGCAACGCCTGGACCAATTGCTGAACACGCTTGGCGTGCCATTGGCGCAGCTTGACGAGGATGTTGAAAAGGAGCTGGTGTCACTGTCCATCGCCATCGCGCGTCAGATCGTGCGGCGTGAGATCAAAACAGACCCAGGCCAGATTGTTGCGGTGGTACGCGAGGGCGTTGCAAGTTTGCCGCTAGCTTCACGCAATATTCACCTGCATCTTCATCCAGAAGATGCGGCACTGGTACGTGCCGCGCTGTCACTGACGGAAGGCGATAAAATCTGGCGGATTGTCGAAGACCCGGTGTTGACGCGGGGCGGCTGCCGCGTTGTGACCGACACCTCTCAGATTGACGCCAGTCTCGACAGCCGCATTGCGGCAATCGCCGCATCCATACTGGGAGGCGCGCGTGGATACGAAAACCCCGGCCATTGATGCGCATCGCAGTGCGGCGTGGCGCGAGCGTTTAGCATGGCATCGCGCACGTCTTGACGCGCCACCGCCGCTCATCGTGGAAGGAAAACTGACCCGCATGGTTGGATTGACGCTGGAGGCAGTGGGATGCCAGGCGGCAATAGGCGAGCGTTGCCTGGTGATAGGCCCCGGCGGCGAACGGGTAGAAACTGAAGTGGTAGGCTTTTCCGGAAATAAAACCTTTCTAATGCCTACTGGTGAAATCCGTGGTTTGATGCCCAGCTCACGGGTTATACCGGTAAGGCGCGCCTATGACGTGGCGGTGGGTGACGCATTGCTGGGCCGTGTGCTGGACGGTGGCGGCCGGCCACTGGATGGAGGCGGTCCGTTACGCACCGAAGCAACCATCCCTCTGTCCGGGCGCCCTCTCAACCCGCTAGCGCGCCGCCCGATACGCGAACCCCTGGATGTCGGTGTGCGCGCCATTAATGCCTTGCTGACGGTGGGGCGCGGTCAGCGCATGGGCCTGTTCGCCGGTAGTGGTGTAGGTAAAAGCGTCTTGCTGGGCATGATGACACGCTTTACCAATGCCGATGTCATCGTCGTAGGACTGATCGGCGAGCGTGGCCGCGAAGTGAAGGAATTTATTGAAAACATCCTTGGTGCCGAGGGTATGGCGCGATCAGTGGTGGTCGCCTCTCCGGCGGATCACACGCCGATGATGCGTCTGCATGGCGCGATGCTGGCGACCAGCATCGCCGAATATTTCCGCGACCAGGGCAAGCAAGTGCTGCTTTTAATGGATTCTCTGACGCGCTTTGCCCAGGCCCAGCGCGAGATAGCACTCGCCATAGGCGAGCCTCCTGCAACCAAAGGTTATCCACCCTCGGTATTTGCCAAGCTTCCGCAGCTGGTGGAGCGTGCCGGGAATAGCGATGAAACCGGGGGTTCAATAACGGCATTCTACACCGTGCTTGCCGAAGGCGATGATCAGCAAGATCCCATCGCCGACGCAGCGCGCGCCATACTCGATGGCCATGTTGTATTAAGCCGCCAGCTGGCGGAAGCGGGTCACTACCCGGCGATTGATATCGAAGCCTCCATCAGCCGAGTCATGACGGAAGTTACAGACTCGGCTCACCAGAGTTCGGCACGTCGTTTCAAGCAGCTCTACTCCGCATACCAGCAAAACCGCGATCTGATCTCCATAGGCGCATACAGCCGTGGCAATGACGCCAATATTGATCAGGCTATCGACTACCATCCGCGCCTCCTGGATTTTCTCCATCAAGGTATGCACCAGCCTGTGCCATTGGCAGAGAGTATCAATGAACTGAATATGCTGATAAGGGCGCAGTAACTAAAGTTAAATCAAGAATGCGCTTTTCTACACAACGCTTGGTGGGATGCGCACTAGGTATCGACTTTTGGATTTCTCATGACAAAATCACAGCGCCTGAAGCCAGTCATTAAGGTGTCGGAAACCCGAGAGCAGGATGCTGCCAGAGCCCTGGCTGAAAGCAAGCGCATCCTTTCCGAGCGGCAGGCCAAACTCGCTGATCTTAATATCTATCGTGAAGAATACAACGCGCGCTTCAACGCATTGGGGGGGAAAGCAATACCGGCAATCAAGGTGAATGAATTCCGGGTATTCCTTGCCAATTTGAATGCTGCAATCGCCTGCCAGGAAAAGATGATTGAAAATAGCCAGCGTGAATTTGAAGACAAATTGCGCATTTGGTATCAAGTGCGCGGCAGGGTCAAGGCACTAAACGGTATTGTTGAAAGATATCATCAGGGCGAGATGCGTACCGAAAATCAGCGAGAGCAGAGCGCGGAGGACGAAAGAGCCTGTCGGACCAATAAAAATGGACGAGACACCTAAAGTTATAGTCAAGGGCACCGATATTAACAGCATGAGATTAATTAACAAATGTTAACAGCCTTAAAAAGAAGTAGTTTAAAAATTAAATTCCGAAGAGGATCCTATGATTAAAGGCCAATCAGGAACGATTGAAAAGATAACATGCGAAGAAATAATGGATATATCAATCGCAAGTGAGTTTTATAAAAAGTTAAAAAAATCATTGGAAATGAACTCTCCCATTACTATTGAAGCGGAAAATGTTGAGAGAGCAGATACCTCAATATTACAAATTTTGTATGCATTCTTTTTAGAGGCCTCTATTAGAGGCATAGATGTGAGTTGGAGTAATCCATCCGAGAAGCTGCGTTTGTCAGCACGCCTAATTGGGGTGGACGATGTCCTTAGGTTGAAATAAATATGGATCATATATTTTTGTAAGTTTTCTATAAACTGGAAGATTAAAATGGCAAAGATATTGGCTGTTGATGATTCCGCATCCATGCGTCAAATGGTGTCCTTCACACTTAAAGGCGCAGGTTTTGAAGTTGTTGAAGCGGTTGATGGACAAGATGCCTTTAAAAAAGCACAAACAGAAAAAGTGAATCTTGTTTTGACGGATGTGAATATGCCAAACATGGATGGGATAACCTTGATTCGACAACTAAGAGCCCTTCCTAATTACAAATTTATTCCCATGCTGATGCTGACCACGGAATCCGCCGACAACAAAAAGAGTGAAGGAAAAGCGGCAGGCGCTACTGGCTGGCTGGTGAAGCCGTTTAACCCAGAACAGCTTATTTCCACTATAAAGAAAGTATTGGGATAAAACAATGTCGATAGATATGTCTCAATTTCACCAAACGTTCTTTGAAGAAAGCTTTGAAGGACTTGGGGTTATGGAGTCTGGACTCCTTAATCTTGACGTTGGCACGGCGGATGTCGATGTGGTGAATGCCATATTTCGCGCGGCACACTCCATAAAAGGCGGGGCGGCAACCTTTGGATTCTCCAGTGTGGCCGGCTTTACCCACGTGATGGAAACGTTGCTTGATGAGATGCGAGATCAACGCAGAAAGGTAACCGAAGAAGCCGTCAACCTTTTGTTGCTGTCAGTGGATTGTCTGCGAGACCTGCTTGTGTCGGCACGTGACGGATCTTCAGTAGATGATCCAAGAGTAGTTGAGATACAAAATAAACTAGAGAATCTTCTTTCAGGAAAAAAAGAAGTAGATTCATGTGTTGATCAACATATAAAAGTAGAAAAAGAACGCGGGCAAGGATGGGATATAAAATTCATTCCCTACGTGAATATGCTCGTCACAGGGAACGATCCTGTGAGGATGTTCGGAGAATTAAGTTCTTTAGGTGATCTGTCGGTAAAGGTGGACTCGTCAAAGATGCCAGGATTCAATGATATGAATCCTGAAGAATGCTATCTATCATGGGAAATATCAATAAAAACAAATGTTAAACGCGAAAAGATATCTGAAATATTCGATTGGGTGGATGGAGAGTGTGATTTAAAAATAGAACAAATATCTCAAGAAGTAGATAAATCATTTATTGCAAGTAACGATGCTCATTCTGAGCATGTGAGTGACATAAAAATTAAGGACGATCACTCTCATAATCTGCCATCTATTGAAGAAAAGAGACATACTGCCGACAGGAGGGTGTCTTCAGGTTCAGCGGAAAATAGCTCTATCAGAGTAAGCATAGACAAGGTTGATGATCTTATCAACATGGTCGGAGAGTTAGTGATAATTCAATCCATGTTGGCCCAGCTAGGAAAGGACTTCGATAGCAGCCAGATAATGAAGTTGCGAGATGGGTTGTCACAACTGGAGCGTAATACCAGAGAGCTCCAGGAAAGCGTTATGCGGATTCGAATGTTGCCCATCAGTTTTGCATTTAATCGCTTCCCTCGCATGGTTCATGACCTCAGCAAGAAGCTTGGAAAAGAAATGGGTCTTCAGGAAATCGTGTGGGTCATTTTGCATGAAATTTATATAACCGGGAGCATGCAAGTGAGAATTTTGAGTCTCAGGTACTCCTCATCTCTG
>LNEJ01000028.1 GCA_001464965.1 Gammaproteobacteria bacterium Ga0074134
CAGAGATGAGGAGTACCTGAGACTCAAAATTCTCACTTGCATGCTCCCGGTTATATAAATTTCATGCAAAATGACCCACACGATTTCCTGAAGACCCAAATCTTTCAATGGCATGGAGGCCGGAACTGTATAATTTTGTTAAATAAATAAAAATAAATAGGGTGTCGCTGTGGGAGATCATATTCGTTTATACCGGTTGTGGGTAATGTTTTTTGTGGCGTTTGGGATAGGTGCGTGTGGTGGTGGGAGCGAGCCTGATACCACCCCGCCCAGGATCGTATCCGTGAATCCAGCGGACAAGGCGATTAGAGTGAGTGCTACCACGGATATAAAAATTGTTTTTTCCGAACCACTTGATCCCGCAACGGTGACAACATCGACGTTCAGTATCGACGGTATAGTGGGTGCCAGGTTGAGCATTGATGATCGTACTCACACCGTCACTATTAGGCCGAGCGAACCTCTTTTGTTTGATGCCACCTATAAACTTACATGCGCGGGGGTGAAGGATAAGGCGGGGAATGAAATGCAGAAGACCACGCTAACGTTTAGTACATATAAAAAAGCCGTAGCCAAATACGTTGGTTATACGAACGGCTTGGTCAGTAATTACTCGATGGCCACTTACGACATTGATGGTCGGTTGATTCGGTGGGCTGGTTATACAGATCCGGGGCCGGACGGTGCCTGGTTCACTACCGATGATGTGGCCGGAAGGCATGATTCCAATATCTGGGATGAGCGTGGGAATCTTATCCGTCAGGTTTACTATGTTAACAATGGAGCTGATGGTGTTTCGTGGACCGCCGATGATGGAGTGGATGGTTATCTAGTCAAACATTTTGACGAAAATAATAACCTCTTTGAACAGTTGTCTTATTTTGATCCAGGCCCAGATAATCTGTGGTTTACTTCTGATGACAAAAAAGGATCAGGCTACAAGGCTTTTTATGATGCCAATGGCAAGTTACTTCGTGCGGTTTCTGGAGGTATCGACAGCAACGGTATTTATGTTGATGATAAGTGGCACGCGTCATATGACTATGAGGTCAAGGGGAATCGCACCAGAGAGACCTTTCATAGGCAGGCTGGAGGTGACGGTATATGGTTTACTGATGATGACGAAGTCTCACCCTATACGGCGTATGTTTACGACGTAAACGGCAATATCATTCGGGAAATCGACTACACTGGCTCTCATGGCCTTGATGGCAAATTGTTTACTCCTGATGATGGCGTTTCTAGCCATACTTCCTTTACTTTCGATGCCAATAATAAAAAGACAAAAGAGATTTATTATGCAACGACTGATGGTGTTGATCAGGACAGTAACGACAGAGTAAGGGGGTATTCTTCCTATACCTATAATGGCAATGGCAAGTTGACAAAAATCACACATTATGGCGATTTGGGAAATGATGGCGTATGGTTTAACGCAGATGATGGTGTTAGGTCGTACACTGTGAACACGTATGATGATAATGGTAATAGGATTCGTGAAATTTCTTTCAATGGGGCTGGGAAGGATGGCATTTGGGTAACTGCTGATGATACCGCATACGATTACACGGCAAAAACCTTCGATATCCACGGCAATCAACTCCGTACGGTTAGTTATTATGATGCTGGTGCGGATGGTTTGTGGTTGACGCAGGATGACAAGGTGGGTGGTTATATCTTATACGTGAAAGATGCCATGGGCGCAGATATTCGTATCCCAAAAATGTACATTAACCCTGGTGCTGATGGCATCTGGTTTACCCGTGATGATGTGCCAGCATATTCTTCTGGTTTCAATAATGAAACAGGTTTGATTTGCAACGAATACAGTGGCGGCTTGATTGTTCTATGCACTCACTCATCGGACATTACGGATAGCAAAGGAAATATTACCCGGACTGTCGGGTACAAAAATGCCGGTGCGGATGGCATTAAATATACTCCTGATGACGTAGTGCTCGGTTACATTGAGACCATTTACGATGCGCAAGGTAATCCTGTTAAAAAGAACCGCTACAACGGCGCAGGTGGTGATGGTGCTTGGTTTACTGGAGATGATGTGCTTTTTTCCGCGTACGAAATAAATCTGGCATATTAAAACAACGAATGGAGTGCTTTTAGTCATGTCGTTAGGCCCCTTAATGCTCGGTGTGTCCGGGCTTGCGCTGACACCCGAAGAACGCGAGATGCTTCAGCATCCGCTGGTCGGCGGTGTTATTTTATTCACCCGCAATTACACGGACCCTGCGCAGGTGGAGGCGCTGGTTGCGGAGATTCATGCGTTGCGCACGCCACATTTGTTGGTGGCGGTGGATCACGAAGGTGGGCGGGTGCAGCGATTTCGCAATGGTTTTACGCGCCTGCCGCCAATGCGCGATGTGGGTATGATTTACGAACATGATCCCAAGCGCGCCAGAGGGCTGGCCGAGACCATCGGCTGGCTGATGGCGGTGGAGTTGCGTGCGGTGGGGGTGGATTTCAGTTTTGCGCCGGTGTTGGATCTTGATCATGGCGTGAGCGGGGTGATCGGTGATCGCGCCTTTCACCGCAACCCTGAAATTGTCGCTGATCTCGCCCATGCCTATATGTCCGGCATGAACCGCGCAGGCATGGCGGCAACGGGCAAGCACTTTCCCGGTCATGGGGCGGTGGCGCCGGACTCGCATGTCGATATCGCGGTGGATGAGCGCAGTTACAACGACATCTATCTCGACGATATCGTGCCCTTCGAGCGCATGATTCATTATGGCCTGGCGGCGATCATGCCCGCGCATATCATCTACCCGAACGTTGCTCCCGAGCCAGCGGGTTTTTCGCGTTTCTGGATGCAGGATGTGTTACGCAAACGCCTGGGTTTTCAGGGGGTGATATTCAGTGACGATCTGGAGATGGAGGGCGCGAGCGTCGCCGGAGATATCGTGGATCGCGCCCATGCGGCATTGGATGCCGGGTGTGACATGGTGCTGGCGTGTAATGATTTCACTGCCATGGCGAAGTTGCTGGACGGGATGCGCAGCCATGATGATCCTGCGTCCCACTTCCGTCTGGTGCGCATGCACGGACGCAACCCCGTCAGCCGCGCCCACCTGCGTAGCGATCCTGCCTGGAAGCAGGCGGTGATGGCGATGGAGGAGGGCGTACAGCCGAAGACGCTGGATTTGCTGTGATCCTGAAACGGCCATAGCGTGTCAACCGATTTCACCAGGCTCGCCGCCGACATCAAGCGCTGGGGACAGGCGCTGGGTTTTCAGCAGGTTGGCATCACGGGCACCCAGCTGGATGAGGCCGAAGCCCATCTGATGAATTGGCTGGATGCGGGCCATCATGGCGAGATGGAATATATGGCGCGTCATGGCAGCAAGCGCAGCCGGCCCGAGGAGTTGCAGCCGGGCACGTTGCGCATCATCTCGGCGCGCATGGATTATCTGCCGCCCTCGGGCGCCGATGCTGAATCTGTCTTGGCAGACGCAAGCCTGGGCTACATTTCACGTTATGCCCTGGGTCGTGATTATCACAAGGTGTTGCGCAGCCGTCTGCAAAAACTTGCGCAGCGTATTGACGAGGCGGCGGGGCCATTCAACTATCGCGCCTTCGCGGACAGCGCGCCGGTTCTTGAGAAGGCCCTCGCGCAAAAGGCCGGGTTGGGATGGATTGGTAAACATACCAACCTGATTAATCAGCATGCGGGTTCGTGGTTTTTTCTCGGTGAGTTATACACCGATCTGCCATTGCCGGTGGATGATGCTCTAACGCAAAATCACTGTGGCACTTGCCGGGCATGCCTGGACGTGTGCCCGACGCAGGCCATCATTGGCCCCTATCAGCTCGATGCGCGCCGCTGTATTTCTTATCTCACCATTGAGCTGCGCGGCCCTATTCCTGTCGAGTTCCGGCCCTTGATCGGAAACAGGATCTATGGATGTGACGATTGCCAGCTTTGCTGCCCGTGGAACCGCTTTGCCCGGCCCGCTGGCGAGAGCGATTTTTCGCCCCGCGCCGGCCTGGATGCGCCACAGCTGGTAGAATTATTCGCCTGGAGCGAAGAGGAATTTTTGCGGCGCACGGAAGGCTCGGCGATACGCCGCATCGGATACGAATGCTGGTTGCGCAATATTGCTGTGGCGCTCGGCAACGCGCCTTCCGCCCCCTCCATCATCGCCGCTCTTCAGGCGCGGGCCGATCATGCTTCCGGAATGGTGCGCGAGCATGTGCGATGGGCATTGGCGCAGCATGTGATTTTATGTTGACTGTCTTGCTTGACCGCGGTGCGATGGATTGCGGAGATCTGGATCTTGGCACGCTTGAGCGTGCCTTGCCTGGTTGGCGTTCATATGAGTCTACCCATGACGCCGAGGTGGCCGGGCGAATCATGGACGCGACGGTAGTGATCAGCAACAAGGTCCGGCTGGATGAAGCAGCGTTGCGAAATGCGCCACAGTTGCGCCTGATCTGTATCGCCGCCACGGGCACCAATCACGTGGATCTGGAGGCGGCCAAGCGTCACGGGATTGCCGTGTGCAACGTGCGTGGCTATGCCACGCCCTCCGTGGTGCAGCATGTGTTCGCTTTGGTGCTGGCACTCTCCATCCGTCTGCCGGAGTATCAAAGGACCCTGCGTGCAGGCCGCTGGCAGGCGAGCGCGCAGTTTTGCCTGCTGGATTATCCGATCCGCGAGATCGCGGGAAAGACGCTGGGCATTATCGGTTACGGCGAACTGGGGCGGGCGGTGGCGCGGGTTGCCGAGGCATTTGGAATGACGGTACTGGTGGCGCAACGTGCAGGTGCCCCCGCAGCGCCAGGACGGATGCCTCTGCGCGAGATGTTGTCCCGGCTCGATGTGCTCAGCCTGCACTGTCCGCTCACGCCCGAAACGCGCGGCCTGATGGGCGTGCAGGAATTGGCGCTGATGAAACCCGATGCCTTGCTGATCAACACCGCGCGTGGCGGCATCGTGGACGAGGCAGCGCTGGCGGAGGCGCTGCGTAACGGCAGGCTCGGCGGGGCAGGGGTGGATGTGCTGCGCGAGGAGCCGCCGGTGCATGGCAATCCGCTGCTGGCGGGCGATGTGCCGAACCTGATTGTTACACCGCATATCGCCTGGGCGAGCCGTGAATCGCGCCAGCGCCTGGCGAACGAAACAGCTGAAAATATCAAGGCGTTTTTCTCAGGTATCGGGCGCAACAGGGTTGTATAACATATTGCTGTTCAATGAAAATCCTTGCGTCCTCCGAGCGGATTGGTATCATGGTAAAAAGTAGGTTTTTTAATGGTTGCTACGTCATTGGTTGAAGCGGAACGACGATGCTTTTAAGGAATACAGGACGACGTCGAAGAGGAAACACCAGATGAGAGTTGTGAATCGTCGCCTCGCCATTGCCGTGCATGACCTGTGTATGGTGTTGCTGGCATGGAGTTCAGCCTATCTTGTCAGGCACAGTTTTTCTTTTCAGGCTGTGGAGGGTGCCGCCTTCATGCAGATGCTGGCGGTGGTTGTGGCCGCCCAGGGGTTGGTGTTGTGGTGGACCGGTCTGTACCGCGGGCTGTGGCGTTTCGCCAGTGTCCCGGATCTTTGGAATATCTTGCGCGCCGCTGTGATAGGCGGGTTGGCGGTCAGTCTTGCGCTGTTTCTGTTTAACCGTCTTGATGGCGTGCCGCGTACCACGCTGGCTCTTTATCCCCTGTTTCTTGTGTTCCTGCTGGGTGCGCCGCGTCTGATCTATCGTGTCTGGAAAGACCGCGGCCTTCATCTGAGTTCCGCGCCCGAGTGCAAACGTGTGTTGATTCTGGGAGCAGGCCGGGCGGGCGAGATGCTGGTACGTGATATGCGGCGGGACAACGAATGTGTTCCCGTCGGCTTTCTGGATGATAATCCGCAGCTCAAGGGCGCCAAGGTGCATGGCATGCCGGTGTTGGGTACTCTCGATCAGGTGGCGCGGGTCGTCGATGATATGGGCGTGGATGTTGTGGTGATCGCCATCCCCTCGGCGAGCAACGCCCAGGTGCGGCGGGTGGTTGAGTTGTGCGAACAGGCGGGTGTTGTGTTCAGAATCCTGCCGCGCATGCAGGATCTGGTGTCCGGCATGGTAAGCGTGCGGGATTTGCGCGAGGTGGCCATCGATGACCTGCTGGGCCGTGATCCGGTGTCGCTGGATTGGCCATCGATCAGTGACGGGCTGGCGGGCAAGACCGTCCTGATAAGCGGTGCGGGAGGTTCCATCGGTTCCGAACTGTGCCGGCAGATCGCACGCCTGGGACCGGCCTCGTTGGTGCTGTTTGAACGTGGCGAATTCAATCTTTACAGCATCGAAATGGAATTGCGCCGTGAGTATCCGGATCTGGCGCTGCATGCCTGTCTGGGTGATGTCTGTGATAAGGCCGCTGTCGAGTATGTCTTGAGCAAACACCGTCCCCAGATGATCTTCCATGCTGCCGCCTATAAGCATGTACCCATGCTGCAGAGCCAGGCGCGCGAGGGTGTGCGCAACAATGTGCTGGGCACCAAGACGTTGGCTCTGGCGGCGGATAAATACGGTTGTGCCAATTTCGTGATGATTTCCACTGACAAGGCGGTCAACCCCACCAATGTGATGGGCGCCAGCAAGCGGGTCGCCGAGATTTTCTGCCAGATGCTGGACCGGCGCTCCAGCACCCGCTTCATCACTGTGCGCTTTGGCAATGTATTGGGTTCGGCGGGCAGCGTCGTCCCCTTGTTCCAAAAGCAGATCGCGGCAGGCGGCCCGGTCACCGTTACCCACGCCGAGATCACCCGCTATTTCATGACTATCCCCGAAGCCTGTCAGCTCATCATGCAGGCGGGGGTGATGGGGCAGGGTGGAGAGATCTTCGTGCTGGACATGGGTGAGCCGGTCAAAATCGGCTATCTCGCCGAGCAGATGATCCGCCTGTCGGGCAAGATCCCCGGCGAGGATGTGCAGATTGTGTATACTGGCTTGCGGCCGGGCGAAAAGCTGTACGAGGAGTTGTTTTATGAGCAGGAGGGGCTCACCGAAACCGGGCATGACAAAATCATGCTCGCGCAGAGCCGCGAAGTCGATTGGCGCGATTTAAATGAGACCATCGATGCGATGGAGCAGGCGAGCAAGGATTATGACGAGGCGCAATTCATGCCATTGCTAAAGCGGCTGGTGCCTGAAATGGGCGAGTCGTCCGCAACCCCTGTAGTGCCGCCATCCAATGTGGTTGTACTCAAGCGCGGCAAGAAGTAAGCAAACACGCGATTTCCTTGTTGACCGATTCCACATATACGCGGACTGCGGAAGCGGATGTTAGCCCCGCTTCTGCTTTTATCGCTTTTTCCAGCCGTGCTACAGCGGCCCGCAATGCGGGGATCCCACACTGGCATGCCGATCCATGCAGCCGATGTGCATGTTCCAGGAGGTCTTCCATATTCCCGCTGGCATAGGCGTCATTGAGCCTGCTATGCTGTCTGGGCAAATCCTCCAGCAGCATGGCCAGCAGGTCTGCGGCAAGCGCTGCATCGCCTCCCGCCAGATGTAACCCCAAGGCCTCATCGAACACTATAGTATCGCTCGCCTGACTCATGTCCGTGGCGGACGCTGTTCCCGGTGGCGCGCGGCGCACCCATTTTGCAATCATGCGCCACAACTGTTCTCCCTGAACCGGCTTGATCAGAAAATCGTCCATTCCTGCGTCGCCAATGTCACTGCGTTCTGTGATGAGGGCATCGGCGGTGAGGGCGATAATAGGGGTGCGTTGTTCCGCCGTTTCCCATGCCCGGATACGGGATGATGCCTCAATGCCATTCATCACAGGCATATGAATATCCATCAGAATGAGGTCGAAGCGTTGCGTGGTTGCCGCGTTGATGGCGTGCTGGCCGTCTTCGGCCTCGGTTGTCTGGGCGCCTTGTTGCCGTAACAATGTGATAATGTATTTACGGTTGATTGGGTTATCATCCGCCACCAGTATCGAGAGGCCCTCAAACCGCTGTATGGGAGCCGCAGATGCTGGCAAGGAGAAAACATCTTCTTCGGCAGGTGTGTTACTGGTGACAAAAAACCGGCATAGCACCCGGTAGAGATCCTTTTGCCGGCACGGCTTGACCAGGCAGGCATCCGCGCCGCTGGCAGATAGGCGGCTCAGCGTATCTTGCCTGTTGTCGTTTACAAGTACGGCGACCTTGCAGTTGCAATCGGCCTTGATCGCTTTGATCACTGCGGAAAGCGAGTCTGTTTCGAGAGTATGCCGCGAGGCACCGAGTATCACTATCGGGTCGTGGATACCCCTGGCGGCAGCGTCGCGCAACATCGGATTCAGGGCCGATGGGTCTTCGGCCTCACTAACTGACATGCCCCACCCCGTCAGGGTGTGATAGACCGCCAACCGTGCCAGTGGATGTGGCTCATACAGTAATACCGTATAGCCTGCTAACGGAGTGGCGGCGGGCTGGGCATCGCGTGGGGAGGCGAGCTTTTTTCCGCGCAAGGTGAACCAGAAGGTTGATCCCGTGCCGGGTTCGCTTTCCAGCCCGATTTCGCCACCCATCTGTTCGACCAATTTCTTGCAGATGGCAAGTCCAAGTCCTGTCCCGCCATATTTTCGTGTGTCCGAGGTGTCTATCTGGGCGAAGGCTGAGAATAGCCGCTGTCTATGCTCTGGGGCGATGCCGATGCCGGTATCGGTGACGCTGATGCGCAGTACGGTCTGGTCCGCGTCTTCCTCTTCGAGCATGACGCGGACCACTACGCTGCCCTCATGGGTGAATTTTATGGCATTGTCCACCAGATTGGTGATGAGCTGTTTTACTCTTAAAGGATCGCCGCTATAGCGCGATGGTACGTCGGAATAGACAAGCGGCACCAGTTCCAGTCCCTTTTCATGGGCAATGGGCGCGAGCAAGGAGAGTACCTCGTCGAGGCATTCACGCAGATCACAGGCGACATTTTGCAGTATCAGCTTACCTGATTCGATTTTTGATAAATCAAGAATGTCATTGATGATGGCAAGAAGATTTTCAGAGGATTTGCGGATAGTTTCGATGTAGTCACGCTGCTCCTCATCCAGCTTTGTTTTCAGGATAAGGTTTGTGAATCCGGCAATCGCATTCATCGGAGTGCGGATTTCATGGCTCATGTTGGCAAGAAATTCGGATTTCACCTTGCTCGCTTCAAGCGCATTGTGTCGCGCGGTATCCAGCTCTGCGTTTTGCAGCTCCATCATATCCAGTGTTCTTCGCAAATCCATCGTGGCTTGGGCTATTTTCCCTTGCAGGTCCTCTTGAGCGGCTTTAAGTGCGGAGGCTGTTGAATTGATGCCTGTTTCAAGGACGCGCAATTCGTCAGTGGATGTAGGTGAAACGTGAATTTCAAGATCGCCCTGTTCCAGTTGTTTCATCGCCCAGGTCACATTCATGATAGGCCGCGTAACACCTCGCGCCATGCGCAGTGCGATTAATGCGCTTATTGCCAGGCCTGCAAACATTATAAGCAGCGCGGTGGCAAATGCCTGATTTTGTCTTGCCACTGTGCTTGCCCGTGACAGTGCGATGGTGACATGCCCCAGTAGCTGGCGTTGCGCGCTTCCTGTTGTGTCTGCGTAGTCGTCGACGGTGATGCCTGCGAGAAGGATCGGCGAGCGGAATACCAGGAATTTTTTGTCAGCTGATAGTGTCGTGGCGGTGTTTGAACTCGTTTCCATAGGCGAGCCTGTGGGCGCTGGGGGCGAGCCTGATCTGGCCAGTGGCACACCCTGTGCATCGTCAATAACGGCCGAGACGACATCGGATTCCTTGGCCGCAGCATTCACCAGGTCGCGCAGAATGTCATGGTTGCCGGAGAATACCGCGTATTCGCTGGCCTGGGTTAAATGTGTTGTTATGGCCTTGCCTCGATTCAGCAGCGTCTGCTCAAGGTCCGCGATGCGCATGCTGGTAAAGTAGGCAGTGATTAGCAGGGCGATGATAGTGGCAGGCAGCAGCGCCAGAAGCAGGATTTTATTTTTGATGCTCCAGCGCTTCATAAGGATGGGTTGTCTGCTTGTTGCAAACGAAACAGGAGATCGTGCTCATCAGGCAGGCGCAGGCCCAGGGAGCGTGCTACCTGATAGTTGATGGTGATGCTGTAATTGTGCGGATACTGTGGTGCTGGTAGTTTCCAGCTTTTGGTGGCGGCCAGACGCAGCGCCTCCGCGACTTGCTGGCCGATCTGCGTGGGTGTGGAATAAACTGCCATAAGCGCCCCTGCCCGGACATAGGCCTGTGAAAACCCGATGACGGGAATTTTTTGCCGGTAGGTTGTCAATAACAGATTCTGCACTGTGTAGCGGTTGAATATCAATGGATCAGGAATGGCCAGTATCATGTTACTTTCTGCCAGCACATCGTTGAGCGTTGTTATCAGCGAACTTTCGTTTCTTGCGGTGCGGCTGTAGAGGCGTAAACCTTCCTTTTCCGCAGCGTTTTCCATGCCTGGCAGAAGTGTTTGCGAGGCCGGACCCAGCACCACCCCCAGCCGCTTGTACTGCGGCAGCGCCAGGCGCAACAGGGCGACCTGTCTTGGCAGCGGCTGATCAAGATAGATAGCGGATAAATCGCGCGCAGGATTAGCTTCAGTCCGCCGCCGCTGGGTGATGCCATCAAAATTTATTTTGGGGATAAGGGCGTGAAGCAATGGAGTTTTGGCGAGCGCCGGGCTATCCAATTGCGCAGTTTGCTGTGCGGCGGCTGTCCCCACTGTAACGATGAGATCAGCATCCAGAAAGTCCCGTTCTCGAACGCTATTGTTATCCAGTGATGCCAGAGGAACGACGCTGATACTGAACCCGTTGTCAGGGTATCGCGCAAGCGCGGCTTTCATGCCCTCTATCAGTTCAGCGTGGGAATCATCCTGCGGGTTGGCGACTACAGTAATATTCGCTGCGGAGGCAATGGCCGGCGGCATGACGAACAGTAGAAGACCAAGCAGCAGGCGCGTTTTTCCAAGCACACAATTGATCACGAAACGAGACATTTCTCTTGCTTCAGTTCATGGTCACATTCAGGCGCGGCGATCATTGCAGGTCTAAGGTCAGTGTTGCATACCAGCGTGAGTCAAAGATATTCTGATACCGGTATTCCTGATAGCCGTTCAGAACATTCTGGGCCACCACCGCAAATTCACCGCCACGGAATGGGCGTGCAAGGCGCAGGTCGAGCCGCTTCATTGCGCCGGCACCCTCTGCTGTAACCATACCTATGTAATAGACCTTGTCGGTTTGATAGTACCCAAGGCTGCCGCGCAAATTGCCCGGTAAATTTTGCATGGCCAGCAGGCTGAACGAGTTGGCGGGGGCCGTCGTTGAGTAGCGAATCCAGTAGTCGCTACTGTTGATATCGGTATAGGCATAACTCAATATTACTTGCGTGCTTTTTTGCGGTTGGTATTTGATCTGGGTTTCCGCGCCACGGATGCTGGCGTTGTCGCCATTCAGGAATTGCCGGGTCTTCCCATCAATATTGTCGCCAGGATAAGGCACCTGGCCCGCGCTGATAAGGCTCTTTATTTCATCCTGAAAAATCTTGATGTCCAGAGAAAGATACGCCGCTGGGAAGTTGCCGAGATAACCCAGTTCGCGCGAGACAATAGTTTCTGGCATCAGTGCCTTGTTGCCCAGGTAGAGGTGATTTAGCAAAGGGCCGAAGCTTGCTTTATAGTTGGCGCGGTCTTCGTAGATCACTGGGGTACGCAGCGCTTTTGAAACGCTGGCGCGCAACGAATGGTGTTCGTTGATCAGGTAGTTCAACGCCAGGCGAGGTGCAATATCCGTGTTGGTAATGTCGTTTTTCTCCAGCATCGCTCCCATGTTCAAGAGCCATGCCGGTGTGATGCGCCATTCGCCATTGACGAACAGTCGATGTAACCTATGATTAAGCGCTTGCGTGGTCCCCAGAAACGTGGGTGAAGTGACCTGGTCGACGCGGGTGCTCGCGCCCCATACGAAACGCCAATCTTCAAAGGGGCTCAGGTTGTGTTGCAGCTCCAGTTCGTAACGCTGCGCTGTCACGTCCTCGTTCATGGGGTATTGCGCGCCACCAATGATTTTCAGAGGTGGTGTGAGCCATGCCTCGCTGGCCTTATGGTAATTGTGAAAGAATTGAATGCTGATTTCCTGGCCGGCATTCATGCTGCGCTGCCAGCGGAGCTGTTCATAGCGGCTGTTTACGGTTCTTGTGTGTTCGTTATTGGTGGGCGTTGGGTTGTCCTGCGTCGGCGGCTCACCCATGCCGCGCGGGCCGGTGTTGAGTCCGAATTGAAACATGATGGTGTCATTCGTGTTGGGACGGTAATCGGTACGCAGTGTGGCCAGAGAAACACGTTTACTGTCGTTGCGGTTGTCGAAGCCATTATCTTCGCGGTGGCCGACGGTGAAACGGTAGTCGAGGTTGCCGTTTGTGCCGCCATGGCGCAGAAAGCCTTCCGCCACGCCTTTTGATCCCGCTATCGCCTTGATGCGTGTGCCTGCATCCTGTGAGGCGTGGCGCGTGATGATGTTGATAACTCCCTGAAAGGCATTGGCGCCATAACTCGCCATGTTCGGGCCGCGTATCACCTCGATGCGCTCGATATCGTCCAGCGCCAGCGGCAGGTCACTCCATTGCACGCCGCCGAAGGCGGGGGTATATACCGAGCGGCCGTCGATCAGGACTTGCAGGCGCCTTGCAAAGGTATCCGCCAGTCCATGGTAGGTCACGGTTTGCCAGTGGCCGCTCGCATACCCTACCTGAAAGCCCGGCACCAGTCTGAAGAGGTCGGCCAGCTCGCGCGCTCCCGAGGCGCTGATCATGTCGCGGTCGATGACCGTTGTTGCGGCGGGTGCCTCAGCCGGGGGTTGAGAGAGGCGCGATGCGGAGAGTATGACAGGCATTTTTCCAAGAAAATCCTCATCCGAGAGCCATTTTGTTGCGGTTTCCTTGCCATTCCCCGCATGTGCTTTGCCTGTTATTAACAGCATTATTTCCGCACACGCGAGTACGGCCATTTTTAGGGCACGGGTGTTTTTAGACATAGCAAGGTATTCCGGGATTAAAATGTATTTTTCGAGGGGCGTCAGTCAGGGGATAACCACGTATGCTGTAAGAGAATAACTACGGGCTTTATTCTAAAGAAAAGGGCGTTTGTCTGCAAAAATTGAGATAAAATTAATATTATGAATTTCCCAACACTTGAAACATTTGCAGGCAACACGCCGCTGGTCAGGTTGCAGCGTTTGCCGGGCGCGACCAGCAACGCCGTGCTGGTGAAGCTGGAGGGTAACAATCCCGCCGGTTCAGTGAAAGACCGGGCCGCTCTTAGCATGATACGTCATGCCGAGGCGCGCGGTGAGATTATGCCTGGCGATACCCTGATCGAGGCCACCAGCGGCAATACCGGCATCGCCCTGGCGATGGCCGCCGCCATCAAGGGTTATCGTATGCTGCTGATCATGCCAGAACACATGAGTGTGGAGCGTCGCGCGGTGATGAAGGCCTTTGGCGCGGAGCTGGTGCTTGTCCCGCGCGAAGGAGGGATGGAAGCGGCCCGTGATTTGGCGGTGCACATGGAGCAGGCGGGGCAGGGTAAGCGGCTCGATCAGTTCGCTAACCTGGATAATCCTTTGGCTCATTACGAAAGTACCGGCCCGGAGATCTGGCGCGACACCGGCGGCAAGATCACCCACTTTGTCAGCGCCATGGGCACCACCGGTACCATCATGGGCGTATCGCGCTATCTCAAGGAACAAAACCCCGCCATTCAGATTGTCGGCGTACACCCGGAAGAGGGTGCCAGTATTCCGGGCATCCGCCGTTGGCCCAAGGAATATCTGCCGAGGATTTATGACGCTTCTCGTGTGGATCGTGTCATGGAAGTGGGGCAGATGGAGGCGGAGGAAACTACGCGGCTGCTTGCGGCGCGCGAGGGGATTTTTGCGGGTATTTCCTCCGGCGGCGCACTATACGCCGCCTTGCGTCTGTCACAAGAAGTGGAGAACGCCGTGATCGTCAGCATTGCCTGCGACCGGGGTGACCGCTATTTGTCTACCGGGGTATTTCCTGAGTGAATGTATTTGTCTTTGATATTGAAACGGTGCCTGATGTCGAGGCAGGCCGACGGCTCCATGCGCTGGAGGGGCTGAGCGACAAGGACGTTGCTGAAGTGATGTATCATCTGCGCCGCCAGGAGACGGGTGGTTCGGATTTCCTGCGCCTGCACCTGCAAAAGATCGTTGCAATCTCCGCAGTGCTGCGCACCCGCGATACCGTTAAGGTATGGTCGCTGGGTGAGCCTGATGCGCCCGAACAGGAATTGATCCAGCGTTTCTTCGACGGCATCGACAGGTTCACACCCACACTGGTGACATGGAATGGCGGCGCTTTTGATCTGCCTGTGTTGCATTATCGCGCCTTGCTGCACGGCATCGCCGCACCGCGTTACTGGGATACCGGAGATGATAATCGCGAGTTTCGCTGGAACAATTACCTGAACCGCTATCATGACCGGCATACCGATCTGATGGACGTGCTGTCGGGTTTTCAGGCGCGGGCCACCGCACCGCTGGACGATATCGCCATGCTGTTGGGCTTTCCCGGCAAGATGGGCATGCACGGCGCCCAGGTGTGGGACAGCTACCAGCGCGGCGATATCATCGGAATCCGCAACTATTGCGAGACGGATGTGCTCAATACCTACCTTGTCTATTTGCGCTTTGAATTGATCAGGGGGCGCCTTACTGCCGATTCCTACGCTGGGGAATGCCAGCGTTTGCGCGATGCACTGATCAAAGAGAACAAGACCCACCTCAATGAGTTTCTGCAGGCGTGGCGGCACTAGTTTTCTAAGCATGACAAGACGCAATCTCAAAAAAATGCCGGTCGAAACGGCGCGGGCCGATGTTGAATCCCTGGCACAGGACGCCCGTGGCGTGGCTCACATTGGCGGCAAGGCGGTGTTTATCGAAGGTGCGCTGCCGGGTGAGGAGGTGATGTTTACCTATACCGCCCAGCGTCGGCGTTATGATGAAGGCCAGGCGGTACGTATACTCAAGGCCTCACCGCACCGTGTCGAGCCGCGCTGTCCGCATTTCAATGTGTGTGGCGGCTGCAGCCTGCAACACATGGCGGTCGAGGCGCAGATTCTCGCCAAGCAACAGGTGATGCTCGACAGTCTCGCGCACATCGGCAAGGTAGCCCCTGAATCCCTGCTGCCCCCACTCACCGGGCGGCACTGGGGATACCGGCGCAAGGCGCGGCTGAGTGCGAAATACGTGATAAAAAAACAGGCAATGCTGGTGGGCTTCCGCGAAAAACGCAGCAACCTGCTCGCCGATTTGACGCGCTGTGATGTGCTTGATCCCTCCGTGGGTGAGCGCATTATGGAGCTGCGGGCGTTGCTCGATGGCATGGACGCGCGTGACTGCATACCACAGATTGAGATTGCAGTAGGTGATCACCATACTGCCTTGGTGTTCCGCACGCTTGCCGATCTTGATGGCGACGATCAGGCCAGGCTGCGCGGGTTTGGCGAGCATCACGGTTTTCAGATCTATCTGCAACCGGGCGGGCCGGAGGCAGTGACACTGCTATGGCCGGAGTCCGCCACACTTAGCTACCGCCTGCCGGATTACGATCTCGAGCTGTTTTTCTTGCCCACCGATTTCACCCAGGTGAATGCCGGACTCAACCGCACGATGATCAATCGTGCGCTGGAGCTATTGGACCCGCAGCCCGGCGACCGGATACTCGATCTGTTTTGTGGCTTGGGCAATTTCACGCTGCCGCTGGCGCGGCACGCGGGCAGCGTGGTGGGCGTGGAGGGGAGTGAGGAACTGGTGCAACGCGCGCGCGGCAATGCGCAGCGCAACAACATCACCAATGTTGAGTTCCATGCCGCTGATTTGAATCTTGCCGTGGACTATTCATGGGTCGGCCTCGGTTTTGACAAGATCCTGCTCGACCCGCCCCGCACGGGTGCCTTCGAGGCTGTCAAACACCTGCCTGCCTTTGGCGCCTCGCGCATGGTGTATGTCTCATGCAACCCTGCCACTTTGGCGCGTGACGCCGCCGAACTGGTACACCATCATGGTTACCGTCTGGTCAGCGCAGGTGTCATGGATATGTTCCCGCATACTACGCACGTGGAATCCATCGCATTATTCGAGCGGTGACTCACGCTCAAATTTCACGACATTCTGCGGTTGTCCGGCAAAGAATCCGCCTATGTTTTCAATCGTTGTTGATAGGCTGAGTTCTAACGTCTCGGTAGTATTGAAGGCATTGTGGGGTGTCAGGAGAACATTTTCGCCCAACTGTAACTGAAAACTGTGCAGCGCCTGCTCAAACTGCGTTGATGTCAGGTCACGCGGCAGGGGGGCCTGGGCATGGAGCCACACCATTTCTCCCTCGAACCTGTCCAGCGCCAGGCCGCCAAAATGCCCCTCCGCCTGCAGCCGCGCCAATGCACGGCTGTCGATCAGCCCCCCGCGCGCAGTGTTTACCAGCACCGCTCCCGCCTTTAGTAATCGCAGCCGCGCTTCATCGAGCAGGTGATGCAGGGGGGTGGTATAAGGCAGGTGGAGGCTAAGCGCATCCACCTGTGGCAACAAGGTGTCAAGGTCCAGATAATCTACGCCATAATCCTGGCTGAGTTGTGTATTGGGCTGGGGGTCCCAGGCCAGGATGCGCATGCCGAAGGCGTGGGCGAAGCGCGCCACCCGCATGCCGACCGGGCCGGTGCCGATTATCCCCAATGTCTTGCCGTGCAAATTCTGTCCCGTGAGCCCGATGCGGGAAAAATTGCCATTGAAGCATCGCTTCAATGTGGGTGACAGGCGCCGCATCAGGGCGATGAGCAGGCCGAAGGCATATTCCGCTTTTGCGATTTCACCGTAATGTGGCACATTGCACACAGTTACCCGGTGCTGTGCCGCCGCCAGGTCGATATGATCGACACCGGAAGAACGTGTCGCCACGAGGCGCAACGCCGGAAGCCGTTCGAGTATCCCCAAAGTGATCGGGCTGTCGGTAAAGATTGAGATTGCTGCGCTCTTTTCCGCAAGCACGGTATTTTTCAGGCTCAGCGGTTCCTCCACCAGCCGGGCGTCCCAAAACGGATAATTATTGAGCGCTCTGCGCAGCAGCGGGTGCTGATCTTCCGAGACATCGTAAAAGGTAATATCGGCAACCATATACTTTTATCCGCAGTGGAATAGTAGGGTGCACCCTACATAATTACTGGCGTTTTGAAATAGAATTATTAACCGCCCACACAGCGCAGTATGGGGGGTAATAACTACATTTTCCTTGATCTAGATCAATGTTTTTTGAGTTAGCTGGGTATATATTGAGGACGCTCTGGATAATTCCATCCTGGAATTTTCAGGGCACGGAGAGCGCCGCTGGGATCTCTGAATAAAACCAGAAATTCCTTGATTGCGTAGTTCCCACTTAAGGAAAAGGAGACATGCCATGACCAATCTTGTGCGTTTTAATCCCTTTGATATCAGCGCCTTTGACAATAGGCTTGAAGAGTTGATGCGGGACTTTGTCCGGCCGTTGCGTCATGAAATGCTGGGCAAGCCGCAGGTCACACTCGATATTTCCGAGAATGACAAAGCCTACACCGTGCGGGCCGAAATGCCGGGCGTGAACAAAGAGGATATTAATGTAACGATCAATGGCAACCAGGTTGCCATCAGTGCCGAAGTGAAAAAAGAGAAAGAAGAAAAGGAAGGCGAGAAGGTGCTGCGTAGCGAACGCTATTATGGCAGCATGTACCGCAGCTTTACGCTGGCGCAGGACGTGGATGAGACCGAAAGCCAGGCAAAGTATGCTGACGGTGTGTTGACGCTGACGCTGCCGAAAAAGGCGGTGACCGCAGCCAAGAAGCTTGCGATAAGATAAGGCTGTTTTGGCGGGGTTGGATCGGGTTTTGGTTGCTTAAAGTAGATTGGGCCCGGAGCTTGCGCTCCGTGACCCAACCTGTACGCTCCATGCGCGATTGGCAGCCACAGCAAGGTGGAGGTTGTTATTCCCGCACCGACTGCCGCAGCACGTATGGCAAGATGCCGCCGTGGCGGAAGTATTCCACTTCATTGGCGGTGTCGATGCGTGACTGGACAGTGAATCGTTTGATACTGCCATCGGCGGCGGTTGCTACGGCTTCGATCTTCTGCCCCGGTGTGAGCGCGGTGAGGCCGGCGATATCGTAGGTCTCGTGTCCGGTCAGTTCCAGCGTCTGGGCGTTTTCGCCGGGCAGGAATTGCAGCGGCAGGATGCCCATGCCCACCAGGTTGGAGCGGTGGATGCGCTCGAAACTTTCCGCGATTACGGCGTGAATGCCGAGCAGTTTGGGGCCTTTGGCCGCCCAATCGCGCGACGAGCCGGTGCCGTATTCCTTGCCGGCGATAACGATGAGCGATGTGCCCTGTGCCTGGTAGCGCATCGAGGCGTCATAGATCGGCATCTGCTCCCCGCCTGGCAGGTATAGCGTCACGCCGCCTTCCACGCCTTCGACCAGTTTGTTTTTCAGGCGCACATTGGCGAAGGTGCCGCGTACCATGACCTCATGGTTGCCGCGCCGTGCGCCGTAGGAGTTGAACTCGGTGGCGGGTACACCCAGGCCGATCAGGTATTTTCCGGCGGGGCTGGCCTTGCCGATGGAGCCGGCAGGGGAGATATGGTCGGTGGTGACGGAGTCTCCCAGCAGCGCCAGCACGCGCGCCTGTACGATGTCGGTGAGTGGCGCGGGGGTGGTGGTGATGCCGTCAAAGAATGGCGGCTCCTTGATGTAAGTCGAATCATTATTCCAGTCAAAAAGCTGGCCGCTGGGCACTTCCAGGCTGTTCCATTCGTGATTGCCGCGAAAGATGTCCGAGTAGGTGCGCTTGTACTGGGCGGATACCACGTGGGTACGGGCCAGATCGGCAATCTCCTCGTTGGAAGGCCAGATGTCCTTGAGGTAGATCATCTCGCCGGTGGGGGTGATGCCGAGGGGATCTACCGTCAGGTCGATGTTGATGTTGCCTGCCAGGGCATAGGCGACCACCAGCGGCGGCGAGGCCAGATAGTTGGCGCGCACCAGCGGGTTGACGCGCCCCTCGAAATTACGGTTGCCGGACAGCACCGATGCCACCGCGAGGTCGCCATCGAGAATGGCCTGTGATATGTGGTCGGGCAGCGGGCCGCTATTGCCGATGCAGGTGGTGCAGCCATAGCCCACAAGATGGAAGCGCAGCGCCTCCATATACGGCATAAGGCCGGACTTGATAAGGTAATCGGTGACCACCCTCGATCCGGGCGCGAGGCTGGTCTTGACCCAGGGTTTGACTTGCAGGCCGCGCTGCACCGCGTTTTTCGCCAGCAGCGCCGCGGCAATCATTACTGACGGGTTGGAGGTGTTGGTGCAACTGGTGATGGCGGCGATGACCACCGATCCGTGGCAGAGCTTGTAGGCCAGGCCATCGGGCTGGCGCACCGGCACGCAGGTGCCGAACACATTCAACGCCTCGTCCGGATGGGCGGGCGCCAGCTCCGGGGTGATAAGGACGGGACTGCCGCCCTCGTTCAGCCAGTGGTTGAGATCTTCTTTGTGCAGGGCGGAGGCTTCTTCTTTGTACTGATTCGCCAGCAACTTACGAAATGAACCACGCACCTCGCTGAGCGGGGCGCGGTCTTGCGGGCGCGACGGACCGGCCAGACACGGCACCACGGAGCCGAGATCGAACACCACGGTCTCCGAGTAGGCTGGTTCGGGCTGATCCGGCGAATACCACAGCCCTTGCGCCTGGTAATAGGCCTCCACCAGCGGTATCAGGCGTTCGCGGCCGGTGAGACGCAGGTAGCCGGAGGTTTGGCTGTCCACCGGGAAGATGCCGCAGGTTGCGCCGTATTCCGGGGCCATGTTGGCGATGGTGGCGCGGTCGGCCAAGGTTAGGCAGGCAAGGCCAGGGCCGTAAAATTCCACGAATTTGCCCACTACGCCTTTTTTACGCAACACCTGGGTGATGGTTAGCACCAGATCAGTGGCAGTGGCCCCGGCAGGCAATTTGCCGACGAGCTTGAATCCCACTACCTGCGGGATGAGCATCGAGCTGGGCTGGCCGAGCAACGCCGCCTCGGCCTCGATGCCGCCTACGCCCCAACCCAGCACGCCCAGGCCATTGATCATGGTGGTGTGGGAGTCGGTGCCGATCACGGTATCGGGGTAGATCCAGGCGCAGCCATCCTGCTCCGCAACCATCGCCACCGGAGCCAGATATTCGAGGTTGATCTGATGGACGATGCCGTTATCCGGCGGCACGACATGGAAGTTGTTGAAAGCGTTTTGTCCCCAGCGCAGAAACTGGTAGCGCTCGCTGTTGCGTTCGAATTCGCGGGTGGCGTTGGACTGGAAAGCCGTGGAGCTGCCGTACTGGTCTACCTGTACCGAATGGTCGATCACCAGGTCGGCGGGCGTGAAAGGGTTGATCTTGCGGGGGTCGCCGCCCAGACGCTGCAATGCGGCGCGCATCGCTGCCAGATCGGCAACGGCGGGCACGCCAGTGAAGTCCTGGAGCAGCACCCGCGATGGCATGAAAAAGATTTCCCGGTCAGGTTCGGCCGTGGGATCCCACTGTGTCAGGGCCTCGATATCGGCCTTTTTGACCGCAACGCCATCTTCCTGGCGCAACAGGTTTTCCAGCAGGATTTTGAGCGAAAAGGGCAGCCGCGCGCTATTGCCGATACCGGCCTGGGCCAGCGCCGGCAGTGAATGGTAGAAGTAATTTTTTCCGTCAACGGTGAGGGTGGACCGGGTGCCAAAACTGTTCAGATTGTTCTTTTGTGTCGCCATCAGTGTGTCTCAATGCCAAAATCGAAATAGGATATTTTAGATTTTGCCACAGAAGCACAGGTATCGTCTTCCTCAAAATGAAATTGAACGCGGGTGCGTGCCTGCTTCTGGCGGGTTATGGCGTCACTTGGGCAATCCTAGAAACGGCAGTTGACCGCTTATCTTGGTAGCTGACAGCAGCACAGTTCAAATAGGTTTTTTCATAATCCACAGACGCACCTGTCCGGTGAACCACGCTCCACCCCGTCCAACTGCCATCTTTTGCAGCAGATTCGACCTAAGTCCGACAGGCTCCTAGGTTAACGCAAAAATTGCAGCCATCCAGTGAGTCCAAGCAGAGTGAGGAATAATACCGGTGTTGTCAGCACGACACCGGTGCGGAAATAATATCCCCAGCCGATGCGCATGCCGCGTTGTGCCAATACGTGCAGCCACAGCAGGGTGGCCAGGCTGCCGATGGGGGTGATTTTGGGGCCGAGGTCGCAGCCGATGACGTTGGTGTAGATTATGGCTTCACGTACCGCTGGCGAGAGTGTTGCGTCATTGATGGCGAGGCTGCCGATCAGCACTGTCGGCATGTTGTTCATCACCGCTGACAAGCCGGCAAACAGAAAGCCTGAGCCGAGCGTGGCAAGCCATATTCCCTGTCCATCCAGCCACTCAAGAATGCGGCTTAGTTTGGCGGTCAATCCCTGATTGCGCAAGCCAAACACCACCAGATACATCCCCAGCGAAAATAACACCACCTGCCAAGGTGCCTCGCGCAATAGGGTGGGTAGTGGAATAACGGCCTTGGGCTGTTGTTTCAAAAAATGCTCACGCCCCGCTGCCATTATCAGGATCAGCGCGGCTGATCCGGCAACGGCGGAGACCGGCAAATGCAGCGGGTGCGCGGAAAAATATCCAATCAATAGCAATATTAAAACCAGCCAGCCCATCTTGAACACAAAGGGATCGCGAATCGCCTTTGCAGGATCATCAAGGACGGAAACATCAAAACGTGGCGGCACGTCCTTGCGGAAAAATAGCCAGAGCACCAGCATCGTCGCTGCCAGCGAAACCAGATTCACCGGGAACATGACCTGGGCATAGCGGGTGAATGAAATATCGAAATAATTAGCGGTGACAATATTGACCAGGTTGGAAATCATCAGCGGCAGGCTGGTGGTGTCCACCACAAATCCGGTAGCCATGATAAACGCCAGCGAGGCTTTGGGAGTGAAGCGCAAGGCGCGCAGCATCTCAAAGACGATCGGGGTAAGTATCAGCACTCCGCCATCATTGGCGAACAATGCTGCCACCGTAGCACCAAGCAGGATGATCAGCAAAAATAGCCAATGCCCGCGGCCATTGCCCCAGCGCGCCATATGCAGCGCCGCCCATTCAAAAAATCCAGCGGCGTCGAGTATCAGGGAAATGAGGATCAGGGCGATGAAAGTGAAGGTGGCATCCCATACGATGTGCCATACGACAGGCACATCAGCAAGTGAAATGACACCGCTGAATAATGCTACCAGTGCCCCGCTCAGCGCGCTCCAGCCGATGCCGAGTTTTTTAGGTTGCCAGATGACCAATACCAGTGTGGCGATGAAGATCAGCCCTGCAATCAGCATAAGCGGCGCTTGATTTCCGGCAGCAGTTGGTCGCGGATCTGATCGCGCACGCGCACAAAGCTTTCCAGCGGCTCGCCGTGCGGATCGTGAAACGGTATGTGGATGGTTGCGATCTTTTTAGGGAAGACCGGGCAGGTCTCTTTGGCGTTATCACACACGGTCACGACCAGGTCAACGGATTCGCCCATTACGGAGTCCACCGTCTTGGGGTGTAGTTCTGCGGTGTTGACACCAAGCTGTTGCAACGCGGCAATGGCGCCATCCGCCACCTTGGGGCTGGTGCCGGCGGAGATGGCGCGGATATGCGGACCCAGGTGATGATTGATCAGGGCCTCGGCCATCTGGCTGCGGCAGGAGTTGCCAGTGCAGAGAATTAATACGGTTTTCTGGGTATTCATCATTCTTTTCGCAAGGAATTTGATTTAGGTCAAGGCAGAAGGGCGCTATATCTTATCAAATGCAGGGTACGTCTCAGAACCTGTTCACAATCTCGCTGAAGGGCGCGGCGCATCCTATGAACCTAAAAACCTCAGTTGGAGTCTACTGCGAATGCCTAATGCACCGAATCTGCGCGAGAAAATCGTGAAATCTGTCCTCACCGTTTTGCCGGGAGCAAAATGGGACAGCCACAGGCTGCCCAAAGGGCGTGCGCCAGGGATGGCGCATGTCACCGTAGCGCTTGGCTACGGCTGCGGAATATTTCACGATTTTCTCGCCCATCTTCAGCACCTTAGTCATTCTCGCTACGACGCCAATTGAGGTTTTTAGGTTGAAATATTGACGGGATAAGATGACAGTATCATGAAAATCCACCACCTCAGCGTTGACGAAGCATTCCACAGCTTGCGCAGTGGCCCTGCCGGGCTGACTGAAGGTGAGGCGCGGCACAGGCTGGCGGAGTTTGGCCCTAACCGTGTGGAACAGATGCGGCACGAATCGCTGGCTTTGCGCTTTCTGAAGGGATTTACCCATTTTTTTGCCCTGATCCTGTGGGTGGCGGCGGGCTTGGCCTTTGTCGCTGAATTCAGCGATCCCGGCAAGGGCATGATCACCCTCGGTTTCGCAATTCTGGGTGTGATCCTGGTCAATGGCTTGTTCTCCTTCTGGCAGGAATACCGGGCGGAGAGGGCCATTGCTGCGCTGGAAAGGCTGTTGCCCCATCAAGTGAAGGTGCTGCGGGAGGGCAAGGTGCAGGCGATTTCGGCGCAAGATGTGGTGCCGGGTGATGTGATCCTGCTGGAAGAGGGGGATGATGTCCCCGCCGACTGCCGCCTGATCGAGGCCTTTGGGGTGAGAGTGAACAATGCCACTGTTACCGGCGAGTCACTGCCCCAAGCCAGGGATATGAATCCTAGCGGCGAAGAAGAGTTGATCCGCAGCAAGAATATCCTGCTCGCGGGGACATCATTGGTTTCCGGTGAGGCTCGCGCCCTGGTCTTCGCCACCGCCATGCACACCGAATTTGGCAAGATCGCTCATTTGACTCAGACCACGGGCGAGATGTTGTCTCCTCTGCAAAAGGAGATCATCCGGCTCAGCCGGCTGGTGGCTTTGCTGGCATCGGGGCTGGGGGTGGTGTTCTTCTTCATCGGCCAGGCGCTGGGGCTGTCTTTCTGGGAGAACTTCATCTTTGCCATCGGCATCATTGTGGCGAATGTTCCCGAGGGGCTGTTGCCAACCGTCACCTTGGCTCTGGCGATGGGTTCGCAGCGCATGGCCAAACGCAATGCCCTGATCCGGCACCTGCCCGCAGTTGAGACGCTGGGCTCGGCGACGGTGATCTGCACCGACAAAACCGGTACGCTCACGCAGAATCGTATGACAGTGAAAAGGGTCTTTTTGCCGGGCCGTTTTTATGACGATGCCGCTGTGGAGCCGTTATCTGGCTTGAAAGAGACTCATCGCCCTTTTTTCGAAGGGGTGTTGCTGTGCCATAACCTGAAGGAGACTGAAAAGGAGGGGGTGCGCGAATGGATGGGTGATCCCATGGAGGTGGCGCTGGTGCAAATGGCAAAACAGATCATGCCGGAGGCACTGACCGCACCGCGCCTTGATGAGATACCCTTTGACGCGGGGCGCAAGCGCATGTCGACGCTCCAGCAGACCTCCCATGGCCTGACACTCTACACCAAGGGGGCGCTGGAGATGGTGCTGCCGCTGTGTCAGCAAGTACAGGCCGGGGAGGCTGTCCAGCCCCTCACTGCCGAAATGAAGTCGCAATTCTTGCAGGCCCAGGAAGCCATGGCGGAGCAGGGGTTGAGGGTGCTGGCCTTTGCCCACCGGTCTGTTGCCGAAGGGTATGATAAAGATCATCTGGAACAGAATCTGATTCTCGCCGGGCTGGTGGGGCTGGAAGATCCGCCCCGGCCCGAGGTGCCCGCCGCCATACGGAAGTGCAAGGAGGCGGGCATCAAGGTGATCATGGTCACCGGCGATCATCCCCATACCGCCCAAGCCATCGCCAGGGAGATCGGCCTGGTGCAATCGAGCAGCCCTGTCATTATCACCGGCGATCACCTGCGGCGGCTCTCCAATACCCAGCTTCAGTTGGCGCTGGATGCGCCGGAGATCATCTTCGCGCGTGTTGCCGCCGACCAGAAAATGCGCATCGTCAGCGCTTTGAAACGCAAGAACGAGATCGTGGCTGTGACCGGCGATGGAGTGAACGACGCCCCGGCGTTAAAAAAAGCCGACATCGGCATCGCCATGGGGATAGCCGGTACTGATGTCGCCCGGGAAGCCGCCGACATGGTGCTGATGGACGACAACTTCGCCAGCATCGTCGCCGCCATCGAGGAGGGACGGGCTGTATTTGATAACATCCGGAAATTTCTCACTTATATTCTGACCTCCAATGTTCCGGAACTCATTCCCTATCTGGCTTTTGTCCTGTTCAAGATCCCGCTGCCTCTGACTATCATCCAGATCCTTGCCGTGGACTTGGGCACTGACATGCTGCCCGCACTGGGGTTGGGTACGGAAAAGCCCAGTCCCCATATCATGCAGCGCCCGCCGCGTCCGCGCGGCGAACGCCTGCTGAGCGGCTCGTTGATGTTGCGCGCCTATCTGTTTTTGGGGGGCATGGAGGCGATAGCGGCGATGGCTGCATTTTTCTATGTCCTGCACGGTGCGGGATGGCAATACGGACAGGTGCTGCCGCACGATGATCCGCTCTATCTCCAGGCCACCACCGCGTGCCTCAGTGCCATCATTGTCATGCAGAATGTGAATGTGTTCCTGTGCCGCAGTGATCGGGATTCAGCGTTTTCCCGCGGTTTTTTAAACAACAAATTGATTCTGTGGGGTATTGCCGCCGAGATTGTACTGATCCTGCTTATCGACTACACCCCCTGGGGCAACCTCGTCTTCGGCACCGCGCCCATCCCGATTGACGTGTGGCTGTTTGTCATCCCGTTTGCGCTGGGGATGCTGATGCTGGAGGAACTGCGCAAGTGGTGGGTGCGGAAATTTTTTGGTGTTAAACCATGATAAAAATCCTTTACCATCCGATATATAAGGTATGGCTAATGCACCTGTAAAGTTCCCATCTCCTGCCACGCCGAAAGTGGCTCTGATCATGTCCGGCGGCGGTGCGCGCGCGGCTTATCAGGTGGGGGTGCTCAAGGCGATTGCCGAGTTGCTGCCCGATGGCGCCAAAAATCCCTTTCCCATCATCTGCGGTACCTCGGCGGGCGCGATTAATGGCGCGGCGCTGGCCATTTATGCGACACACTTTCAGGAAGGCGTGCGGCGGCTCACGATGATCTGGCATAACTTCCAGGTACATCAGGTGTACCGTGCCGATGCCCTGGGTATCATGGCGAGTGGCGGGCATTGGCTGGCCGCCTTGTTGTCCGGCGGGCTGGGCAAGCGCAATCCGCGTTCCCTGCTTGATCGCTCGCCGCTGAGCCATCTGCTGAACCGTTATCTGCCCTGTGAAAAAATTCAGGAATCCATCGACGCTGGCGCGCTTCATGCTTTCAGCGTGGCTGCGTCTGGCTATACCTCCGGTCAATCGGTGAATTTTTTTCAAGGGGCTAAATCATTGACCCCCTGGAAGCGGGCGCGGCGCGTGGGCAGCGCGGCTGAAATTACCGTTGAGCATTTGATGGCATCCTCGGCGATACCCTTCATTTTTTCAGCAGTGAAGATCAACAGGGAGTATTTCGGCGATGGCTCGATGCGCCAGGTCTCCCCCCTTAGCCCGGCATTGCACCTTGGAGCGGATCGTGTGTTAGTGATAGGTGTGCGTCAGGAGTCTGAAGAACAGCCGCCGCGTGTTAAGGCGCATGATTATCCTTCGCTGGCTCAGATAGCGGGCCATGTGTTGAACAGCATCTTTCTTGATAGCCTGGAGGTCGACATGGAGCGCCTGCAGCGTGTCAATCAAACGCTCAAGGTTATTCCGGCGGAGTATTTGAGTGAGGGTGGCGTTTCATTGCGCCCCGTTGAAGTGATGGCTGTCTCGCCCAGCGAGGATCTGGCGAAGATCGCCGAACGCCACGCACACCGCTTGCCGCGCCCGGTGCGCTACCTGCTGCGCGGTATTGGCGCCTTTAACCGTAACGGTTCAAATCTTGTCAGCTATTTGTTGTTCGATAAGAGCTATTGCCGTGAATTAATGGCGCTTGGTTATGACGACGCCATGAAAAACAAAGAACACCTTTTGGATTTTCTGAATCTAGAGCCGAAAAAACAGGCCATGAAAGAAACAGCCTAAACGCAGCTTAAGGATGTTCCGTCACTCTTATGATGCGCAATGCGCGGACGGCCTGAGTTGGATAACACAATCGCGCGGGCTTTCGCTGGACCGCGCGCATCGCAAAAAATAAATGTGTCGTTCGTGCCGCCCGAACTGCCGTGAGGCTGAAATACGACGGGTTGGTGCGCTCCCGATTTTATCGTGAAACTATCATTCACGGCGTTTTGCAGCCGCAATACCATCTCGTTGCTCTCATGTTTCCTGTTTGAGTTGTCATCGACGAAGACGATCCATCCTTCATGCCAGGTTGAGTGCTTGGCGCAATTGTGTTGATCCGTGCTGGGGCAGAGCACCACCCGCGCTCCACGATGAATCGCCTCGCTACGCGCCAGATTGAGATGCGCCATAAAATCGTTCACCCGCGTCACCATGCGATTGTCCATGAGCAGGTTTTGCAACGAAGGCGCGGCGGAGACGGCGATGATCCCGGTAATGGCAAGAGTGGACAGCATCTCAATCAGTGTGAAGGCGGATTGCTCTGATTTACGGGCTGTTGCTGCGTGACAGGGGGGTAAAGTCAGGTGTTTATTGTTGTGCATACGATGGCCGGCCAGAAAGTGGTTTATTTGTTGCCCCTTCCCTGGCGGAATTTCAAGGCAATTATGGCAAAGCCACCCCGCGAAAGGCAAGTATCTGCGTCTTGTTTGATTTAGATCAAACAAGTTGATTAATCGGCTTTCTTCCGCAACGATTTTGTGATTATAGTGAATCTGCGCGGAAAACAAGGGAAGAGTGCAGGGGGGTAAATCAATGTCGACCGAGGGCGATCCGATGGTAGGAAACTGGTACCGGCACTTGGATAAAGGCCAGGAATTCCAGGTAATTGTCGTGGACGAGGCGGATCGTGTTGTCGATATACAGCATTTCGATGGAGACGTGGAATCGCTGGATTTGGACATGTGGTATGACATGGATGTGGAATTGATTGAAGCCCCGGAAGACTGGACCGGACCCGTGGATGATGTCGAACGGGATGATTTGGGATACGAGGAAACAGATATGGAAACCAAAGAATGGTCAGAGCCCATGGAGGAGGTGCGAAGTACCGGGGAAGAACGGCAAGGCCAAGGGTCGATAGAAGAGGAGGGCTAATATGAATTATTTATCACAACAACAGCTTGCGGATTTCAGGGCGCGGTTGCGCGCGCAAAAGGCCGCATTGCTGGAGGAAATCCGCCGGGAATTATTGCAATCGGACAATGAGCATTACATCGACCTTGCCACCACCGTCCACGATGTTGGAGAAGAATCCGTTGCTGATCTTCTGTCGGATCTGGATCTTGCTGTCATCCACCGTCACGTCAACGAAGTTCGTGATATCGAAGACGCGCTGCAGCGCATCGCCGAAGGCATGTACGGCATGTGCCTGGATTGTGAGGGGGAGGTTGGCTACGAGCGGTTGTCCGCCTATCCGACGGCAAAGCGCTGTTACGATTGTCAGGATTACCATGAAAAGGGTTTCGCAGAGGAGGGACGTCCCAGATTATAGGGCCTGGATTAGAAGCAACCAGACAGGGAAACCCTACGCTGTTTTCCCAGAAGAACGAAAAGGAGATACATATGCAACTGCCGCTGCAAGTCACATTTCGCAACATGTCCCCCTCGGATTTGGTTGAAGCGGATGTCCGCAAGAGGGTTGACAAGCTTGATGAGTTTTATGACCGCATCATGAGATGTCGCGTCATGGTAGAACTAGACAACTCGCGTCATCATCAGGGCAATCTCTATCATGTGCGGGTTGATCTGACCGTGCCCAACGGAGAGATCGTGGCGAGCCGCGCCTCCCCGGAACACCATGCCCATGAGGATGTGTATGTGGCGATCCGGGATGCCTTCGATGCTGTCGAGCGCCAATTGGAAGATTACTCCCGGCGTCAGCGTGCCGACGTCAAAACCCATGAGACGCCCTCCCATGGTCGGGTTGCGCAACTGTTTCCAGAGAGAAGCACCGGTATTATCGAGACCGCGGACGGGCGTGAAATCAACTTTTACCGCAATGCCGTTCTGGAGGACGCCTTTGATAAATTGACCATTGGCAGCGAGGTCCGCTTTACCGAGCAACCGATCGAAGAAGAAGGGCCTTGGGCCAGCACTGTGAGGCTGATGGGCAAGCACCATATCCCAGGTTGAACGTTCTGTCTGGTTAGCAGCCTGCCGGGCTAGGTTTGCTGGCTTCAAACCACGCCAGCTTGTCCCTCAATCTCACAACCTCTCCCACGATCAGTAAAGTGGGCGCATGCACTTCAGTCGCGGCGACTATGTCTGGCAGGGTTTCCAGTGTGCCAACGATGACACGCTGGTGAGGGGTGGTGCCTTGTTGTATGAGGGCGATGGGTCTGTCTGTGGGCATGCCATGATTAATCAATTCCCTGCACAAAATATCAAGTCCCGCCAGCCCCATATAGATCACCACTGTTTGCTGGGGCTGCACGAGATTGGCCCAGTTGAGGTCCATCGAACCATCCTTGAGGTGCCCGGTGACGAATACCACTGATTGCGCGTAATCGCGGTGGGTGAGGGGGATGCCGGCGTAGCTGGCGCAGCCGGAAGCGGCGGTGATGCCGGGGACTATCTGGAACTGGATGCCGTTCTCGGCGAGTGTTTCGATCTCTTCGCCACCGCGCCCGAAGATGAAGGGGTCGCCGCCTTTCAGGCGCAGCACGCGCTTGCCTTGCTTGGCAAGGCGGACTAATTCCTGATTGATTTCCTCCTGCCGCAGGGTGTGGTAAGCCCGCTTTTTCCCGACGTAGATACGTTCGGCTTCGCGGCGTACCAGGTCTAATATTTCCGGTGTTACCAGACGGTCGTAGAGTACGGTATCAGCCTGCTGCATCAGGCGCAGGGCACGGAAGGTGAGCAGGTCGGGATCGCCGGGGCCTGCGCCGACAAGATAGACTTCACCACGTTTCAGAGAGTCCGTGCTTGGCGCATCCTCCAAAGCGGCCTGGATGGCGATGCCTGCCTCATTATCACGGCCGTTGTATACCATTTCGGCAACCGGGCCTTGAAAAATATTTTCCCAAAAACGGCGGCGTTGCGTGGTGTTTTCAAAACGTTGTTTTACCGGATCGCGAAAGCGTGCCGCGAGTTCGGCCAGCCGCCCATACGATGCGGGTATCAGCGTCTCCAGTCTTGCGCGCAACAGCCGCGCCAGCACTGGAGACGTACCGCCGGTGGAGATTGCGGCGATGACCGGCGAGCGGTCGATGATGGAGGGAAGGATGAAGCTGCACAGTTCTGGCTGATCGACCACATTGACGGGAATGCTGCACTGTTTGGCTGATTCGGAAATCCGTTGGTTGATGGCGATGTCATCCGTTGCCGCGATAGCCAGCGCTGCACCGGCCAAATCAGATTCTTGAAAATGGGCGGCGCGGTGCCGGATTTTCCCCGCAACGCGCAACTCAGACAGCGCATCATTCAACTGCGGCGAGACCACCGTTACCTGTGCTCCGGCGCGCAGCAGCAGGCCAACCTTGCGCGCGGCTATTTCGCCGCCGCCTACTACCAGGCACGGCTGGTTTTTTATATTGAGAAATACCGGCAGAAAATCCACGCTAAGGCACCTTATGATTGCTTGGGCTGTGTCTCGCGCCTCATGAAAACAATGGGTACGCTATACCCTGCAAAATTTTCGGCTTATCCAATCACTGTTATATCGCCCATATAGGGCCGTAGCGCATCGGGAATGCGGATGCGTCCATCCTTATCCTGATAGTTCTCCATGATCGCTACCAGTGTGCGGCCCACCGCCAGTCCCGAACCGTTGAGTGTATGCACCAGCTCCGGTTTGCCGGTGGCGGGGTTGCGCCAGCGGGCCTGGAGGCGGCGCGCCTGGAAGTCTCCGAAGTTGCTGCACGAGGAAATCTCGCGGTATTTGCCTTGGCCGGGCAGCCAGACTTCCAGGTCATAGGTTTTTGCGGAGGCAAAGCCCATGTCGCCGGTGCACAGCGCCATGACGCGGTAGGGCAGGCCGAGTTTTTGCAGCACCGTTTCGGCGTGAGTGGTGAGCTGTTCATGCGCTGTGCAGGAGTCTTCGGGACGCACAATCTGCACCAGCTCCACCTTCTCGAACTGGTGCTGGCGGATCATGCCGCGCGTGTCCCTGCCGTAGGAGCCAGCCTCGCTGCGGAAACATGGCGTGTGACACACATACTTGCGAGGCATGTGATCTGCCTCGATGATCACATCGCGCACAATGTTGGTGACGGGCACTTCGGCGGTGGGGATGAGGTAATAATTCTGTTCACCCTTTAGTGCGAACAGGTCTTCCTCGAATTTGGGCAGTTGCCCAGTGCCACGCAGGCTGTCGGCGTTGACCAGGTAGGGCACGTAGGTTTCGGTATAGCCGTGTTGCTGGGTGTGCAGGTCGAGCATGAACTGGATCAGGGCGCGGTGCAGGCGCGCCAGGGGACCGTACATAACGGAAAAACGCGACCCTGTGATTTTGGTCGCTGTTTCAAAATCCAGCAGGCCGTTTGTCTCTCCCAGATCTACGTGGTCTTTTGCTACGAAATCAAGCTGTGGCAGTTCGCCCCAGCGGCGCACTTCGAGATTATCATTTTCATCGCGGCCATCGGGCACGCTGGCGTGAGGAATATTGGGAATGCCTAGCAAAATCGCATTGAATTCTTGCTGAATCTGCTCAAGCTGCGCTTCGGCTTCCTTGAGCCTGTTCCCCAGGTCTGCCACGGCGGCCAGCAGCGGCGCGGCATCCTCGCCGGTTGCCTTGGCCTTGCCGATGGCCTTGGCGCTGGTGTTGCGTTCGTTTTGCAGACTTTGCGTGAGCACCTGCAATTCCTTGCGTTTGCTCTCCAGCGCCGCAATCTTTTGGGTGTCCAGCGCCACGCCACGCCGTGCCAGTTGGCGGGCGGTTTCTTCCAGTTCGCTACGCAGTAACTTCGGATCCAGCATTATTCTTCCTTTACACTCAATTTTGCGGGCCAACTCACGACGTGCCCTGGTTTAATGACATCATTCAAATAGTCGAGTATCTCAGCGGCCTTGCCGGGCTCCTCGAAAAATTCGACGGCCAGCGGCAAATCCAGCGACATGTCCACGAAGGCAGATGAGTGTTCTCCCGATGCTCCGTAACCGGCGATGCCGCGAAAGACAGTCACGCCACGGACCTTGCCCCAGTCATGCAGCCGCTTGAGCAGGGTGTTCAAGTGGCTTTCACTTTCCATGAGGTATACGCGAACCATAACGACTTCAATAGTTTTCATACCTGTCTCCCGATAATTACGCCGAACCATGTGGCGGTGATGCACACGCCGACACTTAACAGGATATTCAGTAGCGCCTTTAATGTTTCGCCTGTCTCGAACAGGTTAAGCGTTTCCATGGAAAAGCTGGAGAATGTGGTGAAACCGCCGAGCAATCCCACCAGCAATGCCGCACGCCACTCCCCGCTCATATTGAATCTGTCAATCAACAGGACATAAAGCAGCCCCATGATGAAAGACCCCAGTACATTGACCGCCAGCGTGCCATACGGAAAGGCGCGTCCAAAAATGCCGTGCACTCCGGTGGACATCAAAAAACGCAGCACGGAACCCACGGCACCGCCTGCGGCAATCAGGAAAATCTGGTTCAATTTTTCTGTTTTTTTATGCGATATGATTGATATGGGTTAGGTGCGCTTCGTTTGATCCAATCGCTAGCAGCCCATGTATCATTTTTTGTCCTCAAGTTTTATCGCCTGGGCGCGAAAGTTGATTGTGTAATAACTGCTGATGGATGTTGTCTGTTGATTGGGGCGTAGCCGTAGCGCTTGCAATTGGGCTTCCGTGACGGGCGCGCCGGTGAAGACCGTGCCGCCCCAGCCCGACGAGGATATCAAGGTGTCTCCCGCCAGCACCTCGCGTGTGATGTCAATTACGCCATCGGCGCCAGCACTGGCAGCCTGTTTTTTTAATTCTTCCAGGGCTGCGGCTTCGGCCTGTGCAATGCCATAGTTACCGGACACGGGAACGCTTGAGCTGATCAATGCAATCCTCTTATAGGATTGCGTGGGCGGGGCAATAAATATCTGGACTGTTTCAACAGATGCCGGGGTGGCTGGCTTGGCGCCCGACAGCATGACAATGCCACCGCTTGTTCTAAAGGCGGAGGCGCAGCCACCCAAGGTGAGCGCGAATATCACACCGAGAACAATATGTCTGAGTTGTAGCTGTTTCATTTCATTGATCCTCTGAATTTGAATCCCTACTTTTCGCTGTCTTTATCCAGCTTCCTTAATTGAGACAATTTTTCCGCGATTTTGATCTCCAGGCCGCGTGCCACGGGATGATAGTATCTTTTCTCACCCATTTCCTCAGGAAAATATTTCTCCCCCGCCGCGTAGCCCTGTGCCTCGTCATGTGCGTAGCGGTAGCCGCCACCATAGCCCATACCTTTCATCAGCCGGGTCGGGGCGTTGCGCAGGTGCAGTGGCACCTCAAGCGTGCCAAGTTTGCGCGCATCGTCCATGGCGGTGTTGAATGCCGTGTATACGGCGTTGCTCTTGGCGGCGCAGGCCAGATAAACCACGGCCTGTCCCAGCGCCAGCTCGCCTTCGGGGCTGCCCAGCCGTTCCTGCACGTCCCAGGCATTCACTGCCAGTTGCAGGGCGCGCGGATCGGCATTGCCGATGTCCTCGCTTGCGATACGGGCGATGCGCCGCGCCAGATACAGCGGGTCGCAGCCGCCATCGAGCATCCGCGCCAGCCAGTACAGCGCTGCGTCAGGTGAGGAGCCGCGCACCGATTTGTGCAGGGCCGATATTTGATCATAAAAATATTCGCCGCCTTTATCAAAGCGGCGCACACCGCCCGCCAACACTTCGTCGAGCAGTTCTTCCGTCACTGCCTCGCGCCCATTTTGCGGCTGGGCGAGGTCTGTCACCATCTCCAGAAAATTCAGGGCGCGGCGCGCATCGCCATCGGCCGCTTCGGCCATGCGGTTGCGTAGATCGCCAGGGATGTCGATCAGGCGGGTGCCCAAGCCACGTTCCGTGTCTGCCAGGGCGCGGTCGATTATATGGCGGATATCTATGGGTTGCAGGCTTTTGAGCACATAGACGCGCGCACGCGACAGCAATGCGTTATTGAGCTCAAACGAGGGATTTTCGGTGGTGGCACCAATGAAGATGAACGTGCCGTCCTCAACGTAAGGGAGAAATGCGTCCTGCTGCGCCTTGTTGAAACGATGCACTTCGTCCACGAACAATACCGTGCCTTGTCCATGCGCGGCACGCGCCTGTTGCGCTTTGTCCACGGCGGCGCGGATCTCCTTCACGCCCGCAAGTACGGCGGAAACGCTGATAAATTGGGCCTGGGCATGCTGTGCAATGAGCCGCGCCAGCGTGGTCTTGCCGGTGCCTGGTGGCCCCCAAAACACCATGGAATGGAGTCTGCCGGTTTCAATCGCCAGCCGCAGCGGCTTGTTCGGACCGAGCAGGTGCGCCTGGCCGGAAAAGTCCTCCAGACGCGTGGGCCGCATGCGGTCGGCAAGGGGCTGGCCGGAAAGGAGGGATGAAAGATTGCGAATTTCGGTTTTCACGTTCGGGTTGCTGGAATGCGCGTTGTTTCCAGGGTGCAACTGAAAAACCGCAGGGTTTATCGGTAGCCTCTCAAGAGGCTGCTCGGGCGGCTATATGGAATATGTGAAGAAGGTTAAACCAGAATCAGTTCCCATGCAACGGCCCGCCTGTCATTGACGTGCGTCTAAAGTCCAGCCTTTCCGGGACGCTAAATAAGAGCCTGTCTGTGAATAAATCATCCCTGCGTTGCGCCCCAAAACACGCCAGGCAAGGCGCGAGGAGAGAAGTTTGGTGATTCCAAATGAACGACGAGCAACGCCGCATGGCGTGTTTTGGGGCGCAACCCGGTGCAACAAGCACACTACGCTCAGCCTTCCTTGCCCTGCTCAAAACCGGCCTCCGTCGCCGGGATGATTTATTCACAGACAGGCTCTTAGCTGTCTGGCTTGCCCGTTGGTTCGTCAGAATTTAACTGTGAAACCTGTTTCAAGGAGAAATACAATGAAATTCACCTCTTGGAGTGCATTGGCGTTCGTTATGGTGTTTAACAGCCCGTTTGGCCTTGCCGATGAGCAGATATCAATGCTTACGCCGTTCCCGGTACACATTGCTGCTACCCAGGTTTATAAAGCTCCTCCAGATGCAAAAACTGCATTGATTAAAGAGGAGGATGTCCTGGAAATAAATCCGATAGCCAATCTTCTGTCTATTCCCGGCACGATCTATGCCCGGCCGGGCAAAAAAATGGACGTGGTGTTTTACTGCAACGGGCACAACTGCTTGTACACCACGCCGGAGTTTATCGCGCGCTAAGGGGTAATCGAAGAAATCATTGCCTGGTTTTTTTCATTGTCCTGCCAATGGAATCGATTAGGACTTACGCATTGACGGCTGCACTTTGTGTGTATTGGGATGATTTTTATCAGGCATAAAGCTGCGGATAAACGCCGCGATCACGTCCGTGTGCGGTTCACGCTTCCATTGGTAGGCATTGCTGATGAGATGGGTGATTGCTCTCTGCCGCAAGCATAAATTCCATCCCGTGGTTTTTTTTACCGCCTTTGGCCTCCTTGGCCAGTTTGAATCGCATCCATGGGCATAGTAAGATAGATGCCTTCGATCGCGCCGCGTATCCTCCCGCTTTTTTAGAAGGTTATTATGGGTTTGTTGAGATCCACCGCCACGGTCAGCGCCATGACCATGGTTTCGCGCGTGCTGGGTTTTGTGCGCGACATGGTGATTGCGCGCGTGTTCGGCGCAGGTGCGGGAGCGGATGCCTTTTTCGTAGCATTCCGTATACCCAATTTTTTACGCCGCCTGTTTGCGGAAGGGTCGTTCTCGCAGGCCTTTGTGCCCGTACTGTCTGAATACAAAACCCAGCGTAGTCACGACGAAGTGAAAAAGCTGGCCGATGATGTGGCGGGCACGCTGGGGATGTTGCTGTTTCTGATTACGCTCGCCGGCATCATTGCCGCGCCGCTGTTGATCATGATCTTTGCGCCGGGTTTTTTGGATGAGCCGCACAAATATGATCTGACAGTGGAGATGTTGCGCATCACCTTCCCCTATATACTTTTTATCTCGCTGACCGCGTTTGCCGGGGGCATACTCAACAGCTACGGACGTTTTGTCGTCCCGGCGTTGACGCCGGTTTTTTTGAACCTGGCGATGATCTGCACGGCGCTGTGGCTCGCGCCGCACATGGATGAGCCGATAGTGGCGCTGGCGTGGGGGGTATTCATTGCCGGTGTCATACAGCTGCTGTTTCAACTTCCCTTTTTGTATCGCCTGCGTCTGTTGCCGCGCCCGCGCTGGGCATGGAAACAGGAGGGGGTGCAGCGCATCCTCAAGCTGATGCTGCCCAGCCTGTTTGGCTCATCGGTGGCGCAGGTCAGCTTGCTGATCGACACGGTGATTGCCTCATTTCTGGTGACAGGCAGCGTGTCGTGGCTCTATTACTCGGATCGCCTGGTGGAGTTTCCTCTGGGGGTGTTCGGCGTTGCGCTGGCCACGGTTATCCTGCCCAGTCTGTCACTCAAGCATGCGCAGGCATCGAGCGAGGGATTCTCGCACACCATGGATTGGGGCCTGCGATGGGTGATACTGGTCGGCACGCCTGCCATGGTCGGCTTGCTGGTGCTGGCGGGTCCCCTGCTTATTTCGTTATTTCAATATGGCAAGTACGGTGCGCATGACGTGGAAATGTCCTCGCGCAGCCTGATGGCGTATGGCTTGGGTGTGCTCGCCTTTATGCTTATCAAAGTGCTGGCGCCGGGGTTCTTCGCGCGGCAGGATACCCGCACACCGGTGCGCATTGGCCTGATTGCGCTGGGTGTCGGACTGGCGTTCAAGGCGGTGCTGGTGTTACCGCTCGCTCACGCGGGACTGGCATTGTCCTCGTCGCTGGCCGCCTATCTGAACGCGTGGTTGCTGTACCGGGCATTGCGGCGCGAAGAGGTCTACCGGCCTGAGCCGGGCTGGTGGCGCCTGATGCTGCAAGTAGGTTTTGCAAATGCCGTGATGGCGGCCTTGTTATGGTGGGGTGCGGCGGATTGGTCAGTGTGGATGGCCTGGAGAGGCTCGCAGCGCATCATGTATCTTCTGCTTTTGGTCGGCGCGGGCGCCGCGGCCTATTTTGCCTGTTTGTGGCTGACAGGAGTGCGTTACCACCATTTCCGGCAGAAGGCCAAGTGAGGGTATTAAGCGTGTATAATCCAAAATTTGCCGTCGTGTGCTCTGTGCATAAAGTCGAAATTTCAAACTCATGGAATTAATACGCGGCCTTTGTAATGTTCGCCCTCGTCATCGCGGTTGCGTGGCGACGATTGGTAATTTTGACGGGGTGCATCTGGGGCATCAGGCGGTTTTGGGGCAACTGGCGGAAAAGGCAGCGGAGTTGAATCTGCCTTCGGTGGTGATCACCTTCGAGCCATATCCCCAGGAGTTTTTTGCGCATGGTGCGGTGCCGCCGCGCCTGACGCGATTCCGGGAAAAGATCCAGGCGTTGCGCCGCTATTCGGTTGATCGTGTATTGTGCCTGCCCTTTAACCGCGCGCTATCTGAAACAAGCGCGCAGGATTTTGTGCGCCGTATTCTGGTGGAGGGGCTGGGTGTGCGCTATCTCGTGGTGGGTGATGATTTCCGTTTCGGCCACCTGCGCCAGGGTGATTTTGCCATGCTCAAGGCAGCGGGCGCGCAGCACGGTTTTCAGGTGGTGAACCGGCATACCTTCAGTATCGATGGCGCGCGCGTCAGCAGCACGCGTATCCGCGAGGCATTGACGCGAGGCGATCTGAATGCCGCCGGGAAGCTGCTCGGGCGGCCCTATCGCATGTGCGGGCGCGTGGCGCGCGGCGATCAGCGGGGACGGACCATCGGTTTCCCCACCGCCAATATTTATCTGCATCGCAAGGCGTCGCCGGTGCAGGGTGTGTTCGCCGTGGAGGTGTTCGGGCTCGACGCCGAACCGCTTCCCGGCGCGGCGAATGTCGGCACGCGGCCCACGGTGGACGGTACGCGCGCCCTGCTGGAAGTACACCTGTTCGACTTCGCGCAGGATATTTATGGCCGCTATGTGCAAGTGGATTTTCTGCACAAGCTGCGTGATGAACAGAAGTTCGCCTCGCTGGATGATCTGAAGCGGCAAATCGCGATGGACGAGCGCCAGGCGCGTGAATTTTTCGATAGTGGATTGACTTGATTTTATCTCTGTGACAAGTCTTTGTAGGGTGCGCTGTGCGCACCATGATGCTTGGCGAGGAATGGTGCGCACAGCGCACCCTACATTTGTAAACCTTTTTGCCCTGGCGATTAAATGAAAAACAAAGTGAGACGGTAGTGACTGATTATAAAGACACCTTGAACCTGCCTCAGACAGACTTCCCGATGAAGGCCAATCTGGCGGGCCGCGAGCCGGAAATGCTCAAGCGCTGGCAGGAGCTGGATCTGTACCGCACGCTGCGCGCGACGCGCGCCGGGCAGGAGAAGTTTGTGCTTCATGACGGCCCGCCCTATGCCAATGGCGATATTCATATCGGCCACGCGGTGAACAAGGTGCTTAAGGATATCATCGTCAAGGCGCGCAGCATGAATGGCCTGGATGCGCCTTATGTGCCGGGCTGGGATTGCCATGGCCTGCCTATAGAGCTGATGGTGGAGAAAAAAATCGGCAAGGCAGGCGTCAAGGTCGATGCCAAGACCTTTCGCAAGGCATGCCGTGATTATGCACACAGCCAGGTGGCGCGGCAGAGCCAGGATTTCCAGCGCCTGGGCGTGATCGGCGACTGGGAGCGTCCTTATCTGACAATGGATTTCAAAACCGAGGCGGATATCATCCGCGCCCTGGGGCGCATTATCGATAATGGCCATTTGCACAAGGGCGCAAAGCCCGTGCATTGGTGTACAGATTGTGGATCGGCACTGGCCGAGGCAGAGGTGGAATACGAAGACAAGACCTCGCCCGCCATCGACGTACGCTTTACAGTGCTGGACGATGAGTCCTTGAAGGCGCGTCTGCAACATGTGGCTGGGCACGAAGGCCAAGGGCCGGTCTCGGTAGTGATCTGGACCACCACGCCATGGACGCTACCCGCCAATCAGGCGGTGGCACTGCATCCTGAGCTGGATTACGCGCTGGTGCAATGCACCACTGAACACGGCGCCGAGAGGCTGCTGCTCGCCGAAGGTCTGCTCAAGAATACAATGGCGCGTTACGGTATCGAGGAATATCACGTCATCGCCTATGGCCGTGGCGCCGATCTGGAAGGGCTGAAACTGGCGCACCCGTTCTATGATCGCGAGGTGCCGGTGATCCTCGGTGAGCATGTCACGCTTGAGGCGGGCACCGGCGCGGTGCATACCGCTCCTGCGCATGGCCAGGAAGATTATGTGGCAGGCGCGCGTTATGGCCTGCCAGTGGACAACCCGGTGGATGCGGGCGGCAAGTTTCTGCAGGGTGTCGAATTGTTCGCGGGCGAACATGTGCTGAAGGCAAACGATCATGTGCTCGAAGTGCTCAAGGCCAAAGGCGCACTGCTTCATGCCGAGGCGATCCGCCATAGCTATCCGCATTGCTGGCGGCATAAAACACCGATCATCTTCCGCGCCACGCCGCAGTGGTTCATCAATATGGAACAGCGCGGCTTGCGTGAACAGGCGCTTGCCGCCATTCGTGATGTTAAATGGATCCCCGGCTGGGGTCAGGCGCGTATCGAGGGCATGGTGCAAAATCGCCCCGACTGGTGTATCTCGCGCCAGCGTACCTGGGGTGTGCCGATTGCGTTGTTTGTGCATAAAGAGAGCGGCGCTTTGCATCCATGCTCGCAGGAGTTGATCGAGGCGGTGGCGCAGCGTGTCGAGGCGGGTGGCATCGACGCCTGGTTTGAACTTGATCCCGCTGAACTATTGGGCGCTGAGGCTGCGGATTATGACAAGGTGAGCGATACGCTGGACGTGTGGTTCGACTCCGGTGTGACGCATGCTGCCGTGCTGGAGCAACGCGGCGAGCTGCAATTCCCGGCGGATATGTATCTGGAAGGTTCTGATCAGCACCGTGGCTGGTTCCAGTCGTCGCTGTTGACTTCGGTGGCGATGCGCGGCGTTGCCCCCTATAAATCAGTATTGACGCACGGCTTTACCGTGGACGCGCAGGGCATGAAAATGTCCAAGTCCAAGGGCAATGTCGTCGCGCCGCAGCAGGTGGTGAATGCACTGGGTGCCGATATCCTGCGCCTGTGGGTGGCCGCCACCGATTACAGCGCGGAGATGAGCGTATCCGACGAGATTCTCAAGCGTACCGCCGACACGTATCGCCGCTTGCGCAACACATCGCGTTTTCTGCTTGCCAACCTGAATGGCTTTGATCCTGCGCTGCACTGCGTTGCGCCGGACAAGATGCTGGGCCTTGATGTCTGGGCAGTCGGGCGCGCCCAGCAGTTGCAAAAAGAAATCCGTGCAGCCTACGAGACATGTGAGTTTCATCTGGTTTATCAGAAAGTACACAACTTTTGTAATGTCGATCTGGGCGGCTTTTATCTCGACATCATCAAGGACCGCCAGTACACCACTCAGAGTGGTAGCCTGGCGCGGCGATCGGCGCAGACCGCGATGTACCATATCCTCGAAGGGTTGGTGCGCTGGATAGCGCCTATCCTAAGTTTTACTGCCGATGAGATATGGCAGCATATGCCAGGACCGCGCAGTGAGTCTGTGTTTTTGGAGACGTGGTATCTTAAATATCCTTGGGGGACTCACTACAAGAGTGAATTCGCTCTCAAGGAAAAGCATCGGCGGCTATCGGGCGACTTCAATTGGGATGCTCTTGTTGCGGTGCGCGACGAGGTCAAGAAAGAGCTGGAAAAATTGCGCGTCTCGGGTGCAATCGGCTCATCGCTCGACGCCGAGGTCGATCTGTGGTGTGACGATTGTTTGTTCAATGTGCTGGGCATGTTGGAGGATGAGTTGCGCTTCGTGCTGATTACCTCTTATGCCCGCATCCATCCTGCCGCGAATCGACCCGCCGATGCAGTATGGGCAGCTGCATTTGACCAAGGCGAATTGTGGATCAAGGTCTCCGCTTCGCAGCACCAGAAGTGCATCCGCTGCTGGCACCACCGCGCCGATGTCGGCAGCCATCCCGAACATCCCGAAATCTGCGAGCGCTGCGTGGAAAACGTTGCCGGTCCCGGTGAGCAAAGGTGCTACGCGTGATGCTGAAATGGCTATGGGTGTCAGTGTTGGTTGTCGTGCTTGACCAAGCGGCCAAATTTCTCGCCAGCGGGATGCTGATCTTGCACGACCCCGTGGCGGTGCTGCCTTTTTTTAATCTCACCCTTATGCACAACCCCGGCGCGGCGTTCAGTTTTCTCGCCGATGCCTCCGGCTGGCAGCGCTGGTTCTTCACTGTGCTGGCGGCCATTGTCAGCATAGTGCTGGTAGTGTGGCTGCGCCGTCTTCCGCCCCAGGAGAAGTGGATGGCTGCCGCCCTTGCGCTGGTGCTGGGCGGCGCCGTGGGCAATCTCATTGATCGTCTTATGTATGGTTACGTAGTCGATTTCATCGAGCTATATTATAAAGACTGGTACTACCCGGCATTTAACATTGCCGATGCAGCTATCACTGTGGGTGCAGTGATGCTGGTGGTTGATACACTGCGCAGCAAGGAAAAGCAGGGCAGGCTGAGTTAGAACCTGTAGGGCGCATTGCGGCGTTAAAATCGAACTCAAAATGTTCACATACTTCGTGTATGCCCCGCTTTTTCCTTTGATTTTGCCTTGCACTGGGAACCCTTCGCTGCGCTTCTTCCCTTGATCGAGATCGTGAACAGGTTCTTAGAGTCCTCGTCGCGGGTCTTGCCCTTTGATCCCCGATACCTCTTTGGCGCATAAGTTGCATTGTCTCGGACATCAACACAGCCAATGAGGGAAGATGATGTCTGACATAGTGACAACGCCACAGCCAGTCAATGGCCGTGGACCGCTGCTGAATACCGGGAACCCTACCGCCCAAGGCGCGGATTCAGGGGGGAAAAGTGTGTTTTATGATGCACTTGCGGCGCTGCTTGGATTGGGCGAGGCTCCGGTTTCGGCCATGCCGACTTCCCCGCCTCCCATCGATTCGCCACGTCAGGAGCTGCCAGCGGACGGCAATTCCTTGCCATCGGCGGCCGGTGTTGGATTGCCGCTTGTTCCGCCAGTTTCCATGCCGGTTTCCCTGGTGCCAGGCGGAGAGGCGCTTCCTAATACACATGATGCTTCCCCTGATGTGCTTGCTGGTAAGCTGGCGCCGCTTATTTCAGCGCCAGGGAATCAGCCGTTGCTATCACCACTCGCTCAAGCTGGGGCTGCCGCGCTTGCAATGCCATCTGCCGCATTGCCCGCGGCACTTCCATCGGCGATGGATATGGCTGCCGGACTGTTACAGGGATCTGTGCCAGATAAAGTTGACGCGCGTGATGTGGCGTTACCGCTGAGTGGCGCAGCAGGCTATGCGGCGGCGCCTTTGTCCAGTCCCCAGGCAAGCTCCCCCGCAACAGCGCCCATCAGCACTGCCATAACTCTCCCCGTCGGCGCCGATGGCTGGGGTCAGGAGCTGGGCAATCGCGTCCAGTGGCTGGCTCATAATAGTGCACAGGCAGCGGAGCTGAGAATTAACCCGCCCCATCTTGGACCCATCGAAATACGCATCAATGTCGATCAGGATCAAGCCAGCGTGTCGTTTAGCTCCCAGCACGTGGTGACGCGCGACGCCATTGAAGCCGCGATCCCGCGTTTGCGCGATATGCTCAGCGACAACGGCCTTAACCTGGCGAATGTCAATGTCTCATCCCAGTCCTTTTCCGATCAGCGCGGGCAGCAGGCCGGTTCTCCCGATGTTTACCGTGCATCCTTGGACAGATCTGCCGAGGAGGTGCCAGACGATGTCTCGTCAGCCAATGTAAGCAGGGATATGGTTATAGGATTGGTGGATTATTACGCTTGAACCTATAAAAGCAGTTAGCCACAGAGCTTGCAGGGAAAAAACAATTTTCCCGTGATACGGTTTTCAGGTTGAATAAGCACTTTGAGGCCCTGGATAGAATTAAGGAAGATCTGAATAATTCCATACTGGAATTCGCAGAGCAAGTTTTTTGATGTTCTTGATGTAATGTTGTTGTCATGTTCCCGTATTAACCTGATTACCACGCGCTGCAATATCTCGCCTTTCTTGAGAGCAATAATTTTCTGCTTCAGATTGTTCATGAACTTTTCTGGTTTCTGGCATGGATTGTGTATTGATAAAGCCACAACCGTATGCCGTACCGGTGCGGGTGCTTCGGGCTATGATGGCATTCTTGAGGGCGGGAGCGATATCTATGTCCTGAGGGATGGGGTTGGTAATTGCCGTTGATTAGGGAAGGTTGTCTCTATTCGGAGACGCCCTATTTGCCGGAAATGACAGTGTTTGGATTCTTTAGTGTATTTTTCGTGATATTTTTGATGATATTCAATCAATTGTCGCCTATTTTTTGGGCATGAATACCGTGAGGGCGCTGTCTCTTTTTTGATGAGGTATCGTGTTTCTTTTTGCCTTGTGAGTGTCGGGTGATTGCCAGGGTTGGATTTGATCGTGTGTCAGTTATAGGGTATATTGAATGTCCTCAACGAAAGCTCTTTTTCCGCAAGCAGGCCAACGGTATTTTTGGCGAACGTCCGACAGTAAGAAAAATACCATGCCTATTGTGCAATCGCGTGTTAATGATAGCGCACCCGCCTTAACTGCAATCTTGCAGCATGTGATTGACCCTGTGATCACGGTTGCTTCTCTCTTTGTTATCGCCTTCTTGTATGGTGTGCCTTTTGAAAAGCCATATGTAATTCTATCGATCATTGTGTTTTTGTTGTCGCTGGTTGTGTTCAAGGAGGCGGATCTTTGCCGGTCATGGCGCGATGGAGGGTTGCGCGCGCAAAGCAGCTCGCTACTGATTTCATGGCTGGCGATGCTGGCTATTTTGCTGTTCATTGGTTATGCCACGAAGTCTTCTGAGGATTTTTCCCGGCGTGTGCTTCTGACGTGGTTTGTGGCTGTGCCCATTCTGATTTTGCTCGGGCATTCCTGGGCGAGGGCGGGGCTCCGTAAATTTTATGAGACAGAAAAAAATACCCGTTCGGTGGTGATCGCCGGGATGAGCGACATAGGGCAGCGGTTAGCACGGCGGATCGCTGAAGATGCCCATTTGGGTATGTCTGTAAAGGGTTTTTTCGATGACAGAGCGACTGTGCGTCTGGAGAATGGAGCGCAGGGGGATTCAATATTGGGGCGGCTGGAAAATTTGGCGCCTTATGTCCAGGAGCACAAAATCGATCAGATTTATATCGCGCTGCCCATGATGCAGGAAGCTCGCATTATTAAGTTGTTGGATGACTTGCGTGATACGACGGTCTCCATTTATTTTATACCCGATATCTTTTTTTTCGATCTGATTCAGGCACGCATAAGCGATGTGAACGGAGTTCCGGTAGTGTCTGTTTGCGAGACGCCGTTCGCTGGCGCGCGGGGCCTGCTCAAGCGCTTGAGCGATGTGGTGGCTGCGGGCGTGATTCTTGCGCTGTTATCACCATTGCTGCTATTAATCGCTTTGGGGGTGAAGCTGAGTTCCCCTGGCCCTGTGTTATTCAAGCAACGCCGCTACGGTCTGGATGGCGAAGAGATTGTGGTGTATAAGTTCCGCTCCATGAGTGTCTGCGAGGATGGCGATAGTATCGTCCAGGCGAGCCGGGGAGATGCACGTATTACGCGTTTTGGCGCATTTTTGCGCCGTACTTCTTTGGATGAGTTGCCGCAGTTCATCAACGTGTTGCAGGGGCGCATGAGCGTGGTTGGCCCCAGACCCCATGCCGTTGCCCATAATGAAACGTATCGTAAACTGATCAAGGGCTATATGGTGCGCCATAAAGTGCGGCCGGGAATCACGGGCTGGGCGCAGGTGAATGGACTGCGCGGGGAAACAGAGACGCTGGAGAAAATGCAGGCTCGCATAGATTATGATCTGGACTATCTCAGATATTGGTCTATGGCGCTGGATGTGAAAATCATATGCAAGACGATTATTCTGGTATTTCTGGATCGCCGCGCATATTAATGTCGAGAATGGCTCGTATAGAAATCACACAATTCCGTATGTATTTTCTGATATTTTCTTAACCCCAGCAAGAACAAATCCGCCAGCCAGTAAAATTAATGATAAAAAAATTCCTTGGCATGCACAAAGCGCGTGTGCCGGTGTTGTTGTATGGCACGTTCTTGATATTGTGCCAGGCAAGCGCTGCGCCTGGCGATACCGTTCAACCTTATGTGTCGGCCAGCGTTATCCATGACACTAATTTGTTTCGTCTCTCCAGCAGCAGAGACCCACGGCTTGTACTTGGAAGCGACAGCAAATCCGACACGATTAAGCGTGTAGAGGCGGGGTTGGCTGTGGATTATGCGGTTGGCCGCCAGCAGATTATATTGAAGGGAGGTGTCAATCAGAACTGGTTTGAGCGTTTTAGTTTTCTGAACTATGACGGTAGCGATGCACGTGCCACATGGAATTGGCAGTTTGGCAATTTGTGGCAGGGTGATCTCGGTTATTCCCATGGACGAACTCTTACATCCTTTACCCAGCTACAGGATCGGTTGCGGGCTATACAGACCCAGCAGTCGGCTTTTGGCAGCGCTGTCTACAAACTTGACCCTGATTGGCGTATTCGTGCCGGGGCTGGGTGGTCCAGCTTTAACTCGGGATTACCCCAAAGACGATTTTTTAATCGTGACGAGGCGTATGCTTCTGTGGGCATCATGCATATCAACGAAGCCAATAACTCCCTTGGCGTGGAAGTAAAACGTACTGAGGCTCGCTTCCCCGAGCGTGAGGTGACGCCCTTAAGTATCTTTGATAATGGCTATACACAAACGGAATTGAGTGCGGTCGCGGACTGGCGGTATACCGGACAATCGCGCTTTCAGGGTCGTTTAGGGTATACCCAGAGCCGCCATAAGCAGATTTCGACGCGTGACTTTAATGGTGTGACTGGACGGCTGGCATATGATTGGTCTGTCAGCGGGAAAACCTTGCTTAACATGGCGTTGTGGAGGGAAGTTGGCGCGATAGACAATGTCGCTAGTACCTATGTTGCGACCAAGGGTGCCAGTCTTGGTGTCTCATGGTTTCCAGCCAGCAAAATATTCGTTAAAGGTGAAGCGGCTTATAAGTGGCATGATTTCACTGGTGTGGTGAACGCGGGGCCGCACCGCAAAGATGATGTCCGTAGCATCAGTGCGTCGCTTGGTTATACCCCAGCGAGCAATGTGCAGCTTTCTCTCGATGGCAAGGTGGAAAAACGCAGTTCAAACATCGCTTTCATCGATTACGATTCCAACAATATTGCTGCAAGTGTAAAAATCGTTTTTTAAATGTGCTGATGTTCGTTGGTACTACGCGATACTTGGTGGGTTACGCAAGAAACGCACTTGTGCCCTTTGGTAGCCGCTCACTCCATTTGGCATAGGTAAGCGCCATTTAGTGTTTGAACTCCAACTGGCTGACCTGCCGTCACGCTGATTCTCTCTTGTGTCCCCCGCTCATTTGGGGTAATTTTGACTTTTCCCGCATTTAGTTGAATCCAATGAGCATACTGGTCAATAAAAACACTAAAGTCATTTGCCAAGGTTTTACCGGCAAGCAAGGCACTTTTCATTCCGAGCAGGCCCTTGCCTACGGCACCAATCTGGTGGGAGGGATTACCCCCGGCAAGGGTGGCCAAATGCACTTGGATAGGCCGGTATTCAACACCGTGCGCGATGCGGTGCGGGAGACGGGTGCGGATGCCAGCATGATCTATGTGCCCGCAGCTCATGCGGCGGATGCGATACTGGAGGCGGCGGATGCTGGTATCAAGGTCATTGCCTGTATCACCGAGGGGATTCCGGTGCAGGATATGCTCAAGGTCAAGGCGGCGCTATGTGCCTATGATGCGCGTCTGATCGGTCCGAATTGCCCAGGATTGATCACTCCTGGTGAGTGCAAGATCGGCATCATGCCGGGCGCCATCCACATGCCGGGTGCTATCGGCATCGTGTCGCGCTCCGGTACGCTCACATATGAGGCGGTGCATCAGACCACGCTCAACGGTCTGGGGCAGAGCACATGCGTGGGCATAGGCGGGGATCCCATTCAGGGTATGAATTTCGTCGATTGCCTCTCATTGTTTGAGCAGGACCCCCAAACCAAGGGCATTATCATGGTGGGTGAGATCGGCGGCAGCGCCGAGGAAGAGGCGGCGGAGTTTGTCAAACATCACGTTACCAAGCCGGTGGTGGCCTATATCGCTGGCGTCACAGCTCCTCCCGGCAAGCGTATGGGGCATGCGGGCGCGATCATTTCCGGCGGCAAGGGTACGGCGGCGGAAAAATTCTCGGCATTGGAGGCGGCTGGGGTTGCTGTTGTGCATTCGCCTGCGGAGATGGGTGCGCGCATGCTGGCGTGTATTGTCAGTCAGTAACGTTGCAGGGTCAGGAGCCTGGCATTAACGATGAACGTCTGGCAACGCCTTGTATAGCAGATCTGCGAAGTGTAATTTTTGATAGGCAGTGATCGCATTGAACCCATCCTCGATTATCGCCCCCCCCCAGCTTCGTATCGCTATGGCCCAGCTCAATATGCGGGTTGGCGATGTTGCCGGCAATGCCGCGCAAGTTATTGCCGCTGCATGCCGGGCCCGCGATGAACTGCATGCCGACGCCATCGTGTTCCCCGAATTGACGTTGACCGGCTATCCGCCCGAGGATCTGTTGTTGCGGCCCGAGCTGCATAAGCGGGTGCTGCGTGGTCTGGAAGAGATCAAGCGTAAAATGTCCGGCATTGATGTGATCGTCGGTTACCCTAGCCAGGAGTTGAGCGGGCTGCACAATTCCGCGTCCTTGATCCGTGACGGCAAAATTGTGGCTACCTATCACAAGCAGCATCTGCCTAATTACAGCGTGTTTGATGAGAAGCGCTACTTTCAGCCCGGCAGCAAGCCCTGTGTGGTGACTATCAAGGGCGTGCCTGTCGGCATCACCATCTGCGAGGACATGTGGCATCCCGGGCCGATGAGGCAGGCGTTTGATGCGGGTGCGCGGCTGATGCTCAATCTCAATGCCTCGCCATTTCACATCAGCAAGGGGCGGGAGCGCGAGGAGGTGCTGCGGCAGCGTATCGGGGAAGGACGCATGCCGGTGATCTATGTGAATCTGGTGGGTGGCCAGGATGAGCTGGTCTTCGATGGGGAATCCCTGGTTCTGGATGCTGATGGCGGCGTGGTGATGCGCGGGGCGCCCTTCGTCGAAGGGCTGTATCCAGTGGATTTCCGGGTGGATGAAAAGGTCACGCCCTTGCCGGGCGTGCATTACGCACCGCTTCCGGTGGAGGAGAGCGTATACAAGGCGCTGGTGCTGGGGGTGCGTGATTATATCGAGAAGAACGGTTTTCGCGGTGTGGTGATAGGCTCATCGGGCGGCATAGATTCGGCGCTGACCCTGGCGATTGCCGTTGACGCCATCGGCGCGGCGCGGGTGGAGGCGGTGATGATGCCGTCGCGCTATACCGCGCAAATGAGTCTGGATGACGCGCAGGCGCTGAGCGAGGCTCTGGGTATTGAGCATCACGTGATTTCCATCGAACCGGTGTTTCAGGGTTTTCTCGATAGCCTCAGGGAGGAGTTCGCGGGTGCCCCGGCCGATACCACAGAGGAAAATATCCAGGCGCGTTGCCGGGGCGTGATATTGATGGCGATCTCCAACAAAAAGCGCAAAATCGTGCTGACCACCGGCAACAAGAGCGAGATGGCGGTGGGTTATGCGACGCTTTATGGCGATATGGCGGGGGGGTTTGCGCCGATCAAGGATGTGCCCAAGACATTGGTTTACCGCTTGGCTGAATACCGCAATTCAATGGCCATGGTGATTCCGCGGCGTATTTTCGAGCGGCCGCCTACGGCTGAACTCGCGCCCGGCCAGAAAGACGAAGATTCCTTGCCGCCATACCCAATATTGGATACGATTCTGGCAATGTATATCGAACAGGATAAATCCTTGGAAGATATCGTTGCGGCAGGGCTTGATGAGGTTGTCGTGCAGCGCGTGATGGCGATGGTGAATCGCAACGAATACAAGCGCCGCCAGGCCCCGCCGGGCGTGAGGGTGACACGGCGGGCGTTCGGGCGTGACAGGCGTTATCCGATTACTGTGTTTTACTAACGATTTTATAGTTGCAGAGGCTGACCATGAAAAAAATTGAAGCTGTGATCAAGCCTTTCAAGCTCGATGATGTCCGCGAGGCATTGTCAGAGATAGGCATTACCGGTATGACGGTAACCGAGGTCAAAGGGTTTGGCCGGCAGAAGGGCCATACCGAATTATATCGCGGCGCGGAATATGTGGTCGACTTTCTGCCCAAGGTGAAGATCGAGATCGTGGTTGCCGCGGATCAGGCTGAACGTTGCGTTGATGTAATTACCCAGGCAGCGCGCACCGGCAAGATTGGCGACGGCAAGATCTTTGTCACCTCTGTGGAGCGGGTGGTCAGGATAAGGACCGGCGAAGAAAATCTGGATGCGATTTGATTTTGGGTGCTTGCCTTGAACGATTGCATCCCGTGCAATCGTTCAGGGCAAAACGGCAGTATTTTAGGGGAAGCTCTGAATAATTCCATCCGGAATTCTCAGAGCAAGAAAAGAAAAAATGTGATTTTTTCTTTTCTTCATTGTTCAATCACATGCTGTGATCGAACAGGTTCTTAGCGGTATTTCACGACCTCATTCAGCTGCCGGCGCGGAGTCGGTTCTGGCGCCTCTGCCGGGTAGCCCACGCTGAGCATGGCTACCGGTTTCTTGCCTGGCTCGATATTCAATATCCTTTTTACTTCATCTTCATCAAAGGCGCCCACCCAGGTTGAACCCATGCCCGCCGCCACGACGGCGAGCTGGGTGTAGGCGGCGGCGATGGTGGTGTCCTGGAGGGTGTAGAGCGATTTGCCGCGTTCGCCGTAACGCTGCGCGGAGCGTTCGGGGTCGGCACAGAAAATCAGGCAGATGGGCGCCTCGGAGAGGAATTCCTGGTTCCCGGCGGCACGGCTTAAAGCGTCGCGCTCTTCCTGGCTGCTGACAACAATTATTTGATAGGCCTGAAGATCACCGGCGGAGGGTGCGGCGCAGGCCATTTCAAGTACCGCGTGGAGCTTTTCGCGTTCCACCGGCATATCCTTCCGGTATTTGCGTACCGAATGACGGTGGCGCACCGTCGCAAAGAAATCCCACATAGACAGATCCTCTCTTCAGTTTTTGACGACCAGATTTCTGACCTCGGCCAGATATGGATTTTGCGGATAATTCAGCGCCAGCACGCGCAGCGCATCGTTTGATAAATCGTTCATGCCGAGCAGCTTGTAGGCCTTGGCCATCACGCCTAGCGCATTTGGGATGACTGGGGTGGTGGGGTAATTCTCGATCACGTATTTGGTGCGGTTGGCGGCAGCGAGATATGCCCCACGCCGCATGTAATAGTCCGCAACATGCATTTCATACTGTGCAAGGTTGTTATACAGATATTGCATGCGTTGGGCGGCGTCCTGCGCGTACTTGCTGCTGGGGTAAAGTTTGATAAGTTGCGAGAAGTACTGGAGCGATTCGCGCGCGGCACGCGGGTCACGTTCGGAAGGATCTTGGCCGAAGGTGCGTTCTATCGTTCCTATGCCGCGATTGAAGCCGGATAAGCCCTTGACGTAATAGGCGTAGTCCACATTTGGATGGCGCGGATAGAGTTTGATGAAGTGATCGGCGGCGGCGACGGAGGAGTCGGGTTCATCGAATTTATAATACGCGTAGGCGATTTCCAACTGCGCCTGTTGGGCATAGGGGCCGAAGGGATAGCGGGAGATCAGTGTCTCGAAATCCTTGATGGATTTTTCATAGTTGCCGGCCTTGAGTTTTTCCTTGGCTCTGTCGTACAAGCGGTTAGCGGGCCAGTCCTTGGTCTCATCGTCTTTTTTCGACAGAGAGGTGCAGGCGCTGAAGCAAAAGGCGAAGAGTAGAAAGAGTAAAAGGTTACGGGAGCGCATAATGTCAGATGTATTTGTATGTCATAGCAGGTTGAGTGGGAAGTGGCATGAGGTGGCGGCGTTGATCCATGCTATCGCGCCTCGCCGGCCTTTTTAATAGACTCATGGATACCCCTGATGCCGCGTACCCATGGTTTTGCAGTATTCATGTTTTTTGGCAGATCCTTTGCTGCTTCTTTGGCTGCATCCTCTGTGGAGTAGACTCCGTATAGCAGGGAGTACATGCCGTGGCTGCCCCGGAAATAGGATACCTTGTGCAGGAGATTAGGGTTTTTTTTGATGAAATTTAACAGCGCGGACTCATCTGTCGTGCTCGATAACTGAATGGTGTAATGTGCCGGATTTTGCGCCAGCAGCCAGGTTTCGCGTTGTATTGTATCGTCACGATCAGGTGTGACGGCTGCCGTGACAGGTTGAGAAGTGGGGGTGGATACGGTAGGGGCTGGCGCGCTTGGTTGTGCCAATACCGAAGCCTGTGGCGTTTTGTCGCTTTGGGCCGCATTGGCTCGTGTCATGATTGCGAGTGCATCTGCAATGGCGGGTGATTGCTGGTAGTTGTCGAGTATATATTTGGCGCGGGCCGCAGCATTGCCGTTGTCCCCTTGTTCCAGAAAGTATTTGGCCATATTCAACTCGTGCTGGGCCATCGTGTTGCGCAGCAGCAGCATGCGCTGAGCCGCATCCTTGGCAAACCGGCTGGCCGGGAAGCCTTGCAAGAGTTCCGCGAAATATTGAAATGCGAGACGTGCCTGCGCGGAATCCTGTGGTGTGGCGCTCGCGGGTTTTACGGCTTCGAGAGTGCTGACCCCTTTCTGAAAGGCAACCAGTCCCCGTTCGTAGTAGGCATAGTCTACATGGGGATGAGTGGGATTTTTGGCGATAAACTGCTCTGCCATGCCCACCGCTGCATTGGTCTGGCCGCGCTGGTGGATTCCAGTGGCGGCGTCCAACAGCGCTTGCTGGACATGGTTGGCCAATGGATAACGTACCGTGAGGGTTTCGAGGCGGTCTGCGGCACGCTCATAATCACCCGCCAGGAGCGCCGCCTTGCCATCGTTATACAGTTGCACATCGCTCCAGTCTTTGGCGCTGTCACGCTGGGGAGACTGGCTCGTGACTGTCGCGGGGGCGGCGGCGCAGCCGGTGAGGATAAATAATAGTAAAGCGAAGTAGTGCAGGTTCATCAGACGCATTATCCTAGAAACGGCAGCTGGACGGTGTGGAGTGTGCGGTTTTCAGGGTGCAGGGCAAGGCGCAACGACGCGGAATGGTTGTTCCATTCCAAGGAGTTGCAACGCTGCCATGTGCACTGAAAAGTGTGCAATCCACACCGTAGCGGCCGCACCAAACAGGTGAATCCGCAGAGCATGATGAAGCCAGTTGAAAACATATTGCTATCCGTTCAAAGAAGCGGTCAACTGCCGTTTTTAGGATTATACTGGTTATCCACTAGCGAGTCTTTCCAAATTATGTCCAGCACCGAGCATTTATCTTCCAGGATTCCCCATGAAATGGCTGGCATGCGCCTGGATCAGGCGTTGGCCGAGCTGTTTTCAGACTATTCGCGCGCGCGCCTGCAACAGTGGATACGCGACGGGCAGGTGACGGTCGACGCCCAGCAGTTGCGGGCCAAGGACAAGGTGCTGGGGGGGGAGCGCGTTGATGTGATGGCGACGCTGGAGGATGAAGTGTCATCGCAGCCGCAGCGGATTCCTCTGGAGGTGCTCTATGAGGACGAGGCGTTGCTGGTGATCAACAAGCCTGCCGGGCTGGTGGTCCATCCGGCGGCGGGTAACCCTGATGGCACGATGCTCAATGCGCTGTTGCATCACGCTCCGGAACTGGTCAGCGTGCCGCGCGCGGGGATTGTGCACCGTCTGGACAAGGAAACCAGCGGCCTGCTGGTGGTGGCGCGTACCCTCAAGGCGCAGACCCATCTGGTGCAGCAGCTTCAGGAGCGTGCTTTCGAGCGTGAATACGAGGCGGTAGCGGTGGGGGTGATGCTCTCCGGCGGCAGCGTAGACGCCGCAATCGGGCGCCACCCCGTGGACCGCAAGCGCATGGCGGTGACCCAGCGCGGCAGGCCGGCGGTGACTCATTACCGTGTCGCGGAGCGTTTCCGCGCCCACACCCATGTCCGGGTGCAACTGGAAACCGGGCGCACCCACCAGATCCGCGTTCATATGGCGCATATCCGGTATCCGTTGCTTGGCGATCCCGTGTATGGCGGGCGCTTGCGCATCCCGCCGCAGAGCAGCGAACAATTCACCGAAGCCCTGCGCAATTTCAGGCGCCAGGCCCTGCACGCCGTGCGTCTGGGGCTGACCCATCCCGAGAGCGGTGAAGCAATGCAGTGGCAGGCGCCGCTGCCCGCCGACATGGAGTATCTGCTGCATGTTCTGCGAGAAGACAATACCGCTCATGAGCAATGATTGGCTAGTACCGGATTGGCCCGCCCCGCCGCACGTGCGCGCTCGCACTACCACGCGGTTGGGTGGCATGAGTTCTGCGCCTTATGCCGGCCTCAACCTGGGAGATCATGTAGGTGATGTTCCCCAGGCTGTTGCCGCCAATCGCATGCAAGTTGTGCGGCAGCTCGATTTGCCGGGGATGCCCCTATGGCTCAACCAGGTGCATGGCATAGGCGTAGTGGATGCAGTTCATGCCACCCCAGGCTGCACGGCGGATGCCAGCTTCACGCGTGAGGCCAGTGTGGTATGCGCGGTGTTGACTGCCGACTGCCTGCCGCTGTTGTTGTGCGACAAGGCAGGGGGTACGGTGGCCGCTGTTCATGCCGGGTGGCGCGGCTTGGCGGCGGGTGTCATTGAGGCCGCGCTGGCCTCCATGCAGGTTGCGCCTGAAGATATTATGGTGTGGCTGGGTCCGGCGATTGGCCCGCGCGCCTTCGAGGTTGGCCCGGAAGTGCGCGAGGCATTTACGAGCCACGATCCTGCCACCGCCGAGGCATTCCAACCTTCGCCCGCAGGCCGCTGGCTGGCGGATATCTATCAACTCGCGCGGCAGCGCCTGGCGCGGCAGGGTGTAACGGCCATTTATGGCGGCGACCGGTGTACATATACTGAGATGCAGTATTTTTATTCCTATCGCCGCGAGGGCGTTACCGGTCGTATGGCGAGTCTGGTTTGGCTGGAATAAATGCCGAGTCACGCCTTCCGATGCCAAGATAAGGTATCATGAGCCGCTAATTTTTCCGGCCAAAAGACCCCATAATGAATCTGCTTACCTGGATTATCCTCTTCAGCCTGCTGGGCGGTGTGCTCAGTGTGCTGGCGGCATCGGCCTTTTTGATGGTGCCCGAGGCGCTGCGCAGCCGCGCTATGCCGCATCTGGTCAGTTTCGCCGTGGGTGCACTGCTCGGCGCGGCATTCCTGGGATTGCTGCCCCATGCCCTGGCGGGTCATGGGGTGACCGACTTTCACAACATTACCCTGGCGGTGCTGCTGGGGCTGCTGGGCTTTTTTGTGCTGGAGAAGATGGTGCTGTGGCGGCATTGTCATGCGGACCACTGCGAGGCCCATGTCCCGGAGCATAAGCACGATCATGGCCATGCGGCAGGCACGTTGATCCTGATCGGCGACGGCATCCACAATTTCGTGGACGGCGTGCTGATCGCCGCGGCGTTCATGACGGATATTCACCTGGGCGTTGTCACCAGCCTGGCGGTGGCGGCGCACGAGATCCCGCAGGAAGTGGGTGATTTTGCCGTGTTGCTGCACAGCGGCTTCAGCCGCCGCAAGGCCTTTTTGTATAATATGCTGGCGAGTTTGACAACAGTGCTGGGTGCGCTGCTTGGTTATTATAGCCTGGCGGGGGTGGAACCGATCTTGCCTTATGTGCTGGCGGTGGCGGCGTCGAGTTTTATCTATATCGCGGTGGCGGATTTGATACCGGGCCTGCACAAACGCTTGCAGCCGATAGCCACGCTTCAGCAGGCGGTGCTGATAGCCGCGGGGGTGATGGTAATTTATGTCGTGCATTCCACATTACATTCACAATAGGAGCCCGGTTCGATGAGCAAATCAACTAACCATTGGTTCATGCTGACGGTGGTGGGCAAGGATCGCCCCGGCATTGTCGCGCGCGTGACCGCCGCGCTCTTCGACGGCGGCTGCAACCTCGGTGAAGCTTCCATGACGCGCCTGGGTGGCAACTTTACGGTCATGCTCATGGTGCAGCATGAGGGCGATACCGCATCGCTGATGCAGCTCGTTGCCACGGTGACTGAATCCCTTGGCCTGAAACTTCACGTCGACAGGATTGCGGGCGAGTTGCACCATCACCAAGAACCCGATGTGCGCATCGCGGTATTCGGTGCTGATCGTGCCGGTATTGTGGCGCAGGTGACCGGGGTGTTGGCCGAGGCGGGTCTGGATATCCTCGATTTGCAATCCAATGTGGCGGGCAGCGAGGACAAGCCCATCTATATCATGCAGATCGAAGGCCGCGCCCTGGAAGGTATCCCGGCACTGGAATCGGTAGTGGCGGTGCTGGATGGCAAAGGCATACAGGTGCATCTCGAACCTATCGATATTATGATCGGATAGGCTCATGGCGGTACTGGAAATTCTCACCTATCCCGACGAGCGTCTGGAACGGATTGCACAGCCGGTGGAACACTTCGATGACGCGCTGCGGGCCTTTATCGCCGATTTGGAGGAGACCATGCGCGCCGGCCCTGGTGGCGTGGGCATCGCTGCCCCGCAGGCCGGGCGCGCCGAGCGCATCGTCATTGTTGATGTTTCCAGCAAACCCAAAATCAAACATCACGGGCGGCTGGTACTGGTCAACCCCGAGATCACTCACTGGGAGGGCTTCGTGGTGGGGCGCGAGGGCTGCATGTCCGTGCCGGATTATACCGGCAACGTGATTCGCGCCGAGCGTATCACCCTGGAGGCTTTTGACGAATCAGGCGCTGCGCTGCATTATGAATTTGAAGGATATGAGGCGCGTGCGGTGCAGCACGAGATAGATCACCTCGATGGCTTGTTATTTCTGGATCGTCTGGTTAGCCGCAGAAATGACTTGTTCCGCAGAAAGGTGTATCAGAAAGCGTAGGATGTGTCCCACGTACCGTATGAACTATGGCCAAAGATAAAATCCTCTATGCCTGCTCCGAATGCGGCGCCCAATCCCCCAAGTGGGCGGGGCGCTGTGCGGATTGCGGCGGTTGGAATACGCTGGTGGAGACTATCGCCCCTGCCACGGATGGTACGCGCCGCAGCCCGCGTTTCAGCGGCTATGCGGGCGAGTCCGCGGCACAGTCCATTGCGATGGTCGAGAGCAGCGTGGAGCAGCGCTTCCCCAGTGGTTTTGCCGAACTGGACAGAGTGTTGGGCGGCGGAGTGGTGCAGGGCTCCGTGATATTGATTGGCGGTGATCCTGGTATTGGAAAATCCACCCTGCTGTTGCAAGCCATAGTGTCGCTGGCGGGTTCGCTCACCACCTTGTATGTGACCGGCGAAGAATCGTTGCAGCAGGTGAGTCTGCGCGCGCGGCGGCTGGGCCTGGTGAGCGATAAACTGGCCGACCGGTTGCGCCTCCTGACTGAGACGCAAGTGGAGCGCATCATCGCTGTAGCACAGCAGGAGCGGCCGCAGGTGATCGTGATCGATTCCATCCAGACCATTTATACCGAGATGCTGCAATCCGCGCCCGGCGGGGTGGCGCAGGTGCGCGAGAGCGCGGCGCAACTGGTGCGCTTCGCCAAGCAGACCGGCACTGCGCTGTTTCTGGTGGGGCACGTGACCAAGGAAGGCAGCCTGGCCGGGCCGCGCGTGCTGGAACATATGGTCGATACAGTGCTGTATTTCGAGGGTGACACCGGCAGCCAGTTCCGCGTGATCCGTGCCATCAAAAACCGCTTCGGTGCGGTCAATGAGCTGGGCGTATTTGCCATGACGGAAAAAGGGCTGCGCGAGGTGACCAATCCTTCCGCGATTTTCCTATCTCGCCACCAGGAAGAGGTGCCGGGCAGCGTAATCATGGTGACGCGCGAAGGCACGCGGCCACTGCTGGTGGAGGTGCAGGCCCTGGTGGCGGAGAGCCACTCGCCCAATCCGCGGCGGGTCACCGTCGGCCTGGATCAGAACCGTCTGGCCATGTTGCTCGCCGTGCTGCACCGCCACGGCGGCATCGCCATGTACGATCAGGATGTGTTCGTCAACGTGGTGGGCGGCGTGCGCGTCACAGAAACCGCCGCCGATTTGCCGCTGCTGCTCGCAGCACTCTCTAGCCTGCGCAACCGCCCGCTGCCGTCCGATCTGGTGGTGTTCGGCGAAGTCGGGCTGGCGGGCGAGATCCGCCCCGTACAAAGCGGCCCGGACCGTCTGCGCGAGGCCGCCAAGCACGGCTTCAAACGCGCCATTGTGCCCAAGGCCAACGTGCCCAAACAGGCCATCAAGGATTTCGATGTGATTGGGGTGCAGCGGTTGGCCGAGGCGATTGATAGCCTGTAATCCTGCTGTGTCACAAAACGCTGAAGGGCGCATTGCGGCGTTAAAATCGAGCTCAAAATGCTCACATACTTCATGTATGCTCCGCTTTTTCGCCCGATTTTGCCTTGCACTGCATCCCTTGATCGCTTTGTGACACAGTAGGAGTAGGATCCCGCCGCTTTTGCAGCAGATTCGACCTGAGTCCGGCAGACTGATAGAGTATTAGGTAGTTAAAAGCTAAGGACAACCTATCGATATGGGCATTGAACATTCCTCCGGCGTACCACACCTGACAACGGTGCTTACCGGCCCTCTCCTCAAACTTGAACGCCACCTGCTGGAGCGCCAGGCCAGTATCGAGTCATGGTTGCGTGCCCAGTGGCTGGAAACACCCGCGCCGTTCTATGCCTCGGTGGATTTGCGCAACGCCGGGTTCAAGCTGGCGCCGGTGGATACCAATCTGTTTCCGGCGGGTTTCAATAACATGAATCCGGCGTTCATGCCGCTGTGCATCCAGGCCGCGCAATCCGCCGTGGAGCGTATCTGTCCGCGCGCCAGTAAGCTGCTGTTGATCCCTGAAAGCCATACACGCAACCTGTTTTATCTTGAAAGCCTGGCAACCCTGCACGAAATTCTCAGTAAAGCGGGTTTTGAGGTGCGCCTCGGCTCCTTGATCGAGGGTCTGGCCTCACCGCTCGATGTGTCGCTGCCTTCGGGCCGCACTGTATGCCTGGAGCCTTTGCTGCGCAAGGGCGACAGGGTGGGTGTTGCAAACTTTTTCCCTTGCATGGTTCTGCTCAATAACGACCTGTCGGGTGGCCGTCCCGCCATGCTGGAGGGCCTGGAACAGCCGGTGGTTCCGCCGCTCGATTTAGGCTGGTCGAACCGCCTCAAATCCGATCATTTCAGGCACTACCGCCAGGTGGCCCAGGAATGTGCCGAGTTGATCGACATCGACCCGTGGCTGATAGACCCCTTGTTTCGCCAGTGTGGCGAAATCAACTTCATGAAGCGCGAGGGGGAGGAGTGCCTGGCAACCAATGTCGATGCGCTGCTGAAATCCATCCAGCGTAAATATGATGAATACGGTCTGGATAAAAAACCCTTTGCCATTGTAAAGGCCGATGCCGGCACCTACGGCATGGGCATCATGACGATACATTCCACCGATGAAATCTATGAGTTGAACCGCAAACAGCGTACCCACATGGCGGCCACCAAAGGCGGACAGGCTGTGACCCAGGTGATAATTCAGGAAGGTGTTTACACCTTTGAGACGTGGGGAGATGCGCAGGCGGTTGCCGAACCCGTGGTCTACATGATTGACCGCTTTGTGGTCGGCGGTTTTTACCGTGTGCATACCGCGCGAGGTGTCAATGAAAATCTTAATGCGCCGGGCATGCAGTTTGAACCACTGGCCTTCGCCGAACCCTGCAATAACCCCGATCCGAACAAGTCGCCGGACGCCAATGCCAACCGTTTTTATGCCTATGGCGTGATCGCCCGCCTCGCCTTGCTCGCCGCCGCGCGGGAAATCTCCGGGACGCGCGCATGATTAAGCTGGGAGTGGTGATGGATCCCATGTCCTCCATCAATGCCAAAAAAGACAGCACGCTGGCGATGCTGCTCGAAGCGCAGTCGCGTGAATGGCAGCTTTTCTATATGGAGCAGGGCGACCTGTTCCTGCGCGACGGCACGGCCTATGCCAGGATGCATGCATTGTCGGTGCACGACGACCTGTATCACTGGTTCGATTGCGCGGATGAGCCCCAGATTAAGCCGCTTGCCGATCTCGATGTCATACTGATGCGCAAAGACCCGCCCTTTGACATGGAGTATATTTACACCACCTACATGCTGGAAAACGCCGAGGCGGAGGGCGTGCTGGTGGTCAACAAGCCGCAAAGCCTGCGTGATGTGAATGAAAAGGTCTACACCACTTGGTTTCCCCAATGCTGCACGCCTACCCTGGTGAGCCGCAATGCCTACCAGCTGCGGGACTTTTTGTTTGAGCATGGCGACATCATTTTCAAGCCGCTGGATGCCATGGGTGGTGCGTCGGTGTTCCGCGTGCGCGAGGATGATCCCAATATCAACGTCATCATCGAGACCTTGACGCGCCGCGAAACGCGCTTCATCATGGCGCAACGCTATATTCCTGAGATCAGTGCGGGCGACAAGCGCATCCTGCTCATTGATGGCAGGCCCGTGCCGTTCGCCCTGGCGCGTATCGCTGCCCCCGGAGAGACGCGCGCCAATCTCGCTGCCGGAGGGCGTGGCGAAGGCGTTCCGCTGAGCGAGCGTGATCTTTGGATATGTGAGCAGGTAGGCCCGATCCTGCGCGAAAAAGGCATAATTTTCGCCGGTCTGGACGTGATTGGCGACTATCTCACTGAAATCAATGTCACCAGCCCCACCTGCATCCGTGAGCTTGATGCCATTTATGATCTTAATATCAGCAGTTGGTTGATGGATGGCATCGAGACCCGGCTGGCGGAGCGCAAACATTTATAGAAGCCGCAGTGCGCCCGCAATTATTCATTCGTAAACGGCCGTTTCCCGCCATCGCTGCCATCATCCTGGTGCTCCTGCTCAGCGCCTGCGCCAAACGGGAAGAACCGCTGTACCAGCAGCAGCTTCTCACATTCGGCACCCTTTTGGAGATCAGCATCTGGGGGGCGGATAAGCGCCTGGCGCAGCAGGCCAGCAGCCAGATCGGCGCAGACCTCCAGCAGATGCACAACGACTGGCACGCCTGGCATGACAGTCCTCTGACGCGTATGAATCAGGCCCTCTCGGCGGGTGCGCCTGTTACTGTCCCTGCCTCGATATTGCCGCTGGTGCAAAAATCCGTCGCCTTGTCTCGCGCCAGCGAAGGCCTGTTCAACCCGGCCATAGGCCGGCTGATCAAACTATGGGGCTTTGAGCAGGACGATCTGCCCAGCGGCCCGCCACCCAGCCCAGCAGCCATTACTGCCCTGACAAAACAGCAGCCCGGCATGAATGACCTGATCCTCGACGGGAACCAGTTGCGCAGCACCAACCCCGCCGTGCAACTCGACTTCGGTGCCATCGCCAAAGGATACGGCGTGGATCTGGCTATCGCCCGCTTGCGTGAACTCGGCATACAAAATGCCATCATCAACGCGGGAGGCAATCTGCGTGCCATCGGCAAGCATGGTGACCGCCCCTGGCGCATCGGCATCCGTAATCCACGCGGTGAAGGTGTGCTGGCATCGATCGAGACGCGTGGCGACGAAAGCATTCTCACCTCTGGAGACTACGAGCGCTTTTATGACTACCAGGGCAAGCGCTATCATCACATCATCGACCCGCGCAGTGGCTACCCCGCAACAGGCGCCATATCTGTAACAGTCATTGCTGATGATGCGGCCACTGCCGATGCGGCATCCACGGCATTGTTTGTTGCCGGACCGCAAAGATGGCGCGAAATAGCGAAAAAGCTGGGGATAATGCAGGTGATGCTGATTGATGGCAAAGGCCGGGTGGCGGTGACGCCCGCCATGGCAAAGCGCGTACGCTACGAAATTGATCTGTCGCCCAAGGTGACGGTGGTGCCGTTATCCTAAAAACGGCAGTTGGACGGGGGGCAGAGTGTGCGGTTTTCGGGGTGCAGGGCAAGGCGCGACGACGCGGAATAGTTGTTCCATTCCAAGGAGTTGCAACGCTGCCATGCGCACTGAAAACCGTGCGAGCTACCCCGTAGCGGCCCCACCAAACAGGTAAACTCGCAGAACATGATAAAGTTTATTAAGAACATATTGCTAGCTGTCCAGAGAAGCGGTCAACTGCCGTTTTTAGGATTGTGATGACCCGCGCGGACGCGGTTGTCGTGGCGCTGGCCCTGGCCCTGCTACCCTACCTGTATCTCACTTATTGGGGCTTATCCACGCAAGGTGAGGAGGTGCGCATCATGGTGGGTGGCAAGGAACAAATGGCAGTTTCATTGCACCAGGACCGCCGCCTGGACATAGAGGGCGAGCTGGGGTCCAGCATCATCGACATCCATAACGGCAAAGCACGTTTCACCGCCTCACCCTGCCGAGGCAAGCAGTGTATTCATACCGGATGGCTCGGCCATGGTGGCGAATCCGCCGCCTGCCTGCCCAATCGCGTCAGCATGGTGGTCGTGGGGCGCGAACAGCGCTTTGATAGCGTTGTTTTTTAGTTCCGCGTGGCAGGGGAGGGCACTGTTGTGATAAATTTGCACATTCAAGCAAAAAAACTTTGAATTTATTTCGATTGCTGGTAGTCTAACGCTTGTCTGTGGAATTCAAGCACCAAATTGCGGTACTTTAAGTTGGCCCTTTTTTCTTGATTCGATAGATCGGGCATCCGCCCATAATTACTTTTATTAGGAAAATATTCAATGGCAACAGGTACTGTAAAGTGGTTTAACGACTCTAAAGGTTTTGGTTTCATTACCCCCGATGATGGCGGTGAAGACCTCTTCGCGCATTTTTCCGCGATCCAGGGGTCCGGCGGCTTCAAGACGCTCCAGGAAAATCAGCGCGTAACCTTTGATGTAGTGGCTGGCCCCAAGGGCAAGCAAGCCGCAAACATCCAGCCCGGCTAAACTCGCGGTTAACCGCGGGTAGCACTTGGGCACCAACTAAATGCCGTTCACTTGATTCAGGTGAACGGCATTTTTGTTGTGCTGGATTTGCTGTCGGCCCTGCTTCTCCTCCCTCATCATTATTGGCCTGGCCTTGTAATTAGCCGCTTTGCGCCCATAATCCCTTTATCTTCCATAAGCCTGGCGGCATTTTTTAGGCTTGAGCGGCTGGGAATGGTTTGGTTTTCCACTTTAATATGTATAATTGGTATCCATGGCCGGTTTTCCGGTGAAGTATCATTGCGAAAGTGGCGAAATTGGTAGACGCACTGGTTTTAGGTACCAGCGGGGCAACCCTTGAGAGTTCGAGTCTCTCCTTTCGCACCAGTTTCCAGGGATGCCGCCGCCCTCCAGGAGCGCGGCGCGTTCCCGTTTTTTCAACCCAAACTAACCGGCATACATCATTCCCGAGGTAGCAGATGCAAGTTTCAGTTCAATCAAGTGAAGGTCTTGAGCGCCGTTTAACCGTTGTTGTGCCCGCGGAGCGCGTTGAGACGGCAGTGCAGGAGCGGCTGAAGTCATTGGCTCGCCGGGTGAAAGTGGATGGTTTCCGCCCAGGCAAGGTTCCCTTTAGCCTGGTGCAGCGCATGTACGGTGAGCAGGTACGGTTCGAAGTGCAGGATGAAGTGGTGCAGTCGAGCTTTCGTGACGCCGTGACCCAGCAGCAGCTGCGCCTGGCCGGCACCCCCCGTATCGAATCCAGTAGCCTGGAGCCCGATAAGGGATTGGAGTATACCGCGGTGTTTGAGATTTATCCCGAGGTTGAGCAGGTCAATCTCGATAACATCAAGATCGAAAAGCCGGTTGCCGAAGTTACAGAGGCGGATGTGGCCGTCGTGCTGGAGCGTTTACGCAAGCAGGCCACCGAATGGGTGGCCGTGGAGCGGCCCGCGCAGGATGGCGATAAGCTTGTGCTTGATTTTACGGGTTCGATTGAGGGTCAATCCTTTGCCGGCAATGAAGGAAAGGAGGTTCCTGTTGTACTGGGATCAAAGACCTTTATCGCAGGTTTCGAGGACAAACTGACCGGTGCAAAGGCTGGCGAAGAGCGGACACTTGATCTGCAATTTCCCGAGGAATATCACGCCGCCGAACTCGCCGGCAAGCCGGTGCAATTTGCCGTTAAAGTGATTTCCGTCTCGGAGCCCAAGCTGCCGGAGGTCGATGACGAGTTCGCCCAGGCCTACGGCATTACCGAAGGCGGCGCGGCTGCGTTACGTGCTGAGATCCGTGGCAATATGCAGCGCGAGATGGAACAGGCCATTAAACGCAAGGTCAAACAGCAGGTGCTGGATGGATTGTTGCAAGCCAATCCACTGACATTGCCGCGTGCGCTGATTGACGACGAAATCGGCCAGTTGATGCAGCAGGCAAAGGATGATTTGGCCGCGCGTGGCGCTCAGATGGCGAATATCAACCTGCAGCCGGGCATGTTCGAGGAGCATGCCCGCCGCCGGGTTGCTCTGGGGCTGATTCTTGCGGAAATCATACGCAAGAACGCTTTCAAGGCGCAGCCGGAAAATCTGCGCGCAGCCGTTGAGGCTGCCGCATCCAGCTATGAGTCCCCCACGGAGGTCGTCAACTGGTATTACGCGGATCGCAGGCGGCTGGCCGGTGTTGAAGCACTGGTGCTTGAGGATCAGGCGGTGGCCTGGGTGCTTCAGAATGTGGCTGTCAGTGATGCGCCAACCACCTTTGAGGTGTTGATGCAGTCCTCCCAGCAGGGCTGAACAGCCTCAAATGGTTTATGGCTCGCTCGGATATTGTTAAAGGAAGCAGGATGATGACCGATAGCATGATCAAGAATGGCGCGTTAGGCGCAACCGCACTGAATCTGGTGCCGATGGTGGTTGAGCAGTCGGCGCGTGGTGAGCGTGCCTATGATATTTACTCCCGTTTGCTCAAGGAGCGGGTGATTTTTCTGGTGGGTCCGGTTGAAGATTATATGGCCAACCTGGTAGTAGCCCAGTTGCTGTTTCTGGAGTCGGAGAATCCTGATAAGGACATTCACCTCTACATCAATTCGCCGGGCGGCTCGGTGAGTGCCGGTTTGGCGATTTATGATACGATGCAGTTCATAAAGCCGGATGTCAGCACCATGTGCGTAGGCCAAGCGGCAAGCATGGGTGCCTTACTGCTGGCGGGTGGAACTTCAGGCAAGCGTTTTTGCCTGCCCCATAGCCGGATGATGATTCATCAGCCGCTGGGTGGTTTCCAGGGTCAGGCATCGGATTTTGACATCCATGCCCGTGAAATTTTGATGGTGCGCGAGCGCTTGAATACTATTCTTGCCAAGCATACCGGCCAGCCCATGGAAAAGATCCAGGTTGATACGGATCGCGATAATTTTATGGGCGGTCAGGCAGCGGTGGAATACGGCCTGATTGACGCCGTGCTGGACAAGCGTCAGGTATAAAAACAGCGCGCCATGTGATTCTGGCGCGCAAATTTTTCCGCTCGCTGCGGGAAGGAATGGGACGGGTTGTATAATCTGAGGTGGCGCTATGAGCGATGACAAACACGGTTTTGGCGAAGACGGAAAGAAGCTGCTTTATTGCTCTTTCTGCGGCAAAAGTCAGCACGAAGTGCGCAAACTCATTGCTGGGCCATCGGTCTTTGTGTGTGATGAGTGCGTGGAGTTATGCAATGACATCATACGCGAAGAGATGCAGGAGAAATCCACTTCGGCAAAGGGCAAAAAACTTCCGACGCCACATGAAATCAAGCAGATTCTGGACGATTACGTTGTCGGTCAGACGCAAGCCAAGAAAGTGTTGTCGGTGGCTGTCTATAACCACTACAAGCGCCTTAACTCCGGACCAAAAAAGAGCGGTGACGTTGAGCTCTCCAAGAGCAATATTCTGCTGATCGGGCCAACCGGCTCAGGCAAAACCCTGCTCGCCGAGACGCTGGCGCGCCTTCTCAATGTGCCCTTTACCATTGCGGACGCCACCACGCTCACCGAGGCGGGTTATGTCGGCGAGGATGTTGAGAACATCATCCAGAAACTGTTGCAGAAATGTGATTACGACGTTGAAAAGGCGCAAACCGGCATTGTCTATATCGACGAGATAGACAAGATTTCGCGCAAGTCGGACAACCCTTCCATTACCCGCGACGTGTCAGGAGAGGGTGTGCAGCAGGCGCTGCTCAAGCTGATTGAAGGCACCATCGCCTCCGTGCCTCCCCAGGGTGGACGGAAGCACCCTCAGCAGGAGTTTTTGCAGGTGAATACCGCCAATATCCTGTTTATCTGCGGTGGTGCATTCTCTGGCCTGGAAAAAGTTGTGCGCGCCCGTTCGGAGCAGGGTGGCATCGGTTTCTCCGCCGAGGTGAAGAGCAAGGACGACAAGAAAAGTGTCGGTGAATTGTTGCGCAACGTCGAGCCTGAAGATCTCATCAGGTATGGTCTGATCCCCGAGTTCGTCGGCCGGTTGCCGGTGGTCGCCACGCTTGAAGAGCTGGATGAGGATCAATTGGTGCGTATTCTCACCGAACCTAAGAATGCGATCACCAAGCAATACACCAAATTGTTTGAGATGGAAGGCTGTGAGATCGAGATTCGCGAAGACGCCCTGAGCGCGATTGCCCGTAAGGCGATGGAGCGCAAGACCGGTGCCCGTGGGCTGCGGTCGATCCTCGAACATGCGTTGCTTGATACCATGTACGAGCTGCCATCCATGGAGAATGTCAGCAAGGTGGTTGTTGACGCGGGTGTTATCAGTGGCGAGTCCGCACCGTTAATGATTTATGAGGGTGCTGAATTTCCGCGCACCGCCACAGGGGATTAATGGGCTGCCGGAATAATGGCTGGTTCTGAAAGATGCCATTTTTCAGGCGCGGAAATGTTTGGAAAGTTATGAAAACAGCAAAAAACATATTTTTTGCTGTTTTCATCAAAATGGCCTAGGGAAGGGCTTGAAGCAAGCAGTAAAATACCCAATCTAAAAAAACCAGCTATCCACGAGGGTGGCGAAAAGAACGAAAATATTCAAATATGTACCGCTATTTTATCTATTGCCTGCCAGGTTAATTGCTGAATCATACATATTTTTGTTTTATTTCGTGACAACGTCTTTTTCGTGGACAACAAAGAGGTTTTTAGGTTTAAGGCTCAAATCATTAGTTCTTCTAGAAATTGCCGCTGTTTCTTGAATTTTTCCGCGCCAGGCCACATGTATTATGAAGTGCTGAGCCGGCAAGTGGGTGTGCGGTATGTCTCGCACACCTTTTGCATGTCCAGTTGAGGAAGCCTCTAAACAGTCAACGCACAGTTTGGTTACGCTGCAAAATCAAACGTGCGTATGTTTTGCTTCTTGCGAGGTCTCTGAGTTTGCTTGGGGCTTTCGCTTGCTCCATAAGTGCTGCTTATGTGCCTGTTTGGTCAGAATCCACAGTGAGGTATCCAATAGATGGAACAAAATGACAAGACATCAGAAGTGATCACCAATCAATTGATGGTGACCCCCATTCTTCCGCTCAGGGATGTGGTGGTTTACCCGCATATGGTGATCCCTCTCTTTGTGGGGCGCGAGAAGTCTATTAAGGCGCTTGACGCGGCGATGGAAGGCAGCAAGCAGATTCTGCTTGTCGCCCAGAAGAGTGCTGCGCTTGACGATCCCCAGGAAGAGGATATTTACCGTGTTGGTACGCTTGCCAGCATTCTGCAGCTGCTTAAGCTGCCGGATGGCACCGTCAAGGTTCTTGTTGAAGGCACGGCGCGTGCCAATGTGCTCCATTTCATCGGTGCGCAGGATTATTTCGCCGCACAGGTTGCCGTGCTGAACGCGACACCCCTGGAAGAGCGTGAAGTGGAAGTCCTGTCGCGCTCCTTGCTTGGCCAGTTCGACCAGTATGTAAAGCTGAATAACAAAGTGCCGCCCGAGATCCTTTCTTCGCTGGCAAGCATCGATGATCCTGGCCGTCTCGCGGATACCATCGCCGCGCATATGGCGCTCAAGATCACGGAAAAGCAAAATCTTCTTGAGCAGGTCGAGCTGCGCCCCCGCATGGAGAGCCTGATGGCTGTCCTGGAGTCGGAGATTGATTTGCTCCAGGTGGAAAAGCGCGTGCGTGGCCGCGTCAAACGCCAGATGGAAAAGAATCAGCGCGAGTATTATCTGAATGAGCAGATGAAAGCGATTCAGAAAGAGCTCGGGGAGCTGGAAGGCGAGCCCAACGAGGTCGAGGAGCTTGCGCAGAAAATAGAAAAGGCCGGCATGTCCAAGGAGGCCAAAACCAAGGCCAAGGCAGAGCTCAACAAGCTGAAAATGATGTCACCGATGTCCGCCGAGGCGACCGTGGTGCGCAACTACATTGACTGGATGGTCAATGTTCCCTGGAAGAAGCGCAGCAAACTCAAGTATGACCTGGCCTTGGCTGAGCAGGTGCTTGAGGAAGATCACTATGGGCTGGATAAGGTCAAGGAGCGCATTCTTGAATATCTGGCTGTGCAGCAGCGGGTAACCAAGTCTAAAGGGCCGGTGTTGTGCCTGGTGGGTCCGCCTGGCGTGGGCAAGACGTCGCTGGGCCGTTCCATCGCGCGCGCCACCAATCGCAAGTTCGTGCGCATGTCGCTGGGCGGGGTGCGCGATGAGGCGGAGATCCGTGGCCATCGCCGCACCTATATCGGATCGCTGCCAGGCAGGATCATCCAGAATCTCTCCAAGGTTGAAACGCGCAATCCGCTGTTTCTGCTGGACGAGATCGACAAGATGTCGATGGATTTCCGTGGCGACCCCGCGTCGGCGCTGCTTGAGGTGCTCGACCCGGAGCAGAATCACACCTTCAATGATCACTATCTGGAAGTGGATTATGACTTGTCCGAAGTGATGTTCATTGCGACGGCCAACAGCCTGAATATCCCAGGGCCGTTGCTGGATCGCATGGAGGTCATTCGCATCCCGGGATATACCGAGGATGAGAAGTTGAATATCGCCATGCGTTATCTGGTGACCAAGCAGGTCAAGGCCAATGGCCTCAATCCGGATGAAATAGTGCTGGGCGAGGCTGTGGTGCGTGACATCGTCCGCTACTACACGCGTGAAGCCGGTGTGCGCAGCCTGGAGCGTGAGATTGCCAAGATTTGCCGCAAGGTGGTCAAAGAAATACTGCTCAAGCCAACGGACAAGAAAGTCACCGTCACTCCGCGCAACCTGGAGAAATACCTGGGAGTGCGGCGCTTCCGCTATGGGCGCGCCGAGGAAAATGATCAGGTCGGTCAGGTGACTGGATTGGCGTGGACCGAGGTGGGCGGCGATCTGTTGACCATCGAATCCGCTGTTGTGCCGGGCAAAGGCAAACTCACGATTACGGGCCAGCTGGGCGAGGTGATGCAGGAGTCGGTGCAGGCCGCCATGACCGTGGTGCGCAGTCGTGCCGCTGTTCTGGGTATCGACCAGGAGTTTTATCAGAAACACGATATCCACATCCATGTGCCAGAGGGGGCGATCCCCAAGGATGGCCCCAGTGCCGGTGTTGGAATGTGTACTGCGCTGGTGTCGGTGCTGACAGGCATTCCGGTGCGTGCCGATGTGGCGATGACGGGCGAGATCACGCTGCGTGGCGAAGTGCTGCCTATCGGAGGATTGAAGGAGAAGTTGCTTGCCGCGCACCGTGGTGGTATTCATACTGTGCTCATCCCTGAGGAAAATCAGCGTGATCTTGCTGATATTCCCAAAAACATCAAGCAGCACCTCGATATTCGTCCAGTGAAGTGGATTGATGAGGTTTTGCAGGTGGCGTTGCAGCACATGCCGGAATCGCTGGTGGTCAAGGTAGAGGCAGGGGTCGTCGCCGCCGCCGCAGAAGGCGTGGCGGAGTCTGCCAAGGATAATCTCCAGCTTCCTCATTAGCGTTTGGTAAATAATTACAGGCTGAAAACGCATTATCAGCGTTTTCAGCCTGTTTTTTTGCGTATGAACGGCCTTGTGCCTTTTGCGGATACGCAGTTTGGATTTTATTTTGTGAATGTTGCTACATTGCTTGACAGGCCTTCATGGCTGTTGGTATAAAAAGCCGCTGTGTGATGCCGTGCGTTCACCATGGGTTCATTGGTGCTGTTTGTTTCTTGTCGTCATCCTATATTTCAATGATAAAGGGAGTAAGAAAAAATGAATAAATCAGATTTGATCGAGGCAATTGCTGAATCCGCCGAATTGTCCAAAGCCGCTGCCGGGCGTGCCCTGGATGGCATGATCAAGGCTATTGGCAAAAGCTTGAAGAAAGGGGAAGATGTCAGCGTCCTTGGGTTTGGTTCCTTTACTGTCCGCAAGCGCGCTGCCCGCGCTGGCCGCAACCCGCAGACCGGTGCCACGATTAAAATCAAGGCATCAAAAGTTCCTGCATTTAAAGCTGGTAAAGCACTCAAGGATGCCGTAAAATAGTCGACTTTCTCGGGGTGCTTAGCTCAGCTGGTAGAGCGTCGCCCTTACAAGGCGAATGTCGGGGGTTCGATCCCCTCAGCACCCACCAGAAACTGCGGAGTGGTAGTTCAGTTGGTTAGAATACCTGCCTGTCACGCAGGGGGTCGCGGGTTCGAGTCCCGTCCACTCCGCCATAAATGATATAGAAAGGGCGCCTCCTGTGTATGCAGGGCGCCCTTTTTACTTTTTGGCTGTTAGTGGTATTGTCTGAATTTTTAGTGTTTTTTGCGCTAGCCAATAATCGCCAGGTTTCATATCATCCCTAATCAATCCAATTCCTGAAGACCGCCACTATGCTTCAATTAATTAGAGAACGTGCCCAAGGCTGGTTCGCATGGGCCATTGTCCTTCTGCTGATCATTCCCTTTGCCCTGTGGGGTATCAATGAGTATTTCGATGGGGAGACCGAGGCCTATGTCGCCCAGGTCAATGGCAAAAACATTTCTGTGAATGATTTTCAGCGGACATACGATCAACAGCGCGCGCGTCTGCAGTCCATGCTGGGCGCCAGCTTTGACCCGGCATTGCTCGATGACAAACGCATAAAGCGCGACGTGCTTGATATGCTCGTTGATGAAGAAGTGCTGGTGCAGGCAGCGGCGAAGGCGGGATACCGCATCAGCAACGAGCAGCTTAGTTCCGAGATTCAGCAAGTGGATAGCTTCCAGCGGGATGGGCGGTTTGACAAGGAACTCTACAATCAGTTTTTGCGTGGTCAAGGCATGAGCGCCAGCGCGTTTGAGGTGCGTCTGCGCCGCATCCTGCTGATCGATCAATTCCGCAACGGTATTATGAATACTGCCGTGATAACAACGCGTGAAGTGGGAAATATCGCCCGTCTGCGCGAGCAGCAGCGTGATATCGGATATTTCACATTACCGGTAGCGGCATTTATGGCGGACGCGGTGGTGAGTGATGCGGAGGTGCATCAATACTACGAAAAAAATCGCGAGCGTTTTAGTGTTCCAGAACAGGTGAGTATCGATTACCTTGAGCTTTCCGTGGATGATCTTGCACAGCGGGTTGCGGTGGATGAGCAGGCCTTGCGTAAGTTTTATGATGAAAAGAGCGCTGAGCTGGCTATGGAAGAGCAGCGCAAGGCCGCTCATATTCTGATTCAGGTTGATAAATCGGCGGATGACAAGACTGTCGCGGCAGCGCGCGCCAAGGCCGAAAAAGTTCTGGCCCAGGTGCGTGCCGGCGAGCCCTTTGAAAAGCTTGCCAAGCAGTTTTCCGATGATCCGGGATCGGCCAGCAGTGGCGGGGATTTGGGATATTTTGGCCGGGGCGTAATGGACAAGGCGTTCGAGCAAGCGGCGCTTGCCTTGAAAGTGGGCCAGGTCAGCGATCTGGTAAGGAGCGACTTCGGCTTTCACATCATCAAACTTACCGATATCAAGTCGGCACATACGCAGACTTTTGAGGAGGCGCGCGCAAAAATCGAACAGGATTACCGGCGCCATAAGGCGGAAGAGCAGTTTTTTGAGCAGTCCGAGCTGCTGTCCAATACGGCTTATGAAAATCCCGATTCGCTGGCTCCGGTGGCAAAGGCGGTTGGTCTTGCCATAAAGACCAGCGGTTTATTTACGCGTGACGGTGGGGATGGCATCGCCAGTGAGCCCAAGATCAGAGCGGCGGCGTTCAGCGAGGATGTGCTGCGCGGCAATAACGGCGAGCCGGTTGAGATCGGCAATAACAGGATGGTGGTGCTGCGGATCAAGGAGCATAAGCCTGCGGTGGTTCGTCCGCTTGAGGAAGTGCGCGATCAGGTTATCGCAAAGCTGCGTACCGAGGCGGCGCGGGATAAGACCAAGTCAACGGGCGAGGCCGCGCTTGCCCGGCTGAAGAAGGGTGAAGACCCTGTGGCTTTGGCCAGGGAGTATCATGCCGAGTGGAAGCAGGCAGGATATCTGAAGCGTGAAGACCGCTCAATTGATCCGGCGATTATCAATGCCTCATTCAAGCTGGCAAAACCCGCCGCCAATACCTCGTCTTATGGGGGGGTGACGCTTCCCTCGGGCGATTATGCCGTGGTGGGGGTGTCCGTAGTCCGCGATGGCGATCCGGCCACAATAAACAATACAGCGCGTGATGCTATGAAACAGGCGGGGTTGCGTTCCTTTGGTGAAGGCGAATTCAAGGCATTTGTTGACGAGCTGAAAAAAGACGCAAAGATTGAATTGAAGACCGGGAATATTTGATGGGTGCTTCTTGATGCGGATGTGGGGTCTACTCCCCACATCCGCATTTTCTATTTCGGCGGCAGCCGACCTGCACGCCTCGCCCTAAGAACAATCTCTAAGACAGCCCACCCATCGCGGTGGTGTTAAATCCTCCATCGACATACGTAATCTCTCCCGTGATACCGGATGCCAGGTCAGAGCAGAGGAAGGCGGCGGCGTTGCCGACTTCATCAATGGTGACGTTGCGCCGCATGGGGGCATTCTTTTCCACGTGATCCAGTAGTTTTCTGAAATCCGAGATGCCGGCGGCGGCCAGTGTTTTGATGGGGCCGGCGGAAATGGCGTTCACCCGGATGCCGTCAGGCCCCAGGGTCTGTGCCATATAGCGCACATTGGCCTCCAGGCTGGCCTTGGCCAGGCCCATGACGTTATAGTTGGGCATGGTGCGTTCCGCGCCGAGATAGCTGAGGGTGAGCAGCGCGCCGTTGCGTCCTTCCATCATGTTGCGGCCGGCCTTGGCCAGCGCGGCAAAGCTGTAGGAGCTGATTTCATGGGCTATGCGGAAGCCCTCGCGGGTTACGCTGTCCAGATAGGGGCCTTCGAGCTGTTCGCGTGGGGCGTAGGCGACGGAGTGGACAATGATGTCCAGGTGGTCCCAGAAATCATCCAGGTGTTGAAATGCCGCTTCGATCTGCTCATCGCTGCCCACATCGCATGGCATGGTGATCTCTGACCCGCACTGGGCGGCCATGTCTTCGACACGTTCACGGAGCTTCTCGTTCTGGTACGTGAATGCCAACTCCGCTCCTTCGCGCTGCATGGCTTTGGCGATACCCCAGGCGATTGAGCGTGTGCTTGCCAATCCAACAATGAGCGCGCGTTTACCTGTTAAAAATCCCATGTTTCTACCCTTTTCATAGAATGCCGAGTGACTATCAGGCTATAGTTTACCGTAATGTAAAAAAAGCTACACTATTCCGTGATGCCTATGGCATGGAGGCGCTATATCAATCAAGGGGCGCAAGTTGTGAAAGGAGTGGTTATAATCCAGGTATGTATTGCGGCACAGAAAGATATATGGATATGAATGACGGCAATGCAAGCGGACACCTGTCAACCGTGGGTTTGCAGGTGCAGGCATGCGGGTGATGGTGCGTTATCTGGCCACTGCTATTATTCTGTTTCTGTCAGCCTGCGGGGGGCAGACCTGGAATGATCCTTATCCGGCGGATGAGGCCAACAAGAATATTCTGTATTCCGCTTTTGCGGACAGGCCCAAGCATCTCGATCCCGCGCGCTCCTATAGTTCCAACGAGGTTCAGTTTACGGCCCAGATCTATGAGCCTCCACTCCAGTATCATTACCTCAAGCGCCCTTATACGCTGATTCCACTCGGTGCTACTGAAGTCCCACACCCGGTTTTTTTGGATCGTGATGGGCGAGTGTTGTCCAGTGCGTCGCAGGAGGTGGCGTACAGTGTTTACGAGATACACATCCGTCCTGGTGTGTATTATCAGCCCCACCCTGCCTTTGCTCGTGATGCGAGCAAGCGTTTTTTATATCACGACCTGGATGCGAAAAGTTTGGCGGGTATTAAGACCTTGGCCGATTTTGCCAAAACAGGCAGTCGTGAACTGGTGGCTGATGATTATGTGAATCAGATTAAACGCCTTGCCCATCCACGCCTGCATTCGCCGATTCTGGGGGCGATGAGCGAATACATTGTTGGCCTAAAGAGCTATGCGCAGCGGCTGGATAAGGCCTATGAAAGCCTGGTGGCCGCCACAGGCGATAAAAAGGCTTATCTCGATCTTGGCCAGTTCGATTTTGAGGGTGTTCAGGTTGTTGACCGTTATACCTACCGCATCAAGGTGCAAGGGCAGTACCCGCAACTTTTATATTGGTTGGCCATGCCGTTTTTTGCGCCTGTCCCTGCGGAGGCCGATCGTTTCTATTCGCAAACGGGATTGGTTGAAAAGAACATTACTCTTGATTGGTATCCGGTGGGAACCGGGCCTTACATGCTGACCGTGAATAATCCGAACCGGCAGATGGTGCTGGAACGCAATCCGAATTTTCACGGTGAGCGTTATCCCTCTGAAGGTGAGCCTGCGGATCAAGGCAAGGGATTTCTGAAGGACGCCGGCAAGCCGCTGCCTTTTGTGGATAAGGTTGTTTTCAGTCTCGAAAAGGAAACAATTCCTTACTGGAATAAATTCCTGCAAGGTTACTATGATGCCTCGGGGATCAGTTCCGACAGTTTTGATCAGGCGGTACGTGTCGGTGGCCAGGGCGAAGTGGGCTTGACCGAAGATATGCAGGCGAAGGGTATCAAGCTAAACACTTCGGTGGAGACCTCGACGTTCTATATGGGGTTCAATATGCTCGACCCGGTGATAGGAGGGTATAGCGAGCAGGCACGCAAGTTGCGCCAGGCAGTTTCAATTGCCATCGATCATGAAGAATATATTTCCATCTTTACCAATGGCCGCGGTATCGCCGCTCAAGGTCCGGTCCCGCCCGGCATCTTCGGCTATCAGGAAGGTGCTGAAGGTATCAATCCCTATGTATATCGCTGGGCGAATGGCAAGCCGCAGCGCAAGTCTCTTGATGAAGCTCGCCGCTTGCTGGCGGAGGCGGGGTATCCGGGCGGGAGGGATGAAAAAACAGGCAGGCCCTTGTTGTTGTATCTGGATATCACAGCCTCGGGGCCGGATGACAAGGCATTGCTGGACTGGTATCGCAAGCAGCTCCAGAAAATCGATGTGCAGTTGATAATTCGCAATACCGATTACAACCGCTTTCAGGAAAAGATGTTGAAGGGTGATGCGCAGTTGTTTACCTGGGGCTGGAATGCTGACTACCCTGACCCTGAAAATTTCCTGTTTCTGCTTTACGGGCCAAACAGCAAGGTGGGGAAAAACGGTGAGAACGCGGCCAATTACGATAGCCCGGAGTTCAATCGCCTGTTTGAACGTATGAAAAATATGGAAAACAGTCCGGAACGGCTCGCCATTATTAAGGAAATGGTGGAGATTGCGCGGCGTGATGCGCCATGGCTATGGGGTTTTCATCCGAAGCGATTTACGCTCTACCATGGCTGGTATCACAACGCCAAGCCTAACCTGATGGCTAATAACACGCTCAAATATCTGAGAATAGATCCGCAGTTGCGCGAGCAAAAACGCGTCGAATGGAATCATCCGATAGTCTGGCCGTTTGTGGCTTTAATTCTGGTGTTAGTTTTGGCTACGTTGCCGGCCATCGTGATTTATGTGCGCCGCGAATATTCGGCACCTAAACTACCGCAACTCGATTCTTGAATGGACAGGGTATTGCATCAGTTATGATTAACTATATTATTCGCCGGTTTTTCTATGCGATACCGATTTTGATCGGGGTTAATCTGCTGACCTTTGCGTTATTTTTTGTGGTGAATACCCCCGATGACATGGCGCGTATGAACCTTGGCATGAAGCGCGTCACGCCGGAGGCGATGGAAAAGTGGAAGCATGAGCGGGGGTATGACAAGCCTCTTGTCTTCAATGGCGGCGCTGCAGGGTCAGAAAAATTCACTGATACCATTTTCTATGATAAATCCGTCAAATTGTTTGTTTTTGAATTTGGCCAATCGGACAGTGGGCGCGACATTACCTACGACATCAAGCAACGCATGTGGCCAAGTCTTGTTGTGGCGCTGCCGATCCTGTTGATCGGGCTTTTGACGAATATCACGTTTGCGTTGCTGGTGGCATTCTTTCGTGCCACCTATATCGATTTCTGGGGGGTAGTGTTGTGCGTAACCCTCATGTCTATTTCCAGTCTTTTCTATATCATCGGTGGTCAATATCTGGTGGGAAAATTGTGGCACCTTGTGCCAATCTCCGGATATGAAGAAGGTTTTGATGCGCTCAAGTTTGTGGTTCTGCCGGTCATGGTAGGTGTGGCCAGCGGCATTGGGTCGGGGATACGCTGGTATCGCACCATTTTTCTCGAAGAGATGGGCAAGGATTATGTGCGCACCGCGCGCGCCAAAGGCTTATCCGAGTCGCTGGTGTTGTTCAGGCATGTATTGAAGAACGCCATGATTCCCATTCTTACAGGCGTGGTGGTGATTCTGCCGCTGTTGTTTATGGGGAATCTGGTGCTGGAGTCGTTCTTTGGTATTCCTGGGTTGGGCAGTTACACCATCGATGCCATTAATATGCAGGATTTTGCTATCGTGCGCAGTATGGTGTTCCTGGGCTCCATTTTATACATCCTCGGATTATTGCTGACCGATATCTCGTACACTCTCGTCGATCCGCGCGTGAAGCTGGCATAAAAAGTGTTGATGACAACAAAAAAGATCATAGGCAGCGTGACACTGGTGTTCGTTGCGGCATCCGTGCTGCTTGTTTTTGCAGTATCGTTTTTGCCCGTCAAATTTGTCGTGCTGTGGACGGATGTGTTGATCTTTATCTTATGTGCGATGTGCATGGGATTCGCCGCCTATGCCAGCCAGCATGAACACCTGCGCGCGCCGTGGCGTGAAGTGGCACGTGACCGCGTAGGTGTGATTGCCGTCGTCTTCCTCAGTGCTTATCTTGTTATCGGGTTGCTGGATTCTGTGCATTTTAGAATGCCGCTGCCCGATGTAAAGCAATCCACCGAACAGCAGTATTCGAATGATGTGTTGAGCGTTCTGGACTGGATGGCCACGCCTGTCCGTGAAGGTGTTGAGAAGAGCTATTCCGCACCCTTCGCCGCCCACCTTTATGTAAAGGAAACTGTGGATTTACCCGATGGCAGCAAGGTGCGCCTCTATCCTCGCCTTCAGCATGGTGGCGCCCATCTGAATAATCCTGAACAAGAGCGTTCCGGTGACATTTTGAATACATCGTTGTCGTCCATTTTTGAGGGCATGGTGGTATGGGCTGTTTTAACCGTGCTATTGATATCGTGGCTGGCACGGCGGCACCACCGCCCAGTATCGGAAATGTTTGGGCTGGTGATGCGTGGACGGACAGAAATTCCATGGCATGTGATTTTATTAGCCACGGCCATTTTGATTCTATTCGCGATGTTGGCGATGAATCTATCGGGGAAATATCATATCTTCGGTACTGACAAGGTTGGGCAGGATACTTTCTATCAAACCCTCAAGAGTATCCGCACGGGCCTGGTGATCGGCACACTCACCACTCTGGTCATGCTGCCGTTTGCCATTCTTGCTGGAATCGCCGCGGGCTACTTTCGCGGATTGGCGGACGATGTCATTCAATACGTCTATACCACACTGAGTTCGATACCTGGCGTATTGTTGATTGCGGCGGCGATCCTGATGTTGCAGGTCTATATGGCGACACATCCTGAGTTGTTTGAAACAGCGGCGGCACGCGCTGATCTGCGCCTGCTGTTTCTGTGCATCATCCTGGGTGTCACGAGCTGGACGGGGCTATGCCGGTTGCTGCGCGGTGAGGCCATGAAGCTGCGCGAGATGGATTATATCCAAGCGGCTGTGGCGTTTGGAGTGGGCCATTTCAAGATCATAGGCCGCCATATTCTGCCGAATGTCATGCATATCGTGTTGATCTCGATAGTGCTGGACTTCAGCTCCTTGGTGCTGGCGGAGGCGGTGCTGTCCTACGTCGGCGTTGGTGTCGATCCCACCATGAACAGTTGGGGGAATATGATCAACAGTGCGCGCCTGGAAATGGCGCGCGAGCCGATTGTTTGGTGGCCATTGCTCGCCGCGTTTATATTCATGTTTGTCCTGGTGCTGTCGGCCAATCTCTTCGCCGATGCAGTACGGGATGCCTTTGATCCACGCTTGCGCAGGAGTGGGCTAAGAGCCTGTCTGTGAATAAATCATCCCTGCGTTGCTGCCCCAAAACACGCCAGGCAAGACGCGAGGTGCGAAGTTTGGTTGTTCCAAATAAGCGGCGAGCAACGCCGCATGGCGTGTTTTGGGGCGTAACCCGAAGGGACGGGGTCGGTTTTGCGCAGTGCGGCGTCACGCTTCGCTCATGTGCAACAAGCACACTACACTCAGCGTTCCTTGCCCTGCGCAAAACCAGCCTCCGTCGCAGGGATGATTTATTCACAGACAGGCTCTTAAGAATGACGCTTTCAAAATGACCGATATTTTATTGCAGGTAGAAAATCTAAAAACCTGGTTTGGCAGCGGTGCGGGAGCAGTGCGCGCTGTGGATGGTGTCAGTTTTGAGATCAAGCGCGGCGAGACCTTTGCGTTGCTGGGGGAGTCCGGTTGCGGCAAATCGGTGACTTCGTTGTCGATTATGCGTTTGTTGTCCCAGCCAGCGGGTCAGGTTGTCGGGGGACGGGCTTTATTGGAAGGCCAGGACTTGCTGCGGCTGCCCGAGGTCAAAATGCGCGATGTGCGCGGCGGACGTGTCGCCATGATCTTTCAGGAACCGATGACATCGTTGAATCCGGTACTCACAGTTGGGGAACAGATTTGCGAAAGCCTGCGCCGTCATCGTGGCCTGAAGGGTGAAAAGGCGCAGGCGGCATTGCTCGAATTACTCGATGCCGTCGGCATACCCGATCCCCGGCAGCGCGCACTTGAATATCCTCATCAGCTCTCTGGCGGGATGAAGCAGCGCATCATGATTTCCATTGCCTTGGCCGGCGAGCCGGAACTGCTGATTGCCGATGAACCAACCACCGCGCTTGATGTGACGATACAGGCACAGATTCTGGAATTGTTGCGCACCCTGCAGAAGGAGCGGGGCATGTCGATCATGCTCATTACCCACGACCTGGGTGTGGTGGCGGAGCTTGCTGATCGTGTCGCGGTGATGTATGCCGGGCAAATCGTGGAGCAGGCGAGTGTGCGAGAGTTCTTTAATGCGCCTCAGCATCCTTATAGCCGAAAATTATTTGACTCGCTGCCGGATATAAACAAGCGCAAGAGCAAGCTCGCCATTATTGCGGGTTCAGTACCCAATTTGGGGCAGGAGTTCAAAGGCTGCCGCTTTGCCGATCGTTGCGAGCTTGCCTGGCAGACCTGCCGCGATGTTGAACCTGTGTGGCAGATATCCGATGAAGGGCGTGGCATTCGTTGCCATCTGTATGATGCTCAGTTGCTGTCCGGGCGTCCGGTGAGTCAGGTGGCGCCGGTAGTTGTTGAGGAAGAAGTTGTTCCAGAGAAAGCAAATCAGCAAATATCACTTTTAGAGATAAATAATCTGAAAGTTCATTACCCCATACACAAAGGTCTGTTCAAGCGGCGCGTGGGGCAGGTGCACGCTGTGGATGGTGTATCGTTTAATATTGAAACAGGACGCACGCTGGCGCTGGTAGGGGAGTCGGGCTGCGGCAAAACCACGGCGGGCAAGGCTATATTGCAGCTTATACGCCCGACCGCCGGCACGGTCTATTTTCAGGGAACCAGCCTGAACGATCTGCGCGGTGAAAGTCTGCGCAAACGGCGCGCGGATTTTCAAATTATTTTCCAGGATCCTTATTCCTCGATGAATCCGCGCATGCGGGTGGCGGACATCATAGAGGAGGGTATGACGGCGCTTGGTGTTGAGGTATCGCGGCAGTCCCGCCAGGCGCGGGTTGACGAATTGTTGACCCAGGTGGGGCTGTCACCGTCCATGAAATACCGTTATCCCCATGAATTTTCGGGCGGGCAGCGGCAGCGCATCTGCATTGCCAGGGCGTTGGCGGTGAATCCCAAGCTGATAGTGTGCGACGAACCTACCAGTGCGCTGGATGTTTCAGTGCAGGCGCAGATCCTGAATCTGCTCAAGCGCCTGCAAGATGAACTTGGCCTGTCGTATCTTTTTATCACCCATAATCTGTCGGTGGTGGCGTATCTCGCGCACGAAGTGGCGGTGATGTACCTTGGTCGTATCGTGGAACGCGGCACGGTTGAGGAGGTATTGCAGAACCCGCGCCATCCTTACACACAGGCTTTGTTGGCCGCCGTTCCCGTGCCTGATCCTGACAGCCGCCGTGAAATCTCGCCGCTGAAGGGCGACATGCCTTCGCCTATCCATCCTCCCGCTGGTTGCCATTTCCACCCGCGCTGCCCCCACGCCATGCCGATATGCCACGACATCTATCCTGGGGAAACGGTCTTGAGTGACAAGCATCGTGTGCATTGCCATCTTTATCAGGATTCCGCGTGCTGAGTGCATGGCGGTGGAAGCTTGAATGAAGTCTCGAAGCGCAATCCGGGCTACTTGCTCATCAGTTTCAAAAAAGTGGCTCTTCAAAAGTGAAGCCGATTTAGGCTCCACGCTTTTTTGTCAGGCGCTATTTTTGGCGCTGATTAACCAAGGTACGCTCAATCACATCACACGCATTTTTCGCACCATCTTCGAATTGAATTACTTTGCCGATCTCTTTCGCACGCGCTTTGTAATTTGGCTGGCTCAGTAGTTCTTCGATCACTGGGGTAGCCTTTTCTACGCTATAGTTTTTACGCGCCAACCATTTGCCCACTCCGAGTCTTTCGACGCGCTCGCCGTTGTCAAATTGATCGAAGCCAAATGGCACAACCAATATAGGCCGTTGCGCACGCAGGCTCTGCGCCAGGGTTCCTATGCCACCTTGGTGTACGATGAGACAGGCTTGCGGGAAGAGTTTTTCGTAAGCAACGTAGTCGATGATGAGGAGATCATTGCCTGGTTCGATTGCTGTGATTTGATCACTGTGAGAACCACACACCAATATGGCACGGCGCTTGAGTTTACATGCGATAGCGGCGCTGACAATGAAAAAATCATCGGCTACATTGACTGCAGCAGAGCCGAGTGCAAAGACGACGGGGGCTTCGCCTCCATCGATGAACAGTTGTAACTCGCGCAACGTCGTATTGTCTGCTATTTCGCTTGAAAACAAGGGAAAGCCGGTCATTGTTGTATTCACCGGCCAATCGACTTGAGCTTCGGAAAAACAGCTGGAGAACATAGCGAGTGTGCCGCAAGGTGAATATTGCCCCTCAAACAGTGGGTGACCGCTTGGCGATGGAAGTTGATGGCGCGTACAGAGTTGATACAGCGGTTTGACCCATGGCTTAGTTGTCCACTTTAATAGTTTGAACAGGCCGCGATACAAGGCGGGCCATAAGCGGTGAAGCGTTCTTAGCCAGGGTGCCGCCGATATGATCGGCGGATCATAGACTGAAAGAAAAAACATCGGCGCTAATATGGTGGATAACCAAGGTGTAGTGGCATAGTTAATTTGGCCACCTGATTATGGGTGATAACATCACCCTCAATATAAAACAGGTGACGAAATGGCAAAAAGCAGACGGACAT
>LNEJ01000029.1 GCA_001464965.1 Gammaproteobacteria bacterium Ga0074134
AAGTGGCAGCGCCTGAAGCCGTTTGAGGAGTTTGCCGAAATGATCGAGCGTCATTGGGAGGGGATCGCCGCTTTCTGCAGGCCGGAGAACAAGGTCTCACTCGGATTCGTCGAGGGCCTGAACAACAAGATTCGCATCATCCGCGGAAATTGTTATTGAGCGTGTAGTTAGCAATTAAGGAATCTCTGATTTATTCAGAGATTCCGCGGCACAGGGGGAGGTGCCGGCATTTTCAAATCAGCGGCAACACATACTCCAGCATTGTGCGCACTTTATCCATGCCGGTTTTTACAGTGGCTTCGATATCTTCCATTTTAATGACCCCCCCCTCGCCTCCCCGGCCGGCCGCCCAGTTAACAACGACAGCACAGGTCGCGTAGTGCAGATCAAGCTCGCGCGCAAGAGCAGCCTCGGGCATGCCCGTCATACCTACCATCGCGCAACCGTCGCGCTCCATCCGGTTGATCTCGGCAATAGTCTCGAGGCGCGGACCTTGGGTTACGCCATAGATGCCATTTTCACAAGACTCGATTTTCCCGGACTTGCATCCCTGGATCAGAATATTGCGTAACTCTTCGCTATAGGGATAGGTGAAGTCGATATGGGTAACCTGGGTGAGCCCGTCTTCAAAGAAGGTGTTTTTGCGCGACCAGGTGTAATCAATGATCTGATCGGGAATCGCTAAACGGCCCGGCAGCATATCGTCGCGGATACCACCGACTGCCGCCACGGCGATCACTTTTTTGACACCGGTATGCTGCAACGCCCACATATTTGCACGATAATTGATTTTGTGGGGCGGGATGGTATGGCCATAGCCATGGCGGGCAAGAAACACGACCTCCTTGCCAAACAATACGCCGTGCGTCAACGGGCCGGAGGCCTCGCCGTAGGGCGTGTGCACAACCTCACGCCGGATGATTTCCAGGGATTTGAGAGATGTCAATCCCGTGCCGCCGATGATCGCCAATTCAGTCATGGGTATACGTTTACCAGTTTAAGAGTTCTTGTCCGATACAGCATAGATGCCTGGGGCATTGCGAAAATAGCCCTTGTAATCCATACCATACCCAAATACATAGCGGTCTTCCACATCAAGTCCTTTAAAAGTGGCTTGTAGTCCGTTCTTGCGGTCGTGCAGCTTTTCTATCAGCACGGCGGAATAAACCTCACGTGCACCGGCGGCTTTACAATAGTCGATGATGGCGGCCAGCGTTACGCCCTCGTCGAGGATGTCGTCAATCAGCAGCACGACGCGATCTTCCAGCGAGCATGAAGGTTTGACGATCCAGTGCAGTACGCCGCCCTGGGTGGCACCACGATAACGCGAGGCATGGATATAATCGATCTGCAAAGGGAAATCCAGGCGCGGCAGCAACCCGCCAGCCGGAATCAAGCCGCCTATCATCACGCACAACGCCAGCGGATTGCTGTCCTCCAGCTTTGCGGTGATATCCGCGGCCATGCGATCAAGCGCGGCGTCCACGTCATCACGTGACCAAAGCAGGTCGGCCTTGGCATACATCGCCCGCGCTTCTTGTAGAGTATTCGTCATTATTCGATCCAAATTATTAGACGGTGCATTATAGCGCGCAGCCCGTTCCTATTCGATCACGCTGCTATCCGGCGTTGCAGGCAGCCTCGGCAACGTCTGTTGCGGAAATTCGCCGGTCAGGCTGTTGAGAAAGGCAGCGATGTCTTTCACCTGCTGATCGGTGAGATCCTTATTCAATTGGGTCTTACCCATCACGCGCACCGCCTCTTCCAGCGTTTTGACCGCGCCGTTGTGGAAATAGGGCGCAGTCACCGCGACATTACGCAGGCTTGGCACACGCCACATGCGCCGGTCTGTTTCGATACCGGTAACATTGTAGCGGCCTATATCGTCCGCGAGTTGATAGCGTTTTTCATATTCCGTGCCCGGATAATTAGGAAACAGCTCATAAAAGCCTTCACCCATCTGGAACGCCAATCCCGGCACCGGGCCTGCAAGATTCACCCAAAAATGGCAGGAGACACATTGCACTTTCTGAAATTCTTCCAGGCCACGCTTGGCGGCCGCGGAAAGAGCCTTTTTATCACCGCGCAGGTAATGGTCATAGGCGCTGTTTGGGGTTACAAGCGTACGCTCGTATGTGGAAATCGCCTTGGCGATGTTGTCATAGCTGACTGGATCTTTACCGCCAAACACGTGTGAGAACTGGCTGCGATAACCGGGGATAGCGGTGATGCGCGCCACGACGGCCTGCTCATCCGGCATTCCCATTTCGGTGGAACTCAATAAGTGGCTTTTGACCTGTTCTTCCAGGCTGCGCGCCCGGCCATCCCGGTACAGCACGGTGCTGAACGCCGCATTCCATACCGTGGGTGCCGAACGCGTGCCTACCTTGCCGTTCACCCCCACGGATACCGCGCGGCCATCATCACCGCCCGCCATTACATTATGGCAGGAGTTGCAGGAGTGCGTACCCGTGAGCGACAAACGCGTATCGAAATACAGCTGCTTGCCCAGTGCCACCTTGGCGGGTGTCATAGGATTATCCTGTGGGACAGGCGGTTGTTTTGGCAAGGGCTGTAAAGCATTAAAAGTACCGGCCAGCGCGGACATGCCAACCAGCATCATCAATCCGCCACCGGCCATCACCGGCAGCACGAAACGTACTACTTTCATGGATACTCCTATCGTTTGCAGGCAGCGGCAAACACATCATGATATTGCCGCAGTTTGTCATATGTCAGCAGAAACACCCCATGTCCGCCGCGCTCAAACTCCAGCCACAGAAATGGCACATCCGGGTAGTGCTGCGCCAGGGCTGTTTCGGCATTGCCAACTTCGACAATCAGGATGCCGCCAGGGGCTAGGTAATCAATCGCATCGCGCAGCAGGCGCACCACGATATCCAACCCCTCCTCGCCCGCCACCAGCGCCAGCGCCGGCTCATGATGATATTCCTCCGGCAAGGCGGCCATTTCATGAACAGCGGCATAAGGGGGATTGCTGATAATCACCTCATATTTCCGTCCAGCCAGGGCGCTGAACAGGTCGGATTCGATGGCATGGACGCGCTCTTCCACACCGTGACGCTCAATATTGATATTGGCAACCTCCAAGGCATCCAGGGACACGTCCACGGCATCCACCTCAGCCTCGGGAAAGGCATGCGCGCAGGCGATGGCAATGCAGCCGCTGCCCGTACACAGGTCAAGAATACGTTCCACATGCCCGTGCTCCAGCCAGGGAGAAAAACGCGCTTCAATCAGCTCCGCAGTAGGCGAACGGGGTATAAGCACCCGCTCGTCGACATAAAAACCCAGACCGGCAAACCAGGCCTCATGGGTGAGATACGGCGCGGGCAGGCGCTCGCTGACGCGCCGCCGCAACAGATCGACAATGGCCCGTCTCTCCGCCGTGGTGAGCCTGGATTGCATCAGCTCGGCGGGCAACCCGTGCGGCAGGTGCAGGGCGTGCAATACCAAAAAAAGGGCTTCGTCCACGGCATTATCAGTACCATGGCCAAAAAACACGCCAGCCTCATTAAAAATGCTTGTCCCCCAACGCACAAAATCCCGCAGGGTATGAAGTTGTTCAATTGCGTCGTGATCCGAATCCATTTAAAGATAACACCCGTCGTTCAGTGAGTGCGCATGATACCTGATTCGCAGGCTGTTGAAAAACAGCCCGTATGGGAGAGTCTTCGCGAAGTCTTGAGATGTTACCGGCAGGGGGAATCGAACCGGCTTATGTCTGGCGCTAGAAATTCTTGTTCGGCGAGCGGCGCATCATATCCTTAATGCTGGTACGTTCTTGTGCTCCGCATGTTTTCGCCTTCAATGCATCAGCAACAATGCCTTGTGCTGCTCCATGGAGCATGCCAATAAACGCCACTTGTTTTTCTTTGAAGCCGCTTTTTCGAGCAGCAGCGGTCATCGTCAGAAAGTTTGATTGCCAGTCCAGCCCGCACCATTCCGCGTAACCAGATATTTCCCCAACATCAAAAACTTGGTTCACAACCGTGATGGATACAGGTAGCGTATTACGCTCCTGTTCACTATCGGGCTTAACAAATGAGCCGTCTGACAGCTTTGCTCGACCCCAAAATTGCGAAAACACATCTTTTAATAGTTTCTCTCTTGCGGAATCCGGAAGTACACCACTCCAAGAGGATCCAGATGCGAGAGCCAGTAGCAAAATGATCAGGTAACGCATAGTTAAGAAGCCTCGCAGCCCCTCCCTCCCACACCACCGGACGTACGGGTCACGTATCCGGCGGCTCGATGAATTAAATTCCTACCGTGGCGCAAGGCTGGGTAGCCCCAAGTTTTCGAAGAAACGCAATGGTAGCGCAATCGCCAGTGCCGGTGTCTTCGACAACCGCCACGGGCTGATTTTCTGGTGTTCCACGCTTCGCGGACGGATACCCCGCGCTTGCGCAGTTCACGGTAGCCCGATGGCCCCCATTGTTTCCAGAGATAACAGCGTAACTTGCGTCGTATCCACTTGTCGATATCGCGCAGAGGATCTCCCGGGACTCACTTCAGTACTCCTTGAGGGGTATAAGACACGTTACCTTCGCTGCATAGACGCCGGATTTACAAAATGTCCAACTACCGCAGATGGAGGACTTCGCCGTCACGTACACGCTCGTCCCGGATGCATCACGCCTCATATCCGGTTTTTGTTCATCGCCCCGCCGCTTTGGATTGGACTTCCTCCAGACCCCGCCTCACGACGACGCCCTTGCCCTTCTCCTTGCCTTCGGCTCTGCGAAAACCTGGCCATAGAACTTTCACCTACGAAGTAACGCGCCATGCCCGGCGCACACGTGCAAGCTCAGGGGCGCGGAGCCGGCTTGCCGGCGTAGCGTCCCTCTGGAGCGATGGGTTGGGCATCATCGTATGGCCGCAGAGATAAATGTGTAGAGGGCGTAAAGTATGGCAACGAGCCCTGTGATCATCAGAGTACCTACGATGAAATTGACCCAGCGCGGAAATTGGCGCTGGAGCAAAACAGAAATTTGTTGAGAGAACCCTTGGTCGCTCTTGATCCCCGCATTGACCTGATCGACGGTTACGGGATGAAAATACAAGTATGAAACCGTAATTTGCTCGCCGGGGACTAGCATAGGAATTACGATATCTTTGGTTCCGTCTGGAAGTGTCTCAACTGAGTGGGCAACTGTTGGCCAGATATTAAAGTCAGGTAACGTGCTGTGGTGAATCCTGATGCCAGTGGCGCTCTTACGGCCAGTGTTCCTCAATACAACGGAATGCGTATTTATCCCCACCGGCTGCCCGCCAAGCGGAGAATATCGAAAAGCTGATACGTGGCTGAAGTAAGAAATAATTGCTGGGCGACTCTCGAATTTCCGATTCACCCATACTCCAAGAAATAGGGTGATTACCGGGGCAGCGATAGTTGCAACGGCATTCCAATCAACAGCCATCAGTATTCCTTTGTGAAGATGCCCAACTTGTTATTAGACGCCCCAATTGGCGCCTTTCTTTACGCGACTCTGGTGCATAATCATTTATCTGTCAATCTTAACCAATGACTTACATCAGGAGTATTCATTTATGCGGCCTACTTCACTCAGGGTTTTTCCCCATGCATCAGGCATCGGCTTGGGGGAACCCAGACTGTTGGATCAGGCATGCGGGACAGGTTCCATTCTCCATTAATCAATCAGTTCACCATACTCTCCATCAAGGTCTGCCCCCTCCCATTCAGGAGACAATACATCTTCACGCACATAACGATGGAAACTTGAATAAGGCCATTGTGTCACGGTATATATGGACACACGAGTGCCGCAGGCGCAGGAAGTGGATGAGCAGCCAATAAACTCTGGCTGCACATTATTTCGCTTAAGGCCAGCCGGAATCTTTCATGCCGGTCTTAGAACCTGTTCACGATCTCGCTGAAGGGCGCATCGCAGCGTTATTGTGGCCTCTTGTGCTCACATACTCTGTGTATGCTCCGCTTTTTCGGCCACTTTTGCCTTGCGCTGGGAACCCTTCGCTGCGCTCTTCCCTTGATCGACATCGTGAACAGGTTCTAAGGAGAGTTGTATAAGTCAATCATCGATGCCTCGGCATCGCGGACTTGGGCGGCTGTATTGAGATCACAGCGGCGCTGTTCGAGGTGATCGAGGTAGTCTTTGCCAATGTCGCCAGTGACGTATTCGCCAGTAAACACGGATGCGTCGAAACGTTCCAGCTTGGGGTTGCCTTTGCGCACTGATTCGATCAAATCCGGCAGATCCTGAAATATCAGTTTGTCGGCGCCGATGGCTTCAGCAACCTCGGCCTCGCTTCTGCCATGGGCGATAAGTTCGCTGGCGGCGGGCATGTCGATGCCATAGACGTTCGGATAGCGCACCGGCGGGGAGGCGGAGGCGAAATAGACTTTGCGTGCGCCGGCCTCGCGGGCCATCTGGATAATTTGCTGCGAAGTGGTGCCGCGCACGATGGAATCATCCACCAGCAGTACGTTCTTGCGCTTGAATTCAAGGTCGATGGGGTTGAGTTTCTGGCGCACGGATTTCTTGCGCTGCTTTTGCCCCGGCATAATGAAGGTACGGCCGATGTAGCGGTTTTTGATAAACCCTTCGCGGTATTTGACGCCCAGCCTGTTGGCCAATTGCATTGCGGCGGTGCGGCTGGTGTCAGGGATGGGGATCACTACGTCGATATCGTGATCCGGCCATTCGCGCAGAATCTTGTCGGCCAGTTTGTCACCCATGCGCAGGCGCGCCTTATACACCGATACATCATCAATAATAGAATCAGGGCGCGCCAGATACACATACTCGAAGATGCACGGTGAGTATACCGGGTTGTCGGCGCACTGCTGGATATGGAGCCCGCCTTCAAGATCAATAAACACCGCCTCGCCGGGCGCGATGTCGCGTATCCGCTGAAAACCAAGCCCGTCCAGCGCGACGCTCTCGGAGGCGATCATGTATTCCGTGCCCTTGTCTGTCTCACGCTTGCCGAACACGACGGGGCGGATGCCATAGGCATCGCGGAAACCGACGATGCCATGGCCGCTGATCATTGCCACCACGGCGTAACTGCCACGGCAGCGCCGATGCACACCGGCCACGGCATTGAAAATATCCTGCGCGCTGATCTTGAGTTTACCCTGCTCTTGCAGTTCATGCGCAAACACATTCAACAGAATTTCAGAATCGGAATCGGTATTGATGTGGCGCCGGTCTTCGAGAAACATATCTTGCTTTAGCTGACTGGCATTGGTCAGGTTGCCATTGTGCGCAAGAGCAATGCCAAAGGGAGAGTTCACATAGAACGGCTGCGCCTCGGCAGAGGTGGCGCAGCCTGCCGTCGGATAGCGCACATGGCCAAGGCCCATGTTGCCGCGCAGATTGAGCATATGCCGGGAGCGGAATACATCACGCACCAGGCCGTTGTCTTTGCGCAGGTAAAACTTGCCGCTGCTGTCGCAGGTGACAATCCCCGCCGCATCCTGTCCACGATGCTGGAGGACAGTGAGGCCATCATACAAAGCCTGATTGACACTGCTGTTAGCGACGATACCGATAATGGCACACATGAGGATCACCTACCCATTAGGTTTACAAGAAACAGAGGAAATTCGGGACATGCTCAGCGCTTCAACCCATCAATGAAACTACGGGCGATGCCCTGCGGCAGCCAGTCGCGCGCCCACAGCACCATACCCTGAAAATAATCCACGAACGCGGATGTTTTCCACCACTGGGCCTGCACCAGCGGCGTTACGCCAATCACCACCACCAGCACGGAAACCACCAGCACGCCCCGCACCAATCCGAAGAGCATGCCCACCGAGCGATCCATGCTGCTGATCACGCTTTTGCGCACCAAGCTTGAAATCAAATACTTGAAAATGCTTCCCAGAATGAAAGTGGCTAGAAAAAGCGCTGCAAACGCCACGGCAAGGCGTATGGAAGACACAGCTATGTGATCGGCAAAAAGGCCGTTAAGTTTAGATGAGTAATTTAGCGCTATCCAAAAGGACAATACCCATACCGCCAGGGAGAGTACCTCGCGCACGAAACCACGGATTATGCCTACCAGGGCTGAAAACCCAAGAATGGCGAAAATGGCGTAATCAACCCAGCTCATAAACAACCCTATCAAGCCTTAACGGGCTGTTAGCAATTCCTGCCATGCTGCAAAAATCAGATGATTCACTCATTATCAAACCAAGATCATGAGAGTGCGCCAACCCAACAAAAGCCCGCACCAAAAAAGCATTTTACCAAACTATGGGGATATGCAACAGACAAGAGATATGAAGCACTGGGGCGATACATGCCGGGTTTTGCAGATGCGGTGCGGCATGTATCGCTAATAATGAAGCCCTTCCATCACTGGGCATCCTTTGCGCAGCGAATCCCAACGTCGCTATAGGTAGTATTAGGATCAAGAATGCCGCGGTACGCTGTGCGCTGGAACAGGCTCAACGCGTAATGGCCTTGACCGCCTGACCCGGCCCCTCTTACAACCTTATACTTTTCACCAAATTCCTTGGCTTTATAGACGGCGCCAGGGTACGCCTTGTACCAGTCCGCCACCCACTCTCTGACATTACCGCCCATGTCGTAAACATCATAGGGAGATTTGTCGGTTTTATAGGAACCCACCGGGGCGGCGCCGTATTCCCATGATTCTTCACCTGTATTGGAAAGACCCGCCTTCCACTCTTCGCCCCACGGGAATTCCTGGCCATGTTCGCCGCGTGCGGCCTTCTCCCATTCCGCCTCGCTGGGCAGGCGCTTGCCCGCCCATTTGCAGTAGGCGCTGGCGTCCTGCCAGGACACATAAACCACGGGCAGCTTGTCGATAGCCTGAAATTTCTTTTCGATCTCCTTCAGCAAGTCTTCCTTGCTCATGGCGCGGGTATCCATATCCAGGTGAAAAACCTTTACCGCGGTCTTTCTTAACTGCTCCACGTCCAGCTCTTGAAGCTTCTCCTTCTTCATGCTGATGATATACCCTGTTTCCATCCAGTGATCCGGCGGCGGGGCGTTGTTTTTGGCCATGAAATTCTTGTACTGCGCATTGGTTACTTCATACTTATCAATCAGGAACGCCTTGAGATTGACCTTGCGCTCGGGATGTTCGTCCTGATACCAGGGCTTGGTGGCGCCAAATTCGCCCGCCTTCTTGGAGCGATCCACCTTGTTGCTGCCCATCACAAACTCACCGGCAGGCACTTTTACCATCTCCGCGTCATGCGTCACCGCGCCCACGGGCAAGCCCGGCGCAAACAGCATGGCGAATACCGCGATTTTTTTTAATTGTGCGCCTGCTTTCATTAAATACCCTCCTATCATCCTAAAAACGGCTTTGCATCTTTGGCGCATCTGAATCCGAAGCTCTTGTTTTTGGTGTTTCTCAAAAAGAAGGAACGGTTATACACGGGTGCGGAGATGCCGCATTTATAGAACGAGCAATCCCACCACGAGCCACCTTTCAGCGTCTTGTACTTTTCCCCGTAATTTTCCGTCGGCTTGGTATTCCCCGGATAGGCTTGATACCAGGAGTCTGTCCACTCCCACACATTACCGGACATATCATGGATACCGTAAGGGCTGACACCGCCCTGGAAAGCACCTACCGGCGTGGTATCGCCCTCAAGCTTTAATGTTGTCCACCGCACCGGGCTATTTACTTTGTCTATATCAAAAACATTGCCCCACGGATAAGTTCTGCCGTCCGTGCCACGCGCCGCCTTCTCCCACTCCTGATCAGTGGGCAGACGCTTGCCCGCCCATTCGCAATAGGCCTTGGCGTCATACCAGGTGACGAAAACAACAGGGTGATCCGCTTTGCCAGGCGGGAACGTCCTGTTTTCAAAATGATCGGGGGATTTGCGATGGGTAGCGGCTATAAATTGCCCGTACTGGAGATTGGTGACTTCATACTTGTCGATATAAAAATCACCGAGGGAAACGGTGTGCTGCGGGCCTTCGTCGGACAAGCGCTGATTCGAACCCCGGATAAACTCGCCTGCGGGGATCAGCACCATCTCATTGGGTGCCGCGCCTATCCGGGTCTGCTCATAATACATGGGCATACCCATGCCCGGCCCCTGGCCTTCCGCCTTGGGGAAGGATTGCTCTGCCTGTGGCGGCTCTTCGGGAGGCGCTTCCAGGACAGGAACCGCCTTGGGCTGGAGCACCCGCCGCGCTGTCTTTTGCAGGCCGCCCGGCAGTCCTTCGCTGTGACATGCCATGCACTCGTTGATCAATACCGCCCGGGAAACAGGGTGTTCCTTATCCTGATGGCATTGCGCGCACTGCCCTGGCGCCAAACGGGGCATCACACCCGCCGCCCGCCGCGACTGGGCAGCGGCAACGCCGCCGATGACCGCGAGCAACAATGTCAAAAGAAAACCATGGAAAAACCATGCGTACCTGGTACTCCACATACGAATCCACCTTTCCCCCAACCATACAACACTTACCACAGCATTATGGTCAACAATAGCAAGCAAGCATAAAGCATTCAAGCTACTCTTGCCTACTGGAAGCCTCTTCCAATATGAAATGAGTCTGAAGTGGTTACGTATTTCCAACATGGAATGAGTCTGAGAGACTAAGATTCTAATCGGTCATTATGCAAGGCA
>LNEJ01000030.1 GCA_001464965.1 Gammaproteobacteria bacterium Ga0074134
CGTGTCACGGTCAGCCTGATCGCCCCGATTGCGATGGACGAGGGGTTGCGTTTTGCGATTCGTGAGGGCGGCCGTACTGTCGGCGCCGGTGTTGTAAGTAAGGTGATCGAGTAAGACAGTTTCGGCTTCCATGCTGCCGTGAGCGCCCGTTGTTGGGCTCGGCAGCCCGGAGGCCGCAACCAGAAAACGTAAGGTTCTAGGCCAGTAGCTCAATTGGCAGAGCGGCGGTCTCCAAAACCGCAGGTTGGGGGTTCGATTCCCTCCTGGCCTGCCACAATCCGGCGGTTACCGGAATTATAGAAGCAGGCATGGCAGATAAAATAAAGTTAACATTGGCGGTTCTGGTGGTGAGTGGGGCAATAGGCGCCTTTTATTACTACGCAGATCACTCCATGCTGTTGCGTGTCATCGGTATCTTGGTGGCGATGGGCATTTCCACTGCCATTGCGCTACAAACCGCCGTCGGCCAGAAGACGCTAGGTTTTATTCGTGAGTCTCAGGTTGAGGTGCGCAAGGTCGTCTGGCCGACACGTAAAGAAACGCTGCAAACGACGCTGGTCGTAATGGTCATGGTTGTCGTGGTTGCCATTTTTCTGTGGCTGGTTGATATGTTTTTGTTGTGGGCGGTTCGATTTTTGACCGGTCAGGGAGGCTGAACGCATGGCGATGCGCTGGTACGTGGTTCACGCCTATTCCAATTTTGAGAATCAAGTGGTGCGCTCCCTCAAGGAACGCATTGCCCGTAGTGGCTTGCAGGATCAGTTCGGTGAGGTCCTGGTGCCGACGGAAGAAGTGGTAGAGATGCGTTCTGGCCAGAAGCGCAAAAGTGATCGCAAGTTCTTCCCCGGTTATGTCCTTGTGCAGATGGAGATGAATGATGCGACTTGGCATCTGGTAAAGGAAGTGCCCAAGGTGCTGGGTTTCGTCGGCGGCACGACCGAACGTCCCGCCCCTATTACTGATCGTGAGGCTGAGAGAATTCTGCAGCGCGTTCAGGAGGGGGTCGAGAAACCCAGGCCGAAAGTGTTGTTTGAGCCGGGCGAAGTAGTGCGTGTTACCGAAGGGCCATTTGCCGATTTCAACGGTGTGGTTGAAGAGGTTAATTACGAGAAGAGCCGCTTGCGCGTGGCGGTTTTGATTTTTGGACGTTCGACCCCGGTGGAGCTGGAGTTCGGGCAAGTCGAGAAGGGATAGTCTCGGGAAGTTCCGGGTTGTAACTAACGGCCCGGGGCGTGTTGTGGCAACAGCCAATAAATTTTTTATGGGGAGCCGCAAGGCGTTTGAACCCGCGGAGTAGAAAATGGCAAAGAAAATTACGGCCTACATTAAGTTGCAGGTCAAGGCCACCCAGGCCAATCCAAGTCCTCCCGTTGGCCCGGCACTGGGTCAGCGCGGTGTAAATATCATGGAATTCTGCAAGGCATTCAATGCCCAGACGCAGGGCATAGAGCCGGGCACCCCGATTCCCGTGATCATTACGGTATATAGTGACCGCAGCTTTACTTTTATTACCAAGACCCCGCCGGCGTCAATTCTCTTAAAGAGAGCGGCTGGTATTTCAAGCGGCAGCAAAACCCCTCACACCAACAAGGTTGGCAAGGTCACCCGCGCGCAACTGGAAGATATCGCCAAGGTCAAAATGTCTGATCTGACGGCATCTGATATGGACGCGGCAGTGCGCACTATCGCTGGTAGCGCGCGCAGCATGGGCATTGAGACGGAGGGCGTATAACATGACTAAACTTGCGAAACGTTTTAAGCCCATCAGGGAAAAATTGCAGTCGGGCAAGCAATATTCGATTGATGAGGCGTTGGGTTTGCTCAAGCAGTTTTCATCGGTGAAGTTTAATGAATCGATCGATGTCGCAGTGAATCTTGGCGTTGACCCCCGCAAATCTGATCAGGTAGTCCGCGGCTCCACTGTGTTGCCTAACGGCACCGGCAAGGTAGTGCGTGTTGCTGTTTTCGCGCAGGGTTCGAATGCCGACGCAGCCAAGGCTGCGGGTGCGGACATCGTAGGGTTTGATGATCTTGCGGAATCGGTGAAGGCAGGCAGCATGGATTTTGATGTGGTCATCGCGACCCCCGATGCCATGCGCGTTGTTGGTCAGTTGGGCCAGATTCTTGGTCCCCGTGGGTTGATGCCTAACCCGAAGGTTGGCACCGTAACGGCCGATGTCGCTACAGCGGTGAGAAATGCCAAAGGCGGCCAGGTGCGTTACCGCACTGATAAAGCCGGCATTATCCAGTGCACGATCGGCAAGGTCAGCTTTGATGTTGATGCTTTGCGCGGCAATCTTCAGGCATTACTTGCTGATTTGAATAAAGCGAAGCCGAGCACTGCAAAAGGTATCTATTTGAAGAAGATTTCCGTGTCCAGCACCATGGGTCCGGGGATTATTGTGGATCAGGCGTCACTGGCTGCTACAGCCTAAACAGAAATGTAAGACTTTGGGTTGGCGGCGGCAACGCCGCTGGCCGTCAAAGACCGTAGGTGTTTCGCTTAATGGGGCTGGTTTGAACTGGCCCCGCCTACGCAGATGGCGTACCCGAGACAGGATTTTCCCTGGCGACGGTTGCCGTAAGGGTGGGGTACCTTTGTTGGTTGGCCGCTTTAGCGATCTGCTGATGGGTGCCCTGTGGTTTACGTGTTAAGCGTGAAGGTTGCTGATTGGCTTGTTAAGGAGCTGGCAGTGGCCGCTCGCGTTTACATACAGGGGAGCTCTCTTGTTAACACTAGAAGATAAAAAGGCCATTGTTGCTGAAATGGCCGGAGTTGCGAGCACCGCTCAAGCTGCGATTGCGGCCGAGTACCGTGGCTTGACAGCAGAGCAGATGACCAAGTTGCGTGCCAATGCGCGCACGTCGGGTGTTTATCTGCGCGTTGTCAAGAACACGCTTGCCCGGCGTGCATTCGAGGGGACGGGCTTTGCTTGCATGTCGGCCTCGATGGTGGGCCCGCTGGTTCTGGCCTTCTCGACAGAGGAGCCTGCTGCCGCTGCCCGTCTGATGCGTGACTTCATGAAGGGTAATGACAAGCTGGTCGTCAAGGTTGTTGCGCTTGGTGGCAAGCTGTTGACTCCGGGTGATGTCGAGGCATTGGCCAATATGCCGACACGCGATCAGGCGATCAGTCTGCTGATGGCGGTTATGAAGGCGCCTGTGGAGAAATTTGTCCGCACTTTGGCAGAGCCTACCAGCAAAATGGTCCGTACCGTGGCGGCTATCCGCGATCAGAAGCAGGCGGCTTGATTCCCATTTATTTTTTATCCGCGTCATAAACCGCGGTCATACATTTTTATTTAGGAGCGTAACATGGCTGTAAGCAAAGAAGATATTCTGAATACGATTTCGAACATGACGGTGCTGGAAATCGTTGATCTCATTTCCGCAATGGAAGAGAAATTCGGTGTTTCCGCTGCCGCTGTAGCGGTTGCGGCCCCGGCTGCTGCGGGTGGTGCTGCCCCGGCCGCCGAGGAGCAGACCGAGTTCAATGTTGTGATGACCAGCTTTGGCGATAACAAGGTCAACGTGATCAAGGTTGTCCGCGCCATCACTGGCCTGGGCCTGAAAGAAGCCAAGGATATGGTTGAAGCCGTTCCCGCTGTAGTCAAGGAAGGCGTGAGCAAGGCTGATTCCGAAGCGATGAAGAAACAGCTGGAAGAAGCTGGCGCCAAGGTTGAACTTAAGTAAGTGTAGTTTTTCCTGGCCTGTAGGCCGGGGAGGTTCGCCTTTAGACCAGAAAGTTATGGGCGGGTCTCAAGCACACTGATGTGAAATGGCATAAGACGGCGGCTCTCAAGGGTTGCCGTCTGGCCACGGAGAGTGACGTTGATGGCGCGCTTTCTTATGGCGAGTGGATCTGCGTATCTTGATCTCGCCACTTGTCTGAGTTGATTCTTGATAAATATGGGATCTTTTTTGACTAGCCGATCTGAATTACTTAGGGTTGAAGTTTTTCAGGCGCGCTTGAGGGGAAGGTTTGTAAAGTATTCAGGCGAATCGCATCTGACACTGAACGAGTTATCAATAGATGGGTGCCCGGCAGACCCATACAATGTTATGCCGGGATAAGTTGCTTTTTGGCTGGTGGCCGGCGCCACCGGCCTTTTTCTGTTCCAACCATGCCCAGTCAGTCGATGGTTTGTTGCATGGCGTAGTGAAGTGTGGCCATGTTTAAACGTATTGCACGTTTGAGCATGGATTAAAGCAAAACATGCCTTTTGTTTTTCGATCTGAAAAGGCCTGTGAACGGACTTTTCAGCGAATTATTTAGTTTGCCGTATGTTTATGGCTTCTGCCCGATTTGGTGATTGAATCTGAGGAACTCTGATGTCCTACTCCTTTACTGAGAAAAAAAGAATTCGCAAGGATTTTGGTAAGCGGCCCAGCATCTTGGAGACGCCATATCTGCTGGCGATTCAAGTGGAATCTTATCGCGATTTTCTGCAAGAGGGCGTTAGCCTGGAAAGTCGCCTGGATAAGGGGTTGCATCTCGCGTTCAAATCAGTATTTCCGATTGTCAGCTACACCGGCTATGCTGCGCTTGAGTATGTGAGCTATCGCTTGGGTACCCCGGTTTTCGATGTCAAAGAGTGCCAGTCGCGCGGCATGACGTACGCGGCCCCGCTGCGTGTCAAAGTGCGTCTGGTGATTTATGACAAGGAAGCACCTGCTGGCGCCAAGGCGATCAAGGATGTCAAGGAGCAGGAAGTCTACATGGGCGAACTGCCGTTGATGACGGGTAACGGCACCTTTGTGATAAATGGCACCGAGCGCGTTGTGGTGTCCCAGTTGCATCGTTCGCCCGGCGTGTTTTTTGAGCATGACAAGGGTAAGACCCATTCTTCCGGGAAATTGCTGTTCTCGGCGAGGATCATTCCTTACCGCGGCTCCTGGCTGGATTTTGAATTCGATCCCAATGACTGCGTGTTCGTGCGTATCGATCGCCGCCGCAAATTGCCGGCGACAATGATTCTCCGCGCGCTGGGCTATAACACCCAGCAAATGCTTGGCCTGTTCTTTGAGATGAACACCTTTAAGTTCGACCAGGATGGTATCCATCTGGAGCTGGTGGCCGACAGGCTGCGTGGCGAGAGTGCAGGGTTTGATATTAAAGATGCCAAGGGCAAGGTGATAGTGGAAGCGGGTCGCCGCATCATGGCCCGTCATATCAATGAGCTGAAGAAGGCCAATATCACGCAGCTCACCGTGCCGCCTGAGTATGTGATAGGCAAGGTGGTTGCGCATGATGTAATCGATCAGGCCACAGGCGAAATCCTGGCAAATGCCAACGATGAACTCACTGCCGAATTGCTGAACAAGTTGATCAAGTCAGGTGTTCGGGAAATCCAGGCGCTTTATACCAACGATCTGGATCGCGGCCCTTATATGTCGGATACCTTGCGCATTGACCATACGCGCAGCGATCTGGATGCTCAGGTTGAAATCTATCGCATGATGCGCCCAGGCGAGCCGCCGACCAAGGATGCGGCGCAAGCCTTGTTCAATAACCTGTTCTTTAGCTTCGAGCGTTACGATCTTTCGACTGTTGGGCGCATGAAATTTAACCGGCGCGTGGGCCGTACCGAGATTACCGGTCCTGGCGTGCTGTCCAACGAAGACATTATCGATGTCATGAAGGTCTTGATTGATATCAAGAACGGTAATGGCACAGTGGATGACATCGATCATCTTGGTAATCGCCGTATCCGCAGCGTCGGTGAAATGGTGGAGAATCAGTTCCGTGCGGGCCTGGTGCGCGTCGAGCGTGCCGTCAAGGAGCGTCTCAGCCTGGCTGAATCAGAAGGCTTGATGCCGCAGGAGCTGATTAACGCCAAACCTGTATCCGCCGTGATCAAGGAGTTCTTTGGTTCCAGCCAGTTGTCGCAGTTTATGGATCAGAACAATCCGCTGTCCGAAATAACGCACAAGCGGCGTATATCGGCGCTTGGGCCGGGCGGTTTGACGCGCGAGCGGGCCGGATTTGAAGTGCGAGATGTGCATCCCACCCATTATGGCCGGGTATGCCCGATTGAAACGCCTGAAGGTCCTAACATTGGATTGATCAATTCGTTGGCGGCGTATGCCCGCACCAATAGTTATGGCTTTCTGGAAACGCCCTATCGCAAGGTGCAAAATGGCAAGGTGACCGATCAGATTGAGTATCTGTCGGCCATTGAAGAAGGCCAATACATGATCGCTCAGGCGAGCGCGACGCTGGATGCGGAAGGTCGTCTGATCGATGAGTTGGTGTCCTGCCGCCACCAGAATGAGTTTACGCTCGCAACCCCTGACCGGGCCGAGTACATGGACGTTTCGCCGAAGCAGATTGTGTCGGTGGCGGCATCGCTGATTCCGTTCCTGGAACACGATGATGCCAACCGTGCCTTGATGGGATCCAACATGCAGCGCCAGGCGGTGCCGACCTTGCGTGCCGAGAAGCCGCTGGTGGGTACCGGCATGGAGCGGATCGTGGCCATTGACTCGGGTGTGACAGTGGTTGCGCTGCGTGGCGGCGTGATCAATTCTGTCGATGCGGGCCGAGTCGTGGTGCGCGTCAATGATGATGAGACGGTGCCGGGCGAGCCAGGTGTGGATATTTACAATCTGACCAAGTACACCCGCTCGAACCAGAACACCTGTATCAACCAGCGTCCGCTGGTGAATGTGGGTGATGTGGTGGCGCGCGGTGATGTGCTGGCGGATGGACCTTCGACCGATATGGGCGAGTTGGCGCTGGGGCAGAATATGCTGGTCGCCTTCATGCCATGGAACGGTTACAACTACGAGGATTCGATCCTGATTTCGGAGCGGGTGGTGCAGGAGGATCGCTTCACCACCATCCACATCGAAGAGCTGACCTGTGTGTCGCGCGACACCAAGCTGGGGCCAGAGGAAGTCACTGCGGATATTCCGAACGTGAGTGAATCGGCGCTGGCCAAGCTGGATGAATCCGGGATTATCTATATCGGTGCGGAAGTGGTGCCGGGCGATATCATGGTGGGCAAGGTAACCCCGAAGGGCGAAACCCAGTTGACACCGGAAGAGAAGCTGCTGCGGGCCATATTTGGCGAGAAAGCCTCCGATGTGAAGGACACCTCGCTGCGAGTTCCCTCCGGTATGAACGGCACGGTGATCGATGTTCAGGTATTTACCCGTGATGGCGTGCAGAAAGATAAGCGTGCTCAGGATATCGAGCGCAGCGCTCTGGAGGGCGTCAAGAAGGATCTGCATGACCAATACCGCATCCTGGAAGATGATACTTATCAGCGTGTCGAGCAGCTCTTGCTGGACAAGGTCGCGGAAGGTGGCCCCAAGGGCTTGAAGGCGGGCGGCAAGGTTGCCGCCGAGTACCTGTCGGGCATGACGCGTGAAAAATGGTTTGAGATCCGCTTGCGCGATGAAGATGCCAACCAGCAATTGGAGCTGCTCGGCGAACAGCTTAAGCAGCAGCGCAAGGACTTTGAAGCCAAGCTCGAAGAAAAGCGTCTCAAACTGATAGCGGGCGACGATCTGGCTCCCGGCGTGCTGAAAATGGTCAAGGTGTATTTGGCCGTGAAGCGCCGCATTCAGCCGGGTGACAAGATGGCCGGGCGCCACGGTAACAAGGGTGTGGTGTCAATGATTGTGCCAGCCGAGGATATGCCGTACATGGCCGATGGCACGCCGGTTGATATTGTGCTGAATCCGCTGGGTGTGCCGTCGCGTATGAATGTCGGCCAGGTACTCGAAACGCATCTTGGCTGGGCGGCGAAGGGCCTGGGGCTGAAGATCGGACGCATGCTGGAGGCCAGAAGCAAAGTGTCCGAGGTGCGCGCCTTCCTGGGCCGTATCTATGACAGCAGCGGTAAAAAGGAAGATCTGGGTTCTCTGAACGATGACGAGATAATCGTGCTTAGCCAAAATCTCTCTAAAGGTGTTCCGACGGCGACACCGGTGTTTGATGGTGCGACCGAAGCGGAGATCAAGGCGATGCTGATGTTGGCGGATCTGCCGCCCAGCGGGCAGACGACGCTGTTTGATGGGCGTACTGGCGATGCCTTCGAGCGCCCGGTGACGGTGGGTTACATGTATATGCTCAAGCTGAACCACTTGGTGGATGACAAGATGCACGCGCGCTCCACGGGTCCCTACAGCTTGGTGACCCAGCAACCCTTGGGTGGCAAGGCGCAGTTCGGCGGACAGCGCTTCGGTGAAATGGAGGTATGGGCGCTGGAGGCCTATGGCGCTGCTTATACCCTGCAGGAAATGCTCACCGTCAAGTCGGACGATGTCATGGGACGCACCAAGATGTACAAGAACATCGTGGATGGCGACCACCGTATGGAGGCAGCGATGCCGGAGTCCTTTAACGTGTTGATTAAAGAGATCCGGTCGTTGGGCATCGACATCGAGTTGGAGCAAAATTAAGCGGGCGGCGTAATGCATAGGCAGGGAGAGGCCGCACGCCATGCGTGCGAGCTTCCTGCCCCATCCCTTATGAGTTAGGAGATACGGCATTGAAAGATTTAATGTATTTATTGAAGCAACAAGGCCAGGTCGAAGAGTTTGATGCCATCCGCATCGGCTTGGCGTCGCCTGATAAAATCCGCACCTGGTCATTCGGCGAAGTCAAAAAGCCCGAAACCATCAACTACCGTACCTTCAAGCCCGAGCGTGATGGCTTGTTCTGCGCCAAGATTTTCGGGCCGATTAAGGATTACGAATGTCTGTGCGGCAAATATAAGCGTCTTAAACACCGCGGCGTGATCTGCGAAAAGTGTGGTGTGGAAGTAACGCTTGCCAAGGTGCGCCGCGAGCGCATGGGCCACATTGAGCTGGCCAGCCCGGTGGCCCACATTTGGTTCCTGCGCTCATTGCCTTCGCGGATGGGTCTGTTGCTGGATATGACGTTGCGCGATATCGAGCGCGTGCTCTACTTCGAAGCCTTTGTGGTGATCGATCCTGGCATGACACGCTTGGAGCGTGGCCAGTTGTTGTCCGACGAAACCTATCTGGAAGCGATCGAAGAATATGGTGATGAATTCGATGCGCGCATGGGCGCGGAAGCCATCTATGAATTGTTGAAGGGTATGGACCTCAAGGTTGAGGTTGCCAAACTGCGCGAAGATATCCCTGTCACCACTTCCGAGACTAAAGGCAAGAAGCTCGCCAAGCGCCTTAAGTTGATGGAGGCTTTTCTTGAGTCCGGCAATCATCCTGAATGGATGGTTATGACGGTGCTGCCAGTGCTGCCTCCTGAATTGCGTCCGCTAGTGCCGCTGGATGGTGGGCGTTTCGCAACGTCTGATCTGAATGATTTGTATCGCCGCGTGATCAACCGCAACAACCGTCTGAAGCGCCTGCTGGATCTTAGTGCGCCAGACATCATCGTGCGCAATGAGAAGCGCATGTTGCAGGAGTCTGTGGATGCATTGCTGGATAACGGCCGCCGTGGCAAGGCGATTACGGGATCCAATAAGCGCCCCTTGAAGTCGCTGGCCGACATGATCAAGGGCAAGCAGGGGCGTTTCCGCCAGAATTTGCTGGGTAAGCGCGTCGATTACTCGGGGCGTTCCGTGATTGTGGTGGGACCTACGCTGAAATTGCATCAGTGCGGCTTGCCGAAGAAAATGGCGCTGGAATTGTTCAAGCCCTTTATCTTCAGCAAGCTCGAACGCCGAGGCCTTGCAACTACGATCAAGGCAGCCAAAAAGCTCGTCGAGCGTGAAGGCCCTGAGGTTTGGGATATTCTGGAAGAGGTGATCCGCGAACATCCTGTGTTATTGAACCGTGCGCCGACGCTGCACCGTCTGGGTATTCAGGCGTTTGAGCCGGTGCTGATTGAAGGTAAGGCTATTCAGCTTCATCCTTTGGTGTGTACCGCGTTCAATGCTGACTTCGACGGAGACCAGATGGCGGTGCATGTACCCCTGTCGCTGGAGGCGCAGCTTGAGGCGCGCACCCTGATGATGTCCACCAATAACGTGCTGTCGCCCGCCAATGGTGAACCCATTATTGTTCCCTCGCAGGACGTGGTGCTTGGACTCTACTACATGTCGCGCGAAAGTATTAACGCGCGCGGCGAAGGTATGATTTTTGCCGACACCTCCGAGGTGCATCGCGCCTACGAGAGCAGGCTCGTCGAACTGCAGGCCAAGATCAAAGTGCGCGTTCGTGAAGTCTCTATTGACGAGAGCGGCGCGAGACACGAGAGCATCCGCCGCGTCGATACTACGGTGGGGCGCGCCCTGCTGTTTGAAATTTTGCCAGACGGAATGTCCTTTGACCTGGTGAATCAGAACATGACCAAAAAGTCGATTTCGCGCCTCTTGAATGGTTGCTACCGTCAACTTGGCTTGAAAGAGGCTGTACTTTTCGCCGATCAGCTCATGTATACCGGCTTTGCCTATGCTACCCGTTCCGGTGTGTCCATCGGCGCGGATGACATGGTGGTGCCGGATGAAAAAGAGGCTATCATTCGTGCCGCCGAGCAGGAGGTGAAGGAGATCGAGAATCAGTATGTTTCCGGTCTGGTCACCAATGGCGAACGCTATAACAAGGTGGTGGATATCTGGTCGCATACCAATGACCAGGTGGCCAAGGCCATGATGGACAAATTGGGGTCGGACATTGTGACCGACGCCAAGGGCAATCAGGTCAAACAGCCCTCCTTTAACTCCATCTACATGATGGCTGACTCCGGGGCGCGCGGTAGCGCGGCACAGATCCGGCAGTTGGCGGGCATGCGCGGCCTGATGGCCAAGCCTGACGGCTCCATCATCGAGACACCCATCACGGCTAACTTCCGCGAAGGGCTTGACGTGTTGCAGTACTTTATCTCCACGCACGGTGCACGTAAGGGTCTTGCCGATACCGCGTTGAAGACCGCAAACTCGGGATACCTGACCCGCCGTCTGGTGGACGTTGCGCAGGACTTGGTGATTTCCGAGGTTGATTGCGGCACGGTTCATGGCTTGTTGATGACCCCGTTGATCGAAGGCGGGGATGTGGTTGAGCCGCTACGTGAGCGTGTGCTGGGCCGTGTTCTCGTCACTGATGTCATGACGCCGGGCAAGGAACATGAGGTGGCGGTGCCGGCAGGTACGCTGCTTGATGAGCGCTGGGTGGACAGGCTCGAGGCGATGAGCGTTGATCAGGTCAAGGTGCGTTCCCCCATTACTTGTGAGACGCGTTACGGGATTTGCGCCGCATGTTATGGGCGTGATCTTGCGCGCGGGCATCGGGTTAACAGCGGTGAGGCAGTGGGCGTGATTGCCGCCCAATCGATTGGTGAGCCGGGTACCCAGCTTACCATGCGTACCTTCCATATCGGTGGCGCGGCGTCGCGTTCCGCGGCAGTCAACTGCGTGGAGCTGAAGACCAAAGGTAAAGTGCGCCTGCACAATATCAAACTGGTGCAGCACGCCAGCGGCAACAACGTGGCGGTATCGCGCTCCGGTGAGTTGACCATGGTGGACGATTTCGGCCGTGAGCGTGAGCGGTACAAGATCCCCTACGGTGCAGTGTTGACTGTGAGCGATGGCGATATGGTCGAAGCCGGCCAAGTTGTTGCCAACTGGGATCCGCATACCCACCCCGTGGTTACCGAAGTGGCGGGTCGTCTCAAGTTCAGCGATGTGAGTGATCTGACCGTGCAGCGGCAGACCGACGACATTACTGGCTTGAGCAGCCTGGTGGTCATTGATCCGAAGCAGCGTGGTGCTAACGCCAAAGATCTGCGCCCAATGATCAAACTGGTCGGCGCGGACGACAAGGAGTTGCGTCTTGCAGGCACAGAGATCCCGGCGATCTACTTCCTGCCTGCGGGTGCCATCATCAACCTGGAAGATGGCGCGGCAGTGGGTGTAGGCGACGTTATCGCGCGTATTCCGCAAGAAACCACCAAAACCCGTGATATTACCGGTGGTTTGCCGCGCGTGGCCGATCTCTTCGAAGCGCGTAAACCCAAGGATCCGGCGATTCTTGCCGAGACTTCGGGCACCGTAAGCTTTGGCAAGGAAACCAAAGGTAAACGCCGTCTCGTGATCACTGCCAAGGATGGTGAGCAGCATGAGGAGTTGATTCCGAAGTGGCGTCACGTGACGGTGTTCGAAGGTGAGTATGTCGAACGCGGTGAAGTGATCGTGGACGGCGCGCCCGATCCGCACGATATCCTGCGTCTGCTGGGTGTTGCGCCGCTTGCCAATTACATTGTCAATGAAGTGCAGGATGTGTATCGCCTGCAGGGTGTGAAGATCAACGACAAGCACATCGAGGTCATCGTGCGTCAGATGCTGCGCAAGGTGGAAATCACCAATCCAGGCGAAACAAAGTTCATCAAGGGCGAGCAGCTCGACCGGCCGCGCGTGCTTGAAGAAAACGAACGCGTCCTGACCGAAGGTAAGTTGCCGGCATCCTATGTAATCCTGCTGATGGGTATTACCAAAGCCTCGCTGGCGACGGAATCCTTCATCTCCGCGGCTTCCTTCCAGGAAACCACGCGTGTCTTGACTGAAGCGGCGGTGAGCGGCAAGTGTGATGATCTGCGCGGCTTGAAGGAAAACGTGATTGTCGGACGTTTGATACCGGCCGGGACAGGCTTGGCCTATCATAGTGAAAGGCGCCGCAAGCGTGAGTTGTACAAGAAAGAGACAGTTACTGCCAAGGCGGTGCCGCAAGCGGCAGGCGATGAAGCCGAGGAAGTGTTCGGTACGCCTGTGTCGGGGTTGTAAGTGTCTTGGGGGATCTCCGGGGAAGCCCGTGGGTCTCTCCATTGTTGAGATGTTCCAATATGACTCGAGGGGGGATGTGAACCATCCCCCCTTTTTTTGTGGTGCGTCCGAAGGTCTCCCCGCTCATTTATCTGATAAGCTTCAGATATCATGGCCAGCGATTATTTCACTACCGCCATTGGGCGGCATATCTGGGACACCAAGTACCGTTACCGGGAGGGTGGTGTCATCCACGATCATGCCGTCACGGACAGTTGGCGGCGGGTTGCGCGTGCGTTGGCAAGGGTGGAGGGGCTATCCCAGAGGGAGTGGGAGCAGCGTTTTTATGGCGTACTTGAGGGTTTCAAGTTTCTGCCCGGCGGCCGCATCCTGGCTGGGGCGGGTACTGGCCATCGCGTGACGCTGTTCAACTGCTTTGTGATGGGGACAGTCGAAGATTCCATGGACGGCATTTTCGATGCGCTCAAGGAAGGGGCGTTGACCATGCAGCAGGGTGGTGGCGTGGGCTATGATTTTTCCACGCTGCGGCCTCGGGGCGCGGCGGCGCGCAGCGTCGGGGCGGTGGCCTCCGGGCCGCTGTCGTTCATGCAAATATGGGACAGCATGTGCGCGACCATCCTCTCCACGGGTGCGCGGCGCGGGGCGATGATGGCTGCGCTGCGATCACCCTGATATTGAAGAGTTCATCGAGGCCAAACGTGACGCGCGGCGGCTACGCCATTTCAATCTCTCTGTGCTGGTGAGCGATGCCTTCATGGAGGCGGTGCGGCGCGATGAGGAATGGTTGCTGGTATTTCCTGTGCGCGAGCCGGGAGAGGCAGGTGAGATCGTTCAGCGTGTCTGGCCGGGCAGGCCCGATCCTGTCCCCTGCCGGGTCGCGCGCCGGGTGTCCGCCCGCGCCCTGTGGGCCAAGTTGATGCGCGCCACTTTTGATGCCGCCGAACCGGGGGTGTTGTTTGTTGACCGCATCAACCGCCTGAATAACCTCTGGTATTGTGAGCAGATCAGCGCTACCAACCCGTGCGGCGAGATTCCGTTGCCGCCCTATGGGGCGTGTGATCTGGGGTCGATCAATCTGACGCGCTTTGTGCGCGAGCCGTTTTCCACCAATGCGCGGGTTGATATGGAAGGCATCGCTGCTACCGCTGTCATCGCCACGCGCATGCTGGATAATGTGATCGATCTGTCGCAGTTTCCTCTGCCGCGCCAGCAACAGCAGGCGCGGGGTTCGCGGCGCATTGGGCTTGGTATCACGGGACTTGCCGATGCGATGATCATGCTGGGCCTCACCTATGGCAGCGACGAGGCGCGCCGCTTTGCCGCGTCAGTGATGGAAACGGTTTGTCATGCCGCTTATCGTGCTTCGATCGAGCTGGCGAAGGAAAAGGGGAGTTTCCCGTTTTTCGAGAAGGTGGGATATTTGCAAGGCGAGTTCGTGCGCGCCTTGCCGCAGGATATCCGTGACAGTATCGCCGCGCATGGCATCCGCAACAGCCATCTCACCGCCATAGCACCGACCGGCACGATCAGCCTGCTGGCCGATAATGTCTCCAGTGGACTTGAGCCGGCATTCGATTTTTATTACACGCGCCGTGTGCTGGAGCTGGACGGTTCTTATACGGAATACCCGCTGACGGACTATGCCCTACGTGCGTGGCGTGACCTGCATAAGGATGCGCCCCTGCCTGCCGCATTTATCGACGCGCGCAGCCTGCCGCCGCAGACCCATCTGGACATGCAGGCGGCGCTGCAACCCTATGTGGATAATGCCATCTCCAAGACCATCAACATTCCCCAAGACTATGATTTCGTTGCATTCCAGAATATCTATGAACTTGCCTATGATAAGGGGCTGAAGGGCTGCACCACGTTTCGTCCCAATCCGGTAACGGGGGAGGTGTTGCATGCCGTGGAGAATGCGGAGCGCGGCGTGCATTGTTGCACCGTGGAGCGGGAGGCGGATTAAGGAACCTCTGATTTAATCAGAGGTTCCTCGGCACATGGAGGTGCCGGCATTTTTTCGATCACGGAAAGTGATTGAAAAATGAAGAAAAGCAAAAATCACATTTTTTGCTTTTCGTACTCTGAGAATTCCAGGATGGAATTATTCAGAGCTTCCTTAATACAATATCGCAGGTGGTGTGTTCGCAAGCGCTAACAATTTTTGCCGTGCGCCTTGCATGGCGGACGATTCTGGTTTAATCTTCCGCGTCTTGTGTCTGGCTGCCCGTACGGTGCGGCCATGCCCTGGAGAGGTGTCCGAGCGGTTTAAGGAGCACGCCTGGAAAGTGTGTATACGTTAATAGCGTATCGAGGGTTCGAATCCCTCCCTCTCCGCCATTTTATGTTGAACCCAATACTATTTGGTTAGAGTAGCATCCTCACCACAGGCACGCATGGCATGTTGAGCGGTGCGTCGCGATTGCGGATTTGGCAGCCCCCCCTTTATTGCTACGATCACCCAGAGTCCCGGTATTGCCTGGACAAAGGCCGTTGGTTTTCATATTCTTAAAACACGTGAGACTCTTGAAAAATACGCCATTGTGCGCGATTTTCGGTTTTACCAATGGCAAGAGCTTGTATATTCACATGATGTGGTTTGAGGTAAAGAAATGATCAGGGTCGGCATTGTAGGCGGCACGGGATACACCGGTGTTGAGCTGCTGCGCTTGCTGGCGGCGCACACTGCTGTGGAATTGTGCGCCATTACCTCGCGTGCGGAAGCGGGCATCGCCGTGGCCGACGTATTTCCCAATCTGCGCGGACATATCGACTTGGCGTTCACGGTGCCCGATATGGCGGCGCTGAAGGCATGTGACGTGGTGTTCTTCGCCACCCCCAATGGTATTGCCATGGGTATGGCGCGGGAGCTGCTTGAGGCGGGAGTCCGTCTAATTGACCTGGCTGCTGATTTCCGCATCAAGGATGTCGCCGAGTGGGAAAAATGGTATGGCATGTCCCACGCCTGCCCGGATCTGGTGGCCGAGGCGGTTTATGGGTTGCCCGAAGTCAACCGCGACAAGATCAAAAGCGCGCGGCTGGTAGCCAATCCCGGCTGTTATCCCACGGCGGTGCAACTGGGCTTTCTGCCGCTGGTTGAGGCCGGCATCGTTGACCTGACACATTTGATCGCCGATGCAAAATCCGGCGTCTCTGGCGCCGGGCGCAAGGCCGAAGTGCATACCCTGTATGCGGAAGCCGGAGACAACTTCAAGTCCTACGCCGTGCCTGGCCACCGCCATTTGCCGGAAATCAGGCAGGGGCTCGCCGCCCGCGCGGGCAAGCCGGTCGGGCTGACCTTTGTGCCTCATCTGACGCCGATGATCCGCGGTATTCAGGCGACGCTTTACGCCCGCATCACCCAGGAGACGGACGTGCAGGCCTTGTTTGAAAGCCGCTATGCCAATGAATATTTTGTGGATGTGTTGCCCGCGGGCGGCCATCCAGAGACGCGCTCGGTGCGTGGCTCGAACTTCTGCCGCATTGCCGTACATCGTCCGCAGGGTGGCGACATGATCGTCGTGCTGTCCGTCATCGACAACCTGGTAAAGGGCGCCGCCGGGCAAGCGGTACAGAATATGAATATCATGTTTGGCTTGGCGGAAGCCGAGGGATTGGGAGGCGTCGCGCTGCTGCCTTAGCGCTGACACCTTGTGCTGGGAACCCTTCGCTGCGCTCTTCCCTTGATCGAGATCTCGAACAGGTTCTGAGAACCATCGAGGGCGTCACCCCGGCGGCCAGCCCATGCGCCGACCACCCAATACATGCAGATGGATGTGCCATACAGACTGTCCTGCGTCCGCATTGCAGTTCACCACCGCGCGATAACCCGAATCCGCGATGCCTGTTTGCTGCGCCACCTCCTGAGCGGCCAGGAGCATCTCTCCCACAAGAGCGGTGTGGCTACCATCCAGGTCATTAAGTGTGGTGATATGCTGCTTGGGCACTATCAGCACATGCACCGGGGCTTGCGGATTAATATCGTGGAAGGCCAGTACTTGCGAATTTTCATAAACAATATCCGGCTTGATGTGTCCTGACACCATTTTGCAAAAAAGACAATCTTGCATAATCTCCTCCATTTTTAAAGCGTTTATCAATGCCCACTAATATCCCAGACCCGCGCGAAAAAATCCATCCCGATCTGGTAGCATGTCTTTTTTAGAAATATCACAGGCATGCCATGAGATTGAGATTTCTCGCAGCGTTCATGCCAGGTTTGGGCTTGCCTGTCTCCGTGGATGCGAAAGGAGTCCCTCTGTGGGAGTTCGGCATGGGTGTTGCCGGGTTGAGCGTACCGTATTATCGAGGCTCCGATCAGGGGAAAAGCTACTTTATCCCATTGCCTTATCTTATTTATCGGGGCGAGCGTTTCAAGGTTGATGATGCCGGTATGCGCGGCAATATTTTCAGGTCAAACCGCATGAAGCTCGATATCAGTCTGGCCGCCGGTGTTCCTGTGCCCAAGGATACGAACGGCATCCGCGCCGGTATGCCGAGCCTTGCTCCAACCATAGAGCTGGGGCCATCGCTGGAGCTCAGGCTGTGGGATGATGAAAGCACGCATCATTCTTTTTGGTTGCGTTTTCCGCTACGGGCGGCGCTGTCAGTTGGCCGGTCTGGTATGGAGCATCAGGGCTGGGCTTTTGCCCCTTACATGGAATATGTGTTTACCGATGGCGTTCAAAGCAACCCTTGGAGGGCAAGCGCGTCGCTTGGCCCGCTGTATGCCGACAAGAACTATCATGCTTATTTTTACGATGTTCCATCGGCTTACGCCACAAACGCGCGGCCCGAATATCACGCGGGGGCCGGTTATAGCGGTAGCCGTATCACCGTGGCGTTGCGCAAGCGTTTCGGAGATGTCTGGGCCGGGGTGTTTGCGCGTTACGACGTGCTTTCCGGAGCGGTTTTCGAAAACTCACCACTGGTCAGCTCCAAAGGATATCATGCAGTGGGGTTTGGCGTAGTCTGGATCTTCGCCAAATCCAGCCGCATGGTCGATAAAGATAGCCGTATACTGGAAGCGGAGTATGGGCGTGAATAATGGCTTAGAACTCTCCGAGACAGGCTTGTATCAGAGTCCATGCATCTGCGGTTTTTAGGTTTATTGTTTTGCTTTGCAGCAGGCGAGTTGCGTAAAATGGCGTTATTGTTTCTAGTGACAGAGTGGGGCAGCTAAAGAGTGCAGAGATCACAGCAGGATGTGCGGCAAGCAGGCGGCAAGGAGAAGGACGCTCTGGACATAAAGGGTTCGGTGTTCACCTTGTCCGTATTGTGCCTGAAAAGCAATGATATTGATGCGATGGCACGGGCCTTGGGCGCGCGCCTGGCGCAGGCGCCACGATTTTTCCAGAATGCGCCAGTGGTGATCGACGTCAAAGCGGTGTGCGATGCTGGGCTGGATTTTCATGCCTTAGCCCGTTTGCTGCGTGCCCATCAGTTGGTGCCAGTGGGCGTGCGTCACGCCACGCCGGAACAACTGGAGGCAGCGATTTCTGCCGGGCTGGCGGTATTGCAAGGCGGTTCCAAGCCAGAGGCCGTGGATGTGGCATCGGCTAGCCATTCCCCCCAGCCGCAATCATCTGCTCAGCAGACCCCCGTGCCGGAGGTCGCCGCTACGGACGTCAGTCCCGCTGCTGAGCCTATCGCCCGTTCACCTCAAGCCGGGGCGGCGAGAATCGTGCGCCAGCCGGTGCGTTCGGGGCAGCAGATTTACGCGCGCGGTGGCGACCTGGTACTGCTCGCGCCAGTCAATGCCGGGGCGGAGGTGCTGGCTGACGGCAATATTCATGTGTACGCGCCACTACGAGGCCGTGCCCTTGCGGGCGTGAATGGCGACACGAATGCGCGTGTGTTTACACAGTCGCTGGAGGCGGAGTTGGTGTCTGTGGCGGGGCATTACCGCATTTTTGAACAGCAGCCTGCCGCCGACGTGTTCGGCAAGCCCGTCCAGGTGTATCTGGACGGCGAGCGGCTAATCATCACACCTTTAATTTAAGTCGTTCAAGGAGACAACATTGGCAAAGATTATCGTCGTTACATCTGGTAAGGGTGGCGTGGGCAAAACCACTACCAGTTCCAGTTTTGCCAGCGGACTGGCGTTGCGCGGCCACAAGACGGCTGTCATTGACTTTGATGTGGGGTTGCGTAACCTTGATTTGATCATGGGCTGCGAGCGCCGTGTGGTGTATGACTTTGTTAATGTCATTAACGGCGAGGCCACATTAAAGCAGGCACTTATCAAGGACAAAAACTGCGACAACCTGTTCGTGCTTCCCGCCTCCCAGACACGGGACAAGGATGCGCTCACCAAGGAAGGGGTCGGCAAGATTCTGGATGAGCTGCGTGAAAGCTATGATTACATAGTCTGTGACTCCCCGGCGGGCATCGAAAAGGGCGCGTTGATGGCGCTGTACTTTGCCGACGAGGCGCTTATCGTGACCAATCCCGAGGTGTCATCGGTGCGCGACTCCGATCGTATTCTGGGCATCCTGTCGGCCAAATCCAAACGCGCCGAGGAAGGGCAGGATCCAATCAGGGAGCATTTGCTGATTACCCGCTATTCCGCCAAGCGAGCGGATGCGGGTGAAATGCTGAGCGTAAGCGATGTGCAGGAGATCCTGAGTATTCCCTTGCTGGGCGTTATTCCCGAGGCGGAGGCCGTGCTGCAATCCTCCAATGCCGGTGTCCCGGTGATCCACGATGCGGAAAGCACTGCGGGCCAGGCCTACCGCGATGTAGTAGCGCGCTTTTTGGGTGAAGACCTGCCGATGCGTTTTCTGCAGGCCGAGAGAAAAGGCTTTTTCCACCGCTTGTTTGGAGCCTAGGCCATGTCATTCCTCGATTATCTGCTGGGAACACGCAAAAAAACGGCGCACGTGGCCAAGGACCGTCTGCAAATCATCCTTGCCCGCGAGCGTGTCGACCGCAAAGGCCCCGACTTCCTGCCTGAACTGCGCCAGGAGCTGCTCCAGGTGATTTCAAAATATGTCCAGATCGACCTGGATCAGGTGAAGGTCAATCTGGAGCACGACGGCAACTTTGAAGTGCTGGAGCTGAACGTGGTACTGCCCGATTCGATTCATGGTGTGAGGAAGGCGGCGCAATAGGAGCGTGTGGTCGGTCGGTTTGCAGTCATAAGGGACTTTAAGGCCGCCATTCGCCTTCAAAGGCACAGGTTAGCCCAGCCGACGGAGGGGGAGGCGTTCCCCCGTTTTATGCAGACCTCTCATCACTCTCCTTGCGAATAGGGCTGGTAAGCGCGCCCTTCATTTTATCCTTTGATACAAATTAGCGGGACAAGCTTCGCTACTTTGCGGGCAAGCTTTCCCTGATCTGCGGCATCTACTACTGCACTTACATCCTTGTATGCGCCGGGAGCTTCTTCCGCTATGCCGCGAAGAGATGGGCTGCGGATTAAAATGCCTTGGTGTGCCAGCTCATCGACGAGGGTGTGTCCCCACCACTGGCGGGTGGCTTGGTGGCGGCTCATGCTGCGGCCCGCGCCGTGGCAGGCGGAGCCGAAGGAACGAGCCATGCCTTCACTCGTGCCGACAAGGATATAGGAAGAGGTTCCCATGGTGCCGCCGATGAGCACCGGCTGTCCTATGGCGCGGAATGCTTGAGGAATATCAGGGTGGCCTGGCCCAAAGGCGCGGGTGGCGCCTTTGCGGTGGATGTAGAGCCGCTTCGGCGCGCCATTGATAATGTGTTCCTCAACCTTGCAAGTGTTATGTGAAACATCATATAGCAGCTTTAATTCGGCCTGAGGGAAGAGCGCGGCGAATACCTGTCGAACCAGGTGAGTAATAATCTGGCGGTTTGCCAAGGCGCAGTTGATGGCGGCGCGCATTGCGCCCAGATAATCTTGTCCAAGGGATGAATGGATGGGTGCGCAGGCCAATTCACGATCGGGAAGGTCAATGCCGTATTCGGCAGCGGCGATGGCCATGGTTCTTAAGAACTCGGTGCCTATTTGATGGCCGAGTCCTCGCGATCCGCAGTGAATGCTGACTACAATATTATCCATGTGAACGCCAAAAGCGTTGGCGGTGTTTTCATCAAAGATTTCCGCTACACGCTGTATCTCTAGGTAATGATTACCGGAACCCAATGTGCCCATTTCGTCGCGCTGGCGTTTTTTGGCATGATCGGAGACCTGTGCAGGTTGTGCGCCCGCCATGCAGCCGTGTTCCTCGGTATGCTCCAGGTCTTCGGTTGTGCCATAGCCGCGCTCAACGGCCCAGCGGGCGCCTCCGCTTAGCATAGCGTCCATTTCTGTTGAGTTGAGGCTCAAATATCCGGTGCTGCCCACCCCAGCGGGGATTTTGTCATACAGGGCATCGGCCAGCTTTTTTTGTACCGGGATGATATCCGCCACGGTGAGGCCGGTAAGCAGATTGCGCACGCCGCAGGAGATGTCGAACCCGACGCCGCCAGCGGAGATTACTCCGCCACGGTCTGCGTCGAAGGCGGCGACCCCGCCAATTGGGAAGCCATAACCCCAATGGGCATCAGGCATGGCGTAGGCCGCCTTTTCAATGCCGGGAAGTGTGGCTACATTGGTGATCTGTTCGTAGACTTTGTGATCCATTTCGCGCAGGAGTGCTTCGCTTGCATAGATGATGGCGGGTACGCGCATCTTTCCGGTGGGATCGATGCGCCATTCGTATTCGGATTGCCGGATAAATAGTGATGTGTCCATGGTGTCCTTCCGTGTTTCGTCCAATGATATTGTTTAGGAACCCCCGATTTATTAAGAGCTTCCTTCTTTAATAGAGAATGCCGCTATACATCCACGACACACTGCGCAATCCATGTGCCATTCTCCTCCTGCCGGACGTGAAGATCCGTATACGTTGCCCCTTTCACCTCGACGGCAGGTTTGTGCTTTGAGACTTGTATTTTTTCACCCCATGCCATTGCGTCGATGTGTGAGTTTTTGATGATGACTTCAAAACGGCTAAAGAGCATTTTGCGTGTTGATATTTCGTAGATCAGTGCGTTGAGCCAGTCCACGAATAATAACTCGCCGTCCGGCGCCTGGCAGGAAATTGTTACAGCGATTTCAGGGGATATAAGTTGTGGGTCGGTTATCACCGCAGTCAATGCAAGCGCGGCTTGTTCAAATGCTTTTTCTTTCGAGCCACCAATCCCGCGCACGCCAATGTCGGCCTGATGAGGAAAGTGTTCCCAACGGTTTATGGTGGTTTGCATATGACTTTGTTTCCGGTCGTGCGATATGGATTTCTTCCTGTTTTATCAGTAATTTCTGACTTAATTATGTGTCGATAAATTTCAAAATATAATATTTTTGTGCAAGGCTACATTTCAAATTGTGCGCCCAATAATAAAGCTCTGGCAAGTTTGATTTTTATGATTGGTATTAGAGGTCTAATGGCTTTTCTCTTTGGCATGGTGTTTGCCTTGAAAAGCAGATATATATAAATGTGGAAATGTATGTAACCACAAGTCATTTATGTATAATAATATTTTTCTATCGGTTGGAATGATTTTTTTACTTTAAATGCTGGTGTTAAGGAGTTCGTTGTATGCCAAGAGCCAAGAAAGAAATATCCCAAGATGGAGCAGAGAAACGACGCAGGGGTAGGCCGCCACTGGGTGAGAATCCATCTAGGGCTGTAGTCAAGAAAAAGAGTGCCGTTAGAGGAAAAGCTATGCTGGCTGAAGTAAAAGCCGCGGTTGGAAGGCCACCGGAGAAGACCAGAGCGGTAGTCGCAAAAGAAAGAGCCATGCGGCAAAAGATGATTCATAAAGAGAAACAGAAGGCCCTGAAGAAGAGAATTAAAGAGCTTGCTGCCCAAGTGGCCGCAATGGCAAAGGCAGTAAAGAAGGAGGCCAGGTCTTCGGTGGCGCGCGAGCGGGTTTTGGCCAGGATGATTGCCGCGAAGGACGAGGCTTTTAAGAAATTTGAGACCAAATGGGCGCGCCGTTATTTGTCTCAGGCGGCTGTAGACAAAAAAGTTGTCACAAAAAAGAAAGTCGCACGAAGAAAGGCAGCTTAGTCTTACCTTTTGCCTTCTTGCGTTTTCTGGGCGCGAAGATGTCTGCATAAAGCCGGTGTCCTTATTTATTGTAAGGCGCCGGCTTTTTTGCATGAGTGAATGTATGGCATTTTTTCTGGCGTGATGCCGATTGGGTGGGGCGGATTTTCAGGAGGGATAGATGGAAAAGGATGTGGAAATACTCGAAAAAACGGTGTGCTACGCCGGATTTTTTCGCATGGAACATTATCGCTTGCGTCATCGGTTGTTTGATGGCGGCTGGAGTCCGGTGTTGTCGAGAGAGCTGTTCGAACGTGGTGATGCCGCTGCTGTGTTGCCGTATGATCCTGATCTGGATCAAGTAGTGTTGATCGAGCAGTTTCGTGTCGGTGCGCTGTCAGCGCTGGATGGGCCATGGTTGCTGGAGATTGTGGCCGGGGTTGTTGACCATGACGAGACGGCGGAGCAGGTGGTGCAGCGCGAGGCGCTGGAGGAGGCGAACTGTCCGGTTCATGCGTTGATCCCTGTTTGTGAGTATTGGGTAAGCCCTGGTGGGACATCGGAGCGCATCAGTTTGTTTTGCGGTAAAGTGGATGCATCTTGTGCCGACGGTATCCATGGGCTGGCAGATGAGGGGGAGGATATCCGGGTCTTCACCATGCCGTTTGTAGATGCCATGCACGGTGTTCAAACAGGGAAAATAAATTCCGCAAGCGCGATCATCGCCTTACAGTGGCTGGCGCTGAATCGCGATGATATGCGCAGCCGCTGGGGGCATCCAGCCGATCCATGAAGCCCGATATATATCGGGCAAGCCGGCCGGGCAGTTGTGCCGCCCGGCTTGTCTCTATATCAACAGGACCTAACGCATTTGAGTGTTAGGTGGAGGCAAGACTTTGAAGCCAGGTGCATTCTCTTGCCCCATAACCATTATCATCGTATAGATCATCGCGGGTACAGGGGTCGCTTTGCGGTTGTTGATGACTACCAGCGGTGTGCCTTCCAGCTTGTGTTGTATCGCGTAATCGAGGTCTTCCTTTAACATTGCGGTGGTTTGAGGTGACTTGATGCAGGTTTCGAGTTTATTGCGTTGAGCGGCGGAGGGTGCGGCAATTTCCCATATCCGGTTGCGGTTAAGCCGGGTTTGTTCCTTGAATAGTGTGGAACGCACGCGGTTGAAATCGGTTGATCCCGCCAGGCAGATTTGTATCTTGGCCGCCAGGCAGCTGATCCCGCTACCATCGGAGCGTTGCACGTAAGGGTTGCATTCCGCATCAAGAGGGAAGTGGCGAGCTTCTTCACTCCAGGAGCCAGGTGGGGCTTCCTGACGGATTTCCATGAGCGCTTCTTCCAGGTGTTTGCAATGAGGGCAGCGGATGTCGGTCCATTCTATAAGGTGGACGGGAGCATTGGCTGTGCCGAAGACCAAGCGTTTTGGATCAACTCCTTTGGCAATGGGCGGCGAATTGCGATAGATCAACATGGAATCGCTGACGGATTGTTGGACGGGGGGAGGGAGGGATTTCAGGAATTCCGCAAGTGGATCCTTGGCTGTGGCTGTGTTGCCAGCCTTTGTGGCGGGTTCGGCGGCCATCAGGTATGGAGAGGCTAAAAGGGTGGCCGCGAACAAAAGAGCCGCAAGCACTGCTTTCACCGGGGTGGTGGCTGAGGTGGTCGCTCCAGGGTGGGCTGAATAGGGTTTCATAGCGATATTATCCTTCGTTCGGTGGCGGCTTTTTTCACTGTAGCAAATTTTTTGCCGCCAGAACAATATCGCAATCGATCATTTTTAGGTTTCACATCGTCTATGGCGCAAATAGCGAGAGAATCCCGAAAATGGTGGTCGCCTGTTTTTGGCTGACCAGATTTTTCAGGCAGCTATGGCTGCAATGAATCTTCTGTTCCCCTCGCTGCCGCGCTCTCTTTGCTCTTTAAATTGAGGGCAATAATGGCGCCTGCGAGGCCGCCCATTGCGAATGACACTATGATTGCTTCTGCAAGTAACTCTATCATTGCCGTATTTCCTGGATAAAAGACTTGTGTTCACGCGGAATTTTTCAAAAAACCGCTTCTATTGATAATAGCGGCTGTCTGATATGGAATTTTTAGCGGGCAAGAAAAAATATTTTGGAGATTGAAATGATTTGACTGGAGCGGTGATTTTTTAATCAGGTTGTAAATTATTTGTCCGTGCTGGACGATATAATATATAAATAAGGAGGTCGCCCTATAACAGGGAAGGGGGCAGCAGAGTGACTGATAATCTATGAAATACAGTATGGTTATGCAAATGAGTTGCTACGAGGCCAATTTCGAACGCCTGATGTGGCTTATTCCAGATATCCAAAGCATGGAAGGCTTGGCCTTGTCCGAGGGGCGGGACTTGATGGATCTGCAATTAGAAGTTGTGGAGCGTTGCAGGTACACGCTGACCATAGCGCTGACCCATTATTTTCGTTCTGACGGGGCATTGGTGTCTGATCCATATATGAAAATCCGTATTTACCTCGATGCGAGGGTGGCGGAGGTATTAAATTATCAAAATCACCGGTTCCAGCTCTTTCGCCCTTCATCCATCCTTGATGAGTTGAATTTGCACGAAAAGCGGCAAATCAATAAATTTCTTGGGGAATGGCTGGATTACTGCATATCTCAGGGGCATAACTTCCTCCCGGAAGCGCGATACACCAATGTGTAATATCAAGATTTATCCATTTTTCGCCCATCCACATTTTATTCGTTCCTGGCAACCCCTCCGATCGTCGTTTTTAGGTTAAAATAAAGAGCTTTTTTGCCTGTTTTTTAGGTTAGATCTGGTTGCGCGCGTAAAGCGAAGATGACGTGCTTTTTTGTGTAATGGGGTTGAGGGTTTCCATGGATAGTGCACTGCTGCTAAAGGCGTTGATCCTTGGCATTATTGAGGGGTTGACCGAGTTTCTTCCGGTATCGTCAACAGGCCATCTGATTATTATGAATGACCTGCTCGATTTCACGGGGGAGCGCGCCAAGACGTTTGATATTTTTATCCAGCTCGGTGCTGTATTGGGCGTGGTATGGTGTTACCGGCGCAAGGTGTTCAGCGTGTTGGGGGGGTTGAATCAGCCGCCGGCGCAGCGCTTTGTTTTGAATCTCGCTATCGCTTTCCTTCCGGCAGCATGCGTGGGGTTTTTATTTCATAATGCGATTAAAGCCTATTTGTTTAATCCGGTGAGCGTTGCTATAGCCCTGATTGCGGGTGGCGTCATTATTTTGCTGATCGAGCGTCGCCAGTTTCAGCCACGGGTAATGAGTGTTGATGATTTACGTCCTATGGATGCGTTAAAGGTTGGCTTTGCACAGATGCTGGCGCTCTTTCCGGGGGTGTCGCGATCTGGGTCAACCATTATGGGAGGACTGCTGAGTGGTTTGTCGCGTACCGCCGCTACTGAGTTTTCATTTTTCCTTGCCATGCCTACCATGTTCGCGGCAACGCTCTATGAGCTATACAAAAGCCGGGAGCTTTTGCACGCAGAGGATGGGGCAATTTTTGCTACCGGTTTCATCGCTGCTTTTCTGACCGCTCTGGTGGTGGTGAAGTTGTTTCTGGCCTATGTGGCGCGCCATGATTTCACGGTATTCGCCTACTACCGCATCGTTTTCGGGGTGCTGGTATTGCTCTATTTCTGGTAAAGCCCTGTGATTGAAAAGATCATTACCCTGCTTGCAGGTTTTATCATAGCCACCATTTCCCGTTTGGGTTATGGCGGCATTGTATTGCTTATGGCAATCGAGAGCGCATGCATCCCTTTGCCCTCGGAAATCATCATGCCATTTGCAGGTTACCTGGTATTTACAGGTGAAATGCAGTTATGGCTGGTAGCGCTAGCGGGCGCGGTGGGCTGTGTGCTGGGTTCGCTGGTGGCCTATTATGCCGGCGCATGGGGTGGGCGGCCACTGGTGGAGAAATATGGCAAATATATACTCGTGTCGCATCACGATCTGGCTTTGGCGGATCGCTGGTTTCAGCGCTACGGTGATATCACCATTTTTGCAGGCCGTTTGCTGCCGGTGATACGAACTTTTATCGCCTTTCCCGCTGGCATAAGCCGCATGTCTATGGGGCGTTTTGCTGTTTATACATTTGTTGGTTCCTATATTTGGTGCTGGGGATTGGCCTGGGTTGGCATGAAGCTCGGTCAGAGCTGGAATACACTAGGTGTATATTTTCATCGTTTCGATGCGATCATCGGCGTTATCCTGGTGATTGCTCTTGTCTGGTATGTGCGCCGCCACCTCAATCACCGCAAGCTCTGATCCATTTTTATTTTCTAATATTTAACTCTTTGATTCTCCTGCCGTAAAAAATCCGATAGCGATTTGTGCGCACAAGGTGTGCGCAGATTGCGCTTCTCCCCGCCTTTCTTGGCAAGATCCCCCGTTAAAGTTTTGTAACCTTCTGCCGCTGATTAGCGGGGTAGGTTTCAATTGCTGCTTCGTTGTGTTTCCGTCTGGGAAAAGGACACTCTACATATGTTATCTCTGATCAACCGCATTCCTGTGCTTAATCGTCTTCCTGTTCTGGCCAAGGTGAATTTGACCATCGCCATGATTTTTCTGCTGGTGGTGGGTTCGGTGACGTTTTATTCCGCTAAGAGTGAAAAAGCGCGCATCCTGGATCTGGCGACGAACCACACCAAGGATATGACAAATTCTTACTTTGATGCCCTGAATACCCTTATGTTGACGGGCACCATGTCACAACGCGATATCTTGCGCAAGAAGGCGTTAAGGCGGCATGGTGTTTTGGATGCGCGTGTCGTGCGCGGTGAACCCGTTAATAATCAGTTTGGGCCAGGGCGCGCCGAGGAAAAGCCAATTGATGATCTTGACTTTAAAGCGCTGCGCGGTGAGCAGGTTGTCCAGGTGGATAAACATCAGGAAGGCCGTGCATTGACAGTGGTTACTCCCTTCCGTGCTACGGAAAATACCAATGATGTGAATTGCCTTGCCTGTCATAACGTACCGGCTGGCAGTGTGAATGGCGCGGTACGGGTGACCTATTCGCTGGCGGATATGGACTCTAATGTTGAGCGTGGCTTGTGGATTGGTGCAGGCGCGAATCTGGTGTTAATGACGCTGGGATTGATCCTGGCCAGCTTCCTGTTGCGCAGCTGGATTACCCGCCCCCTGGCGGGATTGATTGATGTTGTGGAACGGCGTGCCAGCGGTGATATCGGAGCTCGAGTTAGTGTCTCCAGTGCTGATGAAATAGGCCACCTGGGACAGGCATTTAATGCCATGGCTGACAAGATGGATGAAGCAGATGCGCGCGAGCGAGAAACCACGCAGGATTTAAGAAATAAAGTAAATATCTTGCTTGAAGTGGTGAATAAGGCGGCTAAGGGTGATTTGACGGGAAAGATCACCTTTTCTGGTGACGACGCAATAGGCGAACTCGCAGCCGGATTGCAGGGCATGGTCGATAATTTGAGGTTATCCATCGAAGAGAAACGTGTGGCGATGGATGATCTCAAGACTAAAGTGGATAGTATTTCCTCCGTGGTGGCTAAGGCTGCCGAAGGCGATTTGACAGGAAAAATACAGGTACGCGGTGAAGACGCCATTGGGCAATTGGCTGGTGGTGTGCAACGTATGATGGATAACCTGAACGTTCTGGTGGCCCAGGTACAGCGATCAGGAATTCAGGTGACATCATCCAGCACGGAGATCGCAGCCACCGCAAGGCAGCAGGAGGCGACGATGACTGAGCAGGTCGCGACGGTGAATGAGATCGTGGCAACATCGACAGAGATTTCCGCAACCACGAAAGAGCTGACAAATACCATGGATGCAGTTTCAAGGGTGGCGGAAAGTACCGCCGAGTCTGCGGCCAGCGGCCAGAATGCGCTTGTGAAAATGGAAGATACCATGCGCAAGATGGTCGAGGCATCGGCTTCCATTGCATCCAAGCTCGAAGTGCTCAGCGAAAAGGCCAGCAACATCAATACAGTGGTGACGACCATTTCCAAGGTGGCCGATCAGACAAATCTGCTTTCGCTGAATGCGGCCATCGAGGCGGAGAAAGCCGGTGAATATGGCCTTGGATTCTCGGTTGTTGCAACAGAAATCCGCCGCCTTGCCGATCAGACTGCTGTTGCCACATGGGATATCGAGCAAATGATCAAGGAGATGCAATCCGCGGTTAACGCGGGTGTGATGAGTGTCGATAAATTCTCCGATGAGGTACGCCGTAGTGTTGAGGATGTGCGCCAGGTTGGATCCCAATTGACGCATATTATCGATCAAGTGCAAGCGTTAACGCCACGTTTTGAGATGGTTAATGACAGCATGCATCAACAATCGCAGGGTGCCGATCAGATTAAGCAGGCGATTGTACAGTTGAGTGAGTCTGCACAGCAGACGGTGGAATCGCTACGTCAGTCAAATGTTGTCATAGACAGGCTGAATGATGCGGCTCATGGTTTGCAGAGTGGTGTTTCACGTTTCAAGGTTTTAAGTGCCCCCTGATTATCCGAAAAACGGAACTGCGAATATGATGTTTCTGCATTTTGTGGTTGGTAAGGATAGCTACGTACTTGACGTGGCTCAGATCGTTGAGGTTGTACCTTATGTTACGTTAAAGAATATTCCGCGTGCACCAGGTTATGTGGCAGGGTTGCTCAACTACCGGGGAAAGAGTGTCCCGGTCATTGATCTGACCGCTTTGATGACAGGAAGAGTTTCGCGTTCTTGGTTGAGCAGCCGGATTATTTTGGTAAATTTTCATGGAGAGAATGAGGGACCGCCTATTTTTGCACTATTGGCGGAAAGGGTTTCCACGACTATCAAATTTCCTGAGTCAGACTTTTATCCGGCGGGAGTGGATGCGGGTGATACGGAATTCCTTGGGGATGTAGCAATTTATCAGGGGAATATTATTCAGCGTATTAATATAGGTAAGTTATTGCCCGTGCAGGTGTATAGGGCGTTATTCCCTTCCGGGGATGAGATCGGTAGCGTTGCAAGTGATAGCGAGGGATACGTCAGTGATGGCGGCGATAGAAGCCCTGCTTGAAAAGACCATAGGGCTGGATAGCACATCCGTAGGCTCCGCTACTGTTATGAGAGCAGTGCGCCGGCGCATGGAATCGTGCCAGATAGATAATGATGATGCTTACCTTGAGTTGTTGAATAACTCTGCGAACGAATTGCAGGAACTGATTGACGAGGTCACCGTCCCTGAAACCTGGTTCTTTCGCGATCTTGAACCTTTTCGTTTACTTGCAGAGCATGTTTCACAGGAGTGGTTGACCGCCAATGATGGAAGGGTTTTGCGTGTATTAAGTGTTCCCTGTTCAAGCGGTGAAGAGCCCTATTCAATCGCAATGATATTGTCTGACATAGGTCTGGAGCGAGGAAAGTTTCGTATTGATGCGGTGGATATTAGTGCGCGCATAGTGAATCGGGCGAAGCGTGGCGCCTATGGACGAAACTCATTCCGTGGAGATGAAGGAGATGCACGCGACCGCCATTTTAAAAAAGTTGATGACAGCTATGAATTGAACGAGATTATTCGCGGATCGGTCAATTTTAGGTGTGGAAATGTGCTTGATGATGGATTTCTGTTCGGTAGTGAAATATATGATGTCATTTTTTGCCGTAATCTGCTCATTTATTTTGACCGTTCAACCCAGAGTAAAGTATTAAAAAAATTACATGGTTTATTGACGCCAACAGGATTACTTTTTTTGGGCCATGCTGAAGGTGGTTGCGTTGATAATACGATGTTCAAATTTGTGCGTCGTAGCGGTGCATTCGCCTATCATAAAACTATGCCGTCCAAAGAGTATTCTTCTTCCTATGACTCCCCGCTTCCGGTAAAGGCGCGTGACGTTTTAAACGCGCAGATTAAATCACCTTCACGGCAGGCGGCTATCCCCAGGTCAAATAATGTTGGCGCCTTGTTTACATCCGATATAACAACGGTGCGAACTGAGGAAGATCTGATAGAGGAAGCCAAGCGACATGCCGATCATGGAAATTTTGCATTGGCCGGAGCTCTGTGTGAGGACTGTCTAAAGAACTATTCCTACTCGGCCTCCGCTTATTATCTTTTGGGTGTGATACGCGAGGCGGAAGGGAATTCAATTTTGGCGAATGAGCTTTTTCACAAGGCAGTTTATCTTGATCCAAAACACCATCAGGCGCTGATTCATCTTGCCGTGCATGCCGAAAAACAAGGTGATATGAAATCTGGCGCGGGTTATCGCGCCCGTGTCCAGAGAATCATGACGGTTGATAAAAAACAAATATCCGTCTCTTCTAAGAGTTAATTATCATGGATCATAATTTCGACATCAATGATTGCTGGAACAAGATCGGAGTGTGGGGGCGCGAGATGCCACGATGCCCTGAGCTGGAGAGTGTTGTTCATTGCATTAACTGTAAAGTTTATGCCGATGCAGGGCGAAGATTGTTGGATCGTAATGCGCCTGCTGAATATATAGACGAAAGAACAGCGGAGGTGATCAAGGAGGGGAAAAAAAACCAGAATCGCAATACCTTGTCGGTAGTTGTTTTTAGGGTGGGGGATGAGTGGCTTGGATTGCCGACAAATATATTTCAAGAGGTTGTCGAATTCCGCAAGATACACAGTATTCCACACCGGCGTGGCAAGATATTGCGTGGTTTGGTGAACATACGCGGCGAGTTGCAGTTGTGCGTTTCTCTGGGGAAATTGCTCGGCATCCGGTGCGGAGAGGTGCATGGCAATAATGTTATCAACGGTGTCTATGAACGTATGATGCTGATCTCCAAAGGCGATGCCCGTTACGTGTTTCCGGTGGGGGAGGTGAGGGGCATTTTGCGGTATGCCCAGATGGAATTATTGAGCCAGCCCGCTACGGCGCTACATAATGCCAATAATTATTTATGCGGCATGCTGCACTGGAACGAGAAAGGCCAGGAGAGGCACATTGGTTGCCTGGATGAAAACCTGCTGTTTACTTCCCTTGAACGGGGGGTTGCATGACGGATCTTGGCAGTTTTTCCATGATGGATCTGTTTCGCGTAGAGGCCGAACAGCAGACGGCAGTGTTGATTGAAGGGTTGTTATTGCTTGAAAAGGCGCCTGCTGCACCAGATCATCTTGAGTCATTAATGCGTGCGGCGCATTCCATCAAGGGTGCTGCTCGTCTTGTTGGCGTGCCGGCGGTGGTCAGCATTGCACATCTGATGGAAGATGGTTTGGTGGCCTCCCAGCAGGGAAAGATTGTGTTCACTGCTGATCATGTCGACGCATTGCTGAAGGGCGTTGATATGATATCCCGTATTGCCGCTCTGAATGATTCAGCCGATGCTTGGGTTAGCGAGAATCAGGGTGAGTTTGATGCCCTGCTTAACGCGTTGGGTGGGATATTGAGTTCGCCGCCCGTGGCGACGAGCGGCAGCCATATTGCATCTTCTCCAAATATCGCATTTGTTGATACCCCGGTTTCTGCCGGAATTGCCGGGACGGCTGGAGATCATGGTGGTGGTTGGAGCGATTTATCGATGTTGTCGTTGTTCCGTACGGAGGTGGAACAGCAGGCGATGGTATTGACGGATGGTTTATTGGCGCTGGAGCAAGATCCTGCATCAGTAAAACATTTTGAACCGTTAATGCGCGCGGCGCATTCGATTAAAGGTGCTGCGCGTTTGGTAGGCGTGCAGGCAGCGGTTAAGGTTGCGCATCGCATGGAAGATGTTTTTGTCGCCGCGCAGGAAGGAAAAATCGTGCTAGATGCTGACCATGTTGACGCACTCCTGAAAGGTGTGGACATGATCTCGCGCATTGCGATGCTGGAAGGTCCGGCTGATGCGTGGGTGAGCCAGCATCAGGTGGAATACGATGGTTTGCTGGTATTTTTTGATGCCATTCTTCAATGCGAAAAACATCCTGCGAAGCCGGTACAGACACCCGTTGCTCAGCCCGCTGCGCCAACCCCTTTTGTTTCTTCCGTGAAGGAGGCGGATGCGCCCGCCAAGGGCAAGGTGTTACGGATCAGTTCTGAACAGTTGAATCGCTTGATGGGTCTGGCGGGCGAGTCGATGGTGGAGTCGCGTTGGGTGCGTCCTTATACGGAATCAATGTTAAGGCTTAAGCGCAGGCAATCCGAGCTGATTTCTCTGCTCGATGGTTTGCGGGATTTATTGGATACAGGGCAGCGCGATGAGCAGGTGCAAGTGAAGTTGCGTGAGGCGCAACGAAAAATTGCCGGCAGCCGTGAGTTTCTTGCGGAGCGTTTGGCTGAGTTGGAGGCATTCGATAACCGCTTGAATAATCTTTCCTGGCGCCTGCGCCGTGAAGTGATCGCCAGCCGCATGCGTCCCTTCGCTGACGGTATTCATGGTTTTTCACGCATGGTACGTGATGTGGCACGTTCGTTGGGTAAGGATGTGCAGTTGGATATTGCCGGGCAAGAGACCATGGTGGACAGGGAAATTCTGGAAAAGCTTGAGGCGCCTCTTAACCACTTGTTGCGCAATGCCGTTGATCATGGTGTTGAGATGCCCGATGAACGTATCAAGGCAGGTAAACCGGCAAAAGGTACACTGCGTTTATCTGCCTATCACCAGGCGGGCATGTTGTCCATTGTTCTGGATGATGATGGACGGGGTGTGGATCTTGATAGACTCCGGAAAAAGGTGCTTGATCGTGGCTTGGTGAGCCCTGAAATGGCAGCTAAACTCAGCGAGGCGGAGCTGCTCGAATTTTTGTTCCTGCCGGGATTTACAACGAGGGACGTTGTCAGTGAAATTTCCGGACGTGGCGTAGGGCTTGATGTGGTGCATGATACCGTCCAGGAGATGCGCGGCACGGTAAGAGTTATTTCACAGATGGGCAATGGCACGCGTTTTCATATGCAATTACCATTGACCTTGTCGGTGATTCCAGCGTTGCTAGTGGAAATCGCAGGGGAGCCGTATGCCTTTCCCTTGACCCGCATTGAGCGTATTTTCCGGCCTGAAAATACAGAGATAGAGTCTGTTGAAGGGCACCAATTCACAAGCATTGGTGGGCAACGTGTCGGTCTGGTATCAGCTTCGCAGATCCTGGGAGCAGAGAGTGTTGCGGAGTCGCCGAGCGCGCTCTCCGTGGTGGTTTTGGCGGACCGTGATGACAAATATGGCCTCGTGGTGGAACGTTTTATTGGTGAACGCGATCTGGTGGTGCACGTGTTGCCACCGCGCCTGGGCAAGGTGACGGACATCAGCGCCGCTGCTCTGATGGAAGATGGTTCGCCGGTGCTCATTATCGATGTGGATGACATACTGCATTCGATTAAAGAGATGGCACAGGAGGGGCGACTGAGCCGCATCGGGGATGATACGGGTGGCGCACAAGACCAGGCGCACGGTAAGCGCATTCTTGTGGTGGACGACTCAATCACAGTGCGTGAAGTAGAGCGCAACCTGCTGGAGTCGATTGGTTATGAAGTTGATGTTGCGGTGGATGGCATGGATGGCTGGAATACCGTGCGTGGTGGTGATTATAACTTGGTGATTACCGATGTGGATATGCCGCGTATGGATGGTATAGAGCTGGTGCGCATGATCAAGCAGGATGCTAATTTGCGGCGCATGCCAGTGATGATTGTGTCTTATAAAGACCGCGAAGAAGATCGCCGCCGCGGCCTGAATGCCGGCGCGGATTATTATTTGACAAAAGGCAGTTTTCACGACGATACCTTACGGCAAGCGGTACATGATTTGATTGGGGAACCTTTGAGATGAGAATTGCGATTGTTAATGACATGCCTCTGGCTGTAGAAAGCTTGCGTCGCGGCGTGCTGGCAACCGGCGTCCACCAGATAGCCTGGGTGGCACACGATGGCGCCGAGGCGGTGCAACGATGCGCGTCGGATACCCCGGACCTGGTGCTCATGGATTTGATGATGCCGGTGATGGATGGGGTAGAGGCAACCCGGCACATCATGGCGGCGACACCATGCCCTATTCTGATCGTAACCGGCTCAGTGGATGGTCAGTCTGCCCGCGTTTTTGAGGCGATGGGTGCGGGAGCCTTGGATGCCGTGAATACGCCGGTGCTCGGTATGCAGGGCGTTGTGCATGGCTGTGATACCTGCGAGACCTTCCAGTCAAAGATAATGACGATTGAAAAATTGACCCGTCGTGCTGTAGCTGCGCGCTGCGTTCCATTCGAGACACAGGTCAATCATGTGATTGGCGGTGATGAACGTTTGGCGGTGATTGGGTCGAGCACCGGTGGCCCGCAGGCTCTGGCAAAAATACTGTCTCATCTGCCAGCGGATTATCCCGTGCCTATTGTTATTGTCCAGCATGTTGATGCCCAGTTTGTTGGAGAGTTGAGCCGGTGGCTGGACAAGCAAACACCGTTGCACGTGCGTCTGGCGCACGAGGGTGACCACCCGGAGGTGGGTACAGTATTGATAGCGGGCACTAACGACCATTTGGTGATGTATCCCAATCAGTCGCTTGGATACACGCCGCTGCCGCGCGATCAAGTGTACCGGCCTTCGGCGGATGTGTTTTTTTGCAGTGTCGCGGAAAACTGGCGAGGGATAGCAGTGGGTGTTTTACTGACTGGCATGGGCAGGGATGGTGCGCAGGGGTTGCTGAAATTGAGGAATAAAGGCTCTCATACCATCGCCCAGGATCAGGCCAGTTGTGCCGTCTACGGTATGCCAAAGGCGGCAGCCGACCTGAATGCGGCAGTGGAGGTGCTGTCTATAGAGCTTGTCGCGCCTGCGCTTATAAAGTGTTTTCCAGAAGCGCCGATACAAGGAAAAGAGGTGTATCGTCACTATGAGTGAGAAAAATAATACAGCCACGGATATTGCGTCGACCGGATCTTCGGTGTTTGCCCGGGTATTGTTGATTGATGATCAAGCCATTGTGGGTGAGGCGCTGCGGCGCATGGTGGAAAGCGAACAGGATATTGAGTGGCAATATTGCGCGGATCCGACAAAAGCGATGGGTGTAGCCATCGAATTTCAGCCTACCGTCATCCTGCAGGATCTGGTAATGCCGGAAGTTGACGGACTGGTGTTGCTGCGATTTTTTCGTGCCAATCCGGTAACCAAGACGACGCCGATCATCGTCTTGTCGAGCAAAGAGGACCCCAAGATCAAGAGCGAGGCGTTCAAGCTGGGGGCAACCGATTACTTGGTCAAATTTCCTGATCAGATTGAAGTGATCGCCCGTATCCGCGCGCACACGCGTACTTATCTTGCCCAACAGCAGCGCGATGAGGCTTACCGTGCGTTACGCGACATGCAAGTTGAGCTGGAAAAGAAAAATGCCGAACTGCAGCGACTCTCCAGTCTGGATGGCTTAACAGGCATCGCCAACCGGCGCCGTTTCGATGAATATCTTGACCAGGAATGGCTGCGTGCCGCGCGGGATGGCAATATTTTGTCTCTGATATTAATCGATATCGATCACTTCAAGGCCTACAATGATAATTACGGTCATCAGGGAGGGGATGAGTGTCTGCGCAAAGTGGCGCGGACCCTCGATGCCACGCTAAAACGTGCCAGCGATGTGGCGGCGCGTTACGGGGGGGAGGAGTTCGCAGTGGTGTTGCCCGATACCGATCCCAGCGGCGCTGCGTTGATCGCCGAGAAACTGCGCGCCAGTGTGGATGCGTTGGGTCTGGCGCATGCGCATTCCAAAACGACTGATCACGTTACCATTAGCTTGGGGGTGGCGGGCATCGTACCCAGGGATGGCGGAAATCCTGCGGATGTGGTGAAAATGGCTGATGAGGCGCTTTATGAGGCGAAAGAATCGGGCCGCAACAGGTTCCGCATCGCCACCGCCTCGGATTCTGGTCCGGTGGATCCGGCATCTGCCGAACAAGCGGCATACTCTTATGCTATTTTAAATCAAGCAGTAGAGTCGTAGGGCGGATCCCACGCATCGATCAGGCCTCTTCGGCAACGCTGGGCTTTTTCAGCTCCGGATTGATTTTGACCGTTTTTACGGCATTACCTGTGGTTTGAATGATCTCGACAGGATAGCCCGCCAACATCAGGCTGGTGCCGGGTTCCGGTATGGTTTCCAAATATTCCAGAATCAGGCCATTGAGGGTTTTCGGGCCGTTCGTGGGAAGGTCCCAGTGCATGATTCTGTTCAATGTCCGGATATTGGCGCTGCCGTCCACCAGGTAGGTGCCGTCTTTTAATGGACGTACTTCCTTGCCGATGGCAGAAATATCGGTAGTGAATTCGCCGACGATTTCTTCAAGTATATCTTCCAGCGTCACCAATCCCTGAATGTCGCCATATTCGTCCACCACCAATGCGACGCGGCGTTTTTGTTGCTGAAAGTTCAGGAGTTGCTTGTTCAGCGGCGTGCCTTCGGGGATAAAGTAGGGTTCCTTTATCACTTGCAGCAAAGCCAGTTCGTCAAATTCGCCTTTGGCCAGCAGTGGCAGTGCATTGCGCACATGCAGAAAGCCGATGATCTGGTCGATATGGTCACGGTATACCGGGAGGCGCGTGTGCTGGCTGGTGGTTAACTGCCGGACGATGTCATCCCATTCTCCGTTAAGATCCATGCCTACTATGTCATTACGTGGGACCATGATGTCTTCCACTGTGGCTTTTTCCAGATCCATGATGCTGAGCAGCATCTTCTGGTGGCTGCGCGGCATCATGGCGCCTGCTTCGTTAATCACAGTGCGTATTTCTTCGCTTCCCAGCGTCCGGGTTGCGGTGTCCTTGGGCGAGATGCCGAACAGTTTCAACAGGCCGTTGGCCATGCCATTGACCATCCAGACCAAGGGGTAGATTAACTTCAGTAAGGGTCCCAGCACGAAGGCGCTGGGGAAGGCAATGCGCTCGGGGTGCAGCGCGGCCAGCGTCTTGGGTGCAAGGTCAGTAAAAATCAGCACCACCAGCGCAATCACAACCGTCGCTATGACAATAGTGCTCTCCTGTTCGCCAAGCAGCCGTATGGCTGTCACCGTGGTCAGGGTGGAAAGGAGCGCATTGATGAAATTACTGCCGAGCAGAATAACGCCAATCAGCCGGTCCGGCCGTTTCAGCAGAAATTGCGCACGTCTTGCGCCTGGATTGCCGGTTTTGGCTAAATGCCGCAGGCGGTAACGGTCCAGCGTCATCAGGGATATTTCGGCGGCGGAAAAAAACGCCGATAATACAATCAAAAATGCCAGTGCGCCGAATAAGACGCTTAACGGGATATCTTCCATCAGCGGTGCAGCACGAGTTCCAGCACCAACTTGCTGCCGAAGTAGGCCAGCATCAATGCCACCGCGCCGCTGATCGTCCAGCGGATCGCCGTGCGCCCGCGCCAGCCGAAACGCCAGCGCCCCCACAACAGCACGGCAAAGACCAGCCACGCGATGATGGAGAGTACAGTCTTATGCACTAGATGCTGAGCGAACAGGTTTTCCAGAAAAAACATGCCCGTGATCAAGGACAGGCTTTGCAGTATGAATCCCGCCCCGATCATCTGGAACAGTAGTGTTTCCATGGTTTGCAGCGGCGGCAGCGCACGTATGAACCCGCCAGGCTGCCGGGCGCGCAGGTATTTATCCTGAATGGCGAGGAGAACGGCCTGCATTGCGGCAATGCTGAGCAGGCTATACGCGAGTATCGAAATCAGAATGTGTGCCTGAATGCCTGGGGTGGTTTTTTCCAAGAACAGATGTTGGGATGGGAAAGTGATCTCCAGCGCGATGGCCAAACCGGCCAGCGGGAAGATGGCGATGCCCAGGTTTTCGACCGGTTTTGTAACAGAGGCCAGCAGCACCAGTAGCGCAATCAGCCAGGAGAGAAGTGAAAACGCATTAAAGAAGCCGAGGTTTAGCCCCAATGCGGTAAACAGGCCTTGATACAAGGCAATGGCGTGCATCACAACGGCGACCATGCCCATGGTGATCAATCCCCCTCTGGAGACCGGCGCATTTTCCCTCTTGTAGAGTGAGAATGCGAGCAGGAAGCCTGTCAAGCAATACAAAATAACGGCGGCAAAGCTGATTACAATAGTACTCATGTTTCCGTGGCTCGATCTACAATTTGAGATAATCTCATATCTGCATCTGTCATTGAAGGGGTAGTCTCATGTTTCGGGATAAATCGGCCGATGTAATGGAGTGTGGGCTTTAGAGATCCGCCAAAGAGGCATATCTCTTTGGCTCAAGCCTCATGTATAGTCAGGAGCAGTGGAGAAATGATGGGAAAACGGGACGGTGACACATGAATGTGCGCGTGTTGGGGGCGAGCGGGGGAGTTGGAACTGGGCTTAGAACCACGTCCCTGTTGATCGACGGGGATATCCTTATCGACGCGGGGAGCGGTGTGGGGGAGTTAAGCCTTGACGAAATGGCTGCCATCCGCCACATATTCATAACACATTCCCATCTTGATCACGTTGCCTTTCTGCCGCTGCTGCTGGACAGTATCTTCGACTGCATACACGATCCTATCGTAGTTCATGGTCAGGGCGCTACCCTGCGGGCGTTGCAAGAGCATATTTTCAACTGGGTGATTTGGCCCGATTTTGCCAGATTGCCCAGCCTCGAAAAGCCTGTGCTGCGCTATGAAGTCATGGCCCCCGGCGAAGTTTGCGCAATAGCGGGGCGAACGCTGGAAATGATTTCTGTCAATCACACGGTTCCGGGCGTCGGCTATTATGTTGAATGTCCCACCGGCGCCTTCGCCTTCACTGGGGATACCACCAGCAACGACAGTTTGTGGAGCGCGCTGAATGCCCATCAACGCCTGGATGTGCTCATTGTCGAAGCGGCATTCGCCAATCACAATCTGGAGCTTAGCCGCCTGGCTCATCATTATTGTCCAGTATTGCTGGCGGAAGACATGGTAAAGCTGCGCCATGACCCCGTAGTGTATATCACTCACAACAAACCCGGTGACGAAGAGATCATCTTTGCCGAATGCCAGGCCGCCATGGCTGGGCGCAATCTGCGGCGGTTGCAGGGCGGGGAGATGATTCGTTTATAACGGACGTGATGCACGGACCTGTGCCTGACAACCCTCTTCATCTATGTCAATAACCCCATCTGTTTTTCGTGCCTTTCGTGTTTTTCGTGGACGCTACGCACATCAGAGCTAGGCGAAACTTCCAGAACATTGCTATGATCCAGTCATGAAATATCATGACCTGCGTGACTTCATCGCCAAACTGGAGAAAGAGGGGGAGCTCAAGCGCATCACCCTCGAAGTTGATCCCATTCTTGAGATGACCGAGATCTGCGACCGCACCCTGCGGGCGGGCGGGCCGGCGTTGTTGTTTGAAAATCCCAAGGGTTACGCCATCCCTGTGCTCGGCAATCTGTTTGGCACGCCGCGCCGTGTTGCATTGGGAATGGGGGAGGACTCGGTCGAGGCGCTGCGCGAGGTGGGCAAGCTGCTGGCCTTTTTGAAGGAGCCAGAACCGCCCAAAGGGATGCGGGATGCCTGGGATAAATTGCCGATCTTCAAGCAGGTGTTGAACATGGCACCCAAGGTAGTAAGCCGCGCCGCTTGCCAGGAAAATGTCATTGAGGCGGCGGACGTCGATCTGTCCACGCTGCCCATTCAGACCTGCTGGCCGGGGGACGCAGGGCCGCTCATCACCTGGGCGCTGGTGGTGACTAAGGGGCCGCATAAGGAGCGGCAGAATCTGGGGATCTATCGCCAGCAGGTGATCGGGCGCAACAAGGTCATCATGCGCTGGCTATCGCACCGCGGCGGGGCTTTGGATTTTCGCGAGTGGCAGCTTGCCCATCCCGGCGAGCGTTTTCCGGTGGCGGTAGCGCTGGGCGCAGATCCGGCGACGATACTCGGCGCGGTAACGCCGGTGCCGGATACGCTGTCCGAATACGCCTTTGCCGGGCTGCTGCGCGGTGCCAAGACCGAGTTGGTGAAGTGCCAGACCAATGATTTGCAGGTGCCCGCCAGTGCCGAGTTCGTGCTGGAAGGATACATTGAGCCGGGTGAAGAGGCCCCCGAAGGACCGTTTGGCGACCACACTGGTTACTACAATGAAGTGGACACTTTCCCGGTGTTTACTGTCGAGCGTATTACCCACCGCGACAATCCCATTTATCACAGCACTTATACCGGCAGGCCGCCGGACGAACCCGCAGTGCTGGGCGTGGCGCTCAATGAAGTGTTCGTGCCAATTCTGCAAAAGCAGTTCCCGGAGATCGTCGATTTCTATCTGCCGCCCGAGGGTTGCTCCTACCGCCTGGCGGTGGTCAGCATGCGCAAACAATACCCTGGCCACGCCAAGCGCGTGATGCTGGGTGTATGGTCGTTCCTGCGCCAATTTATGTACACCAAGTTCGTCATTGTCACGGATGAGGATGTGAACGTGCGCGACTGGAAGGACGTGATCTGGGCGATGACCACGCGCATGGATCCCGGGCGTGACACCACCATTATCGAGAACACGCCCATTGATTATCTGGACTTTGCATCGCCGGTGTCGGGCCTGGGTTCCAAGATCGGTTTCGATGCCACCAACAAATGGAGGGGTGAAACCAGCCGCGAGTGGGGTCAGCCGATCAGCATGAGCGAGGAAGTGAAGCATCGTGTGGACGCAATGTGGCAAACTTTGGGGATTTTCGATGATAATAATCAATAATTGGGTATTGCTATCCGTTCGTTCCTGTGTAATATGAGACAGTCAGCGTTTAGGCCATGTTGTTCGTCTTTGTGGTTTTTCAAGGCACATTCACAACGGCGGTGATGGGGGAAGATGATGTCCGTGCCGGACGAAATCATCTCGAGGCGCCGATGAGTGGAAGGTTTTAGAAATAAAATCTTGTTCAATTTTATAAAAGTGTGGAGAATATGAGAGATGTATAAAGTAGCAAAAGCCAGTTTCGCTGCATTGTCATTGCCGGCTTTCCTTTTTGCGGGACAAGCCATGGCAGCAAACACTCATGATGCTCACTCGGCTGCCGCCGCAGGGAACGAAAAGGAGCAAATCAGGGCGATCGTCAAGAACATCGTGGTTGATAACCAAAGTTTCGTCAACGCAAACAAGGCATCTCACTTTGCCGAGCACATCAAAGGGCAGAAGCCCCGCGCCACGGTTGTGACCTGCTCCGACTCGCGCGTCCATACCCATGCGCTGGACAAAGACCCCGAGGGCGATTTGTTCATGGTGCGTGATATCGGCAACCAGATAACGACAGCCGAGGGCTCCGTCGAATACGGCGTGCGTCATTTGCACACGCCATTGTTGCTGGTGATCGGCCATTCCGCTTGCGGCGCGGTGAAGGCGGCGATGGGTGATTACTCCAGCATAGAGGCGCCTATCAAACGTGAGCTCGACACGATCAAAGTGCCCGGTAAGAACGCAGGTGACAATAAAGAGGTAATGACCAGCGTGGAGGCAAACGTCAACAACCAGATTGCTTTCGCCCTTCAGAAATTCGCCGCCGAAGTCAAGGAAGGCAAGCTGGCGGTCATGGGTGGTGTTTACGACTTCCGCAATGATTACAACCTGGGACATGGCAAGCTGGTAATCACCAATGTCAACGGTGACACGGACCCGACCAAGATCAAGGCCGCAGGTATCTTGCCTACTACTAAGTAATCCGCGTCTGTAGTTGCTGTATCACGCCCGGCACTGGTTCTACACTGGTGCCGGGCGTTTTTGATTTACACTGCGATGTTACGCGCCATCCACGAAAGTCACGAAAAATAGTGGGAAAACTTGGCGCATGAATGCGATTGGTTTTTCCGGCAGCATCGCTTGCTATCCAAAAGAGGGGCGCGAGCATATTGTGCTGCGAGACTTGTTCGTGTTTTTAGGCTTAAGGTTTATCAGGCAAACAAGCCGCTAAGCCGGATTCCAGGCCGGGATAAAGCAATTCCACCCCCAACTCCTCGCGCATCTTGCGGTTGTCGATACGCCGCGATTCTTCGATAAACGACAGCATGCCCGGTGTCAGGCGTTGACGTGCCTCTGCCATGCTCACGGCGGGGGGGCGCGGCAGGTCAAGCAGGTCTGCAACACGGTAAAAATAATCAGTCATTGAAGTCGGGTGACCGTCACTGACGTTGTAGATTGCGTCAGCCCGTCCTTTCCCGGCTGCGGCGATGCAGACGCGTGCCAGGTCATCGGCGTGGATGCGGTTGCTGTAGGGTGCTTCTTCCTCGCGCACCACTGGGGCACCTTGTCTGATGCGTTCCACCGGCAGGCGGCCTGGCCCGTAAATTCCCGGTACGCGCAGGATCACCACGGGCACTCCCGTGGCGCGGTGCCAGTCGTGCAGCGCGTCTTCGGCGTCGAGGCGCCGCGCGCCGCGCGCGCTGCGTGGATTCGCTGGTGTCTCTTCCGTGACCCATGTCCCCTGGCAGTCGCCATACACGCCAGTGGTGCTGATATACACAACGCGGGTTGGCCCATTTGATGGGGATAGCGCAGAGAGCGTGGCACGCATGCGTGGATCGCCCTGCCCGTCGCCGGGCGGCGGGGCGAAATAGAACAGTACCGAGTCTTTGACCGGAAGATCACGCAGCGTATCGGGTCGATCCAGGTCGCCACTAACGGGAGTAATACCGATTTCAGCCAGCGATTGCGCGCGCTCCGCAGAACGGGCCAGCGCGCTCACCGAGCCGCCTGCTGCTCGCCAGAGCTTTGCTACTCGTTGGCCGATGTCGCCGCAGCCGATGATAAATGCATGATTCACGAGATGCTCCAGTGTAAAATTAGGCAACAACAGCATACCAAGGTTAGCCCATGCGTTTCAAAGTCCATATCCATCCCGGAGACCGTGATTTCATCGTTGACCCAGGCGAGACACTCATCGACGCCGCTGTGCGTCAGGGCGTGCCGCTGCCTTACGGTTGCCGCAATGGCCAGTGCGGGGCGTGCAAGGGAAAGATTCTGGAGGGCCGCGTCGATTACGGAGATTTTTCCCCGCACGCCTTGAGCGAACAGGAAATTAATGCGGGCATGGCGCTGTTCTGCAAAGCAAAGCCACTGACCGATATAGCAATTGAGCCGCGTAGCGGCCATGCTTCGCAGGATGTCGTGGTGAAGAAGCTGCCATGCCGGGTGGAAAAAATGGAGCTTCTCTCGCCCGAGGTGATGCGCCTGCATCTCAAGCTGCCCAACACCGAGCGTTTGCAGTATGCCGCGGGGCAATACATCAATATCATTCTGCGCGATGGGCGCAGGCGCAGCTTCTCGATTGCCAACCCTCCGCATGAGCCGGGGTTCATTGAGCTGCATATTGGCCTGGTCGAGGGCGGGGAGTTCACCGGGCACGTGTTCAACGGTATGAAGGAAAAAGATATCCTGCGTATCGAGGGGCCGCTGGGTGACTTCACTCTACGCAAGGAGTCGGTGCGGCCCATTATTCTCATGGCGGCAGGCACGGGCTTTGCGCCCATCAAAGGCATTGTTGAGGACGCGCTGACGCAGGGTGTGCATCGTCCCCTATACCTTTACCGGGGCGCATCCACGAAACAGGATCTTTATCTGGACAGGATTGTGCGCGGCTGGGTGAGCGAGGTCGAAAATCTCGAATACGCGCCGGTGCTGTCCCGGCCCGAAGCGGATGATAGCTGGCGTGGCAGGCGCGGCTACGTGCAGGATGCGGTGGCTGGGGATTTTTCTGACCTGAGCGCTTTTGAAGTCTATGCCAGCGGCTCGCCAGCCATGGTCAACGCCGCGCGGGAAACCTGCCTTGCACGCGGCTTGCCGCGCGAACATTTTTATTTTGATGCCTTTGAGTTTGGGGAGCGTTGACAGGTTTAACCCGCCATTTCTAAATCAATCGTAGGGTGCGTCATACGCACCAATGATTGTGGTGCGTATGACGCACCCTACATATAGCTATAAGCCCGGCAGGCTGTCAGCTAAAGAACATCCTCTCATCAACCGATAACAGAAGCATGTCTCTCCTGGATAGGCGCTTCTGTTGTCATGGTCGACAAAACTCTCACTCATCCTGAACACAGGCAAACGCGCCGTGGCGTGCGTTCCACGGCGATCACCGCACTATTTGTTCTGCTAGGCGCCTGCCTGTCTCATGACAGCATGGAGAGCATGTCATTGAGCCGGGGATATGCGGGTTCTCCAGTGCGCGCGGCAACATGGACTCAAGGCCGCGAACCGGACAAGATTCCCAGCAATGTCGAGGCGGCAACCGCCTCCAAGGTGGATCGTCTCTGGACCGTGCCGTATAGCCTGTCAGGCAGTGGCGTGGTGATGGGCGCCTGGGACGAAGGGGTGGCGCAGGCATCCCATCCCGATTTGGCGGGCCGTGTCACCGTGGCCGAAGGAGGCACCGTCTCTGGCCATGCCACCCACGTTGCCGGTACGCTGACCGGCTCGGGTCTTGCCTCTCCCATGGCGCGGGGCATGGCGCCAGGCGCCTCCCTGCTGTCCTATGACTATTATGGAGACATCCTGGGGCAGCAGGTTGAGGCGCAGGCATTGAAGGGGATGGCGCTGAGCAATCACTCCTGGGACTATGCCATCGGCTGGCAATACAACCGCTACGGGGGAGGCAAGTGGGTATGGTACGGCGGGGCTAACAATCTCAAGGATCCGGACTTCGGCGCCTATGGCCATGTTACGCGCCTGTGGGATCAGCTTGTCGCCGATCATGCGCTGATTGTTGTCAAATCGGCGGGTAACGACCGTAGCGACACTGGTGCGGGTAACGCCGCCCACTACCACATCGGCGACTCATCCACTCTGTATGCCGATGAACACGCGCCGGATGGCGACTATAATAGCATCGGGCTGGTGGGCACCGCCAAGAATATCATCACCGTCGGCGCGGTGGACCAGGCCGGAGGGATGACCTCTTTCAGCTCCTGGGGACCCACTGATGATGGCCGCATCAAGCCCGATATCGTCGCCAATGGGGTGGGAGTGTACTCAACTTACCTGAATAACGGCTACACCCGCCTGAGCGGCACGTCGATGGCCACGCCCACGGTGAGCGGGGCCGTGGCGCTGGTCATCGAGCGCTATCGCGCCAAAGCCAATGGCCAGACGCCATCTCCGCATATGATCAAGGCCCTGCTCGCCCACACCGCCCAGGATCTGGGCAATAAAGGCCCTGACTATGCCTATGGGTGGGGGCTGCTGGATGCCCAGGCCGCTACAGGCATCGTCAGCGCCGGTGTTGGCGACGGGCGGCGCATGGACACCGGCAGCGTGACGGACGGCACCGAACAGGTGCTCCCCCTCACGGTGCCGGAATCGGCGCCCAGGCTAAAGGTCACCATCGCATGGACGGATCTTCCCGCTGCGCCGGATGCCGCCAAGGCGCTGGTCAATGACCTCGATCTTGAACTCATCGCACCCAATGGCGCGATCTACTATCCCTATAGCCTCGCAGGCCTTGCGAACCCCGCCGCCCCGGCCATCGCCAGTGGTCCCAACCGGGTGGATAATATAGAACAGGTCGAGGTCGACACCCCAATGGCCGGCGCCTGGCAATTGAAGGTCAAAGGCGCTACGGTGCGGGGCGGCCAGGCCTATGCGCTGGTGAGCAGCCTCCCCATCAACGGCAGCGCATCCCTGGCCCAGGTTTCAATAAACATCAACCAAGGTGCAACCGAGGTATCTTCAAGAAATGTCACCGTATCCCTGAATGGCAGCAGTGATGTGGGTGTCAGCGGCTACTACCTCACCGAACACCCCACCCCGCCCTCTGATGCTGATTTCACTCCGACACCCATTACCACCAACTATCAGGCGAGCCTTCCCTATACCTTGAGCGCGGGCGGCGGCAACAAGACCGTTTACGCCTGGCTGCGGGATGCCACCGGCAATGTCAGCCCGGCGGCCTCCGATACGGTTAATTTGGCCGCTACGGAGACCACTGGAGGAGGCGGTGCATTTGATATGGCCGCATTGATTTGCATGGGGATGGCGTGGTGGCTCAGTCGTGCGCGCAAAAGAAAACCGGGCGGGTAGCCCGGTTTTCTTCTTCTGCAGTCAGTGCGTATATTATTCCCTACGCCACGCTTGAAAGACGTTCCGGTATGGCGGGGGGGCTATCGCCAGGGAGGGGTGCGCGTATGGTTTGATCCATTTCGGCTAGAGCGACGAGCTGTGCCTCAAGTGCCGTGTTTTGTATCTCAAGTTCCTTGAGTTTTTCCTGAAGATTGTCCTTGGAATCATTCACCTTGTTCAAGGTTTCCATCTGCTGTTCCAGTTGCAGCTTGCTCTCATTGATCTGCTTTACCAGCGGGTGCATGATTTCCTTAAGCCAGGTGTCTGCTTCCTGGCTGGCCTTGGAGATAATGTAGCGGGCGTGGCTTCCCAGTGAGATGAAGAATTTTTTGACGACAAAGCTCTGCTCCGTCATGGTGGTGACAGGGCTGTTGCGGAATTTTTCGGCTTCCCAATAAAGCTTTTCGAAATCTTCGGAATATTTCTTCACGGAAAACATTTTTGGCATGACGTGAGAGGGGCCGCCGTCCTCATGAAATTTGTTGTAAATCGTCTGAATTACGGCATAGGTTTGATCGGCTTGCCTGGATACGATTTGCATGGTGTCGCGCATGTTGTCGAAAAATGTCTGCATGCCTTTTTTCAATCCGCCGGTGCTCCAGCTGCCTTCCATATCCTTGCGCGCAGCCGCCATCATATTGTCGAAGACGGGGAGGCTGAGCGCATCCATAATGATTTTAGCCTGCTGTGCCAGGACGCGGCGGCTGGACTGAAAATGCTCCATTTTTTTGTTGAACGAGGCCTGTTTTTCACGCGTTTTGCGCACTAAATGTTGCAGCACATCCGCGTTGGTGTTTTCCAGTCCCCGTAATCCATCGATTTGCTGTTTGGTGCTGTGCATCCGTGATTCGAGGGTGTTGCGAACATCGCCGAGCAGGGCGCTGGCAATGCCTACAATATTGTCGCGTATAATGGATTGTTTGGCGGGCACAATATTGTCGGAGAGGAAGGATTCGAGCTTTGGAAGCCGGCTGCGCTCCAGCAAATCATGGTCCTGGCGGATCTTCGCCAGCAGCGCCTTTTGCGCCGATACGGGGAATACATTGCCAGAATCGATGCCGAGCATGCGCGCGGTTTCCCGCAACTGCGACTCAATGGTGGCGTCGACTTCCGCCGGATTTTTTATTTCATCCCACAGGGTGTCGATCTTGTTGAGCGCAGCCACCAGCCCATTGTTCCCCTCGCCGCGGCAGCCTTTAATGTGGTTTTGCCACATATCGAGATCACTGCGCGTGACGCCGGTATCCGCCGCCAGCACAAACAGCACCGCTTGGGCGCTGGGCAGCATGTTCAGGGTAAGTTCCGGTTCGTTGCCCAGTGCGTTAAGTCCCGGTGTATCCAATATCACTAGGCCTTGCTGAAGGAGGGGGTGAGGAAAACTAATGAGCGCGTGGCGCCATTGCGGGATTTCCGCTGTGTCCGGGGCCTTATCGCCCGCGTTCATGCTGGCATTCATGTCTTCGTTGTATAGCCCCAGGCGCTGTGCCTCGGCGATGGGCACATGCTTAACCTTGACTACCTGCTGCAATGTCTCCGCCATACTCTCCGGCGAATTCACATTTAGAGGGAAGGTGGTCCAGCGCGAAAGATCGCGTTTCAGATCAGCGATGCTGATATCCTCCTGCCGCGTTTCGATGGGCAGCAGGCGAATATAGGCCTCATCCTCCAGAGTGTCGTAAAACAGCTCGGTGGGGCACATCGTCGTTCTGCCGGCATCGGATGGCAGCAGGCGGCGCTTGTAATCAGCGAAGAAAATGGCGTTGATCAGCTCGGTCTTGCCGCGCGAAAACTCCGCCACGAAGGCGATGGTCAAGCGGTCGGAACGCAGCGTTTCAATCGCATTATAAAGGCGCAAACCCATCTCGGGGGTGCCCAGTTGCTGGCTGTCGAGCCAGTCCATGAAGTTCTGAATAGTTCGCGCGGTATCCGCCTTCCAATGATCGAAGGCACGCATTTGTTGCTTAAAACGATCTTCTTCCATGCCCCTCACTCACTGCCTGTGAACATAACTATCACCTGCCTGCTCCAGCCCAAAGGCCCAACCTTGTTTTCACTACCTCTGTTATCGGTCATTTTCCGGCAGGCTTTAGCGGGGGGGTGATAAAGGGCGGAAGCCGACGTGGTGTCTGCATTCGCGATATCATTTCAACCCAGCCCGCGCCCTATATCAGTCAGCGGCGCAACCACCAGAATCTTGAGGAGCTGGAAGATTATCAACGCCACGATGGGCGACAAATCAAGGCCGGCTATCGTCGGCATCACGCGGCGTATGGGTGACAGGAGAGGATTGTTTAGGGCATGCAGTGGCCCGGAGAGGGGGTTGCGGGTCTGTGGTCCCACCCAGCTTAGAATAACTTCGAGTATGAGGGTGATCGTGTAGAGGCCGAGCAGCAGTTCGATAAAGTCGGCGAGGGACAGCACCAGCAGCCCTGCAACCGACATGGTTTGGGCAGCAATCACGTGGAGCAGCAGCATCTTAATAATTTGCAGCGCGGCGATCACAATCACGGCGGAAATATCGACACCGCCCACGCCGGGAATGACCCGGCGCAGCGGGATCAACACTGGATTTGTTACTTTCATGAGAAACTGGCTGACCGGATTGCGGAAGTCGGCGCGCACCCATTGCAGCAAAAAGCGCAGCAGCACTGCCCCGATGAACAGGTCAAATGCCGTTTTGATCAAAAATACCGCGGAGGCTGACAGGTAAGGATTATCCACGTGTGTCCCCCAGCCGTTCAGCCAGCTCGATGGAGCGTCCATGAGCCGCAGCGAGGGCCTTGGAGAACAGATTATTGATCTTCCCCTCTTGTAACACCTTGATTGCCTGCTCGGTGGTGCCGCCGGGGGAGGTGACGCGCGCGCGCAGCGTAGCGCTGTCTTCGGTGCTTTCCAGCGCCATCTTGGCCGCGCCAAAGGCAGTCTGCAAGGTCAGCAGCCGCGCGGTTTCCCGTGGCAGGCCAAGCTCGCGTCCGGCATTTTCCAGCGCTTCCATTATCAGGAAGAAGTAGGCCGGGCCGCTTCCCGACAGCGCCGTAACGGCATCCATCTGTGTCTCATGGTCCAGCCACAATGTCAGCCCAACAGCGCGCATGATCGACTCCGCCAGATCATGCTGGTGCTTTGATACCCGTGTGTTGGCATACAGCGCGGTGGCGCCGCTGCCCACCAGCGCCGGGGTGTTGGGCATGGCGCGCACGACGGGAAGGCCGCCGCCCAGCCAGGTATTCAGCGCGGGTTCGCGGATGCCCGCTGCTATGGAGATGATCAGGGGTTTTGTTTTTTGCGCAGCTTTTGCCAAATCCTCGGCTACCGCCTGCAAAACCTGCGGCTTCACGGCGAGAATCACGGCATCGGCGTGTTTGATGGCGTCGTGATTTGATGCGATGGCATGCACCCCAAAATTTTTCTTTATCGCGTCGCGCTGACCCTGATCAGGATCGGAGACCCAGATGTTTTGTGCGTTATAGCCATCGGCAAGTAATCCGCCTATCAGGCTACGCGCCATGTTTCCTCCGCCGATAAAGGCGATAGTGCTGGTTTTTGTGGTCATGATGTTGTCTCTTGATTGCCCTATGTAAAAGCATTAGCCACAGAGAACACAGAGAAAAAACATCCCTCTGTGCTCTGTATACCCTGTGGCTTGCATCTGAAGTTTTTAGGATTATACATGGCGTTTTATGCTATGCCTTTTACGTGATTCGTTCCCCAAAAATCGCACTGCCGATGCGTACCAGGGTGGCGCCTTCGGCAATGGCAGCCTCCATGTCGCCGGACATGCCCATCGACAAGGTATCAAGCGCCAACCCGCTGCCATTGAGTCTCTCCAGCGCCTCGCGCACAATCCGGAATGCGCGGCGCTGCTCCTCAATATTATCCGCCTGAGGAGGGATCGCCATCAATCCGCGCAATTTAAGGTGCGGCAGTGCCGCCACGGCGTTTGCAAGAACAGGCAATTCCTTTACGCTAACCCCCGCCTTTTGCGGCTCGTTGCCGACATTGACCTGCAAGCAGACATTCAGCGGCGGCATGTGCGGCGGGCGTTGCGCGCTCAGCCGCTCGGCAATGCTCAACCTGTCAACACCATGCACCCAATCAAAGTGCAGGGCAATATTTTTTGTTTTGTTGGATTGAATAGGGCCGATGAAGTGCCACTCCAGGCCTTTGTCCGGTAGCGCTGCGATCTTTGGCAGTGCCTCTTGCAGATAGCTTTCGCCAAAGCGGGTCTGGCCTGCCTCGACAGCGGCGAGAATATCCGCCGCCGGCCAGGCCTTGCTCACCGCTAATAGTGTCACTGCGCCGGGCGGCCTGCCATGCCGCCGTTCCGCCTCGGCAATGTGCTGCCGCACCGCGTCGAGACGCGCCTGTATCGAATCCGTGGGTGAATTGTTTCTCATAAATATTCAAAAGCTCGCGCAACGTGCCGCTAATATCTTCATCACAGTCCCCGATCAGCGTTATTTTAGAGGTGCACAGGATGGATGTAGCAGAATTACTCGCGTTCAGCGTCAAAAATAAGGCTTCAGATCTCCATCTCTCGGCGGGGTTGCCGCCCATGATACGCGTGGATGGCGACGTGCGGCGCATCAATGTCCCGCCGCTGGATCACAAGGCCGTGCAGGGCATGCTCTACGACATCATGAATGACAGGCAGCGCAAGGACTTCGAAGAGCTTTTCGAAACCGACTTTTCCTTCGAGATACCTGATCTGGCACGCTTCCGCGTCAACGTATTTAACCATAATCGCGGCGCGGGCGGGGTATTCCGCACCATTCCCTCGACCATCCTGTCGCTTGAGGATTTGGGTTGCCCGGCCGTGTTCAAGGAGATTGCCGACAACCCGCGTGGCCTGGTGCTGGTGACTGGACCGACCGGTTCGGGTAAATCCACCACCCTTGCTGCCATGGTCGACTACAAGAATAATAACGAGTTCGGCCATATCCTCACTATCGAAGACCCCATCGAATTCGTCCATACCAGCAAAAAGTGCCTGGTCAACCAGCGCGAGGTGCACCGCGACACCTTGGGATTCAGCGAGTCCCTGCGCTCCGCGCTGCGTGAAGACCCCGACATTATTCTGGTCGGTGAAATGCGCGACCCTGAAACCATCCGCCTGGCGTTGACGGCGGCGGAAACCGGCCACCTGGTGTTCGGCACCCTGCACACCAACTCCGCGGCCAAGACTATCGACCGTATCATCGACGTGTTCCCTGCGGCGGAGAAGGACATGGTGCGTTCCATGCTCTCGGAATCGCTGCGTGCGGTTATCTCTCAGGCGTTGTTGAAGAAAGTGGGTGGAGGGCGTGTCGCGGCCCACGAGATCATGATCGGTACCCCCGCAATCCGCAACCTGATCCGCGAAAACAAGATACCGCAGATGTACTCCGCCATCCAGACTGGCCAGGCCATCGGCATGCAAACGCTCGACCAGACGCTGATCGAGCTGGTGCGCAAGGGTGTCGTCAGCCGTATTGATGCGCGGTCAAGGGCGGTGAATAAAGAGTCGTTTAAGTAAGCTTTTAGGTTTAATCATATCATTCCGGCACAAAGACTCGTTTTCCGCCTACTGCAAAGCACTGAATGGGATGTCCATAAAGCCGCGTCAGATTCTCTTCTGTAAGGATCTGGGACAGCTTTCCCTGCATAGTTTCCCCATCCCCAAACAACATAAGGACGTGATCGCAATAGCGTGCCGTCAGGTTCAGGTCGTGGCCGATCATGAGCAGCGCCTTGCCGCGTTCGCGGGTTTGGCGGACGAGCAGGTCGAGGAGGGTGATCTGGTGATGCAGGTCGAGGTGGTTGGCGGGTTCGTCGAGCAGCAGCAGTTGTGGATCCTGGGTGAGTAGGGTGGCGATAGCGAGCCGCTGCCGTTCACCGCCGGAAAGTGTGCCGGTCTGTCGAAATGCCATGCCGTCCATGCGCACCGCGGCGAGAGCCTGCCGCGCCAGTGTTCGATCTTCTTCGCTTTCCCAGTCCCACGCCTTCAGATAAGGGTGCCGCCCGATCAATGCGGTTTCCAGTACCGTGCTGGGGAACGGGTCTTCGCTATGCTGAAAGAGCACGCCGATGGATTGAGCGATATGGCGGCGTGGCAGATGGTTTAGCGGCTGTTCCTCCAGATGGATTGCTCCGGCATCGGGTGCGTGCAGGCCGGCCAGGGTATGGAGCAGGGTGGTCTTGCCGATGCCGTTGCGACCCAGTATCCCCCAGCACTGGCCGCGCTCGATGGCGAGATTTAGTCCGCGGCAGACGCGCTTGCCCGCGATGGAGACGGCCAGGTCGTTAGTTGTAAGTGGCGTGGGCATCAGCGGTGGCTGCGTTGGAGAAGATAGAGAAACACTGGCACACCGAGCAGTGCCGTAATCACGCCCACTGGCAGTTGCTGCGGGGCTGCCACGGTGCGTGCCAGGGTGTCGGCGACCGTCAACAGGCTGCCGCCGAGCAGCACGGCAGCGGGGAGCAGCAGGCGCTGGTCATTGCCGATGGCCAGGCGTAGCAGATGTGGCACGATCAAACCGATAAACCCGACGCTGCCTGCCAACGTCACCGCCACGGCGGTGAGCAGCGAGGCGATCAGATAGACTTGCCAGCGCAGCGGCGCAATCGCCACCCCCAAGGCGCTGGCCTGCAGCTCGCCGCGAGCAAGCACGTTGAGATTGCGCGCCAGGGGCAGGCATGCCACCACACCCAGCGCCAGCACCATCAGTCCCGGCCAAGGGTCATCGGCATGGCTGAGGTCGCCCATCAGCCAGAACAGCATGCCGCGTAGCTGGGCATCGGGGCTGATGGCGAGGATAAAGCTGATCACCGCGCCCCAGCCTGCCGCGCAGACTACGCCTGTCAAAAGCAGGCGGGATGGAGTCCAGCTGCCGTGGCCATGTGCCAGCGTGAATACCAGCAGCATGGACAGCAGGGCGCCGCCAAAGGCGCTGCCGGTGAGCCATGCGCCACCCGCGCCCGCCAGCATGGAGAGCAGGGCGCCCACGGCCGCACCGCCTGAAATGCCCAGGATATAAGGATCGGCCAGCGGGTTGCGCAACAGCACTTGCATCAATGCGCCAGCCAGTGCCAGCAGGCCGCCGGTGGCAAACGCGGAAGCCGCGCGCGGCAGACGCAGGTTCAGCACCAGGCTGCGGTTTAAACCGCCTGCGCCATTGATCACTGCCCACAACTCCGGCCAGCGTATAGTTACGCTGCCGAATGCCAGCGCGAGGACCACGCTCGCCACGGACAGCAGGAGCAGGCAGGGCAGGAGGAAGCGTTTTCGCATCAAAACCCCGCATCCGCCCTTGTTCAAAGGGGAGATGATTCTGCTTTGCCTGCGGATCTGAGGCTGATGATCGGCCATCCCCTCATCCGGGCGTGGCCGGCCAGTGTGTCATCCGGGTCCACCGCCACGGGGTGGGTGACCATCTCCAGCAGCGGCAGGTCATTCAATGAATCACTGTAAAACCAGCTCGAAGATAAATTTATGCCATTGATTTTAAGCCAGTTTTCCAGGCATTTTACTTTGCCTTCGCGAAAGCTGGGAACGCCTGCCACGTTGCCGGTATATCGCCCATTCATCATCTCTGGTTCCGTGGCGATAAGATGATCCACGTTAAGCGCAGCGGCGATAGGTTCTGTGACAAAGCGATTCGTGGCGGTAATGATCAACAGCAAGTGGCCCTGTGCACGGTGTTTTTCCAGCAGATCACGCGCCGCCGGGAGCATGATGGGCTCTATTTTCTCCTGCATGAAGGTGTCGCGCCAGGTGCGCAGGGTTTCAACGTCGTGCTCCGCCAGAGGGCGTAATGAAAAGCGCAGAAATTCGTGGATGTCCAGCGTGCCTACTTTGTATTCCTCGTAGAAGCGCCGATTTTCACGCTCGTAGTATTCGCCGTCGACGATATTCTGTTCCACCAGAAAACGCCCCCACAGGTAATCGCTATCGCCGCCCAGCAGGGTATTATCCAGGTCAAAAATCGCAAGATTCAAAACAGGTGCTCCAAATAGTTGGGGAATTTTGAAACGAAAGCATAGAGGGGAAAGTCCAACAGGTAAAGCATGCGGTGAACTCGCGGCAAGCGGTGTTCGCCGCCGTTCTCAACCGCAGGGATGCAGGCCGTACAACGCATTTGCGAAAGAGCATGGATTTGTGGAACAATGCGGTTAAGTTACTTATTTTAAAGCGGCGCGCAAGTGATTGATGCAGATGGTTACAGACCCAATGTAGGGATCATCGTGAGCAACCTGTCCGGCCGGGTATTCTGGGCTAGGCGCATCGGGCAGGATGCTTGGCAATTCCCTCAAGGCGGCATCCGGGAACACGAGTCCCCGGAGGAGGCGATGTATCGCGAATTGTACGAGGAAATCGGACTGCACGCCACCGATGTGGCGATCATTGGCCATACACGTGGCTGGCTGCGTTACCGCCTGCCTCACAAGCTGGTGCGCCATGGCTGCAAGCCATTGTGCATCGGCCAAAAGCAGGTATGGTATATGTTGCGCCTGGTCAGTGACGAGAGCTGTGTCAGGCTGGACCGCAGCGACAAGCCGGAGTTTGATTGCTGGCGCTGGGTAAACTACTGGTATCCGCTGCGTGAGATTGTGTCATTCAAGCGCCGCGTCTATCAACGTGCCCTGTGCGAACTGGCGCCGTTGCTCAAGCAGCAGAATCAGCGCAAAGCTCCGTACCGGCCACTGATACTGGAAAGCAGCATGCAGCACAAAGCGGGGCGTTGACCAGCCCCGTTGTTACAACCCTAAAAGGCGCTCACAGCTCAACCAACTATGCTCGACATCCTGCGCCGCATTATCCAAGAGGTCAACGCCGCCCAGAATCTGGGGCAGGCGCTCGCCATTATCGTCAAACGCGTCAAGCAAGAGATGGCTGTCGAGGTTTGTTCGGTATATCTGGCAGACCCTGACACGGAGCACTATGTGCTGATGGCCAGCGACGGGCTTAACCCGGCCGCCATCGGCGTGGTGCGTCTGGCGCCGGGCGAGGGGATCATCAGCGTGGTCGCCGAGACCGCCGAACCGCTCAATCTTGACAGTGCCACCGGCCATCCGCGCTATCGTTTCATCGCCGAGACCGGGGAAGAACACTATCATGCCTTCCTCGGTGTGCCGATCATTCATCATCGCAGGGTGCTGGGCGTGCTCGTGGTGCGTCAGTTTGCCCGCCGCCGCTTCGGGGAAGACGAGGTTGCCTTTTTGGTGACCGTTGCGGCCCAGCTTTCGGGGGCCATCGCTCATGCCCAGGCGAGTGGCGGGATCGACGGCCTGAATGGCAGCAATGCGCATGATGCGCGTCCCATTCTTGGCCTGCCGGGCGCGCCAGGCGTAGCCATAGGCACGGCGATGGTCGTCTATCCCGCCGCGGATCTGGATGCCGTGCCAGATCGAAAAATCACCAATATTGACGCCGAGGTGACCGCCTTCATGGCGGCGGTTGAGGCCGTGCAGGCCGACATCCAGACGCTCAGTGAACGTCTCAGCCCGATGCTGCAGGCCGAAGACCGCGCGTTGTTCGATGCCTACCGGCTCATGCTGGGCAGCGACAGCCTGGTGGACAACACGGTGCAGCGCATCCACGCGGGGAGCTGGGCTTCCGGCGCCTTGCGTGAAACGGTCAACGAACACGCGCGCATCTTCGATGAAATGGATGACCCCTACATCCGCGAGCGCGCCGAAGATATCCGTGACCTGGGGCGGCGTATCCTGGTGTGTCTGCAAAGTGGCAAGCGCAGCCAGCCGCCTTATCCGCCCAGGACCATCCTGGTGGGCGAAGAGATTACCGCCACACTGCTTGCCGAAGTGCCCCACGAGCGGCTGGTCGGCGTGATATCGGCGCGGGGTTCCAGTTCCTCGCATGTCGCCATCCTCGCGCGCGCGCTTGGCATCCCCGCCGTGGTGGGCGCGGACGACCTGCCCGTGGCACGCATGGATGGGCAGGAAATGATCGTCGACGGTCATTTGGGCAGGGTGTATATAAAGCCCACGGCCGGTCTGCGCGTTGAATACGCCCGCCTGGAGCGCGAAGAGGCGGAAATCGCCGCCGGTCTTGCGGAATTGCGCGACCTTCCCGCCGTCACATTGGACGGCGTTCATGTTCCTTTGTATGCCAATACCGGATTGTTGTCTGATGTCACCTCGTCGCTCAACAGTGGCGCGGAGGGTATCGGCCTGTACCGCACCGAAATTCCCTTCATGATCCGCCAGCGTTTTCCCAGCGAGGAGGAGCAGAGCCGGGTCTATCGCCAGGTGCTGGAGGCCTATGCGCCCCGTCCGGTGACGCTGCGCACATTGGATGTGGGCGGTGACAAGGATTTGCCGTACTTTCCCATCACCGAAGACAATCCCTTCCTTGGCTGGCGCGGCATCCGCATCACCCTGGACCATCCCGAAATTTTTATCGTGCAACTGCGCGCCATGCTCCGCGCCAGTTCGGGGCTGAACAACCTGCATGTGCTGCTGCCCATGGTCAGTGGTGTTACTGAAATCGATGAGGCGCAGAGACTGCTGGACCGTGCTTACCGGGAATTGGTCGAAGCTGGGGAAACCATCGTGCGGCCCCGCGTCGGCGCGATGGTGGAGGTGCCCTCCGCGGTGTACCAGACGGAGGCGCTGGCGCGGCGCGTGGATTTTCTCTCGGTTGGCACCAACGACCTCACCCAGTATCTGCTTGCTGTGGACCGCAACAACGCCCGCGTCGCAAACCTTTACGATTCGCTACACCCCGCCGTGCTGCGCGCCCTTATGCAAGTGATCGAGGGCGCACATCGGCAAGGCAAACCTGTCAGCGTATGCGGAGAAATGGCGGGTGATCCGGCGGCGGCGTTGCTGCTGCTGGGCATGGGTATCGACAGCCTGAGCATGAGCGCCGCCAGCCTGCCGCGCATCAAATGGGCAGTACGCAATATCAGCCGTGCCCATGCCCGCGAGATGCTTGAAGATGTGCTTACCCTGGAAGACCCTGTCTCCATCCGCGCTTGTCTCAATGCCCGGCTGGAAAAGGCTGGGCTTGGCAGCCTGATAAGAGGAGGCGCACCGTCCGCTAAACATGTCTTGCCTTGCCAGGCGAAGGTTGCGGGTGGTGGTTGATACAAGAGTAGAGGCCGTAGGATAAAACCAGAGAGGGAGTGAATATGATGACACATCGAATACTGCCATTCGTGATGATGGCAACATTATCAGTGCCGTTTGTGGCGTCCGCGGAACCCGATAAGCCGCCTGCTCACGCTGATGCGCATAATGAAGCGGCTCATAAGTCTGCCCACCATTTCACTGACCATTGGGCAAAAACATTGAGCGACGATCAAAAAGCGCGTGTGGATATGATGCATCTCAAACTCGACCGCGAACTGGTTGTGTTGAAGGCGCAAGAGGAGTTAGTGCAAAAAGAGGTTAATGCGCTGGCGGCGCGCGATAATGCAGACACGAGCGCGATCAACACAAAAATCGATGAACTGGCGGGCATAAAAAAACAGATCATGCGTGCCCGTTATGCACACATTCTGGAAATGCGCGCGATACTGACGCCAGCGCAACGCATCTCATACGATATGGGGATACTTGAACGCAGTGGTGTCAAGTAACCTCTGATTTATCCTGAAAACCGCAGATGCAAGCCACAGAGCCACAGAGGTGATACGGGTTCTCTGTGGCTAACTGCTTTTTATAAGTTTATTCAGAGCTTTCTTTAAGCGACTTCCGGGTGGTCAGCCATTCCCACGTCAATCGCTGCCCCTGCGCAATCTGGCCCGGATTCATATGGGCTATCAGCGCGTGGCGGGAAGCTGCCGCCTTTATGGCAACCGTAGCGTTGTCAAACAACTCTGGAAGGCTGTTGCTGAAGTAGGCTGCCAGGGTATACCACTTGAGGGCCTCTACAGGGTCAGGCGCTACGCCGTTGCCATGCTCGAAAAAGCCACCAAGCGCATAATGCGCCGCTGCCATGCCTTGCTCCGCCGCACTACGCATCAAGCGCATTGAATGGGCGTAGTTTTGTGGCACACCCTCGCCCTTGTGATACATCCAGCCAAGGTGGTACATAGATGGCCCATAGCCTCGCTGAGCGGCCTGAGTAAACCATTGCACGGCTTGGGCCTCATTCTTCGTAACGCCCCAGCCATGGGCATACAGGGTGCCAAGGGTGTACTGTGCCCTCGGGTGGCCGTGCCCGGCCGCTTTCTGCAGCCATTGTGCCGCCTTCGCGGGGTTCCGGGTAATACTTATGCCGTGGAAGTTGCCGGAATAGTAGGCATAACCCAGCTCGAACTGCGCCTTGTCATACCCTATCCCTGGCGCAGCGGCGGCCAGTATGAACACAGCACCAAAAGCCAGCGCCAGCGCTCTGATACGAAATGAGCTGTATGTGCCCACTTCAAAAAGGCAAACGACCCTTCATTCCGCGCATCATGCGTGCGATGCCACCGCCCTTGGACATTTGCTTCATCATCCGCTGCATTTGATCGAACTGCTTGAGCAGGCGGTTGACATCCTGCACCTGGACGCCAGACCCGGCGGCGATGCGGCGTTTGCGTGAGCCTTTGATGACCTCGGGGAAGTGGCGCTCCTGGCGGGTCATCGAGTTGATGATGGCTTCCATGCGCACCACCTCTTTGTCGTTGACCTGGTCCTTGACCTTCTGTGGCACATTGGACATACCCGGCAGCTTGTCCATCAGGCTCGCCATGCCGCCCATTTTGCGCATTTGCTGCATCTGATCGCGGAAATCCTCCAGATCAAAGCCCTTGCCCTTTTTGAGTTTGCCCGCGAGTTTTTCCGCCTGCTCGCGGTCGATACTGCGCTCGACCTCTTCCACCAGGCTCAGCACATCGCCCATGCCGAGTATGCGTGAGGCGACGCGGTCAGGGTGGAAGGGCTCCAGTGCCGCGGTCTTTTCGCCGACGCCGAGGAATTTGATGGGCTTGCCGGTGACGTGCCGGATGGACAAAGCCGCGCCGCCGCGTGCATCACCGTCGGTCTTGGTGAGCACCACGCCGGTCAGCGGCAGGGCCTCATTGAAGGCCTTGGCGGTGTTGATCGCATCCTGGCCGGTCATGCTGTCAACCACGAACAGCGTCTCGATGGGCTGCAACGCGCCGTGCAGGCGCTTGATCTCGTCCATCATCTCCGCGTCGATGTGCAAACGGCCCGCCGTGTCGATGATCACTACGTCGATGAAACGCTTGCGGGCCTCCTCCACGGCCCCTTGGGCGATGTTGACCGGATCCTGGGAGGGGTCGCTCGGATAAAACACCGCGCCGACCTCCTTGGCCAGTGTTTCGAGCTGATCGATAGCCGCAGGGCGGTAGATGTCGCAGCTTGCCACCAGCACGGTCTTCTTGCGGCGCTCCTTGAGAAGGCGCGAGAGCTTGGCGACGGTGGTGGTCTTGCCGGAACCCTGCAAACCGGCCATCAGGATAATCGCGGGCGGCTGTACATTCAGATTGATGTCCGCTGCCTCGCCGATGACGGCGACCAGCTCATCATGTACCACCTTGACCAGCGCCTGGCCAGGAGTCAGGCTTTGCAAAACCTCATGGCCGACGGCGCGCTCCCGCACATGCTCGATAAAATCGCGCACCACTGGCAGCGCGACATCCGCCTCCAGCAGCGCCATGCGCACCTCGCGCAGCGTTTCCTTGATATTGTCCTCGGTCAGTCGCCCCTGCCCACGCAAGCGCTGCAAGACACCATTTAGCCGTTCTGTCAGATTGTTAAACATGATTTACCCATTGAGGTTTTTCAAAAATACCGAAAGCTATGTTAGCAGAGGTGGAGAAATCATTGGCGATTAAGGAGTGGGATTTTGGTAAAGGGTGACGTATGGTTGATCAAACTCCGGTAGGCTTGGGAATCTCTGATTTATTCAGAGATTCGAGTGGTACATGGATGTGCCTCCGCCCGGTGGCTCAGACAGAGGGTTCGGTGGCCGCTTCATTTTCGGCAGTGGGGTCGGTGAGCCGCTGAATCGTCAGCGCGCAGCGTTGTTCAATCAAGGCAATGATTCGTTCAACCACTGCGTTTCCGGTAAAGCCGAGTCCAGGGGCAGATCGGAGTTCGCGCGCCTTGGGTGGCAGTGACTTTGCCAACTCCAGAACGCGTCTTTTAGTCTGTGCCTTGGCAAGGCCTACGCTCTCTGCAAACTGATCCCAGTGTCGCGCCTGGACTTCGCTGAACTTGTATTTGCTGCCGATTTTCATCGCCATCTTCAGCGTCAGTGTTGGATATATCGCAGTCGATAGCGTGTCGTATAACGGCGCCAGAACAGGCGTCTTGCCTGACTTTCCACCCATATACAGCAGCGAGAAATTCTTGGCATGCGCATCATGATTGCCGATCAGCGCATTGAAGATCACGTAATCGAGCAGACGCAGGATCTGCGGCGCACTGGGGCGCGTGGCACGGCGTACCAGGTCGAAGCATTGCGCCAGATCTGGCCCACCTTCATTTTGGTATTTCATTTCTGGTACCACGCCTAGCGCCTGGCAGAAATCCTCTTGATGAAGGCGTTGCCGATGCTCCTGAGCATCAACAACTCGGTCGTAGCGCTCAACCAGCATGAACGAGCGATTCAATACGGAGTGAATTTTTGACTTCGCCGGCTTGAGCTGCATGGCCTCAGCCAACGCCATACAGAAGCCTTCGTTGATCACATTGTCTTCAACAGCGTGAATGGCGGGCTTCAAGATGTGGGAACTGGGCGTGCCGTTGAGGGGCAGACCAATGCGGGCACCATCGAAAACCACCGGTAGTTTGTCTTGGGCGCCAGCCAAAGAAAGCCGCAAGCCGTCTTTGCCGGCCAGCATGGGGCGATGCGGCAATTCATCCAGGATGGCAGCGACCTCCTCGTCGCTCAGCCATTGAACGTCATCGTTGCGGGTAGGCATAGGCAACGCCTGTCCGGGCTCCAGGAACGTCACGGCCCCGGCGCATTCGCCACCGATGTGGTCAAGCAGCGCAAAGTCGTTCTGGTCGGAAACCTGGAATTGTTGTGCAATCAGGCGGCGCATCTGCCCCTCTGGCAACAGACCGGCAAAGAAGGGGCGAGTCTTGCGATCATCGAACGGCTCCGCTTGCTGGGGTAGCGAGGTGGATAAGGCAACGGCGTCTGGCCGCAATAGCCAGTCGGGCGCATAGCAAAAACTCAGTCGGCCATCGACCAGCGCCAAGGTGCCGACGCGGTCGGTGAACAACCAGACTTCCAGTTCATGCGCCATGGTCGTTGCCCTTGTGTTGGTCTTCGGTAGCAACGGATGGCAATCCGCTCAACTGGATCTCTCCACCCAGGGCGTCAATGACCCGCAGCACGTTTTCAAGTCGCAAGGTGGGCTTGCCTGCTTCAAGGTCGACGATGAAGCGCACACCAACTCCTGCTGCCAGCGCCAACTGAGGCTGTGTCAGTCCGAGTTGCTTACGAGCAGCGCGAAGGGTATCGCCGAGTTGTTGAGGTGATCGAATGGATGTCATGGCTTGCTCAGTTTCCCGTTCGGGAAATTATCAGCCAGAATCTGCCTATGTGCAAGTTGTATTTACCGATCGGGAATGTTGCGCTCTGTTAGGGCATAGTTCAGTCATATATTTCCCGATCGGGAAATAAAAGTTGTGCAGCGCATACCAAATAGGCACCCATTTACACCCAATATGGCGCGGATCAGGAAGAGTTGCGCCAGCTTTTGGCGCAGTTTGCTAGGGCACTACGAAACGGCGTCACAGAGTGCAGATGATCTGGAGCTCTTCAATCTTTTAGCGGTCGGGAATTCCGCTCGTTTACGGAGAAAGGTGGCCGCAATCTCCGCAAAAAATGCGGCGAATTGATTGGCGCAGTGATATCGCTTGGCTGGCGGGCCGAACAGCGCCTTCATGGACTCCTGCCAGCTCATTCGGAAGGAGACCAAAATGGAAGTCATTTATCTCAAGCAAAAGCAACGGGCCGTGCGCTGGCATCTCAACGAGGCCACCCTGGAACGCTGGCGAAGCGAAGGTATCGGGCCGAAATTTATGAAGCTGAACCCGCGCGAGTACGCGGGAGTTGGCGTGATCAGGCAAGAAAAAACCCCAGCCGAGAACGGTTGGGGTTTCAATATTGGTGGGGCGGCGGAAACGCCACAGGATGCGCAAGGGGAACCCCCAGGGGGGCGGGTAAATCTCTACAGCCCATGAACAAAGAGCATGCGTGTAGTCAGATTTTTGCATTGTCAGGTTTCTGAAACTTAGCCTTACACATTGGGAGTAAATATATGGGCATTAAAGGTACAGGAAGACGCGGGCCACCCGGAAAATCGCCGCATTTGAAACTTATATCCGGCACAGACAGGGTAGACAGGGTATCGCCCGAAGTTATCAAGCTGGCAGACGGCGAAGACCCTGAGCGTCCGAGCTTCTTGAGCGCGGATGCTATCATCGAATGGGATAAGGCTATTGCGATCCTCAAACGCTTGGGTATTTTGTCAATGGCAGATTCGGCGATCATTGCGGCGTATTGCGTGGCAAAATGTACTTTTCAAAATTCATCCATCATGATCAATAGCAGCGGCGAGTTTGGCGGCCTGCTTATCCAGGGGACTGCTGGCGCAAAAATCGCTAACCCGCTGGTGAGCATCCGTAGCCGCGCCATGAATGACATGGTGAGTTATGCGATACAGATGGGCATGACACCGGCCGCGAGATTGAGGCTTAACGCGGAAGTATCGTCAAAGAAGAAAGAAAATCCCTTTACCGCATTGAAGGATGAAGCTGACATAATCCAGTAGCATCCGGCTTTATTTTGGGGTAACTATGGGGGTAACTCAAGAAAGTCTGTTTTATAATAATTAATAATATCAATATGTTGTAAGATGTATTCGGTAGACGCCGCCACGATGAAGTAGCCCCGCGCACCCTCATCTTGCTGGCACTGGTCCAGCACGTCGTCGATGATCTCTTGATCGGCCTCACCGATATGTGCCAGCCATGCCCGGATTGCCTTTTCGTCTCCGGAGGTCAGGGAAGCGGTCACTGTGTCGCCGGGACTGACTTTTGCCGGGGGTGCGGTTTTTTCTTCCTTGGGGTTTGCTACTGCTACAGTTGCTATTCTTGCTACTGTTGCCGCTTCCCACTTGGGTTGAGTAGCAGAAATAGCAGGAATAGCAGTAGCAAGGTTCCCGGTGTCGCGTTTCCGTATCAGGGTGGATAGGGTCATGGTGCCACCCCCACCAGCGCCGGGTTCACTTGGATGGTCAGCCGCTTGCCATCCTTCACCAGTTGCAGGTGGTCAAGCTCGGCAAGCTCGCGGATCGCCGCATCAAGCCGCGCACCGTCCCGCAATGGCCCATGCTGGCGAGCGTGATTCTTTTTGACGAAGTTCGTCCGCTCTTGCCTGCAATGCTCGATCAGCCAGCTATCCAGCCGCGCCGCGTCCGCCAGCTCCGCCGGTAGCGCAAGCTCGCCGAAGAAGCGCCGGGCTTCGTTCAGGTGCCATGCCGTGACTCGACTTGCGCCCTCGAAAGCATCCAGGCCGATTGCACCGCCCGCGCCCTCGAACATCTGGAACAGTGCCGCCAGCCGCGCCGCGTTGTCGGCGGATTTACTCGCCACGTCCCGCACGTCGTAAAGCTCGCCCTCGATTGCATTGTGATATTCCACCCATGCGGCTTTTGCTTCCGGGGTCAGGGACAGCATGAGCGGGGTCAATGTGCCATCTTCACCAATGGGGGCGGATTTATCCAGAATCTCGGTAATGCGTTTATGGAAGGCGGCAAGGTGCGGCCAGTTCGCGGGGGCTTCGGTGAATGGCCGTTGCCCTTGGGTTGATTCAGGCCACGCCACAAGAAAGCGGGCAAGAAAGCCCGTGCCACGCGCCAGCGCCCCGGATCGGGCGAAGAATTCCCGCACCGCGCACGGTGAATGATTCCGTTGATCGCCGGTCAATGGTCAAGCTGGTGCCGTCCCATAGTTGATTCAGCAAGCCCAGATTGCGCATGACTGAATCCTTGCCCATGCCATGCGAACCGAAAACAATCCCGGCCTCGGCAGATACCACGCCAGCAGACGGCCATTGTTTAGCCAGCCCAAAGGCCAGCGCTTCGGGTGTTGCATCGGCATAGAGCAGACGGGGGATTCTTGGCGCTTCCGGCTTGCTATGTTCCAGATCGCGCAAGGTAGATTCTGCGTCATGAGTCGGCTTCCCGGATTTGGTAAGCTGGCGGATGTTTTCCTTGACGCCGGCCCGCTTGGCTTCCCATGCCTCGATTGCCGCCTTGTGGTCTTTCAGGATCGGCTTTGCGGCCTCGGCTTGCGCTGCCTCATAGTCGCGGATCGGCTTGGTAAAAAAGCCGTCGCAGGTTGATTTGCGCTCGCCAGAATCGGCAATGGTCAGCAGGAACAGCCCGACAGGCCCATGCAGCTTTTCCGCACGCTTCGCATCCGCATGGGCCTGGATCGCCAGCGACAGCGCCGCCAATGCTGACGATGCCACCATCGGTAAAGGTGCCTTGACGAAGCCCGCCACCTCTTCCACCGCCGCCCGGATGGTGTCGGGTAGTGCGTCAACCGGATAGAGTTCAGGGGCCATTTTCGCGGTCAGCGGTTGCGGTTCATGCCAGCCGTTGCCGTCAGAATCGCCCGCTGGCGCGCGCTCTTCGTTGGCTTGATGCTCTGCCCTTCCCGGTGCCGTTGCGCCCGCTATGGCGCGTTTAACAGCTTCCAACCCTTGGGCTTGATGTAGGTCGTTTAGGTCGGTCGCGCCGTCCGGTCGGTCTGTGCCAAAGTCCGGCACGGCCAGCAGTCCGCCCACAGCTCGCGCGGCTTCCCTGGCCTTGCTCATGCCGGGGTTACCCGTGGTTTGGTTGTCATCATCGGCGCACATGATCAGGGGCAAGGCGGGGAATTTCTCGCGCATGGCCTTTGCCACCGCCAGCAGGTTACCGGCATTGAAAGCCACTGCTACCGGGTAGCCCGTGGCTTCGTGGATTGTTGCACCCGTGGCGAAACCTTCGCATATGCACAGCGCCACCGCGCCCTTCGTGGTGCCGATGCTGAAATAACAGCCTGCCACGCGCCCGCCAGTTAAAAACTTCTTGTCGCCATCGGTGTTGATGAATTGCAGGGAATGAATCTTGCCATCGGAACACATGGGAATCAGCGGCGTCCCCTTGTGCAGCTTCGCGCCATTCGCCTTGATGCCCTTGCGCACAAGGTAAGCATGATCGTCGGGGGCATGGGTTGCCGCCTTCCAGATCGCCGCCGCTTTGGTCGCCGCCTCAGCGCGTGCCTGTTCGCGTTCGGCCTCGGCTTCCAGTGCCTTGCGTTCCCGCTCGGCGACTTCCTCCGGTGTCGGCGGTCGCGGCTTGCTGTCAGGCGTGAAGCCATGCTGTTGCGCTTCATGAAACAGGGTGCCAACCGTAACGCGCCCGCTCGGTTTGATGGACTTCCACACAGAAAAGGCGTCCCGGTCGTTGTAGCTTTCGTCTTGCTGGCTCCACTCGCTCCACAGGTCAAAGCCGGTATCGCCCAATTCGCTTTTGACGGCCATGCCCATGCGCAGCCAGGTTTCGCGGTCGTGGGCGGGGACGTGGGCTAAGGCTTGACGGATTGTGTTGGTATCAGTCATGGCGCTGTCTCCCGACGTTGTCGCCACGCCCGTAAGCGCCTTCAACGTCGAGAAGTACCCCGCGAACCTCAGGAATTAACGATGCTGAAAACGTGAGTGATTCACCATCATGGTTGACGATGGTCACAAGGTTGCCTTTTAGTTCGACGTGAAGTGCAATACCCTCTGGCGTAGGGATGTGAGCCGCATAGCGAAGGTGCGAAGTTTTGAGGGTCACGGTAGCGCCACCTAAACCGATTCGATCAGGGCGCGGATGGCCTCAGCTTTCCATGCTGTGCAGCGTGGGGATATTTTTACGGGCTGAGGATACTTTCCCGACTTAACGCCAGCCCACCACGTCGAACGGCTCACCGGGAAAACAGAAAGGACTTGGGGGAGTCTGATAAAGCCGGTTTGAGGTAACGCAGGGGTTACAGGGAATACGTTGGGGTGTTTGGGACTTTGTTGCATGTGGGTGGCTCCTAATATGTCTATTGAGGAGTCACAATAATGGTTACTGGTTGGCTAAACCAAAGGCTCGGCCAACTTTATTAACCAGTCATATCTGCGGATGGTGCTCACTGCCACAGTGGGGAATTCATTATGAAGCTGGCGTGCAAATTCTGAAACACACCAGCCATCATGCTTGGTTTTCAGCTCTAATGCCCTAGCCTTCATTTTCGCTATATCTTCATCGGTGAGTTTGCAAACTGTTTTTCTTGCTTTTATGGTGTTTTTGGCTTGGTCAATGCCCTGCTTGATCCCTTTAGCCGCTGGCTGGCGCATCACCTGGTTGATGTCGGCATAGGCGTTTGCCACCACTTCAAGAAGATCGCTGCGAAGCTTGGCAAGGCTCAGATCATCAAGCACGCTGGGGTCTCTTAATGCCCAGTAACTGGTGTGCATGATACGCGCCAGCATGGTATATGCGTTCATGTCCTCCAACCTCAAATAAAGCTCCTCCACCGTCTCAAGATCGTCGGCCTGAAAAAGCTGTTTGAGCGTCTGAATATATTTGAGCATCCGAATATTGTTCTGAGCTGTACCTTCACCAGATAATGTCCGGTTTTCAAGTTTTTTAACTAGATCGTTAATTTCATTTTTACAGAAGTGGATTATCCTTTCAAATACCGAGTTATCCTGGGCGCGGGCTAAATCCTTTTCGCTCCAGCGCGAGATGTCAAGCGCAGCCCATTCACTCGCCAGATAAAGGATATTCTCAATTTCATCCGGTGAAGGATGAAACCATGTGTCAAATTTTTTTATCTGTTCACGTGTCCGTTCGAGCCGCCGCCGCTTATCGGTTACAGGTTCAGTCTTTTTCTTAACTGCCATCGTGCGCACCCTTCAAGTGCAGCCTTCAAAAAGGAGCCGCGCCAGGCCGGTGAAGGTTTCCAGCTTTTCGTCCCGTCGGGCTAGGCGCGGCAAACTCGTTATGCGGTCTTGCCGTGCAGCGGTATAATCTCCGCGCCAGCTTTCAGCTTGTCCAGATAGTCCCCCCATTGCTGCATCATCTTCCGCCGCTCGGGCAGGTGCGCCGTGCGGTTGTAGGCGCGTCCGTTCGGGTCTTTTACGGCATGGGCTAGCTGGTGTTCGATCAGGTCAGGGCGCACCCCCAGCACTTCATCAAGAATCGTCCGGGCCATGGCGCGGAAGCCGTGCCCGCTCATTGCATCCTTGGCTATGCCCATGCGCCGCATTGCCGCAAGGATCGCGTTATCGCTCATTGGCCGCCCGTTGCTGCGCGCCCCCGGAAACACAAAGCGCCCGGTGCCGGTCAAGGCGTGAAGCTCGCGCAGGATCATCACCGCTTGAGTAGCCAGCGGGACAATGTGCGCCGTGCCGGTCTTGGTGACGGTGTAGCGCCACTCCGCCGCGTCTATGTCGATGTCGGCCCATTGCGCTGTGCGAAGCTCACCGGGGCGCACGAAGACCAAGGGCGCAAGACGCAGCGCACACGCAACAGTGAAGGTGCCTTGATAGCCGTCGAGCGTTCGCAGTAATTCCGCCACCTGCTTCGGTTCTGTTGTCGCCGCGAAGTGGTCGCCCTTCGCCGGGGGTAGTGCGCCGCGCAAGTCGCCGGATGGGTCGCGCATTGCCCGCCCGGTCGCCACGGCGTAGCGGAATACCTGCCCACAGTTGCCCAGCGCCCGGTGTGCGGTTTCCAGTGCGCCTCGCTTTTCGATGCGTTGCACCGTTGCCAGTAATTCGGGTGCGGTCACGTCGGCAATCGGTCGCCCGCCAATCCACGGGAAAATATCACGCTCCAAGCGCCTGATAATCCGGTCACCGTGATGCTCTACCCAATTGGGGGCGTGTTTCGCGTACCACTCCCGCGCCACCACCTCAAAGCTGTTTGCTGCCCGTTCCACTTTTGTCGCCTTCACGGCTTTGCGGTTTTCGCCGGGGTCTATGCCGTCGGCCAGTAACTTGCGGGCAGTGTCGCGCCGTCCTCTGGCATCCTTCAAGCTCACGTCGGGGTAGGTGCCAAGGGATAGCAGCTTTTCCTTATTGTCGAAGCGATATTTCAGCCGCCACCACTTACCCCCGGCAGGGGTAACAAGCAGGAACAAGCCGCGTTCATCAAACAGCTTGGCAGGCTTCGCGCCGGGCTTGGCATTGCGTATTGCGGTATCGGTCAGGGGCATTGGGGTAACTCCTTTTTGAATTGTGGAGTTACCCCTAAGAGTTACCCCCACCTAAAGCCGGATGCTACTGGACAATGTTACCCCTAAACGGATAATAAGTGCAATAAAAAACCCGCACTTAGGCGGGTTAGGTGGATGTTGCTGGATGTGTTTGGATGGTTAAATGGTGGTGGGGTGGAACCCCGCACCAAACCTCAGTAACTCAGCGCCTTACAACCGCTTCTAACTCGTGCGGAAAGGTGCGGAATCCAGCCCTTGATGCCCGCCATCCTACCAGTTCCGACTGCCCGTTGGCATCAACCGTGTGCAGGTAACCGGCCGCCAGTTCGATTCCCATTCACGGAATTGAACCCGCGTCCGCAAATCCGGATCAGTTGGTACGGTTTCACTCAGCCGAACCGGCTCCGGGAAGGACCGCGTGCTTCCGAAGTAAGCGCCGGAAGAATGCTTCGATCCGTTCAGCCGACCCGTGGCCGGTGAGCTCGTTGGCCCCAAAACGATAGACCTCGTACCCGGCGAGCCGTAGGTCACGATCGGCCGCCACCATGTCCGCGTACCTGGCGAGGGATGGCTTCCCGTCTTCGGCGAAGTGCTGTGATCCGTCAACCTCGACGACCACACGGCCTGCGTCACTGAACAGGAGCAGGAAGTCCATGCGTTGCCGAGACAAACGCCCAACCCCGCCGAGCTGTGCCAGCGTGTA
>LNEJ01000031.1 GCA_001464965.1 Gammaproteobacteria bacterium Ga0074134
GTATGGCTGCAATCTTTACCTGTCTTCCCTCATCAATTGAAAGCTTGGCATACTGGAAGCGTCCATGTATGTATAGCGAGCACGGCGACACTATCACGACACCGGTTCCCGCCGTTAAGATTCGCAGGGGAAAGTATCTCTACCCTTTCTGCGTAAATGCTACTAATATGGGCATGCAGACCATAGGCAAAGGGTCTTTGGTCTCTGTCCGTTCGTACAACCAGGAGGTGTGCCGTGACCATCAGAAAACTTTTGCTCTCTCTACCCCTATTATGCCTCATCTGCGGGGCGCAACTTGCGCTCGCTGGAACACAGGCGGTGCGTGATATGGCGGGCATTCTTGCCCATCTTGAGCATCGCCCCAGTGGCGCGGAAAAAGACGCGCTGAAGGCCATCATCGACAACAAAGCTACCACGGCTCAAGAGCGCGTGTTGGCTACTGCAATTCTTAATCTTAATCACGCAGCGGCGGATGCCGACAAGCCGAAACTCAAACAAGTGATGAACGATGCTTCCGCTCCCGCTGACGTGCGGGATATGGCGGGCATCATTCTTAATCTGGATCATCACCCAAGCGAGTCTGATAAAGGCAAGTTGCAGAAGATGATGAAGTGACGTATCGAGGGTAGTCCCGTACCGAAGGCCATCGCATTCCATTTTGTGGTGCCCCCTTCAGTACGGGGTTGCTCTTTACGGCGTATCCGCAGGCAAATCCTGCGCGCCGTTCAGTTCTTGACGCTTCTCCCCGCTAACCTCTACAATTCGCCCTTCGCTTCAGGTGGCCCAAAGGCATTCGCCCAAGGGCTTAAACGGGAAGCCGGTGTGTTCTGCCTTTCAAGGTGAGAACAAGGCCGGCGCTGCCCCCGCAACGGTATGCGAGTCAAAGAGTAGCAACACGCCACTGTGCATTGCATGGGAAGGCGCTGCTCTTGGGAATTTTCCCGCTCGTAAGCCCGGAGACCGGCCTGTAGCGTTGTGATGACATTGCGGAGGGCGATGTCCGGGCGTTCAGGTGTTATCCCCTGTTTTTGTCTGGCTGTTTTCCTCTTGCGTGCCTTAATTTCTAAATTACCGTCGCGCGCTTGTGCGAGAGAGGAATACACCCAATGAAACTGCGTCTTATGCCGGCAGCCATGCTGTTGCTCGGCCCTTATCCTGTTTATGCCGCAGACAACGCCGCACCGCTTGATACCGTTATTGTCACCGCCACCCGCACTGTACAGACAGTGGATGAAACCCTCGCGGCGGTGACTGTTATCACCCGCCAGGACATCGAGCGCCAACAAGCACAGTCTGTGCAGGACGTGTTGCGCGGCACGCCTGGGCTATCCATCGCCAATAATGGCGGGGCAGGAAAGCTGACTTCTTTTTTTCTTCGGGGCGCCAATTCCAATCAAGTGCTGGTACTGATCGATGGTGTCAAAATCGGTTCGGCGACCACAGGCATGGCGGCGCTTCAGGACTACCCCATTGACCAGATTGAGCGAATCGAGATCGTGCGCGGGCCGCGTTCGAGCTTGTACGGTTCAGAAGCTATCGGTGGCGTAATCCAGATTTTTACGCGCAAGGGTGGCGGGGCGTTGACACCTTCCTTCAGCGTGGGTGGAGGCTCCTACAACACGTTCAAGACTTCCGCCGGAGTTTCGGGCGGCGGTGAGCGCGGCTGGTTTAATGCTAACGTGAGCGGTATGAATAGTAGTGGGTTCAACGCTTGCAACGGCAAGCCTTTTCCTGGCGGCGCGGGCTGTTTTACCGTTGAGCCGGACAAGGACGGTTATCACAACAAGTCGGGGACATTGCGTGGGGGTTATCGCTTCGGCAATCTCGCCGAGGTAGACCTGCATTGGCTGCGCAGTGAAGGCCAAGTCCACTACGATGGCAGTTTCCAGAATGAATCAAAATCAGCTCAGCAGGTGTATGGCGGCCGTTTGCTTCTGAAGCCGCAGGATGCGCTGCGTTTGTCTCTGGCCGCCGGGCGCAGCCAGGATGATGCTGACAACTTCAAGGATGGCATTTTCAGCAGCCGTTTCAATTCCGAGCGTGATACCGTGTCGCTGCAAGGTGATATTTCCATCGCGGCGTATCACCGGTTGACGGGGGGTTATGACTACCAAAGCGACCATGTGGACAGCACTACCGTTTACAGTGTTGCTTCACGCGACAATAAAGGGTTGTTTGCCCAATACCAGGGAGCGTTCGGCGCGCACGATGTGCAGGCCAGTGTACGCCATGACAAAAACCAGCAGTTCGGCGAGAAAGCCACAGGCGGGCTTGCGTGGGGCTACGCGATCAATAATCAAGTGCGCATGACGGCCAATTATGGCACAGCGTTCAAGGCGCCCACCTTTAACGATCTTTATTGGCCTGGGTTCGGGAATCCCAATTTGAAACCTGAAAAATCACGGAGCATCGAACTTGGCCTGCGAGGCACACCGGCGTGGGGTAGTTGGTCTGCCCATGTCTTTCAGACGGCGATTAATGATCTGATTGGCTTTGACCCAGCAACGTACGCTCCAATTAATATTGATTCGGCACGGATACGCGGGGTGGAAGGCACCGTTTCCACACAGTTCGCCGGATGGAGCATGAATAGCAGCCTTACCCTGCTGGATCCCAAAAATCGTGCCTCTGATGCCAATAATGGCAAGGTACTGCCGCGCCGTGCCGAGCAAACGCTGCGGGTAAATATGGATCGTGGCTTTGGCCATTACCGTGCTGGCGCTACACTTTTTGCTGAAGGTGAACGCTTCGATGACCCCGCCAATACACGCACCATGGGTGGCTATGCAACACTGGATCTGCGTGTTGAGCGCGCGCTTGCCAAAAACTGGCTGGTGCAGGCACGCATCGCCAACCTGTTTGATAAGCGCTATGAAACGGCCTCCTATTTCAACCAGGCGGGACGCAATTTTTTCATCACGCTCCGCTACCAGCCTGGTAAGCCGCCCGCATAATCCTAAACCGCAGATGTAAGCCACAGAGCTCACAGAGGTGACGCGGGTTTTCGTATTTATTCCTGATCACTGGGCAGGTAAGGATAATATCTACGTTAAACGATGGTTTTTCTCTGTGAATTCTGTGTGCTCTACGGCTAACTCCTTATTGGTAAAACGCCTATGAAAACACGCACCTTGATGATCCAGGGCACCACCTCCGACGCCGGCAAGAGCACGCTGGTCACGGCGCTATGCCGCTGGCTGGCAAGGAAAGGCGTGCGCGTGGCGCCGTTCAAGCCCCAGAATATGGCGCTGAACAGTGCCGTGACCGCGGACGGCGGGGAAATCGGCCGCGCTCAGGCGGTGCAGGCACAGGCGTGTGGTTTACTACCCCACACCGATTTCAATCCGGTGCTGCTCAAACCCAACACTGATGTGGGTGCGCAAGTCATCATTCATGGGCGCGCCATTGGCAATATGGATGCCCGCGCCTACCACGACTACAAGCGCGTGGCGCGTGATGCCGTGCTGGCTTCCCACGCGCGATTACAGGCCGGATACGAGGCGATTGTGGTTGAGGGCGCGGGGAGCCCTGCGGAGATCAATCTGCGTGCGGGCGACATCGCCAACATGGGTTTTGCCGAGGAGGTGGACTGCCCCGTCATCCTGATTGCCGACATCGATCGTGGCGGTGTCTTTGCCCACCTCGTCGGCACGCTGGCGCTGCTGTCCGAAAGCGAGCAGGCGCGCGTGGCTGGTTTTGTCATCAACCGCTTCCGTGGCGATCTTGCCTTGCTCCAGCCGGGTCTGGACTGGCTTGAAGATAAAACGAAAAAACCGGTACTGGGTGTGTTGCCCTATTTGCACGGGCTGCATCTGGAAGCGGAAGACGCGCTGCCGCGCGGCGTGGCGCCGCAAGAGGAACAGACTGAACAGTTGCGAGTCAGTGTCCCGGTGCTGCCGCGCATCAGTAATCATACTGACTTCGATCCGCTGCGCCTGCATCCCCAAGTCGCATTTCGCTATGTAGGGCCGGATGAAGCGCCTCCGCCCGCCGATCTTATCATTCTGCCTGGCAGCAAGAGCGTGCGCGCCGATCTTGCGTGGTTACGCGAGCACGGCTGGGAGCAGGCCATCCAGCGGCACCTGCGTTACGGCGGCAAGCTTATCGGCCTATGCGGCGGTTTTCAGATGCTCGGTCATGACATCCACGATCCCCACGGGCTTGAAGGCGAGCCGGGCTCAAGCCGGGGTTTGGGGTTGCTCGATATACGCACGACGCTGGCGCCGGAAAAACAACTGCGCACGGTGCATGGAACACTCGTCGCCTCTGGGGCAGAGGTCACGGGATACGAAATTCACGCAGGCGTCACTATTGGTACTGCCCTCGAAAATCCTGTTGTCCTGTTCGACACGGGCGGCACCGATGGCGCAGTGTCGAACGATGGGCAAATCCTGGGGACGTACCTGCACGGCATATTTGAAACCAGCGATGCTTGTCAGGCGCTGCTGCGCTGGGCAGGGCTTGCAGGGGCGCAACCCGTGGACTACAAGGCATTGCGCGAGAGCGCCATTGAACGTCTGGCGGACACGGTGGATGCGCATCTCGACATAGCTACAGTGACCCGGCTCCTGGGATTAACCCTCACCGCAAAAGAGGGTGCGGTCCCCTTGTGAAACGGGAGGGACCACACATGGGTATGCTACAGTCCGCTGAACAGTGGCCTGTCCTCATTCGCTCCAATCGTGATTACCTTTCTATTGATGGCCAAAAGGTGCCGGATTTCAAGCGTCGGTAATGGCCGGCTGATATGGTAGCCTTGCGCCATATCGCAGCCAAAGGCCGCCAGCATCTCCAGGTGGCCCTGTGTCTCAACACCTTCCGCCACGACTTTAAGGCCGAGGTTGTGTGCGAGATCAATGGTGGCGCGCACGATAGCGGCGTCGTTGTCATCGGTAAGCATGTCGATCACAAAGGATTTATCGATTTTAACCTCTGACACAGGTAGTTTTTTCAGCCGGGCCAGCGAGGAATAGCCTGTTCCAAAATCGTCGATGGAGATCCGCACACCTATGGCGTCGAGGTGTGCAAACAGTTCCTGTGCTTGTGGCGTATCGGCCATAATCGCACCTTCGGTGACCTCCAGGATAAGTGCGCGGGCGGAGACGTCACAGTTGCGTAGGATCTCCGCAATCTTTTCCGCAAATTTTGCGTCGAGCAGGCTCAAGGGTGAAAGGTTCACGGCGACACTTATTCTTGTGCCGCCGCTGGACCAGTGCGCACACTGGCGGGCGCTTTCTTCGATGACGCGCAATGTCAGCGCGTTGATGACGCCTGCCCGTTCCGCTAGCGGAATGAATTCCTCGGGGAGGATAAGCCCGAGCTGTGGATGCCGCCAGCGTGCCAGGGCTTCAACACCGCAAACCTCCCCGGTATGGAGATCGGCCTTGGGCTGGTAATAGACCTCAATTTCATCGCGGTCGATGCCCTGGCGCAATTCCGCTGTCAGTGTGAGCCGATCCATGCTGTGCCGGTCCAGGTCGGGGTCATATACGGTCAGGCCACCACCCGCATGTTTGGCGGCATACATCGCCACATCGGCACGGCTCAACAGGCTGGCGGCATCTTCGCCATGGCCGGGAAATAGTGCAATGCCAATACTGGCGCCAATCGGCAGCGTCCTGGTTTCCACCACGAAAGGTGCCTGCAGCGTTATGAGTATCTTCTCCGCAATCAGAACCGCACCATCCACATCAACCTTGGGCAATACCACGGCGAACTCATCCCCCCCCAGCCGCGCAACGGTGTCGGATTCCCGCACCGCTTCACGCAGGCGTACGGCGGTCTGCTGCAATATCACATCACCTGCCTGGTGCCCCAAGGTGTCATTCACTTCCTTGAAGCGGTCCAGATCCATCAGGAACAGGGCAAACGGTGCGTGTTCGCGCTGGCTGGCGAGTATGGATTGCTTTAACCGGTCATGCAGCAAGGCACGGTTGGGCAGGCCGGTCAAGGTATCATGCAGCGCCTGGTGTTCGAGCGCGTTGGCCTGTGTCACCAGCTCTTTGCGCATCAGGTTGAGGATTCTGCCGCCGGAAATCGTCAGGAACAAGGTAAGCGAAATGTATCCAATCGCCAGGTAGAAACCACGGTGGTAGGTGTTGTCGATCTGCTCCCGGGTTGGCGTTTCATCGTAACCCAGCCGGAGTACGCCGCGCAGTATGCCGGCATCGTCGTTGACAGGAACGGAGACGTAATAGACAGTATCTCCGTGCTCGCCAAAGAAAAAATCTTCCTTGAAATTCGTGCGCGCATCTGACCCGTGAGTGCTGACGATGGTCTGCCCCGATGTATCAGTGACCGCCCAAAAAACCACGCTGCCGCTCAGTGCCACTTCTTCGAAAAGTGTCTGTAGCCGCGCGGGACGCATATCCCGTCCTGCCAGAACGGCGAGCATGTGGGATTCGGAGCGTGCCTGGTTGATAAACAGAGATTCATAACCCTGTTTCACGATATACAGTACGCCGATAAACAGCAAAGGGACCAGGATAGTGTGAATGGCCACTACGACCATCATCAAGCGGCCGATCAACCCCCTGGAAAGGCGCGCTATTCCTGTCGGCTTTGCCATAGCTCTTGTACTATTCTCAGGCCCATCCGGGGGCGGGCATCTTGCGCCCACATATAGCTGACCGCGCCGGGCCGGCTGCGCAGGGCGCTGATTAACTGCCAGGAATCGGAGTATTCTTGCGGGCGCGGATCACCCAAATGGCTTATCCGTGTAAACAGTTGGCGCTGGTAATTTTCGGATGACATGAATACGACTTTTTGCAGGAATACTTCGTGCAGCAAGGGATCGGTCAGATTGAGCAATGGCTCGATGCGTTGTCCATCCTTGGTTATGACCACGCCCAGAAACAGTTTGCGCACTTCGGCGGGGGTTAGCGGCGGGACGTAGGCATTGGCGCCAGCAACCAGCACAATATGCCGTGCCTGGTCCGCAACGGCATGGTTAAAAGCCGTAAACAGCAGCCCCAGGCAACAGAAGAGGCTGATCAATTTCTGCCGTACCCTTAGGGATATGTTGCGATCCACTGCATCGACACCTGAAATTGAATTGTAATTTTTCCTCGTAGTAGGCACTAGCAACATTCATACCCGGCTATGTGCTACGTTATCATTTTTATTGTCCATCACACAAACGCAACGCAAGTCACTATTCAAGGATTTTTGGAATGATGAACGCAAGAACTGATCACTATGCCGTGATGGGTAACCCTATCGCTCATAGCAAGTCACCGCAGATTCATGCCCTGTTCGCGCGCCAGACCGGCCAGAATCTAGTGTACACCGCCATTCTGGTGGAACAGGGCCGTTTCGCTGAAGCCGTATCCGCCTTTGTGGAGGCTGGCGGCAAGGGCCTGAATATTACCGTGCCGTTCAAGCGGGAGGCGTGGGAGCTGGCCGATGAGCGCAGCGCGCGTGCGGAGCGCGCGGGGGCGGTGAACACCTTATTGTTCCGTGCGGATGGCACGAGTTATGGCGACAACACTGATGGTGCCGGCCTGGTGCGTGACCTGCGTGCCAATCATGGCGTAGAGATTGCTAGCCAGCGCATATTGCTGCTTGGCGCTGGAGGTGCAGTGCGCGGCGTGCTCGGCCCGTTGCTTGAAGAGCATCCCGCTCAACTGGTCATTGCCAATCGCACAGCGGACAAGGCAATCGCTTTAGCCAAAGAATTGACGGATTTCGGTCCGGTTTACGGATGTGGCTATCAAGATATTGACGCACAACGGTTTGATCTCATCATCAATGGTACGGCGGCCAGCCTGAAGGGAGAAGTGCCGCCACTGCCCGCTGTCACGCTGAGTGAAGAGTGCTGGTGCTATGACATGATGTACGGTGCAGAGCCGACACCCTTCATGCTTTGGGCAATGCAACATGGAGCGCGGAAAGGGCTGGATGGCTTGGGGATGCTGGTGGAACAGGCCGCCGAAGCGTTTTTTCTGTGGCGAGGGGTGCGCCCGCAGACTGTGCCGGTGATTGATGCGTTGCGAAAGCAACTCTAAGAACCTGTTCACGATCTCGCTGAAGGGCACATTGCGGCGTTAAAATCGAACTCAAAATGCTCACATACTTCGTGTATGCTCCGCTTTTTCGTTCGATTTTGCCTTCACTGCATCCCTTGATCGAGATCGTGAACAGGTTCTAAAGAATTTCAAGGCGGGTGCTTTGCAGTGCCTGGTTCCACATCAGCTTTTTTGGCCGGCAACGCTTTTTCCCCGCTTTATTTCGATGGTCTGATATGCCCTGGTGGGTGACGGTATGAACTGGAGCGGCGCGCTGATAGCATCTTGCGTTTTCAGGAGATCTGCCAGGGTATATTGGTTCAGAACGGAGAAGAAGCTGGTCAGGGCGTTGTTGAGCACGCCAATCAGGCTGCATACCTTGACGACCGGACAATGGCTGGTATGGGCGTTGTAGCATTCAACGATATGGAAATTCGGTTCGGTATGCCGGATGACCTCGCCGATGTTGATCTCTTCAGGCGGGCGCGCCAAGTACATTCCCCCGCCCTTGCCGCGCATGGTATGGAGGTAGCCGCAGTTGGCGAGATTATGCACCACCTTAACCAGATGGTTACGCGAGATTTTGAAATAATCCGCGATTTCGGTGATGGTCGCCTTCTCGCCTTTGTGTATGCCGAGATAAAGCAGCACCCGCAGCGAATAATCGGTATATAAGGTTAGTTGCATGATTGCTAGGGTAGCCGATATTTACCCGAATATCCCGTACATTAACAATATGCCCATTTTGCTTGGCATTTTTGCAAGATTCCATCGCATTATTCGTGCCCGCCCCCAATTTCCGCGATTCAAACAGAATAAATTGAAAAAGAGCAAGTAGCCCGAATGAAGCGCAACACAATCCGGGATCATTCGCCGAAACCAATGGCGCCGTCGGGATCACCTGCCAAATCATTCGCATTCGGGTACACACCCCGCGCGACAACGCGGTGAAACGTCAAAATCCCGGTCATTACGAATAATCTGTTCCCAATAACGCCGTTGTCGGAGATCATATCCGCCTTTGGCATTAAGAAATAGGTGCCACCCGCAATCCGATTGCGCCGCCACATGACCATCGGCACAGTCTAACCGCATAACAGGCTGCTGTGCAGCCTTGATGAAGTGCAGCGCCATCAAGAGTGGTGTCGGTTTAATTTCAGTCCATTCGGGCTTGCTCTTGCGTGTGTGAGCGTGACGAAATTGGGATTTTCTTAGGACCGTACTGAATGTTTCATTAAGAAATCTTTGGAGGCTAACTCGCATGGTGTGGCCAACGACGGAATGGAATATCATGTAACATTGATCGTTAAAGTGATGGCGATGGGTTGCAGAATTACCTCCAACCATCTACGGATTTTACAGATACAATTTTAGCGAAAGGAGCGGACATGGCAGGCCATAGAGTTCCTGGCCCGTTGGGCATGGGTGATAACACACCGGAAATCGACAGCGGGACGATGGCTCTAACCGCATCTCCGTTGCCCAGCCCGATTGGAACCGATGCATTCAACAAGTATTTGGCAGACTCTGGACAAGGCGGCAGCCGAATATCTGCCCGCCAGGCATGGGATGCATCCACACAACAAGTTCAGAAATTGGATATGCCCACCCAGCAGTTCCAGACCTCGGAAGGCGGATCGCGCCGCCTCACCAGCGGTGAAATCGCGATGGCGCGCTTGATCTTCAAGGATTCCATCGACTACTCAAAGGTCAAAGTGCACAACGGCGAATACCTGTGGTTCGGCCTGCAGCCGGATGATACGGCCATGACGCCAAATGGGGAAATGTATTTTAATTCGGCAAATTTCAAGGAGGATTTCTCCATATCGACTGAGAGATTTCGGCGCTGGTTCATGCACGAGATGGTACATGTCTGGCAGCACCAGCTCGGCTATCCGGTGAAATGGCGCGGTGCGATTCGAGTTGGCCTTCCATATGAGTACACCCTCGATGCCGGGAAAAACCTTGGCGACTACAACATGGAAGCGCAGGGCGACATCGTGGCGGACTACTTCGCGCACACGGTTCTGAAGCGGCCCCAGCTGATTGAGCAAAAAAGCAATCGGGACCCAGCGCTCATTCCGCTCTACCAAGCTGTATTGGCAGGATTCCTGGCGAATCCTTCGGATAAGAAGAGTTTGCCTAAATGAGGCTTGGCTGGATGTTCCGCGCCCTGGCGGCCACTTTCCTATTGCTACCGATCGCCTGCACGGCCTCTTCTCGCATGGCCGATGCCGTTGTTACCGAACGCGATGGTCAGCCTTGTTTCGCACTCAGCGATCAACCAATTAACAGAGTGAACGCGGCTATAGTTGATGACCTATCGACTGTACCACCAACCAGCATCTGGGTAGTCGACATCGATCACGAATCAGGCAAGCTACTGGCTGGCTGCGTTGTCTATGGGCAGGTATTCCCAAATCAGAAAGCGGGCCATGTGCCAGCGACAACTTTGCGTATCGGCCACATTTACGAGGTCGGCTTGATGGCGGAGCGTATTGACCCTACTGATCCGACTCAGGGATACGTCGCGCGATTTTGCCTCGCGCCGCAACCTGGCAACGCAAAACCCCGAGTTCGCCAGATAGTCTGGAACAAACAGGCGGGACGCTGGGGCGATGAGGTTTGTGGGCTTCAGCAACGCGAGAAACCGTAAGCTGAAGGATAGGAATTTCAACCGCACAAATCAAAATATCCATCTCCGCAGCACATAGGTCAATGCCAAATATTTCGTTGAGCGTCCAAAGGCGAATTGAAAGGGCAGGATTCACCAGGAATCCTGCGGATAAGAAGAGTTTGCCAAAATGAGGCCTGGCTGGATGTTCCGCATCCTGGCGGCGACTCTCCTATTGTTACCGATCGCCTGCACGGCCACTTCCCGCATGGGTGCTGCCATTGTGACCGAGCGCGATGGCCAGCCTTGCTTCGCGCTCAGCGATCAACCAATTAACAGACTGAACGCGGCTTTGGTTTATGACCAGTCGACCAGGCCACCTACCAGCATCTGGGTAGTCGATATCGATCCCGATCGAGAAGGCAAGGCACTGGTTGGCTGCGTTGTCTATGGGCAGGTATTCCCGAATCAGAAAGCGGGCCATGTGCCCGCGACAGCTTTGCGTATCGGGCAAGTCTATGTGGTTCACTTGATGGCGGAGCGTATTGACCCTGCGGACCCGACTCAGGGATACGTCGCGCGATTTTGCCTGGCGCCGCAACCTGGCAACGCGAAACCACGAGTTCGCCAGATAGTCTGGAACAAACAGGCGGGACGCTGGGGCGATGAGATTTGTGGGCTTCAACGACTCGAAAAGCCGTAGTCTGGAGCTGCCTTAACGATGAGTAATGTGTTAGAACGCAAGATACGAGTCGCCGTCCTTCTCACGCTTACTTGCTTAGGTGGGTGCGGCCTCCCTTATCCGATCTACAAGACACTGCAGCCAGCGTCTCAATTGACCGTTCTTGATCAGCACATGCGCCCAATAGAAGCGGCTGAGGTCACATTGATATCAAGAGCCTATCCATCATTCGGGAATCTCAAAAGCCGTGAAACCAAGGTTACCAATGATCAAGGTGTCGCCACATTTGAAAGCAAGAAAGAGTGGCGTGTCGAAGTGCTGATGATTCATGGATACGTAGACTACCATTGGAGTTGGTGCGTTCGTAAACCGAATTTCACCACGTATCGAAGTGTTGACTCGTTTCTTAACCAAGCCACAATTCAACTTTTGGACGGTCAGTCCACACCATGCGGAGAATAGGAGCAGGATCAAAGAGGGAGCATAATGACGATAAAACCATTTCGAGCACGGTTGGGCTGAATGAAAGGAGCACGCAAGAGCATGTCCTCCAGAGGGATGAGGGGGATGACGTTGGTCTATCGATGTTGTGATGTCAGAGGGCTCGGTTGGTGAGGGAATACCCTTGCTCTCGGGCGAATATACCGTTTATGCTTCATATACCTTGAACCTACCAAGGACCAGATCAAGAGGGACAAGGTCAACGCAGCATGCTATGAATATAGGCCTGCCTGATCCCAGAATTTTGTTAACAGTTCACGCCCCGGGAGGAGCATTTACCGCTCCAGACTTGTCTCCTGATTTCAATTTCCACATCCTTGCACCCTCAAAAACGAGGCGTGCATATCGGCGTAAATATTGAGCTATCTTGGCGCTACTATCACATCAAATACTTATTCTGCTATATTTTTCTTGGGTAGTGAAATTTTTCGATGGCACAAGAGAGTTGAATTCAATGCGCATCGTCGTGGCTCCGGATTCTTACAAAGGCAGCGTGATCGCTCTGGGCGTTGCTGAGGCCATGGAGCGCGGCATCCACGCCGTGTTTCCCGAAGCCGAGGTGACCAAGGTGCCCATCGCCGATGGCGGCGAGGGCACCGTCGAGGCCTTGGTGGCCGCTACGGGCGGGCGCCTGCAGTATGCAGAAGTACGCGGGCCGCTTGGTAAGCCTGTGCGCGCTCACTGGGGTATCTCTGGTGATGGAACCACGGCCTTCATCGAGATGGCTGCGGCCTCCGGCCTGCCCCTGGTGCCCGAAGAGAAGCGGGATCCCCGCATCACGAGCACCTTCGGCACCGGTGAGCTGATGAAGGCCGCGCTTGATGCCGGTCTGCGCAAGCTCATCGTGGGCATCGGGGGCAGTGCCACCAATGATGGGGGCATGGGCATGGCGAGGGCACTGGGGGTGCGCTTTTTTGATGCGAAGGGTCGCGACCTGCCCGAGGGTGGCGCGGCCCTGGCGGGCTTAGCCCGCATCGATCTGTCGGGACTGGACCCGCGCCTGGCGGAAGCCTCCATCCGCGTGGCCTGCGATGTGACGAATCCCCTCTGCGGTCCCCGCGGCGCCTCGGCGGTGTACGGGCCCCAGAAGGGTGCGACGCCGGACATGGTGGCCGAGTTGGATGCCGCCCTGGGTATTTTTGCGAAGGCGGCCACTGCCGCCACGGGCCGCGACATCTCCGGGTCGGAGGGTGCCGGGGCCGCAGGCGGGCTGGGGGCCGGACTGCTGTACTTCACCCCTGCGCGCCTGGAACCCGGCGTATCCATCGTGCTGGAGACCACGAACTTCGAGGCACGGGTTCATGGGGCGGACCTGGTCATTACCGGTGAGGGCTGCACGGATTCCCAGACGGTCATGGGCAAGGCTCCCGTGGGCGTGGCAGCAGCGGCCAAGCGTCACGGCGTGCCTGTGATCTGTCTATCGGGTGGACTGGGTGAGGGTGCGGAGGAGGTGCTGAAGCACGGCATCGACGCCCTGGGTTCCATCGTGTCCCGGCCCATGACCCTGAAGGCATGTATGGACCAAGGTGCTGCCCTGGTGGAGGCCGCTACGGCCCGAATTTGCCGCCTGCTGAAGGTCGGCCAGTCCATCTGACCGCCGCGATTTGTCGCATTTGGGGCAAAACGCATCTACAACAACAGCGGAGCAATTCATGGGTTGAAATACCTTCAACTCTAAAATTTAGCCATATCGATCACAAAGCGATACTTAACCTAATTTCCGCGATTCAAGCAGAGTCATCTGGAGGAGGTATCGTCCGAAGAGGCGGAAGGTGAGAATTGATCCCCGGTCTCCCGACGCTGCTCCAGATGCTCCATGAGCCGGTATGCCAGGTCTTGTGTCCCTTCGCCCTTGATGGCGGAGATACGGAACACCGGGCCGGTCCAGCCTAGTTCTTGGATGATTTGCTGGCAGCGTTCTTCGCGTTCCTCTGGGGGCAGAAGATCGACCTTGTTCAACACCAGCCAGCGCTCGCGGGCGGCGAGGTCGGCGCTGAATTTTTGCAGCTCGCCTTCCAGTTTTCGCACATCCTCCACGGGGTCGGAGGTATCGCCGAAAGGTGCGATATCCACCAGGTGCAGCAGCAGAGACGTGCGCGACAGATGCTTGAGAAATTGAATGCCTAGTCCTGCACCCTCCGCGGCGCCCTCGATCAGCCCTGGGATGTCAGCCACCACAAAACTGCGGTGCGGCTCCACGCTGACCACGCCAAGATTGGGGTGGAGCGTGGTAAATGGATAATCCGCCACCTTGGGGCGAGCCGCCGAAATGGCGCGGATCAAGGTCGATTTGCCGGCGTTGGGCATCCCTAACAGACCCACATCGGCAAGCAGCTTCAGCTCCAGACGCAGGTTGTGTTCCTCTCCCGGTGTGCCTGGCGTGAACTGCCGTGGAGTGCGGTTAGTGCTGCTCTTGAAACGGCTATTGCCCAGGCCGTGCCAGCCGCCCTTTGCTACCAGCAAGGTTTGCCCGTCTACTGTGAGATCGCCCATCACCTCCTCGGTGTCAGCGTCAATCACCACCGTACCCACAGGCACCGGGACATATAAGTCATCGCCACCTTTACCCCTGCAGTCGCTGCCCATGCCTCTTTGGCCGGATTCGGCGCGAAACTGGCGGGTAAAGCGGAAATCCGCCAAGGTGTTCAGCCCAGAGTTTGCGACCAGGTAGACACTGCCGCCATCACCACCATCGCCGCCATCCGGGCCACCGAAAGGGATGAATTTCTCGCGGCGGAAGCCGACGCAGCCGCTGCCGCCATCACCGCCCAAAACCTGGATAGTTGCTTCGTCGATAAATTTCATATTCTGGTATCTCTGGGGTTTTCTGTTCGTTTCCCTGGGTGTGGGGATACTGCTTATTTCCCGGATTTTCACCCTGACATGCAGGGGTGGGCGCGTAGTGGCAGGTTTTCAGGGGTTATAGTGGCGGCAAATCACGAGGATATCAATCCGTGCAACAAAAAACCCCGTGCTAGGACGGGGCTTTTTGCGAAGCATTTTACTACGTCGCTCTTTAATCAGGAATGACGCTTACAACCCTGCGATTGTTAGGCCCCTTAGTTGCGAATACCACGGTACCCGCGGCTTTGGCAAACAGGGTATGATCGCGGCCACAGCCGACATTTGTGCCGGGGTTAAAGTGCGTGCCGCGCTGTCTAACAATGATATTGCCGGCCAGCACGCGCTCGCTGCCAAAACATTTAACGCCAAGACGTTTTGATTCTGAATCGCGGCCGTTGCGGGTCGAGCCGCCTGCTTTTTTATGTGCCATTTGTGTATGACCTCAGTAACGTGTGAGAATTTTAGGATCTTAACCAGCGCTGATGCCAGTGATCTGCAGTTCCGTGTAATTCTGGCGGTGCCCGGTTATGTTGCGGTAATGCTTGCGGCGGCGCATCTTGACGATTTTGATCTTCTCGCCGCGCCCGTGCGATTTGACGGTGGCTGTTACCTTGCCGCCCGCAACATAAGGCGCGCCGATTTTAATGTCATCGCCATTGGCGACCATCAATACCTGTTCGATGTCGAGAGAAGCACCTTGTTCAACCGGCAGTGTCTCAACCTTCAGCACGTCGCCTTCGGCAACCCGGTACTGCTTTCCGCCGCTTACAATCACCGCGTACATAATTCTTTTCTCCAAATTCTTGCTGCGCAACCAAGCCCCGGCGCAAACGGTTTTTCGCCTTCGGGCTTTGGTAAAAGAGTAATTCTAACGCCAGGCGGGGGAAAGGTCAAACGATAATGCTGAAACAAACCATGAACTAGCCCTTGTAAGGCGCCGTTTATAGCTTCTACAATGGCAGTATGCCAGAACTCGCCAAAAACAGCGTCCATTACCATTATAACAAGGCAATGATGAGCCTCGAAACCGTAAGCGCTCTGATTGAGGATGACCTGCGCGCTGTTGACGCACTGATTCGCAAGCGGCTGCATTCAGATGTTGTACTTATTAATCAGCTTGGGCATTACATCATCAACAGCGGCGGCAAGCGCCTGCGTCCCAAGCTGGTGTTGTTGAGCGCGCGCGCCTTCGATTACGGCGGGGTGCACCATGTCGACCTTGCCGCGGTCATTGAGTTCATCCATACCGCCACGCTGCTGCATGACGACGTAGTGGACGGCTCGGAGCTGCGCCGGGGCAGGGATACCGCCAATGCCATCTGGGGTAACGAGGCCAGCGTGCTGGTGGGTGATTTCCTGTATTCCCGGTCCTTCGAGATGATGGTGGACGTGCGCAGCATGCGCGTCATGGAGATTCTGGCCCATGCCACCAATACCATTGCCGAAGGCGAGGTGATGCAGTTGCTCAACTGCCACGATGCCGATACTACCGAAGAGCGCTATCTCAACGTAATCCATTGCAAAACGGCCAAGCTGTTCGAGGCTTCGGCACGGCTTGGCGCAGTGCTAAGCGGGCGCCCAGAGGAGGAGGAGCGCGCCATAGCCGCCTATGGGATGCATCTGGGCACGGCTTTTCAGCTTGTCGACGACGTGCTGGATTACAGCGCTTCATCGCAAGAGATGGGCAAAAATGTCGGCGATGATCTTGCTGAAGGCAAGCCCACCCTGCCGCTGATCTATGCCATGCGCACCGGTACAGCGGAGGAGGCGGCTATCATTCGCCATGCCATTGAAAACGGCGGCCGGGAAAATATTGTTGCGGTCACGCAGGCCATTGAATCTACCGGCGCTATCGCGTACACTGCGCGCTCTGCGCATGCGGAGGCCCGCAAGGCCGCCGAGGCGCTCTCGGTGATTCCCGATTCTCCTTACCGTGATGCGTTGTACGCCTTGGCAGAATTTTCTGTGAACCGCAGTTATTAACGTTGACGACGGGGTGTAGCTCAGCCTGGTAGAGCACTAGCTTCGGGAGCTAGGGGCCGGAGGTTCGAATCCTCTCACCCCGACCACTAACGTCGGAACCGTATGAATCTTCTCCGCGTCATTCTACTGGCGGTGGCGATTTGGCTGATTTTTCGCATAGTCAAACGCTATCTCAACCGCCCTTCCAAAACATCATCCCGCATTCCACCTGAACCCAGCGATATGGTGCGCTGCGAACATTGCGGCCTGCATATCCCCAAAATCGAAGCAGTGCGCGATAACGATCATTATTTCTGTAGCAAACAGCACCTTGAACAAAGCAAGAAGGTGGATCGCTGAGCCTACTGTACCGTCACCCGGAATTTAACCGTGGCTGATTGTCCTCCTGTCAGGGTGACGCCGGATGCGGCGACCGTATTCGCCAACGTAACGTTGAAATTACCCGCATCGGCATCCGCGGTGTTGGTGAGATTCGGTGCCACACCGCCGTTGATGGTGTAGTTGAACCTGCCGCGAAGGTCGGTGTTTCAAGCTGACGGCCGTTGCCCGTGTTGTTGAGCATGAGGTGGTAGAACGAGGCGCCACTGGTTCAGGCAGGTGTATTATCCTCCCGTTCCAATCGCCGTTTTTAGGATAATTTGACTTTTTTAGGGAATATTTTTGTGACAAAACTTCATGGTCCTTGTCCCCCTGAGGGCAGGCGGCGCGTTGCCCTTCAGGGTATTTTGCACATCACCTGGATAGTCTCTAACCTTGAGCATGCGCGCCAGTTTTATGAAGGTGTATTGGGATTGAGGCCAGACGAGTCCCGCCCTGATCTTGGTTTCTCTGGTGTGTGGTATATGCTGGAATCAGGCCAGCAGATCCATCTTATGGAGCTGCCCAATCCTGATCCCGTGATCGGTCGTCCTGTGCATGGTGGGCGGGATCGTCATGTGGCGCTGGCGGTGGATGATATTGAGGGAATAGCGGTGGTGTTGGAAGGGGCAGGCATTCAGTTTACCCGCTCCCAATCGGGGCGTCCCGCACTGTTTGTGCGGGATCCCGATGGGAATACGTTTGAGTTGGTAGAGGTGGTTAACTTAGAGTGACTGGTAGGCGCGGTGCAATAGTTTGTTCGTGTCGTCACCTTTTATCCAGCCCGCCACCCCGCAGTGAGTTTCCAGGCTGATGGGTTGTCCATCAGCCCCGGTGACTTTTACCTCCGCGAGGCGTAGCTGGAGCTTGTTGACCAGATCGACGGCAGCGGCCTCAGGTGTTTCCGGCAATATGAGCAGAAACTCGTCAGTGTCCATGCGCCCGATCATGTCAACCCAGCGCATCTGATCCTTAAGGAATTGGCTGACAGCCATCATGACGCGGTCGGCGCTGGAATCCCCGTGGCTAGCGTCAAGCTGTGCGAGGTTGGCGACTTTCAACACGATCACAGAGAGGGGGTTTTCGTAGCGCCGACTGCGTGAGACTTGCGGTTCAAGGCTTTGCAGCAGGGCGCGGCGATTCGGCAAGGATGTGAGAGGATCATTAAGGGTGTAGAGTGCCAACTCTTCGGTCAACCGGTCTTGTGTCTGTTGTTGCGATGTTATGTCTGCGTAAAAATGCACGTAACCCACCCCATCGCCCAGCGGTTGCCGCCAGCATTTCAGCCAGCGTGCCGGCCGCGAGCTTGTCGCTGGAAGATGCATGATCTCCTGGGGGTCGAACAGGCATTTTCTGGCATCGTGCGACAGACCTGATGTAGTCAGGGTGTCATGGTGGGGGGGTAACTGGTCATTCTGTATATCCAGAAGGACTTGGAGTGATTTATTGATGGATGACACTTGCCCCTTGTTATCCAGAACTAAAATGCCTAAAGGGGCAGTCTCAAGGATGGCCAATGCAATGGCTGAATCAAGACGATTTATCATAGCTAAACTCTCCATGGTTGTTCGTTTCCCTGTAGCCAGGCCACAAGACGTGTCTGTAAAAGACTGATATCGGATGCTGGTGGGGAAACTTTAGCAGCCTGATAGGAACTGCTGGAATGTTATGTTTCCATTCCTGCTGCCGCTATTATCTCGGGGTGTGATCGATGACGCAAAAAATATGACTTTCGGGGCTAGACTGGCTGACATAAACGCCATCAAGCGGCGCTTTTTGGCGCTCAATCGTGAGCGTTTACAGCGTGCGCAGTCGTCCCTGCACGAGCGGCAACGCGATTTTCTCGATCTTTTGCCCTTGTTGTTTCATGTTAATCATATGCTTCTGCCTGGATTTATTTCAAGTAAGACCCCATCGGGGGTCTCCGATTACTCTCCAGACAAGCGCGCCCTGGGGGCTGCGAAGAAGATTTCCAGGAATTTTTCATACAAGCGCAAGGCGTTGCCACGCTTCGATATCCTGTCGATTTTTCTGATGGGCAGCAGTGGCACGATAGCCTATTCCAAGAAAAGTGATTTTGATATCTGGGTTTGCCACCCCGCAAACATTGCAGAAGAACTGCTTGACGAGCTTCGCAAAAAGGCAGGGGCCATCGAGAAGTGGGCGGCCAGCCTTGACCTTGAAGTTCATTTCTTTCTTATGGATCCGTCGTCATTCAGGTCCGGCAAGCAGAGTGAGCTATCCAAGGAAGGCAGCGGCAGCGCGCAGCATTATTTGTTGCTGGAGGAGTTTTATCGCACAGGACTGTTGTTGGCGGGACGTTATCCGGTGTGGTGGCTGGTACCTCCCGATAAAGAAAAAGAGTATGACAGCTATCTTGAGGTATTGAAAAATAGTTTCGCGGTACGAGAGGCGGAATATGTTGATTTTGGAGGGGTTCCCCTAATACCGGCAGAGGAGTTTTTTGGCGCCGCCTTGTGGCAGCTTTTCAAGGGTATCGACTCACCCTATAAGTCGGTGCTCAAGCTCCTGCTGATGGAGGTTTATGCCCATGAATATCCTGCGAGTGATTTGCTTTGCCAGCGTTTCAAAAAGGCTATTTATGAAGGGGAAGTTTCTCTTGACTCGCTTGATCCCTATATCATGCTGTATTTCAAAATTGAGGAACACCTGAAAAAGACTGCGGAGAAGGAGCGTCTTGAATTATTCAGGCGGTGTTTTTATTTCAAGGTCAACGAGCGGCTCAGTGTGCCATGTTCACCTCGTCATAATAGTTGGCGTCGCGACCTCATCAAGAGTCTGGCACAAGCTTGGGACTGGGATCCTGCTTATTTGGAAACGCTCGATGCGCGTCCCTCGTGGAAAATAAACCGCGTGCTCAGGGAACGAAAAATTTTGACCGGAGAGTTGACGCATAGTTATCGGTTTTTGTCTGATTTCGCTCATGAACATGCCCAGCTGGCGCTGATAAATCAAAAGGATTTAAATATCCTTGGCCGTAAATTGTATGCGGCTTTTGAACGTAAGGCAGGTAAGGTCGAGATAGTCAATCGCGGCATTTCCCAGGGGATGTGGGAGAGCCATCTCACCTTTGTTCATAAAAAAGAAGATGATGAACACGATGGTTGGGCGCTTTTCATAGCACCCTACAATGAAGTTGAACGCGGTGGTTTTCAGCCTGTCAAGCGGGCGCACAGCATCGTTGATCTTGTGGTCTGGTGTTACTTCAACGAGATGGTGAATGACGCCACGGTGATTGGATTGTATGCCCAGGACGGCGGACTTACGCTCCGGGAGATCAAATTACTGATCAATTGCCTTCATCATTTATTCCCGAACACTCAGGCTTCGGAAACGAATATGGAGGATCTTTCCAGGGCGTCACGGATGGAAAAGGCCGCCCTTTTTATTAATTTGGGTGTTGATCCTATGGCAATGCACACGCGCCAGGGTTTGCACTACACAAGTAATAAGACGGATGCGCTGAGCTATGGAGGTGTTGGGGAAAATCTTGCGCTGACATTCGATATGGTGACGCTGACAAGCTGGAGGGAGGCGCTGACATTCAGGTATGCGGGACTCAATGGCTTGATGAATTGTTTGTGTGACTATGTTCGCTGGATGCCACCCTCCAAGGGCGCATTGCCCCCCCCTATTTATATGCAGTGCTTTTCTTCGAGCCATGGAGTCACTATTGTAAAAAGAATAGAAGAATTGTTTCGTAATATTGTCGATAGTTTTTATCGAAGTTCCCATGCCGCTACCCTGCGCTATGTCCTGTCCGTTGAAAATATTTATTACATGTTGTGGATCGAAAATGACACGCTGCGTTATAAGCGGATTGAGTCATATGATGATTTGCTGGTTGATCTGTTCGCGGAGCAGAGGTCATTCAGTCATGTTGAAATTGATCAGCATGCCCTCCGTGGCACACCTCTTCCCCAGATATTCGCAATAAACAAGCCAAAGATGATCCAGGTTTTTTACCGCATGGATGGCGATAATGCTGATGTGTATGTGATTGATGAACGTGGTTCTCTTTATTATCAGCGCATGATCCATTGCGAAAGTATGGCGCTAATCAATCAGCACACCTTGTTCTTCGATTCCGTATTGAGACGGCAGCATCTGCTGGGGGCGAGTGAGAGACAGGGCATGGATAGCTTGATTGGTGTTGAATTTTATCACATTGGAAAGGATGAAATGGGTAGGGCCGTGCTGGTGAAAAATGATCCTGTCCGTAAAAAGGGGTTGAAAAACTATTACAACGTGCAGATCATCGTTGATAAGGTAAAGGACGGCAAGCTGGCTTTTACCATTTATTGTGGTGACGAGGAATTTACTTCGCTCGAATACGGCAACGGCTTGTTCCGTGAGGTTGCCAGATATGTGATGGCGCAGCGGAAAAGCGGCTTGCGCTACCCCATTTACATTACGGATATCAATCTTCCCTCAGCGATGTTTGGCGAGGAATCGGGGCGGCGGCAAACCATCCACTTTCTGAATTATAAATGTCAGATCGAAGACAGGCTCAACGAGGCGCTGCATGAGCTGGACCGGCAGGGCGGGAAGGCTCAAGAAAGTATACGGCGCAACCACTCGCCCATGTCGTGAATCTCCTGTGCGCACAGTGTGTGCGGCATGGTGTAGCTTCGCCATTCGACCCGGTAACCCGCATCCTCCAGCGTCTTGCAGGATATCTGACCATATATCAGTGGAATGACGGTATCTTCCGTGCCATGTGTCATCATGATGGGTATATTGGCGTTGGCGGGATGTGCTTCATTGCGCAGTTCTGCGGCCAACGGCAGATAGGTGGACAACGCCAGGATTCCCGCCAGCGGCTGCGGGTAGCGTAGCCCTGCATGCAACGCAATGGCCCCACCTTGAGAAAATCCCGCCAGCACGATCCTGTGAGTGGGGATGCCCCGTGTAATTTCACGCTGTATCAGCGCGTGAAGCGCCTGCTCCGATGTGCGTATGCCCAGTTTATCTTCGGCAGCGGGTATGTCGGCGGATGCGATGTCATACCAGGCGCGCATCGGATAGCCGCCGTTTATCGTTATTGGCCGCTGCGGTGCATGAGGAAACACAAAGCGTACTCCCAGCTCTTCTGGCAAATGCAGTTGCGGTACGATATCCATAAAGTCGTAGCCGTCGGCGCCCAGGCCATGCAGCCAGATGATGCTGGCGGTGGGGTGTGTTTTGGGAGCGATTTCGGCGGCGGGGAGGGTTTCTTGATTCATGAAGATGCCCTGAGCTGTAATTAGGAAGAAGATATACTACGTCTATCCTGATCCGCAACCGATATACTGATATGAGAACCTGTTCAACATCTCGCTGGAGGTTGTTATGAATCCCAATGCCAAAGCCCCTCGTATCAAGAATGATGATGTCATGTATCTGATGTTGCGCGATGGCCGGATCGCGGAGTTTAATGACAAGAAGGCAACAGGCGCGGCCATCGACCTGGTGAATTGCGATTTTCGCGGTCTGGATTTGCGTGGTTTGGCCGCGGACGGGCTGGATTTGAGTGGTGCTTATTTTCGTCAGGCCGATCTTCGCGGCGTTGATTTTAGCAAGTGCCGGCTGGAAGGCGCCAGTATTCATGCGACCAAGATCTCGGGAACCTATTTTCCCGTAGAATTGAGCGCGGATGAGATTACGCTGTCATTATTGCATGGGACGCGGATGCGGTATTCGAAGTGATCAACCCATGCGCGGCAGTATCCGGTCATGGATCAGCGCATGCAGTCCAGCAAGTTCGGGATAGCGCCCACTCACCTCTTCTACATATCCTAATGTTCGCGGGATATCTTTGAGATAGCCCGGCTTGGCATCGCGGATGTTGAGGCGGGCGAAGATGCCGATGGCCTTGAGATGGCGCTGTACACCCATCAAGTCGAACCAGCGCAGGAATTGCGCGGCGCCTATTCCACTGATGCTGCCCGTTTTTAACGCCTGTGCGTGATAGCTGTTGACCCACTCCTCAACTTGCTCGCGTGGCCAGGCGATGTAGCAATCGCGCAGCAGCGAGGCCAGGTCGTAGGTCACCGGGCCGGTCACCGCGTCCTGAAAATCCAGAATACCGGGGTTGCCTTGCTCAGTCACCATCAGGTTGCGTGAGTGATAATCCCGGTGTACCCATACCTGTGGTTGTTCCAGCGCTGAGTGGACGAGAGCATCAAATGCTTTATCGAGCGTCTCCGCTATCGCCTTGTCCAGTGTTAGTCCCAGATGCTGTTCCATGAACCAGTCGCGGAAAAGTGCCATCTCACGCATCAGCAGAGGGCGATCATAGGCTGGCAGCAAGATGGTGTTGCCTGTCTTGGGGCGCTGTAATGCCAGTAGTGCCTGCATGGCATCGCCGTAGAGCCGAGGCACGCTGGCCTCATTCAGTTCGCTCAGGTATTGGCTGTGCCCCAGGTCGGTCAGCAGTAAAAAGCCGCGTTCCAGATTGGTCTCCAGCACTTCAGGTACGTTCAGTCCCAGCGCGTGAAAAGCGCGTGCGACGGTGATAAACGGGCCGCAGTCCTCCTTGTCGGGCGGGGCATCCATGACGATGCGGCTCTGGCCTGCATAGCGCACGCGGAAATAGCGCCGGAAGCTCGCATCCGATGAGGCGGGCGCGATATCAAAGGGAGGCAGGCCAACGTCTTGACGTAGCCAGTGGGTTAACTCATTCAGACGTTCGGGCATGTGTGTTTTGATCTGGGGTGTGGCTGGTTAATATCAAGGTATACTAATAAAATGGTCGATCCTGACTATTCTAAGCAATTTTGACGCCGGATTGCCAATCAATACACACATGATGCTGTTTCCGTGAAAAAATCCTTGCCGGTTGTTTTGCGCTATATTTATGCGATGCTGTTGTCGTTTCCTGTTATGGAAATGGCCTCTGCCGCCTCACTCCTGGAACCCCTCCCGGAAGGGCCGTGGAGGTTGTGCGATATGCACGCTGCACCCAAGACGCGTGCCCCTATTAGTGCTGCCCAACGCAAAGAGGCCCCCACTTATTTGAGCGCGGATTACGGGTTTGCCGTCAAGGACAAGCTGGCCGTCTTCAGCGGCAATGCGCTGGTGCGCCGTGCCGATGAGCGGTTGGCGGCCGACACGGTTATCTATGACGAGGCCAAGGGCACTGCACAGGCTCATGGCGATGTTCATTACCGGAGTGACAATCTGGAAGTCGACGGCGATGCCGGGTATATGGAGCTGGAGGCGGACAAAGGGCAGTTCGATAATGCGCAATACCGCTTGGAGGAGCAGCATGCCCATGGCAAGGCACCCACGGTCATCAAGGAGAATGCCCAGGTAACACGCATGAAGGGCGCTACTTATACCACCTGTAGTCCCGGCAGCGAGTCGTGGCTGATGCGTTCGTCCACTCTCAGGCTGGACGAGGGCAAGGGTGTCGGTGAGGTCTATAACGCCACGGTGCGGTTCATGGGGGTGCCGTTTTTTTATATGCCGTATATGTCTTTTCCGATCGATAATCAGCGCAAGAGCGGTTTTTTGATTCCGCGCTTTCTGCCATCCACGTCCTCTGGTATGGACATCAGGATACCGTACTATTTGAATCTCGCGCCGGATTACGATGCGACTATTACGGCCCGCTATATGACGTTGCGCGGCGTGCTGATGGATGGCGAGTTCCGCTATCTCAACCGCGCCAGCCAGGGTGGAGTGACGCTGGGTTATCTGCCGAATGACGCCCTCTATGGCAAGGAGCGCGCCGCGTTCTCCTACAAGCATAATGGCCGTCTTGCCGAGGGCTGGAGCACCGACCTCAATCTTAACTATGTCTCTGACAAGGACTATTTCAGGAATTTTGGCAACAGCCTGAGTGTTGCGGCGGCTGTCTTTGCAGAACGCCGTTTTGATGTGGCGTATCAGAGTGAAAACCTGACTTTCTTGGGGAGGATGCAGGGCATGCAGCCGTTGGACAGGACGCTGCCATCCGCGGCGCGTCCCTACCGGGTATTGCCGCGCTTGCAGTTGACCGCCAGTTGGCCAGGGCAGGAGAGGGCGCCGAGCTACCGGTTTCAGAGTGAGCTGGTGCGTTTTGAGCAGGATGACCGGCTTAACGGGACGCGTCTCGATTTGCAGCCCGAGGTCAGTTTTCCGTGGCAGCGCGATGCGGGGTTTGTCACGCCCAAGCTGGTGTTGCGCCACACCCGTTATCTGCTGGATAACGCATTGCCAGGGATGCCAGAGTCGCCAACCCGGACGCTGCCTATCTTTAATATCGATAGTGGGATTTTTCTGGAGCGTGATTTCGCCTGGGGTGCGCGCCCCTTGCTGCAAACGCTGGAGCCACGTCTTTTTTATCTTTACGCCCCTTACCGGGATCAGTCCGCCCTACCGGTATTCGACAGCGCCGCGATGGATTTCAATTTTGCGCAACTCTTCCGTGACAATCGATTCAGCAATGCGGATCGTGTTGGTGATGCCAACCAGGTCAGCATGGCGCTGACCACGCGCCTGCTCGACAACGGCGCGGAGCGTATTCGGGCCAGTATTGGCCAGCTATACTACCTTGATGACCGCAAGGTGGCGGTTCCCGGCGGGGTGGTAGGCACGCGGCATACCTCCGATATCGTCGGCGAAGTAGCCGCCAGCGTGGCGCAAAGCTGGACTGCCAGCGGCGATATGTTCTGGAATCCAAATGTTGAACGCATTGAGCGAGGCTCTGTGCGCATTCAGTATCAGCCGCTTAGAAATCATATCCTCAACCTCGCCTACCGCTACCGGCGAGGCCAAATGGATCAGATGGATGTATCGTTTTTCTGGCCGCTGCACCGCAACTGGAGCGTTATCGGGCGCTGGTATTATTCGATTCCAGACAAGCGTGTTCTGGAATCGCTGGCGGGCCTGGAATACAATAGTTGCTGCTGGGCATTTACCATCCTCACCCGCGATTACACCACCGGCGTCACTGCGGCAGGTGTCAATACATCCAACCGCTCTTTGATGTTTCAATTGGAACTCAAGGGCCTGATGAGTGTCGGACAATCCATCAGTACAATGCTGGAGCGTGGTATTCTAGGCTATCAGGCCGCACGATAGGCCGTACGCTCCTTTTTCGAAGTAAGATGAATCCGTATTATGAAAAAATTGTTTGCAACTATAATCCTGGTGTTTGCCGCAAGTGCCGCGTTTGCCGATGCCTCGCAGGAAAAAGCCCCTTCAAATGTGGTCGAAATCGACCGTATCGTTGCCATCGTCAATGACGCCGTCATCACCCGCGGCGAGCTGGACGAGCAAATCCATACTATCAAGCAGCAATTGCGCCAGCAGAAAACGCAGCTTCCACCTGATGCCGTGCTGCAAAAACAGGTGCTGGAGCGCCTGATTTCCAACCAGTTGCAGTTGCAGCTTGCCGCCAGCACGGGTATTCGCGTTGATGACGACGTGCTGAACAAGGCGATAGGCCGGATCGCGGAACAGAACAAACTGACTATCACCGAATTTCGTGGCGTGCTGGAAAAAGAGGGCGTCAGCTTCGCCAATTTCCGCGAGGATATCCGCAACGAAATCACCATGACCCGCTTGCGCCAGAGGCAAGTCGATAGCCGCATCAACGTGACTGATCAGGAAGTCGCGCGGTTTCTCGCAGCCCAGGCCAATAAAGGCAAATCAGATGATGAATACCGGGTATCGCATATCCTGATTGCCGTGCCGGAGGCGGCCTCGCCGGAACAGATCCAGGCCGCCAAACAAAAGGCCCAGCGGGTGCTGGATGACCTGCATGGCGGCGCCGATTTCAAGGAAACCGCTATTGCTGTCTCCAACGGCCAGCAGGCGCTGGAAGGGGGGGATCTGGGGTGGCGCGGCGTGGGCCAGTTGCCGTCGCTGTTCGCTCCACTGGTGGGACGCATGAAGCCCGGCGACCTGAGCGACATCATCCGTAGTCCGAGCGGCTTCCACATCATCAAGCTGTTCGACTACCGTAGCGGGCAAATCCATAAGGTGACCCAGACCCTGGCTCGCCATATCCTGATCCGCACCAATGAGCTGGTTAGTGACGATGATGCCAGCATCAAGCTGGAGCAGCTCAGTCAGCGCATCAAGAATGGTGCTGACTTCACCGAGCTGGCAAAGGCCAATTCGGAGGACAAGGGCAGCGCCGTCAACGGCGGCAGCCTGGGCTGGGTCAGCCCCGGCGAGATGGTGCCGGCCTTTGAGCAGGCCATGAATGAACTCCAGCCAGGGCAGATCAGCAAGCCCTTCAAGAGCGAATTCGGCTGGCATATCGTACAAGTACAGGAACGGCGCGAACAGGACAACACCGAGCAATTCAACCGGAGCCAGGCCTTTGACGCGATCCGTCAGCGCAAGGTCGAAGAGGAATACCAGATCTGGCTGCGCCGCCTGCGCGATGAAGCCTATGTGGAATACCGGCTGGAAGATGCCTTGTAACCCTTTGGCTTGCTACGCTGATCATGTTGCCCCGCCTCGTATTGACTCCCGGTGAGCCCGCCGGCATCGGCCCGGACCTCTGTGTTCAGATCACCCAGCAAGCCCGTGATGCCGAGCTTGTGGTTGCGGCTGATCCTGGCCTGCTAGAGTCTCGTGCACGCATGCTGGGGTTGCCATTGCGGCTGGAGGTGTTTGATCCCGCCCAGCCAAGCACAATCTCACGCACGGGTGTTCTCAAAATCATCCCTGTGCCACTGGCCAATGCCGCGGTGTGCGGTCATCTTGATTCCGCCAATGCTCCCTATGTGCTGGAAACGTTACGTGCTGCAACGCGCGCCTGCCAGGCGGGGCATTGCAATGCGCTGGTTACCGGTCCGGTGCAGAAAAGCATCATCAATCGAGCAGGGATTCCGTTCACAGGCCATACCGAGTTTCTCGCCGATCTGACCCAGGCCCCGCAGGTGGTGATGATGCTGGCAGTGCCGGGGCTGCGTGTGGCGCTTGCCACCACCCATCTGCCGCTACGTGAGGTGAGCGATGCCATTACTTCCCCGCTCCTGGAAAGCGTGTTGCGCGTTTTGCACCATGACTTGCGGGCACGGTTTGGCATCTCCAGTCCGCATGTTTTAGTGTGCGGGCTCAATCCCCATGCGGGGGAGGGCGGGCATCTGGGCAGCGAGGATGAGGATGTTATCGCGCCCGTACTGGAGCAACTTCGTACCGAAGGCATGCACTTGACTGGTCCCCTGCCTGCCGACACCCTTTTTATACCCAAATACCTGAAAACCGCCGACGCGGTGTTGGCGATGTATCACGATCAGGGACTGCCGGTGCTTAAATATGCGGGTTTTGGCCGTGCGGTCAACATTACCCTTGGCCTGCCTATCATCCGCACTTCGGTGGATCACGGCACGGCGCTGGATCTGGCGGGTACAGGCAAGGCTGATGCCGGCAGCCTGGAGGCGGCCATCCAGGCTGCGCTGGAGATGATTGCGGGTCACTGCGGAGTTAATTAGTCGCCCCGGCTTACTTGTTGATGCTATAATTAACAAATTTTATCAATTGGTTGCGTGATTTTTATGGATGTCCAGAAAAGCCGTTCGCTGAATGTACTAGGTAGTCTGATTTTTTGGAGTCGCTGGCTGCAAGCGCCTCTGTATCTTGGGTTGATCGTTGCCCAAGGTGTTTATGTCTTTCATTTCATGGTTGAGCTTGAGCATCTGGTCGTCAAAACTGCGACCATTGGCGAGGCCGAGATCATGCTGGTGGTGCTCGGCCTGATCGACGTGGTGATGATCGCCAACCTGTTGATAATGGTGATTATTGGCGGCTATGAGACTTTCGTTTCGAGGCTCTATAAAGACGAACACCCGGATCATCCCGAGTGGCTGAGCCACGTTAATGCCAGCACCATGAAGATCAAACTGTCCATGGCGCTGATCGGTATTTCCTCTATCCACCTGCTCAAGACCTTCATCAATGCCCCGCATCTGGATGAAAAGACCATGTTGTGGCAAGTCGTTATCCATCTCACCTTCGTCGCCTCCGCCGTGGCAATGGCGTATACCGACAAATTGATGCAGAAACCGGCGCACTGACGGCTTCGTCAAGCGTTACCCATAGTCAAGAAACCAAGGAGGGTGTTTCTTGGTGTTTTGCGTCAGTAATGGCCTAAGGAATCTCTGATTTATTCAGAGCTTCCCTAAGGGCCGTTTTTTTCTATTTCAGTGAAACATCCCCGCTTCCAGGCATATTTTACGCTTACGCCTTTTATCTCCAAAGTCACTAAAAAAACGCTTTTTCCCGGCAGTAATTCCATTTCTTGATCTCCCTTAAAGTCTATATTTTTTCTGCCGATACAGTCACCAGAGAAGCTGCAATTACGTCTCTAACCTGGCGGGGTTCAAGGTTTTGGAGGGAAAGGCGAAACATTGGGTAGCGTCCCGCGACTAATAAGAGCTGGCAGTTGAGGATATAAAGATATGACGGGAAATGATATCGCGGAACACGATTGTGCCGGCATCAAGGTGATGGTTATTGATGACAGTAAAACAATACGCCGCACAGCAGAAATTATTTTGCAAAAAGCTGGGTGTGAAGTCTTTACGGCGACAGATGGTTTTGAGTCTCTGGCGCAGATTGCCGATCACAAGCCAGACATCATTTTTGTTGACATCATGATGCCGCGCCTGGACGGTTATCAGACCTGCGCTCTCATCAAGCATAACCTCGTTTTTCAAAATACACCTGTCGTCATGCTGTCCAGCAAGGATGGTCTGTTTGACAAGGCGCGTGGGCGCATTGTTGGTGCGGAAGAATATGTCACCAAGCCTTTTACCAGTGACGAATTGTTGGGAGCAATACAGCGTCATGTGCGACGTAAAGATATGGAAAGCACGGCGTTCGCCGGGGATATTTCTGTTTCGCCGCAGGGGCTGTAAAACGAACAGATCGCGCGGCCCGTGCAGGGAACAATGTGACGAGGTTTATAACAAGTCTTTGGGGTTGGCGGTGTTTTACCGTGCAATGCCTTCACGGGTACATTGCGTCCTTACGGGTGCTTTGGAAATTAAAGATTCAAGGATTCCTTTTTAGAACTATTTAACAGTGAGTGACAGGAGATTTGAAATGGCTCGTATATTGATTGTGGATGATTCACCGACGGAAATGCATGTGCTGAAAACCATGCTGGAAAAAAATGGCCACCAGACCTTGGGTGCCAATAATGCGGAAGAGGGTATCGCCAAGTCAAAATCGGAAAAACCAGATCTTATTTTGATGGATGTCGTTATGCCTGGCACCAATGGTTTTCAGGCGACGCGCCAGATTACCAAAGACCCAGAAACCGCCTCAATTCCAGTCATCATCGTCACTACCAAGGATCAGGAAACCGATAAGGTGTGGGGGCTGCGTCAGGGTGCCAAGGATTATCTCACCAAGCCGGTGGAGGAGTCTGCGTTGATCGTGAAAGTCAAGGCGGCGATGGGGGGCTAAGCTCATGATGCCGCTTATCGCCAGTCACACCCCCTATGAAATACTGAACGAGATTGAGCGGCGCAGTCTTGAGTCGGGTGCTGAGTTGCCCAAGGAAGAGAAACATAAAGCGGCGTGGAATGGGGTGGCTTTTGTATTGGATCATAACCTTCTGCTGGCACCGCTGAATGATGTGCAGGAAGTCCTGGATTGCCCACCGCTAACGATGGTGCCGCGAACCAAAGTCTGGTTACGAGGTATCGCCAATGTGCGTGGCCGTTTGTTGCCGGTCATTGACCTGAATGCCTACCTGGGTGGTGATGCAACGCCGTTGCGCGGCAATAACCGGATTCTGATTGTGCAATATGGCGTGCTGTCGGCGGGACTGCTGGTTGATGATGTGCTAGGGCAGCGGCATTTTCTGGACGAAGACAGTTGCCAGTTACCGACGCACGAAGCGGGAGGGGTAATGGACTATGTGCGGCCATCGGCTTATCACAGGGACGGCGACATTTGGCTGGTGTTTGATATGCGTAAATTAGTGTCATCGCCGCGGTTTCTGCAGGTGGCAGAGTAATCAGGCGTTCCCGGGGATGTTTTAATTGCAGAGGATTTGGATATGAAGATAAGCGGGTTCAAGAATTCAAGCGGGCTTATGAATATAAGCATGTTCAAGAACATGGGTGTGAACACCTTGCTGTGGTTGCTGGTGGGGTTGATGTCGCTGGCGGTGGTAAGCATTGGGGCGTTCGGGTTTTACAGTACCTACAAGGAACAGGTGCTTGCCGTGGCAACGGTGGATGAAGGCGAGTTGGATATCAAGATGCTCGACCAGGTGCAGGAGGCAGCCATCTCGCTGAACAGAGAGCTGGAGGCGTGGAAGAATATCCTGCTCAGAGGTGAGAAACCCGAGGATTATAAAAAATATCTGGATATGTTTGAGAAGGAAGGAACCCAGGCCGACTCAAAATTAAAAGCGGCAAAGCAACTGATGGCGAATCGTGCTGGGCTGGATACCGCACTGGTGGATGCAGTGCTAAAGAAGCATCAGGAACAGATTGCGGCGTATCGGGAGGCCTTGAAGAGCTATGACCCCGCTCGTCCTTTCGAAACCGCCCACACGGTGGATGATTCCATTCGTGGCCTGTTCGATGCTACATGGGAGAGGATGGATGCCCTTAAAAATAAAACAGACTCATACATTCCTCAGCGTCTTGAGAGTGATAGAAAAGGTGCGCAGGAAGCCTTCGATGACAGCCGTGTAACTTTTATCGTGGTGGTGATCCTGGCATTGGTGCTGACGTTCGCTCTTGCCTTTCCTATCAGAAAGGGTGTCAACCAGGCCATTAATAAAGTGAATTCCCTGCTTGCCGATGCCGAACAGCAGAACCGCCGCAACCAGGACGCGATTTTACGCTTGCTGGATGAGGTGGCCGATCTGGCGGACGGCGATCTGACCAAGAAACCTGTGGTGACGGAAGACTTCACCGGCGCTATCGCTGACTCGCTGGGCTACGCTATCGACACGCTGCGCGGGCTGGTGGGATCGATCAACACTACGGCGGTGAAGGTGGCTACCGCGGCAACGGAAACCCAATCGACGGCGATGCGGCTCACTGAGGCTAGTGATCAGCAGGCGCAGGAAATTGAGACTGCGGGCGTGGCTATTTACGAGATGACGAAATCCAGTGAACGCGTCTCGGCGAATGCCGCGCAGTCAACCGAGGTGGCGCAGCAGTCGGTGGATATCGCAAAGAAGGGCGCGGAGACAGTGCAAGGTACCATTCAGGGTATGGAATCCATTCGCGAGCAGATTCAGGAAACCTCGAAACGTATCAAGCGTCTGGGTGAAAGCTCCCAGGAGATCGGTGAGATCGTGGGGCTGATCAATGACATCGCCGACCAGACCAACATTCTTGCCTTGAATGCATCTATTCAGGCGGCTATGGCAGGTGAAGCGGGACGCGGTTTCTCGGTGGTGGCGGATGAGGTGCAACGCCTGTCCGAGCGTGTGGCCAACTCCACCAAGCAGATTGCAACCTTGGTGAAAACCATTCAAGCCGACACCAACGAGGCGGTGATTTCCATGGAAAAGAGCACCTCCGGCGTGGTCGCCGGTACACAGCTGGCGCAGGGCGCAGGTAAGGCGCTCGAAGAGATCGAGGGCGTGTCCGGGAACCTTGCCCGCTTGATTGGCGACATTGCTGAAGCAGCCAATCAGCAGACGATAATGGCAAACACAGTGTCCAGTACCATGAAAATGATTCAGGAAGTGACCACGCAGGCATCGCAAGGTACCAAGCAGGCCGCGGCATCCATCGGTGAGTTGACAGGGATGGCTGGCGAATTGCGGAAATCGGTGGCCGGCTTCAAGCTGCCCGCGTGATAGCGGCAGAGTGCAGCGTCCTGCCTCCTGGGGGTTAGAACCTGTTCGTGCCCTCGCTGAAGGGCGCATCGCGGCGTTAAAAATGGCCTCAAAATGCTCACATACTCCGTGTATGCTCCGCTTTTTCGGCCATTTTTGCCTTGCGCTGCATCCCTTGATCGAGGGCACGAACAGGTTCTTTTGGACATACTTGATTACAAAAAGGTGAGCGGCATGATATCGGCGGAGCATATGGATTATGGCGCCCTGAAGTGGGTAAAGGGTGAGATTGAGGTAAACCTGCAACAGGCGCAACGGGCGTTGGGCGTGTTCCGGGAGCACCCTGCCGAGGCCGCACAGATCGACTTGTGTATCACTTTGCTGCATCAGGTGCGTGGCGCGCTGCAAATGCTGGATCTTACAGAGGCATTTGCGCTCGCCAGGGAAATGGAGCAGGCGGTTCGTGTTCTGGCCAAGGATGAAGGTCGGCGCAAGGGCTGGGTCTATGATACCTTGATGCGTGCCATGTCTGAATTGCCATCTTATCTGACGGGGCTGCAAGAAGCTCAAACAGATCGTCCTCAGCCCTTTTTGCCGTTGATCAATGATTTGCGCGTCGCCACTGGCGCCTCGGTGCTTTCCGAGAGCATGGTGTTTGGTCTGGCGGTTATCCCTGCTATTTCTCCACACAGCCCCGGCATGCAAGATGAGCTGGAGAGGAATGTCAAGGTGCTGGCCCATCAGCTACGTCCGGTGTATCAGGCGGGCTTACTGGTGTGGTACCGCGATGCCGGCAATAAAACGGCATTGCGGCGGCTGTTGCAGGTGGCCGTACAGTTGCAGCAGGTGTGTCCCGAAGAAGGTCTGTGGAGAGTGTCTACGGCGTTGCTTGAACGGTTGCTGGCCGGAACGCTTGAGTCCAACAATGCCATCAAGTTGCTGCTGGGGCAGGTGGAGCGCCAGATCGGCCGGGTCATGGCGGCGGGATCCGAGGAGTTGCGCGATCATCCTCCCGCTGATCTCATAAAGAATCTACTTTATTATATTGCCTATGCCGACACGCACAGCGAGCAGGCTGGGGTTATGGCTGTTTCTGCCGGTGCCGATATGCCGCAGCATATCTGCAGTGGAGTGGATGCCGTCAACCCCGGCTTGCTGGACATCGCCGCGGATGCAGTCAAGGATGAGCTGGCATGGGCCAAGACCAAGCTGGACGGCTTCGCGCGCGCCGGTGGACGTCATACCCTGCAAGAATTGCGTGTAATAGCCGGTGTATTGGCCAGGGTGTCAAACACCCTGGATATGCTGGGCCGCTGGGAACTGCGCCAGCGCGTGCGGCAACAGACCGGCGTGCTCGATGCGATGTTGGAAGGGGGCGCCATCCTCAATGACCCCCGCTTTCTGGAAGTGGCCAACGCCTTGCTGTATGTGGAATCGCTGTTGCGCGATGTCCAGATGCCGGATACGGCGGCTTCTGAAAGCAAACCCGCAGACAATCCGGAAGCTGTAAAAGCCGGGACTGTGGAGTATCACGATTTGTGCCGTGCTGTTATCCGCGAAATCATGGTTGATATGGGCAAGGTGAAGGACGATATCATAGCTCTTGCCAAGGCGTCCGGTCAGCATGAGTTGATCAGCGCCGCGCCCGCTGTGCTGCACCGTATCATCGGCAGCCTGAAGATGCTGTCACTGAATCGTCCGGAAGACTTGTTGAAAGCGGCTTACCATTATATCCGGCGCGAGTTGATGGAGCGCAAGATCACACCATCCCTTGAGGCGCTGGATACCTTGGCTGATATGCTGACCAGTATCGAATTTTATCTGGATACCCTGGCCGAGAGTCAGATGAATCTTGATTCCCTGCTGGACCTGGCTGATGGCAATGCCATCACTTTAGGTTATCCGGTTGAAACCGTGGACGACTATCCACTGGATGCTGTGATTGGATCTGCGGTTTCTGGTGAACCCGCTGTTGTTGAAGCCACGCCTCTTCTAATAACAGGCGCCGAAATTTTGATCCCGCCGCCGGTTTCAGACCGTATCGTGCTGAGCATGGACAGTGCCAGTCTGGCGGAAGATATTGCTGTGGCTGAGGTTGTCGAGGCTGCTCCAGTATTACCCGCCGCGCTCACCCAGGAAGAAGACGCCGCCGAGGTGATGGAGATTTTTGTCGAGGAAGCGAACGAGGAGCTGGCTGCAATCGCGCAACACTATCCTCTGTGGAGACAGGATACAAGCAATCATGAGGCGCTCAAGAGTATTCGCCGCTCATTCCACACCCTGAAAGGCAGCGGAAGACTGGTGGGTGCGAATGTGATTGGTGAAGTCGCCTGGGCCATCGAGCACCTGTTGAACAAGGTGCTCGATGGCGAAGTTCCCGTCACGCTGCCGGTGTTCGATGTGGTGGAGCATGCCCAGGCTGTTATGCCAGTGCTGCTGAGACAATTTCAGCATGTTAAAAAAAATATGGATATCGGCTCGGATATCCAGTCATTTATAGACCAGGTGCAGGCGGCGGCTTTACCCACGCCGATCTTGGGTGAGCATGTCAATGGCGTTCCCGATACGGTGGAAGTGCAACACGAAGCCGCGGTAGCCGTCTCTCCCATGGAGCAGGAGCCAGTAATTGACCCTGTGCTGCTGGAGATTTTCAGAGTCGAATCCAAGGGGCGCTTGGAAGAGGTGCGGCGATTTATCGATACCTGTGGTTCGGCTAAAAAAGGCCAAGTGACTGAATCGCTGATGCGTAATCTGCATACCCTGCAAGGCAGTGCGCATATGGCGGGATTTAATGACATCGGTGATCTCGGTGGCTTGTTCGAAAAACTTGTCAATACGATTTATCGCAATCACGGCGAGGTAGCGGAAGCGGAGTTGCTTGCATTGAGTGATTTTAGCGGGGTGTTCCATGAGATGCTGCACTTGGAGAATCCGCTTGCTCAGTCTCCGAGAAAGACAGCGGCACTGGAAAAGATTTCTTTCCTGACGCGCCGCGCGCAGCACCTTCTTGATGTTGCCGCCATGGAGCCAAGTGCTTCTGTTGAAATCGAAGCCTCCGATGTGTTGGATGATGAGGCATCGGTCTGCGACAGCGATGAAGTGCGCGATGTTTTTCTCGAAGAGGCGACGGAAATTCTGGGCAATACGGAATCTCTGTTGCAACGCTGGATGGATAAGCCGGACGTGCTCGAGCCGGTGGCAAGATTGGAACGCGAACTGCATACCTTCAAAGGCGGTGCGCGCATGGCGGGAATCAGCGCCATGGGTGACCTCAGCCATAGCTTCGAATCTTTGTTGAGCGCCATCGTGGCCGGTGACGTTGCCGCCACCGATGAGATTTTCCAAATATTTCAACAGGCCCATGATCAGTTGCAAGCGATGCTGGAGCCGGTATTGTTGCACTTGCCGGTTGACCCTGCTCCGGAGCTGATCGCCAGGATGGAAGCGCTAGCCAGGCATGAGAATATTGAGTCAGAGCAGCCGCTTGATATGCCGCTTGTGGAGGAGGCGAGTCATGCCCTGCCGCCTGCTATGGATGCAGTAGAGACTCCCGCCTCGATAACACCCGAATCATCCTTGGGTGACAGCGTTGCCGCGCCGGAGGCTGCTCCAGAACCGGCATGGCTGATCCCTAAGCCATCCACTGAACAAATCCGCGTGCGCTCCGATCTGCTGGACAACCTGGTGAATCAGGCCGGAGAGCTGAGTATCTCCCGTTCTCGTCTGGAGCAACAAATTAATGGCTTCCACACAGGTTTGACGGAAATGAAGCAAACGGTAGTCCGTTTGCGTGATCAGTTGCGCAAGCTGGATATGGAAACCGAGGCGCAAATTCTGTTCCGTCATCAGGAAGCAGGACTGCAAGGCCAGGATTTTGATCCGCTGGAGTTTGATCGCTTCTCGATGTTACAGCAACTTTCGCGCAGCATGATGGAGTCAACCGCCGATCTTGCCAGCATTCAGGATCAACTGGAAAAACAGGCTGGCGACTCGGAAACCGTGCTGCTGCAACAGGCGCGCCTCAACACCGAGTTGCAGGAAGGCATGATGCGCACCCGCATGCTGCCTTTCGCGGGTATGGCGTCACGCCTGCGCCGGGTGGTGCGGCAAACAGCGCGGGAACTGGGTAAGCCGATTGAATTGAATGTCGCGGGTGAAGACCTGGAAATGGATCGCACCGTGCTTGATAGAATGGCGGGTCCCCTGGAACACATGATACGCAATGCCGTTGATCACGGCATTGAAGACGCAGCCACCCGGCGCGCGCAGGGCAAGCCCGAAATGGGCGTGATCACCTTGCAACTTGCCAAGGAAGGTACGGAAATGGTGCTGAGGCTGGCGGACGACGGGCGAGGCCTGGATCTGGCGGCAATCCGCCGCAAAGCCATTGAGCGTGGCCTGCTGGGTGAAAACACCGTGATTGATGACTACAACCTGATGCAGTTCGTATTAGAGTCGGGGTTCAGCACCGCCGCGCAAATTACGCAGATTTCCGGGCGCGGTGTGGGTATGGATGTGGTTAATAACGAGATCAAGCAGCTCGGCGGAAGTCTGCAGATCGAATCTGCCACGGGCAGTGGAAGCCGGTTCACGGTGCGCTTGCCGGTGGCATTGTCCATCACCCAGGCGCTGATCGTCGGGGCAGGTGCGCAGATGTATGCCATCCCTCATTCCAGCATCGATGGCGTAATGCGAGTCAGCTACGAAACGCTCGTGCAGGCGTACGAGGGTGGCGCTTCTACATTTGAATACGGCGGCGCTCATTACCCGTTACAATCATTGAGCGGGCTGTTGAACGGTGGCGTGTCTCCCCTTCCTGAAAAAGAGGCGCGCCATCTATTGTTGATGGTGCACGGTAGTGGCCAGCGAGCGGCGCTGTGGGTGAGTTCGGTCATGGAAAACCGTGAGATCGTGGTCAAATCCTTGGGACCTCAGTTGAGCGCGGTGCGCGGCATCATGGGCGCCACTATCATGGGTGATGGTGGCGTGGTATTGATTCTCGATATCCCCGTATTGCTGCGCCTGGGCTTGATTGCGGAACAGTCACAGGGGCTGGCGCCAGAACCGCAGATTGCGGCGCAAGACGTCGCGCGGCCATCGGGCAGCGGGATGATCAATGTCATGGTGGTGGACGATTCAATTACCGTACGCAAGGTTACTTCGCGCCTGCTGGAGCGCAACCAGATGCGGGTATTCACCGCCAAGGACGGGGTGGACGCACTGGAAACTCTACAGCACCAGATCCCCGATGTCATGCTGCTGGATATCGAAATGCCGCGCATGGATGGGTATGAGCTGGCATCGGTGATGCGTAATGACGAACGCCTCAAACACATCCCCATTATCATGATCACCTCGCGCACTGGCGAAAAGCATCGCGAACACGCCCGGCGCATCGGCGTTAACGAATATCTGGGCAAACCCTATCATGAGGATGAATTGCTCGATCATATTCGCGCACTGGCCAGCGGCCAGGCGGCGAATAATGACTTGAGCATGGCAGTCTAAAGAATCAAAAGGAGAGGACAGATGGCTACAACATTGAGCATGATTCACAGCCTGCTGTTGCCGGTGCATGGAAAAATGCTGCTACCGCACGCCACGGTTGCGGAAGTCGTTCCCTATAGCGCCGCTGAGCCGGTGCCGCATGCTCCATTCTGGCTGGCAGGTATGCTGTCCTGGCGGGGAGCGCGCATTCCCCTGGTGTTTTTTGAGGGGGCTTGCGGAGACTCCTTGCCCGTCTCCGAGCCTGCTCAGCAAAAGATAGTAGTGTTGAAAACCTTGGGGGAGGATCCTGATCTGCCTTTCATCGCCCTGGTGATGCAAGGCCTGCCGCGCGCCATCAAGGTAGACGCGGACGCCTTGAGCGCCGAGGCCGATGAGTCATCCACCCCGCTGATCCTGAAACATACCCATATCAACGGACAAGCCGTTTACCTCCCCAACCTTGATGCCCTGGAAGACGCAATTAAAGCTGCGCTGCAGGTGGTCAATAATTAGCGATACTGCACGAGTATGTAGTAAAATTCTGCTTTTGACACACAAAGCAGAATATCCATGCTCGAAATCAATCCGGTCGTTAAGCACATCAAAGATATGCAGGGGCGTTCCGATGCCCTGAGGGGGTATCTTTGACTATGATGTCAAGAAAGAACGCCTGACCGAGGTCGAGCGCGAGCTCGAAAATCCCGCCATCTGGAACAACCCCGAACGCGCCCAGGAACTGGGGCGTGAGCGTGTCCAATTGCTTCAGATCGTCGATACGCTGAATGACCTGGGTGAAAACCTGGCGGACGCGCAGGCACTGGTCGAGATGGCTGGCGAAGAGGACGATCAGGCCACGGTCGATGCGGTGATTGCCGATCTCGGCAAGTTGGAAACCAAGCTCGCCGACCTGGAATTCCGCCGCATGTTTTCCGGCGAGATGGATCACAATAATGCCTTTCTCGAAATCCAGTCCGGCTCCGGCGGCACCGAGGCGCAGGACTGGGCCAACATGCTGCTGCGCATGTATTTGCGCTGGGGCGAGCGGCGTGGTTTTACCACCGAACTGATTGAAGTGTCGCCCGCCGAAGTCGCGGGCATCAAGAGCGCTACGATCCGCTTTGAGGGTGAGTACGCCTACGGCTGGCTGCGCACCGAAACCGGCGTGCACCGCTTGGTGCGCAAATCGCCGTTTGACTCTGGCAACCGCCGCCATACGTCGTTCGCTTCGGTGTTTGTCTCGCCCGAGGTTGATGACAGCATCGAGATCGACATCAATCCAGCCGATCTCAAGGTCGATACCTACCGTGCCAGTGGTGCGGGCGGGCAGCACGTCAACCGCACCGAATCCGCGATCCGTATCACGCACATGCCTAGCGGCATTGTCGTGGCATGCCAGAGTGACCGTTCCCAGCACAAGAATCGTTCCACCGCCATGAAGCAATTGCAGGCCAAGCTGTATGAGATGGAGATGCAAAAGCGCCGCGTCACCCAGCAGGTGCTGGAGGATAGCAAATCTGATATCGGCTGGGGCAGCCAGATTCGCTCCTACGTGCTCGACCAGTCGCGCATCAAGGATTTGCGCACCGGCGTCGAAACCGGCAATACCCAGGCAGTGCTGGATGGCGACCTGGACGATTTCATCGAGGCCAGTCTGAAGAGCGGGTTGTAAAGTAAAAAAGTGCAGGGTGCGTCTCACGCACCGCCTTGTGAGAATTCAACATGACCTGCCTGAGCGTTAAAGAGACGCCTTGAACGTGGTGCGTGAGACGCACCTCAACTCGAAACTGGAATTGCAAGAATGACTGACCAAGACCCAATACAAGACGAACATCAACTCATCGCAAACCGCCGCGCCAAGCTGGCAGCGTTGCGTGAAAGAGGTATTGCCTTCCCCACCGATTTTCGGCGCAACGTGGTGGCGGGCGAGCTGCACGCCAAGTATGGTGATAAGGACAATGAATTTTTTGAAGCGCAGCCGGTGCGCGTGAAAGTTGCCGGGCGCATGATGGCGAAGCGCCTCATGGGCAAGGCGAGCTTTACCCAGTTGCAGGACATGTCCGGCCGTATCCAATTGTTTCTGCAGCGCGACACTCTGCCCGAAGGCGTATACGAAGAGTTCAAGGCATGGGATGTTGGCGATATCCTCGGCGCCGAGGGTGTGCTGTTCCGCACCAAGACGGGCGAGCTTTCCGTAAAGGTGGAAGAGATCCGCCTGCTGACCAAGGCGTTGCGTCCGCTGCCTGAGAAATTCCACGGCCTGGCCGATCAGGAGACCCGTTACCGTCAGCGTTACCTCGACCTGATCGCCAACGAGGTGACGCGCAACACCTTCCGCATGCGCACGGCGATAGTCGATTACATTCGCGGTTTTTTGAATCAGCGTGATTTTCTCGAAGTGGAAACGCCGATGATGCAGGTGATCCCCGGCGGCGCCACGGCGCGGCCCTTTACTACCCATCATCACGCGCTGGACATGCAGTTGTTTTTGCGTATTGCGCCGGAGCTATACCTGAAGCGCCTGGTGGTCGGCGGCTTCGAGAAGGTCTATGAGATCAACCGCAATTTCCGCAACGAAGGCCTGTCCACGCGCCATAATCCTGAATTCACCATGCTGGAATTTTATGAGGCCTATGCGGATTACCGTGACTTGATGGACCTTACCGAAGAGCTGCTGCGTGGCATGGCGCAAGCACTGCTGGGCACGGCAACGATCACCTATCAGGGAGAGCAATACGAGTTCGGCAAGCCGTTTGCGCGCATGACCTTGAAGGAATCCATCCTGCATTTCAATCCGGAGATCACGCCATCAGCGCTGGAAGACCTGGCTGCGGCCCGCGCCGTGGCGCATGGGCTCAAAATCCCGCTCAAGGACAGCTATGGCCTGGGCAAGGTGCAGGTGGAGATCTTTGAAAAGACCGTCGAACATCGCCTGAAAAATCCGACCTTCATCACCGCCTATCCCACAGAGGTTTCGCCGCTAGCGCGCCGCAACGATGATGACCCGTCCATCACCGACCGCTTCGAATTCTTCGTCGGCGGGCGCGAGATCGCCAATGGTTTTTCGGAGCTGAACGACGCCGAAGACCAGGCTGAACGTTTTCGCAAGCAGGTGCAGGAAAAAGATGCGGGCGATGAAGAGGCCATGCATTTCGACGCCGACTATATCTGCGCCCTGGAACACGGCATGCCACCCACGGCAGGTGAAGGCATCGGCATTGATAGATTGACCATGCTGTTTACCGACGCACCGTCAATCCGCGACGTGCTGCTGTTTCCGCATATGCGGCCGGAGGCTTAAAACCGATATGCCGCCTCTACCATCGCTGCCATCGACTCCCAGTTGACCTGATTGAGCCGTGTGCGACCTGTGGTGCCATCGGCGAAGAAGGTCACGTCCATGCCTGGATTGGTGGTCCATTTGCGGTGTTCCAGTGTGACGTTGAGTAGAAAATTTTTGGTAATGGAATATGACCCGCCCAGTGATACGTTATAGCCATTACCGTTTGCGCTATGGGTGAAACTCACTGGATGAGCGAATTTGTCCCGCAAATTCCAGTTGGCGTTGGCGGAGTAATCCACCCAGTGGTATTCCATGCTTGCGATGACGGCCAGTTTCGGCCCGGCCTGCAGCCAGGCATCCATGCCCAGCCAGGGGCCTTTCCACTCGGTAGAGTAGCTGCTGTTCAGGCCAGCAAAAGGGCCGAGCGGCTGTGGATTGACCCACGGAGGGGCCAGGTCTGGTCTGGATACGGTCTGGAGCCCGTCGGTCATGGTCAAGTTTTGCTGGTGGAATGAATAGCCCACCAGCGGGGTGAGATTGATAAATTTGCCGACTGAACTATCGAATAGCCGGAAGGTGTGCCCCACGCCCAGGCTTGCATCGCGCACATCACCGCCCGCATTGTTGTTGGAGCGGGAAAATTCAAGAGTGCGGTTGTCTCCCCAGTAGTCCGAATCCTGATTTTGGCCGCTGACGATTTTGCCGTAGCTTGCCGCCCCGCGCATTACCCAGTCGTCCTTGTAGGTTATTTTTCCGCCAGCCCGTAATTGGGCAATATCCAGGTTTTGCCAGCTAAGCTCAGACAGAATATTGGGGCTCGTTCCTGCTGATGTGCCGGCAATATTCCAATTGAGTCTGTCTTGGCGATAGCCCGTGCTCAACCCGCCTTCCATTTGTACGTTAGGGGATGCGTGTACCGCGGGTAGCGCGGCGGCGAGCCCTAAAAGCAGTGCGTATTGCAGTTCTTGTTTCATGGGTTCCGCTTGTGCTTGTGGCAGGGTGGCCGCGAATGCGGCAATGCATGCCGTTGTAAGGGAGTGAATTTTCATGGTGCTGTTCCTGACGGGCCGTTTTCCTTTCTTCCTGCTAAAAACATCGGACATTCTGCCGATAGCTTTAGTTAGGGGCTCTAAGAGATGAAAGGAGGTGTTTATGGCATCCCTGGTAATACACCCAACCGCTACAGCGCAGTGGCAAGCTCTGGTTCTTGAGGCCGAGTCCGCTGCGGATCGCCGGCTCGATGAGGAAACGGAAAGTTATCTGGTCTTTCTGCTGATGCGCTTCATGAGTGAGGCGGGGGTGGCGAAGAAAGTTCTTGCGATGGATTATTTGCGCGCCATGAATGACATGGGTCGCGTCCGGCAGGGAAAGTTGCGAGATGTTGGTGATCTGTGTCTGATCCATGCCGGTCTGTTTCCGTTACAGGCGGAACGCCGCCGCGTTGCGGTGAGCTATTTCGTTGAGCTTGGGCGCAGCGCCTATTTGCAGCTTGCCGGGTATCTGCATAATAGCGCGTCGGATACCTATGTGCACCTTGCGCAGGATTTTATAGTATTAATGGATGTGCTGCAGAGCATGCGCACCCTTGGCGGTAATAGCGCCTCGCTTTTAAGCCCCTTGACCGCCTATGACCTGTGGAATGACACAGGTGCCCGCCATATTTACAGGTCCATGTGTGATGGCGCCAGCGCCTTGCCAGTAAAGACGGGCAGGCGCGGAGAAAAACAAAAGTCTCATTAATCTCATCAAAACCCTTGCCAGCGGTACTCTCCAGAGGTAATCTTCGCCGATCCGGGAGTTCTGTTGGTGACGGCCCGTAATTTTTTATCAGTCGGCAGTACGCTTCAAGTCTTGCTATATAAAACCGCAATAGGGCGCACCAGAATGGTGCTTTCTGCTTTATGCGCACACTAATGGTGCGTATGACGGATTGCTTTTGACCGTTGCGGTTTTTAACGTGTTGAAATAACAGTTAATTTTTTATGGCATGTTTCGTGCTATTGTCGAGCTAGATTTGCTCACAACTAAACCCAGATTGCCCTTTGGAGGGGAGTTTAAATGTCCGCAGAAACAGTTCTCAAAATGATCAAAGACAACGAAGTGAAATTCGTTGATTTCCGTTTCACCGATACCCGTGGCAAAGAGCAGCACGTCTCCGTGCCCGCTTCCACCCTCGATGCCGATGCCTTCAGCGATGGCAAAATGTTTGACGGATCTTCCATCGCCGGCTGGAAGGGCATCGAAGAGTCCGACATGATTCTGATGCCTGATGCCGATACCGCAGTGATGGATCCGTTCTTCGACGAGAGCACTCTGATTCTGCGTTGCGACATCCTTGAACCCCATACCATGAAGGGGTACGATCGTGATCCGCGTTCGCTGGCCAAGCGTGCCGAGGCCTATTTGCAGTCCACCGGCATTGCCGACACCGCGTTTTTTGGTCCGGAGCCTGAGTTCTTTATCTTCGACGATGTGCGCTGGGGCGCAGATATGAGCGGCTCGTTCTGCAAGGTCGATTCCGAGGCCGCTTCCTGGAACTCCGAGAAGGTGTATCCCGATGGCAATATGGGGCATCGCCCCGGCGTGAAGGGTGGCTATTTCCCCGTGCCGCCGGTGGACCAGTTCCAGGACATCCGCTCCGCCATGTGCCTGGCGCTGGAAGACATGGGGCTTTCCGTTGAAACCCATCACCATGAAGTGGCCACCGCCGGCCAGTGCGAAATCGGCACCCGCTTCAGCACCCTGGTGAAAAAGGCTGATGAGGTTCAGATCCTCAAATATGTCATCCAGAACGTCGCGCATGCCTATGGCAAGACAGTCACCTTTATGCCCAAGCCCATCGTCGGCGACAACGGCAGCGGTATGCACGTGCACCAGTCACTTTCCAAGGGCGGTAATAACCTGTTCGGCGGCAATCTGTACGGTGGTCTGTCCGAACTGGCCCTTTTCTACATCGGCGGTATCTTCAAGCACGCCCGCGCGCTGAATGCGATCACCAATTCCACCACCAACAGCTACAAGCGCCTGGTGCCGGGCTTCGAGGCGCCGACCATGCTCGCCTACTCGGCGCGTAACCGCTCCGCTTCGGTGCGTATTCCGTATGTGCCCAGCCCGAAGGCGCGCCGCATCGAGCTCCGCTTCCCGGATGCCAGCAGCAATCCCTACCTGGCCTTTGCTGCAATGATGATGGCGGGTCTTGATGGCATTCAGAACAAGATCCACCCCGGCGACGCCATGGACAAGGATCTGTACGATCTGCCGGCGGAAGAGGCGAAGAAGATCCCGACCGTGTGCCATTCACTGGACATGGCGCTGGATGCGCTCGACAAAGACCGCGCGTTCCTTACCGCGGGCGGCGTGTTCTCCAATGAGATGATCGACGCTTATATCGACCTGAAGATGAAGGAGGTCACGCGCTTCCGCATGACCACCCATCCGGTTGAGTACGACATGTATTACAGCCTGTAATACGTTTTTTGTTTCATCTGTCTATCGCCCCCTGCGTGCTCCGGCATTCAGGGGGTTTCTTTTTTGGGCATTATCAAAATGGGCAGTCATGCCCGGTACTTGTGCGGACCGCACCATTATGGTGCGGTCGTCGTGGGTATGCGTTATTATAAAGCTGTGTTGTTTTCCATTCTCTTGCGGAAGTAAAACACCGCTGCTGCACGGGGCTTCATAGTCTCGTTGTAATGTGTTGTATTTATTGTTTAATTTATTGATTTTCGATTTTTGGCGCGCGGCTGCCATGCCTTGGTTCAATTTTTGCTAAACCCTCCATATGCTGCCCGATGTTATGACACAGGATGCAATAAGTCGACGCATCATTGATGCCCTCAATACCGCTGTATTGATGTTTGATGATGCGCTGCGCCTCATTTACATTAATCCCGCGGGTGAGATGATGTTCGCGGTGAGTGCAAGGCGGGTGCGGGGTATGCCAGTGCATGAGCTATTGCCGGGCGCCGAAGTGGTCATTGACGCCATGCGCAGGGCGCTAGAGAGCGGGTATCCATTTACTGAGCGTGAACTGCTGCTGATGCTGCCGGTGGATCGCAACATCACGGTGGATTTGACAGCGACCCCGTTGGGCGAAGTGCAGGGCAAGGAACTGGTGGTAGAAATGGTGCAGGTCGATCATCACATGCGCATTACCCGCGAGGAAAACCTGTTGGCTCAGCATAATGCGGCGCGCGCCGTGGTGCGTGGTCTGGCGCACGAGATCAAAAATCCCTTGGGTGGATTGCGCGGCGCCGCGCAGCTACTCGAGCGTGAATTGGGTGATGAGTCGCTCAAGGAATACACCAATATCATCATCGGTGAGGCGGACAGGCTGCAGAATCTGCTGAACCGTATGCTGGGTCCTAATACCGTGCCGCATAAGCGCCTCATCAATATCCACCAGGTGCTGGAGCGCGTGCGCGGCGTAGTGCTGGCCGAGGTGCCGGTGGGGGTAGAGGTCATCCGCGACTATGACCCCAGCATCCCGGATTTCAACGCTGATCAAGACCAGCTTATCCAGGCGCTGCTCAATATTGTGCGTAATGCGGTGCAGGCCATTGATGGGTCAGGCGAGATCATCTTGCGCACCCGGGTTCAGCGGCAGTTCACCATTGGCCCGCATCGTTACAAGCTGGCAGCAAGGGTTGATGTTATTGACAATGGGCCAGGGATTCCTGCCGACATGCTTGAAAGTATCTTTTACCCGATGGTTACCACCCGCCCGGAAGGCACAGGGCTGGGGCTGTCCATCGCCCAGTCGCTGGTACAGCAGCACGATGGCCTGATCGAATGCACGAGCCGTCCGGGGCGGACGGCGTTTGCAGTATTGCTCCCACTGGAGAAGGCCCATGAGTGAAAAGGAACATGTTTGGGTAATTGATGACGACCGGGCGATCCGCTGGGTGCTGGAACGGGCGCTCCGGCAGGCGGATATGGATGTCGCCAGTTTCGACAATGCGGCGGCGGCACTGCATGCGCTGGAGGAGGGTGCGCCGGATGTCATCATCAGTGATATCCGCATGCCCGGCATGGATGGAATAAAGATGCTCGAACGCATCAAGACCGGGTACCCCGATCTGCCAGTGATCATCATGACCGCCCATTCCGATCTGGACAGTGCGGTGTCCGCCTATCAGGGCGGCGCCTTTGAATACATGCCCAAGCCATTTGATGTCGATGAAGCGGTGGATCTGGTGCGCCGCGCTGTCGACCAGAGCCGCCGCAACCGCACCGTACAAGTCGCGGACAAGGATCTGCCCACGCCCGAGATCATTGGCGAGGCGCCAGCCATGCAGGAGGTATTCCGTGCCATCGGCAGGCTTGCCAGGTCAAATATCACGGTATTGATCAATGGTGAATCCGGCACCGGCAAGGAGCTGGTGGCGCTCGCGTTGCACCGCCACAGCCCGCGCGCCAGCAAACCGTTTATTGCGCTTAACACGGCGGCGATCCCGCGTGACCTGCTGGAGTCCGAGTTGTTCGGCCATGAGCGCGGCGCCTTTACGGGGGCGCAGAATATGCGTCGCGGGCGTTTCGAGCAGGCCGATGGCGGCACGCTGTTTCTGGATGAGATCGGCGACATGCCGGCGGAATTGCAAACCCGCTTTCTGCGGGTACTGGCGGACGGTGAGTTTTACCGTGTTGGCGGGCATACTCCCGTCAAAGTGGACGTGCGCATCATCGCCGCCACCCATCAGGATCTTGAGCGGCGCGTCAAAGAGGGGCTGTTTCGCGAGGATCTGTTTCACCGCCTGAACGTGATCCGCATCCATATTCCGGCGCTGCGCGAACGGCGCACGGATATGCCGCTGCTGCTGCGCCATTTTCTTAACAGCGCCGCGCGGGAGCTCAATGTCGAGCCCAAAACCCTGCGCCCCGACGCCGAGGCCTACCTGTGCCGGCTCGACTGGCCGGGCAATGTCCGCCAGCTTGAAAACACCTGCCGCTGGCTGACCGTAATGGCCTCGGGCCGCGAAATTCACATGGAAGACCTGCCGCCCGAACTGAAGCTTGACACCACAACTCCGTCCGTCAATGGTGATACATGGGAGGCTGCGCTCAAGACGTGGGCTGATCAGAGCCTGATGCGCGGCGAAGTGGGTGTGCTCGATCATGCCATGCCTGTTTTCGAGCGCATCATGATTGAAACCGCCCTCAAACACACTGGCGGCCGGCGCCAGGACGCCGCCCGGTTGCTGGGATGGGGCCGCAATACCTTGACACGTAAAATCAAAGACCTGGGGATGGGGGATGAGTAGGGTTAAATCCTCGACTCTCAAAAAACCCAGTTAAAATGCCCTGATGTTCCACGTTGTCCTCTATCAACCTGAAATACCGCCCAACACCGGCAATATCATCCGCCTATGCGCGAATGCCGGGGCGGGTTTGCATCTGATTCATCCGCTGGGTTTCCGCCTGGAAGATGCCAAACTGCGGCGAGCGGGCCTTGATTACCATGAGTTCGCGCGCGTGGTGGAGCACGAAAGTTTCGATGCCTTTCTGGAAACAGTCCAGCCCGCGCGGCTGCTGGCGTGCTCCACGCGGGGCAGGCAGTGCTATGCGGATGTTGTTTTCCAGCCCGGTGACGCCCTCCTGTTCGGCCCGGAAACGCGCGGTTTGCCCGGTGAGTTGCTTGATACGCTACCGCCTGGGCAGCTATTGCGCATACCCATGCAGCCCGGCAACCGCAGCCTGAATTTATCGAACGCGGTTGCGGTTATCCTTTATGAGGCATGGCGGCAGCAGGGGTTTACCTGAAGCTGGCTCTCAAGAATGGGCCGCGACGCGCTTCCAGCCGAGCAAGTAGGGGTCCAGCAGCCAATATTGGCCATCCTTACGCACCCATGTGATCTCCCGCGCGTAATTGGCTGGCCATGGCTTATTGAGAAAATTCTGTTCCGCCACTCGGATGATGCCCGCAGCCTCATCCACCTCCGTTATTACGGCGACATGGCCGGTGTTGAGAAATTCCTTGGCGTAGATCAATAAATCGCCCGGCTGCGGCGCGTCTGCCGAGCCATTGAGATAAGCCTGAAGCGGGATCTGAGCGCCATCCGCAACACGCGTAACGGCAGTGATCTTGCCCCAGAGGTCGGAGGCGGTATCGACATCGCCATAGACCACCCCCTTGTTGTTCAGCAGCCAGCGCCGCGCGAACTCCACACACTGCCATTTGATCCCGGTAAAAGTACCGCGCTCCTTGTTCGGGGCAAACACGAAACACTTCGCGCTGCAATTGGAATAGGCCGGCACATGATCCGGCGACGCCCCCAACAACACACCAAAAGGCGTCACGCAATCACTCCGGCAACTCAGCGGCAGCACCGCCCCCGTTTCTACCGGCGGCACCCCGGCAACAGGCACACCCCCCGGGCTGGCGCACGCTGCGAGCAAGACCGGAAAAATAATGGCAGCAATGAAGCTCAACAGGGATCTGTGGGCTGAAGTCATGTCCTGCTCCTTAGTGTTACCTAATATTTTTGGCAGTAGCGTAAGGAAGGCAGTGTAGCGCGCGCCACACACACGATCAAACTGTGGGAGTCGCTTATTACATCACACACTCCCGGCCTTGTATCGCATACGTCGCATCAGCCATGCCGCACTTGGTCAAGGTTATGCCTTGACACCGCGCCAGCGCGAGACGTAACGTGAATCCGTAGGGTCGCATTTCACTTAGGAAAAGGCTAGCAAGACAAGTGAGCGCCTCATCCTCGTCAAACTTGCGGCCACAGGAACACCATCGTGATGTTGAAACGCTCAGCAATGGCGCACGCACAATGCGGGCCAGCCCCGAAGCGATCTTGGTATGCGGTATGGATTTCAGAGTGCTAAGTAGCCAATCAGCCTCCGCGATTCACGGGGCGGTTCATCTGCGGTTTTTAGGATCAAACGGCAGACTGGCGGTTGAAGCTGGGGTATCCGCCGTTGGCGGGGTGTCTTAAGTATGCAAAGCGCGCAAGATATCAATTTCTCCCGAGTATTTGTATATTAACAAACACTAATATACAATAGCGCAACGCTGTACTCGGAAAGGAGAGAATGCCGTGCGCACATTACCTATGATCATACTGCTGGCGGGTTTGCTGGGCATATCGCAGGCGCTATCCGCTGCTGAACCCCCGCTCGCTGTGGCGCAGGCGCAATATCGTAGCGTGGCCGCGCAACAGGCGTTTGATGCGGTGGTTGAGGCAGTCAAGCAATCCACCGTTTCGGCGCAGACGAGCGGGCGTGTTCAGGAAATTGCTGTGGATGTGGATGATCGTGTCGCCAAAGGGGCGGTGCTGGTGCGCGTGATGGATACCGAGCCACGCGCGCGGTTGACGCGGGAGCAGGCAGGGCTGAGCGAGGCGCAGGCCCGTTACAAGGAGGCGCAACAGGATTTTGAGCGCATCAAAGGGATTTATGAAAAGAGATTGATTGCCAGGGTCGAGATGGATCGTGCAAGCGCCGCGCTCGATGCCGCCAAGGCGCGGCTGGAGGCCGCCCAGGCGCGTGTGACGGAAAGCCGCCAGCAATTCGACTACGCGGTGGTGAAAGCGCCGTATAACGGCATTGTGGTCAAGCGTCATGTCGAGGTGGGCGAGACGGCTCAGGCGGGGCAGCCCTTACTGACGCTGCTTGCATTGGATCGCTTGCGTGTTTCGATTGAGGTTCCGCAAAGCTTCATCAAGACTGTGCGCGCCCAGGGTCGCGTTCATATTTTGTTGCCCGCGCAAAATGGCGCCAGCCCGCGCACGGTTGAGGCCGCCCACCTCACGGTTTTCCCTTATGCCGATCCGGTGACGAATACGGTGAAGGTGCGTGCCGATCTCCCTGAAGGGGTGCAAGGAGTTTATCCCGGCATGTTCCTCAAGGCCTCTTTTGCCGGTGATGAGGAAAAGACCCTGCTGGTGCCGCAAGCCGCCGTGGTGCAACGCAGTGAGTTGACCGGCGTGTATGTGGTAAGTAAGGATGGCCGTGTAGCGCTGCGCCAGATTCGTGTGGGGCAGCGCTATGCCGATGGCATGATCGAGGTACTGGCGGGGCTGGATGCGGGCGAGAATGTTGCGCTTGATCCGATACGCGCCATGGTCAATCTCAAGCAGCAGCGCGCGGCCAAACCATGAGCGAACGCATGGGGATTTCCGGCGTCATCGCCAAGAAATTTTTGCACTCCCATATCACGCCTCTGCTGGCACTGGTCGGGCTGCTGCTCGGCCTGTTTGCGGTGCTGGTGACGCCGCGCGAGGAAGAGCCGCAGATCAAAGTTACCTTTGCCAATGTCTTTGTCGCCTTTCCCGGCGCGACGGCAAAAGAAGTCGAATCACTGATCAGCACGCCTGGCGAACAGGTGATGTCGGAGATCGAGGGCATCAAGCACATCTACTCGGTGTCGCAGCCGGGCATGGCGGTGTTTACTGTGCAATTCGATGTGGGGCAGGATCGCACGCAATCAATTGTGCGCCTGTATAACGCGATTTACTCCCACCAGGATTGGCTGCCCGCTCATCTGGGCGTGGGGCAGCCCATCGTCAAGCCTATGGGCATGGATGATGTGCCCATCGTTACGCTTACCCTGTGGACCGATGACGCGAAGCGTGGCGGCCATGATCTGCAACGGGTGGCGCATGCTATCGAGGCGGAATTGAAGCGCGTCCCCGGCACGCGTGACATTTACACCGTCGGTGGCCCTGACCGGGTGGTGCATGTGCAGCTTGATCCCAAACGCATGGCGGCTTATGGCATTGCACTGGATGATCTGCGTGCCGCGTTGGCGGCGGGTAATGTATCGCGCGAGGCCGGTGCGCTGGTGTCCGGCAATCGTGAGATACAGGTGCAGGCGGGCACCTTTCTGACGAACGGCGCAGAGGTCGCTGCGCTGGTGGTTGGTGTGCGCAACAATGCGCCCGTTTATCTTCGCGATGTGGCGAGCGTGACGCAAGGACCCGATCAGCCCGAACAGTATGTTTCTTTCGGTACCGGGCCTGCCGCGCAGGATAAGGGCGTCACCCTCAAAGGCGAGTTTCCCGCTGTCACCTTGGCGATTGCCAAACAGCCGGGCACCAATGCGGTCAGTATTGCCGATCAGGTGATCGAGCGCTATGAGCAGCTTGAAGGCACTTTCGTGCCGGAGGGTGTGCATGGCACCGTGACACGCAATTATGGCGAAACCGCCAATGACAAGGCCATGAAGCTGATCGGCAAGCTGGCTTTCGCCACAGCATTTGTAGTGCTGCTGGTCCTTTTCGCGCTGGGCTGGCGCGAGGCGCTGATCGTCGGCAGCGCCGTGGTCATTACGCTGATGATAACGCTGTTTGCCTCGTGGGCGTGGGGTTTCACGCTCAATCGTGTGTCGTTGTTCGCACTGATCTTCTCCATCGGCATTCTGGTGGATGATGCCATCGTGGTGGTGGAAAATATCCACCGCCATAGGCAGATCGGCGACAAGCCGTTGGCCGAGGCCATTCCTCTGGCAGTGGATGAGGTCGGCAGTCCCACCATTCTCGCCACCTTCACCGTCATCGCCGCGCTGCTGCCGATGGCTTTTGTCACCGGCCTGATGGGGCCGTACATGGGGCCGATTCCGATCAACGCCAGCATGGGTATGCTGATCTCACTGGCGGTGGCCTTTGTAGTGACGCCATGGCTGACCTATAAGGTTCTGCGTAACGTCAAACACAAGAAGAGTCACGCGGCCCTTGTGGAAGGTGCCCAAGTGCACACGGACGGCGAGGGCAGCGGACCTCTCTATGGGTTTTTCAAAAAATATGTCGGCCTATTTTTGCAAGGTGATGCGGGCAGGCTGCGGCGCTGGGCGCTGTTTGGCGCCATCATGCTGCTGATTGTGGTCTCCGTCGGCCTGGGCGTGGTAAAGCTGGTGGTACTCAAGATGCTGCCGTTCGATAACAAATCCGAGTTTCAGGTGGTGGTCGACATGCCGGAGGGCGTCACTGTGGAACAGACCGCGCGCGTGCTCAGTGAGCTGGGTGTGTATCTGGCGACCGTGCCCGAGGTAACGGATTATCAGACCTATGCAGGCACGGCCGCGCCGATCAACTTTAACGGTCTGGTGCGCCAATATTATCTGCGCAAGGGTGCGAATGTCGGCGACATCCAGGTGAATCTGGTGGACAAGCATAAGCGCGACCGCAAGAGCCATGAGATTGCGGCTTCAGTGCGCGCCCCCTTGCAGGAAATAGGGCGCCGCCTGGGGGCCAACGTCAAGATTGTCGAGGTGCCTCCCGGCCCGCCGGTGCAAGCGCCACTCGTCGCCGAGATCTACGGCATGGACTATGACGGCCAGATGCGTATCGCCAAACGTGTGCGCGGAATATTTGAAAATACCCAGGATGTTGTCGATGTGGATGACAGCATCGAGGCCAACCAGAAACGCTTGATCGCGCATGTCGATCGCCAGAAAGCGGCGCAGTTGGGTGTATCGCAACAGAGCGTGGTAAGCGCGCTCAGCGCCGCGCTGGGTGGCGAGGACGCCAGTTACCTGCACGATGTCCATGCCAAGTATGCCGTGCCAATCCGCCTGGAATTGCCGGTGGCGGACAAGGCCGCTATCCAGTCGCTGTTGGACCTTAAAGTACGAAGCAATCAGGGCAAGCTCGTGCCCTTGTCCGAAATCACCACTGTGGAGCACAGCACGCGTGAACATGCCATTTATCACAAGGATTTGATGCCCGTGGTATTTGTCACCGGCGATGCGGCGGGGAAACTCGACAGCCCGCTGTATGGCATGTTCGAAATGCTCGGCAAGCTTGGCGATACGCCGATGGAGCATGGTGCGGTACTGGATCAGTCTCTGCTCAGCCAGCCGAATGATCCTTATAACTACGGATTGAAATGGGACGGTGAGTGGCAGATTACCTACGAGACCTTCCGCGACATGGGCATCGCCTACGGCGTCGGCATGATCCTCATTTATCTGCTGGTGGTCGCGCAGTTTCGCTCTTATCTCACGCCGCTGATCATCATGGCGCCGATTCCGCTCACCATCATCGGCGTAATGCCGGGCCACGCCCTGCTCGGCGCGCAATTCACCGCCACTTCAATGATCGGCATGATCGCGCTGGCCGGTATTATCGTGCGCAACTCGATCCTGCTAGTGGACTTTATCAATCAGGAAGTGAGCCGCGGCGTAGCATTCGAAGAGGCGGTAATCCGCGCCGGCAGCGTCCGCGCCAAGCCGATTGTGCTCACGGGCTTGGCGGCCATGCTCGGTGCGTTATTTATTCTGGATGACCCCATCTTCAACGGACTGGCAATCTCGCTGATCTTCGGCATCCTTGTTTCTACCCTGTTGACGCTGCTGGTGATACCGGTGATGTATTACGCGTTTATGCGCAAGCGAATTGTTTCTGGCTGACCGAAAGTTGAATCCGGATTACTCATTGGGCTGCGTGCTGATTAGGGTGGGGTGATGGGTTCAGTGTGCCAATTTTTTGTCGTGGATCGCGGCCTGACATTAATAATGCCGTATTGCAAAATCCCATAATTATTGTGATATCATCAATGCCGATGGTGAGGGGGGGACGTTTCTTGCCCAAGCCACCAGATGTCAGGCATGTCATTTATTTAGCGAGGATTGCGATATGAATAAAGCTTTAGTTGGTGCAGCAGCGATTGCCATTACCACCCTGTTCGGTTTCTCCACCGTGGCCAACGCCGATGAGAAGGCTGCCGGCGCTGCTGCCCCAGCCGCACCTGCCGCTGAGCACAAGGAAATGAAAAAGCACCACGAGATGAGCAAACACCACAAGAAAGAAAGCAAGGCTGAAGAGAAAAAGGAAGAGAAGAAAGAAGAAATGAAAGAAATGAAGAAGTAATTAATACGTTTATTTCGTATTGCGCAAGCGCCCCGTACAGTACGGGGCGCTTTTTTTCGTTTTAACCCTGATAATCAACTGCACACGGCCCCTTGAATTCCTCCGGCACATCCGGCGGGCATTCGCCGCACAGCATGTTGCCAGGTACGGCGAAGTCCATTTTTCTTGGGTAGGGCAGTTTCAGCGCGTTCATGATCTCTATGAATTCATCCAGGGTTTTGCCACCGCCAAGCCGGGGATTCCGTGTCTTTTCCTGGCCTATGGTGGATATTTGACGGCTGGCATAGTCGTGTCCCGGATACACGAGAGTTTCATCGGGCAGGGTAAATAATTTTCTTTGAATTGATTCATAAAGTGTGATGGGGTTGCCACCTTGGAAATCCGTGCGCCCACAGCCATCAATCAATAAGGCATCGCCGCTGAACAGCATTTGATGTGCGCCATTGTCGAGCAGATAGGCATGGTGTGTGGCGGTATGCCCCGGAGTGAGCAGCGGGTGTATCTCAATCATGCCGACGCGGAATGTTTCGCCTTCCTGCAATCCAATGTCGCGGCAGGGAATTCCATCCATTGCGGGTCCGGCAATTTTGCTTCCCAGCAGGTATTTCAGTTTGCGCGCGCCGGTAAGGTGGTCGGCATGGATATGTGTTTCCACGGAATAGGCCAGCTTCAACCCAAGTTCCTGCAAGACGTGCTGATCGCGCTCCACAGTTTCTAAAACCGGGTCGATAAGCACCGCCAGCCCTGAGTCACGGCAGCCCAGCAGATAGGTGTAGCTTGATGAGTTCGACTCGAAAAGTTGCTTGAGGATCATGATGGCCCCTCACGGTTGCCGCTGCGAAAAAATCCGGCGCAGTTTTCATGGCGACCACTCCAGATTTAATGTGTTAGACCAAGCCCGGTTTAAATTATCCATTACCGTTTCCGGCGTAATCTCCGCCAATTCTGACAAGCGCTCTTCCATCGTCGGGTGACGTTTAAGATAAATCGCCTCGCGCGCCAGGCGTTCCATGTTCTCTTCGGGATCATCCTCCGCGATGAGCATGGAGGCGCGCAGGTGGTTACGCGAATTTTCCACTTCGTCCGCATCCGGCCCGTTGCGCATAAGCCGCAAGAGGGTGTCTTCCACGGCCTGGTGGCATTCCTGGGCGCGATCGGGTTCGCAGGCGGTCTGGATCAGCCATAGGCCACAATCGGAATAGAGTTCAAGGCGCGACTGAATAGCGTAGGCCAGGCCGCGTTGTTCACGGATCTCCTGAAAGAGCCGTGAAGACACCCCTCCGCCCAATAAATGATTGGCAAGCACCAACGCTGGGTAGCGCGCATCACTGATCGGCGGCGCCGCCATGCTCCATAATAAATGACTCTGCGTGAGGTCTTGCTGCGCACGATGGTGCCCGCCAGTGAAAACCGGCATTGGTTGCGCTGGCGGTACGCCCGGCGGCAATGCCGCGAGCGGTGTACACGCCTGCACCAGCGCCGCGTGATCCACCGCGCCTGCCGCCATGATCCATAATCGGTTACCCGTCAGCAGGCTGCGCAAATAGTCATGCATCCCTTCGGCCGTGGCGTTTTCGACAACCGCCTGGCGGCCCAGAATCGGCCAGCCGAGCGGATGGTTGGGCCATGCCAGTTCGATGGCGGACTCCTCCATGGCTTCTTCGGGCGTATCCTCGATCATCGCCATTTCCTGTAGCACTACTTCACGCTCTATGGCCAGATCGTGCTCATTAAAGCGGGGGGCAAGCAGCATGGCGATAAACATGTTGAGCAGTTCCAGCAGATTCTGCTCCGGCACAAGTCCGTGCAGCGCCGTCAGCTCACGCCCGGTATGCGCGTTGATCTGGCCACCCATCGCCTCGAAGCGGCGCGCCATCGTCAGCGCATCCATTCCCTCGCAGCCTTTGAACAGCAGGTGTTCCAGCAGATGGGCGTAGCCCGCCTGTTCCATTGTCTGATGGCGTCCGCCATTGAGTATCCATGCTCCAAGCGCCGCGCTATGCGTGTTAGGCATCGCGCGGCTGACAATAGTCACGTTGTTGGCGAGATGGGTGGTTGTGATGGTGTTGCAGGTGTTGTTATGCAATGATGGGCATCTCGCTGGGTAATATTATGGGTACTATCATATCCGAGCAGGTGGGCACGCGCACGCAGGTATTCTTGCGCGACAATTTTTAATACACTATCGAGTAGTGTCGGCTTTCAAAAGCGGCAAAACATACTTTTATAAAATAACGGTTTTGATAGGGCGCATCATCATGAATCATTCCAGGGCATCCAAGACCATCTTTCTGTCCAGCCTGCTTTTCTTTGTGTCGTTCATGCTGGCCGGATGCAGTGATCCGCCGCGCAGTCCCGAAATGCGCGATTTAGACAAGAAATTTTACGAGCTCGTAAAACAGAAGGATTTCGAACAGGCGAGCGCGATGTTTGCGCCGGAGGAGTCCCCTGATGAGTGGATGGCCTATCTGAAGCACAATAATGAAGAACTGGGTGATTTGCAAAGCTATGAATTGAAAGACACTGTGGTCAACACTATTTTGACTGGCACGGTGTATATTTCCCGCTACAAAACCAAATACGCCAAAGGCGAGGCCAACGAGGTTTTGACAGTGCGGGATGACACGATGAAGGGTCTCAATATTGCCATGTACAAGATCAACCCCCGGCAGAAGAAGCCCCAGGCAAACGCCCCAGCAGCACCGGCGGCTAATCCGGCCCCAGCTCCCCAGGCCGCGCCAGCTAATTAAGAGCCTGCCGCGCGGCGGTCCAGCCGCCGGTAGGAGATGGCCTCGCTCAGATGGGCAGTGTTGATCGCCTCGCTGCCCGCCAGGTCTGCGATGGTGCGCGCCACCTTCAGAATGCGGTGGTAGGCACGCGCCGACAGCCCCAAGCGTTCGATGGCCTGTTCCAGCAATTTTGCATCACTGTCATTCAGGCGGCAGACGCGTTCGATCTGGCGGTTGCTCAGCGCGCAGTTCGGCTTATTGGTGCGCTGCATCTGGTGTGCGCGGGCGGCCGCGACGCGCGTGCGTACCTGGGTGCTGGTTTCGCCACTGTTCTCAGGTCCGGCGCGCAACAGGTCGCGCGGCAAGCGGGGCACTTCGATGTGCATGTCGATGCGGTCCAGCAGCGGGTCGGACACGCGCGCCCGGTAGCGCTGTACCTGCTCCACGGTGCAGCGGCAGCGTCCGTTGGCGTCCCCATGATACCCGCATGGGCACGGGTTCATCGCCGCGACAAACTGGAAGCGGGCCGGGAAGGTCGCCTGCCGTGCGGCGCGCGAGATCGTGATATGGCCGGATTCCAGCGGTTCGCGCAGCACCTCCAGCACTTTCCGGTCAAATTCCGGCAATTCATCCAGGAACAACACGCCGTTATGCGCCAGCGAGATCTCGCCTGGGCGAGGATGAGAGCCACCTCCCACCAGGGCCACTCCGGACGCCGTATGATGAGGGGCGCGAAACGGGCGCTTATTGAAGCGGGCTGGTGCGAAACCGGAATCGCTGATGGATGTGATAGCGGCGGTTTCCAGTGCCTCATCCTCCGTCATCAATGGCAGGATGCCTGGCAGACGGCTTGCCAGCATGGTTTTGCCGGTGCTGGGCGGGCCGATCAGCAACAGGCTGTGACCGCCCGCCGCAGCGATTTCCAGGGCGCGTTTGGCATGATGCTGGCCGCGCACCTCGGCCAGATCGTTCGGCTCATGTTCCTCCGGCTGCGCGGCTGGGCTGCCCGGCGCCGCCGCATGGGGCGGCAACAAACGGCTCCCATGGAGGTGGGCGCATACTTCCAGCAAGTGGCGGGCGCCCAACACTGTCGCATCGCCGACCAGAGCGGCCTCGGCGGCGTTTTCCAGGGGGATTACCAAGGTATGCTGGGCATTGCGTGCCTGGACGGCGACGGGTAGCACGCCACGTAGCGGGCGTAGCTCGCCGCTCAGCGCCAGCTCTCCGGCAAACTCGTATTCAGCCAGACCTTGGGCGGGTATTTGCCCGGACGCCGCAAGAATCCCCAAGGCGATCGGCAGGTCGAAGCGTCCACCCTCTTTGGGCAGGTCGGCGGGGGCAAGATTGACGGTAATTCTCCGCGCGGGAAAATCAAAGTTCGCGTTCAGCAAAGCCCCGCGCACACGGTCTTTACTCTCCTTGACCGCCATCTCAGGCAGCCCGACGATGGACAGGCTGGGCAGGCCATTGGAAAGATGCACCTCCACTGTTACCAGTGGGGCGTCGATGCCGGCCTGCGCCCGGCTGAAGATTACTGAGAGCGACATGGTTGGTTAGGGTAAACGCGGAGCACGGTAGTAAGAACCTGTTCACGATCTCGCTGAAGGGCGCATTGCGGCGTTAAAATCGAACTCAAAATGCTCACATACTTCGTGTATGCTCCGCTTTTTCGTTCGATTTTGCCTTGCACTGGGAACCCTTCGCTGCGCTCTTCCCTTGATCGAGATCGTGAACGGGTTCTAACTATAGCAGTCGTTTCCCGCACTCACTCGGCCTGATTCTTGAGCAACTTTTCCATGTCGGCGACGTGCTGCTCCAGCGCGTCCAGTTTGGCGCGCGTGCGGTTAAGCACGGCTGTTTGCACATCGAACTCCTCGCGCGTCACCAGGTCCAGCTTGGAAAACGCCGCCTGGAGTACCGCGCGAAAGTTTTTTTCCAGATCACGCTGCAGGTCGCGGATACCGGAAGGGACGGCATCGGCGAGGCGTTTTGCCAGATCATCAAGAATTTTGGGGTCGACCATGTGAATACCTCCGGGTAATTGGATCATATTAGCAAAAGTCGCGCGGACTTTGCGCATGCCCATGCCTAAAAGTATAGGAAATATTTGACGGTTCCTGCCTATACCCGTAAAATTCGCCCCTCACATTGGGGCGATTAGCTCAGCGGTAGAGCACTGCCTTCACACGGCAGGGGCCACTGGTTCGATCCCAGTATCGCCCACCAATCAAATCATTCGGCTATTTTACTCAAAATAGCGAAACACCGTCCTCGTCGCCGTTTCCTGCCAAGGACCGGATCATTTTTGCCCCGATCAAACAAGGTTCTGTGTTGACCCGGTAACGCCGTTTCCGGCAAGACTCATTAATCGCACCAAATTGATAAAAGGACAATAGTTTGCGCTCGAAATTGGTGCGCAAGCGCCATTCAAGCGCCATTCTGGAGTGAGCGCCATTTCATGGTGCGCTTATTTTATCTTTATATATTAATGACATCAGATTGATTGCCCGAGATTGGCACACGGCTTGCCTTGCATGATTGCATGCTTGTTTGGCATGTGATCCAGCCTGGTGCGAGCATGGCGCCAGTAATCAGGGGTGTAGAGAATGAATTTTCAGGATTTCAAACAGGCAGGGCATTGGCCCACGCTGTTGGCGGCGTTTTTGTATTTTGATATCAGCTTCATGGTGTGGGTAGTGTTGGGGCCGCTTTCGCTGTATATCACTCAGGAGCTGGGCATTCCCATTGAAGAGAAATTCACGATTGTTGCTGTGCCTATTCTGGCAGGCGCCCTCTTGCGCGTGCCGATGGGGATGCTGGCGGATCACATCGGCCCGAAACGCGCGGGGCAGTTGGGGCAGCTGATTGTCATGGTCGGGTTGACCTATGCCTGGGTAACGGGTTTGCACAGCAAGCTGGAGGTGGAGCTGTTCGGGGTGATTCTCGGGTTTGCGGGCGCGAGCTTTGCGGTGGCGCTGCCGCAGGCCAGCCGCTGGTATCCGCCAAATTACCAAGGCATCGTGCTGGGCATCACCGGGGCGGGCAATATGGGTGTGGTGCTGGACTCCATGATCGTGCCGTGGCTGGCGGAAAATTTTGGCTGGCAGTCGGTGTTCGGTTTTCTGCTGATCCCTGTCGTGGTGGTCTTCCTGCTCTATAGCTGGATGGCCAAGGATGCGCCGCACCAACCCGCCCCGGTGACGCTGGCGAACTACGCCACAGTGCTCAAGGATGCCGATACCTGGTGGTTTATGTTCTTCTATTCGATTACCTTCGGTGGTTTCGTGGGTCTGGGTACTGCGTTGCCGCTGTACTTTACGACGTGGTATCACACCTCCGGCGTGGCGGCGGGCATGATGGTGGCTTTGGTGGTATTCGCAGGTTCGCTATTCCGCCCGGTGGGTGGTTGGCTGGCGGACCGCATGGGTGGCATCAAGACGCTACAGGTGCTGTTTGTGGTCGTGGCGCTCTCGTATTTGAGCATCTCTTTGATGCCGGAAGGCCCCGCGCCTGCCGCAGGTGCGGTGGCGGATGCCAAGGTAAGTGGTTGGGGGCTGTTCGAGTTACCCGCTGTTGCCTGGGGCGCGGTGGTCATCTTCTTTGTCGGCGCGATGGCGCTGGGCATGGGCAATGGTTCAGTGTTTCAGCTCGTGCCGCAGCGCTTTCGCCGTGAAATGGGTGTGATGACCGGCTTGGTGGGCGCGGCGGGTGGCGTGGGCGGGTTCTTTCTCGCCAAAGCACTAGGCTGGTCCAAGGGCATGACGGGTGACTTTGCGGCCGGTTTCTGGATATTCGCCGGGCTGGCCTTGGTTGGCCTGGTTGGTCTGGTACGCGTCAAAACCCGCTGGCGCACCACTTGGGGCGCAGTGTCGGGGGCCAGGGTCTGAAGTGACCCTCTGGGTAATAAAAGTTGTTTTCCGCTGGACAAAAAAAGGGGGGCGGGTATATACCCGCCCCCCTTTACCTGAAATCCTCAAGGGTTTTCAGTCACCTTCATCTATCAGAAGCTGCGCGGTGCGGGCCGTTTCTGTGGGCGCGATGCAAACGAGATTTTCGGACGCTCACCCGTTGTCTTGTGACGGGGCGCTCCGTTGTCGCTTGAACGGCGAGGCGCGCCGTTGTCACTGGAACGCGTGTTTCCGTTCGCATTTCCGTTGCTGCTTCCGTATCCGTTTCCGTTGCTGTACCCCGTGCTTTTTGCCCGTTGCTGTGCATAAGGCTGGCTAAAGCCCTCGCCCTGGCTGCGGGGTTGCCCTCCTCGGGGGGCTGAGGACGGCGAACGAGGTGCTGAGGATGACGAGCGGGGACGCGCTGCGCCGGCACCGGCACCATTGCGTGCGAAACCCGGACGGCCGCCACGGGGCTTGTCGCCGCCGGCACCGCCTCTAGGCTCCGAACGGGTCGGCTCCAGGCCTGGCAGAACGCTGCGCTCCAGACGATGCCCGGTGAGCCGCTCGATTTGCGCCAGCTTGCCCCAATCCTGCGGGCCGATCAGCGAAACCGCTATACCAAAGGCGCCGGCGCGGCCGGTGCGGCCGATGCGGTGCACATAATCTTCAGCCACCATCGGCAGGTCAAAGTTGATGACGTGCGTAATGCCCGTGATGTCCAGTCCGCGTGCTGCCACATCGGTGGCGACCAGGACTTTCACATCACCGCGGCGCATGCGCTGCACAGTGCGATTGCGGGCGCCCTGCTTCATATCGCCGTGCAATGCCGCACAGGCATGGCCCTGCTCGTTCAGCTCGCCGGCCAGTTCATCGGCGCCGCGCTTGGTCGACGTGAAGACGATGGCCTGGCTGAGATCCTGGGAGCTCAGCACATGGCTCAGCAGCTGATGTTTATGGTTATAGTCATCCGCCTGATGAACACGTTGTTCGATCTGCGTGTGTTTTTCTTTCGATCCCGCGATTTGGATGCGGACAGGATCCTTGAGCAAAGTGCGCGCCAGTTTTTCCACATTGCCTTCGAACGTTGCGGAAAACAGCAGGATCTGGCGAGTAGCAGGCGTGGCAGCACTGATGCGTTCAACAGGCTCGATGAAGCCCATGTCCAGCATGCGGTCCGCTTCGTCCAGCACCAGCATTTCCAGGCGTGAGAAATCCACCCGTCCGCGCTCCATGTGGTCGATCAGCCGGCCTGGTGTGGCAACCAGCAGATCCAGCGGAGAGCGCAACAGACGCTCCTGGACAGGGTAGGGCGCGCCACCCACGATCGAGCCGGAGCTCAGTTTCGTGAAACGCGCATAACGCTTGATGGACTCCTGGATCTGCGCGGCCAGCTCGCGGGTCGGGGTAAGGATCAGCACGCGCGGCCCGCGGCCTTGAACCTTGGATGGCTCCTGTAATTTTTGCAGGGCAGGCAGTACAAAGGAGGCTGTTTTGCCAGTGCCGGTCTGGGCTGAAGCCATCAGATCACGGCCTGAAATGGCGACAGGAATAGCCTGGCGCTGGATGTCGGTAGGTGTGGTGTAGCCGCTCGCCTCAATGGCGCGCAAAAGGTCGGAGCTTAAATTAAGTTCTTGGAAAGACAAAGTAATACCCTCATCCGCCGCCACAGAACGGAAATTAATGATGAATGAATGTGTATGGCCAGATAAAAAATATATCTAGCAGGGCGGGTACCGCTGTGGCTGGTGGCGACCGCCAGGTTGCTGAAACGTCGCCAACCAATATGATGCTGCGCTAGACAGCGGAGAGGTCAGAGACGAAGAGTGTCCGTTTGTTACGGCACGGAGCGCACTATACACAAGAACTTTAGAAAAAGCTAATGAATTTTAGTGTCTGTAGGTTATGGCTTGCTATCGCCTACTTGTTATATTGCTCCCGGAACGATGATCGCGGAGGGGCCGCTGTTTCCGTCGGGTGCGGGTGTTTTGTGACAGGGAAAAACCGCGGAGCGCCACAATCCAGGCGCCGCTCCGCGGCGGAGGGGGTTACTTAACAACCACTTTCACGGTGTCGTCCGCACTTGATGCGCTGATATAGCCTATGGCATTTTTGTTGGTACTGACCACCTTTTTAACCTCGGCATCCTGGTCGACGACCTTGGGCGGCAGCGCCTTGCCGGCAAAGATGTGTTGCGCCCATAGCGCCTTCATGTTGGAGACGCTTTTGCCGAGCACGTTGCTGGAAAAATCCGCGCGGACCGGATTGCTCTCTCCCTGATCGACGGAAAAAATCGGGCCGCCGTCCGGCCAGGCTTTCGCCTCGCCCGTGTAAACCTTCACGACAAATGCCTTGTCCACGGCATTGGTGTTGCCCTTGTTGACGATCACCACCACATCTCCGGCCCAGGCAGACAGGGCCATCATGGCGCCTATGCCTGCCGCTAAAATGCTACGCAAAATCACTTTCATCTTCTTTCTCCCGCCTTAAAATATGAAGTTAACGCTGGCTACCAACATATTCCAGTTGTTCTTGCCAGTTCCCGCAACTGTCTCGCCAGAAGCTGCTGGCAGGGCATAGCCACGATTGAAGTGGTCTTCCAGGCGGAAACCGACGTTGTCGCTAAACTTGTAGCCTACGCCAATGGTAGCGGTCTTTTGGTAGTAAGAAGGATCGTCGCTCTGCGTGCTGTCGGTCGTAACATAGTCGTAGCGGACGAAGGGCGTCCACTTCTCGACAAGGGTATAGCCTGCCTGCGCGTAATAGGTTTTGCTCTTGATGCCGAAAAACTTCATCGGCGCATACTCGGCCTTGAGGTCGAGATTGTTCGCCTTGTAGTCGGCCGATAATATCCACACTCTCCGGCTACCTTCGAGACCGCCCCCCTGCTGCAGCCTGCTGTCATAAGTCGAGGCCATGAAGCGCAGCCCATCCACAGGAGTATTGTAAGTAACGCGCCCGCCAACCATGCGCCGCATTTTTTCCTTGGCGGTTCCTGCAAGAACCTCAAGATCAACCACCTGGCCCGTATAACCATCCCAGGAGAAGCTACCCGCTCCGACAGCGTGATTATAAGTCAAGCCGAGGCCTCGATAGCCCTCATCGGTCATTCTTGATGCTTCCTGATAGAGGGCCGGAGCCAACGTGGCAAGCTGCAGAAACTTGATGTCACGAATTTCGTTATACAACCCCACCGGCATCTTTATCTGGCCAGCACGTAGCGCAAGACTGGCGCTCACCTGGCGGTCGATGTAGGCCCAGTCCATGCGCGTCGTTTCTGCCGTATTGTGCAGGTGCATCCAGACCTTGGTCTTGTCATCAAGCGTTGCGGCAATCACCAGTGCAAGAGCACCGTAACTCCAATCACCCTTCTTGTCCGCATCGAGATAGGCATTCGCGTTGGTGCGCATATAGGCTTGATGACCATATCCGTAAATCGAAAGCTTGTCGTTTATCTCCACGGCCAGCGCTGATTGAGCTCCAACAGCCAAGCCAATGCCGCTAATGGCCACAGCTATATACCTTTTGCAAATAGACTGCATTTCCTTCTCCTTTCAGTTAAAGTTTGAAACTGCCTACCATTTTGTCCAACTGCTCTGTAGCGCCATCCAGCTTGTCACTTTGCTGCATGGCATGCCGGGTCTGCGCCAAACTGTTTTGTGCGACACTGGCAAATTGATCGGTTTCGCTGGTGATCTCCTGCACGCCATGCGCGACGTTTTGCGTCGCCATGGCAATTTCACGGATCAATCCACCGACACCATTAATGCTGCCCAAAATGTTTTCCAGCGCCGACTGGGCACTGGCTGCCCTTTCCTTGCCAATCGACGCCGCCTCTCGCCCGGACGAAATGCAGTTGACCGTGACGCCGACCTCGCCCTGAATCTTCTCAATCATCTGGTTAATCTCCAGGGTCGCCTTCGAAGTGCGGCCCGCCAGATTGCGCACCTCATCGGCCACCACCGCAAAGCCACGCCCCTGCTCGCCGGCACGCGCCGCCTCAATGGCGGCGTTCAGCGCCAGCAAATTTGTCTGATCCGCGATATCACGAATAACGCGGATCACCTCACCGATATGGGCGGAACTCTCGCCCAGCGCTTTCACCATGTTGGCGGCCTCGTTTACGGAGTCCGACACCTTGTGCATACTGTCGATGGTGCCCTGAATGACCAGCCCACCCTCTTTTGCGGCCTGATATGTTGCCGTGGCGGAATCCGCCGCGTTGGCGCTGCTTCTATCCATCTCAGTAACTGTCGCGGATACTTCCTCCATGGCGCGGGCGATACGCGTCACCTGATCGGCCTGCATCTGCCCTCCCTGAGACAAGCCGGAGGTCACTGACGCAAGCTCTGCCGAGGAATGCCGCACATCTTTCGAGATCGTTGCCACGCGCGACATCACGCCATGCAGATTGCCGATGAACTTGTTGATTAAGCTTGCAAGCTGACCTAACTCATCGGTGCTCGCTATGTTCACCTTTTTGGTGAGGTCGGCGTCACTACTGGCGATATCCTCGACGCGGCTTAGAATTTCTTTCAGGCTGGTAGTGATGGAAACGATGACAAAAAAGGAGATCACCCCCAAGCCAAGGATGATCACCACCGCGACAGCGATACTGGCCATTAACCCACGCATCACATTGCTTTCTATTCCGGCCAATCCCGCTTCAAACTCCTTGGTTGCACGTTCCTTGGATGAGTTGAGCGTGGTGTTCAAGATCTCCAGAGCCGGCTGCATCCTGCCTGCGGATGCGCCAATATCGCCGCTTTTCACGCCCAGCATGATGGAGGCGGCGTCACTGGCAGCTTGGTAATATTCGTCAAATTCCTTGCCGATTTTCCCCGCGCCTTCCTTTCTGCCAGGAATCTTGGCCAGTTCTTCAAGGCTCTTCCTGAAATTGGCCGCCTTCTCCGCTGCCAGTTCCAGGCCTTTCTTGTCATTGGCCGTCACAGCGTTTTTCAGGTTTTCCTGGATACCCTTGAAATCGGCCATGAGCTGCTGCGTATTCTCCAGTAACGGATAATCGACATTGCGGACTCTATCCAGCAACGTAGAAGTCGACGAAGAAAACGCGTAATTGACCGCAATGCCAACCACAAAGATCAGCACGGCGACAACTGGCAACGACCATATCTTTTGTTTGATGTTCATTTCGCACCCGTCCTTATCCACTATGTGCTGGCCATTAGTTGCTATTCTCTGGGCCTTACGTTGCCTATAGCGATCGGCTTCCAAAAAACATTAGCGCTTTATCAAAAAACGCTCGGGAAACCGGCAAAGATAAGGTTTAAGGAAGGTAAACAGAAGGACGGAAGGGTGGTAAAAATGAAGAAGCCGCCATCGTTGACAGACAGCTCTGTTGGGGGTTGGCTATGAGGTGGTGTGGGGGGGTAGGGTGATGTGCCTTACTTGTGTCTGTATGGACAAATCAGGCCATCTAAAAATCATCCTCGATCATCGCCTTGAGTGCTGCAAGCCGGTTGCGTTCCTGTGGTGTCAGGTATTTCATCTGATAGAGTTCGACCGCGCCTGGCGTGGCGAGGATTTTGCCGAATTGTTGTATCCAGGCATCCAGTTGTTCATCCCGGTAATGGTAGTCCCCAAAGGGGAAGGGCGCCCAACCCTCGCCATCGCGCCCGGCAAACTCTTCGGGAGTCATCTCGATAGGGAAGATTTCCCTGGCGCGCTCTTCCAGTTCAAGCGGGGCCAGGGGGCGCTGCATCTTGTTTTCGGGCATGGTGCTGGTCTTTGGTGTGTTGGTTGATATAGACAAGTAAAGCGTAACATAACCCAGGCGATGAAATTGCCGCTTCCCTTTTTTTGTGATTCGCGTAAAATACCCGGTTTTATTCCGCCTGCACATTGCGCGGGTTCTTCAGGTTTGATTCAAAGGAAGCAGACACAATGGTAACCATTCGTTTGGCACGCGGCGGCGCGAAAAAACGCCCTTTTTACCACATCGTCGTGACCGATTCGCGCAACCCGCGTGATGGCCGCTATATCGAGCGCGTTGGGTTTTTCAACCCCGTTGCGACCGGCGGCGAAGTGCGGTTGAACGTGGATAATGAGCGGTTGAATTACTGGGTATCTAAGGGCGCTCAGCCCTCCGAGCGCGTTGCTTCGCTGGTCAAGCAGCAGGCCGCCTGATAAGGCCGGGTCAGCGGGAGGTGTGTGCGCTCGTTCACCGCCATCGGCGCATTCATAGATGAGTACCCTGAAGGGCGTAAGCGACAATCCCTCTGATTTGGTTGTGGTTGGGCGGATTTCCGGGGTTTTCGGGGTGCGCGGTTGGGTCAAGGTGTATTCCTACACTCATCCGCTGGAAAATATTTTGGCCTACAACCCCTGGCAGGTAAGCCTGGGGGAAGAATGGAAAACCACGTTCTTGCTGGGCGGGCGCCCTCATGGCAAGGGTATCGTCGCGCAGCTTGAGGGTTTCAGCAATCCCGAATCCGCCAGAGTTCTGCTGGGTGCGGATATCGCGGTGCATCGGGATCAGCTGCCGTCGCCGCGCTCCGGGCAGTATTACTGGAGGGATTTGGTGGGCCTGGCTGTCGAGACGCTCGACGGTGCCGCGCTGGGTACGGTGGATCATCTGCTGGAAACCGGCGCGAATGACGTGCTGGTGGTCATGGGTGAGCGGGAACGTTTGATCCCCTATATCGACCAGGTGGTGGTTGACGTCGATTTGCATGAGAAGCGCATGCGTGTCGATTGGGATCCTGAGTTTTAGCGGATGCGAGTCGATGTTGTCACCTTGTTTCCGCCCATGTTCGAGGGTTTCACACAGCAGGGTGTGACGGGCAGGGCAGTGCAGCGGGGCTTGTTGCGGCTAGGATTGTGGAATCCGCGCGATTACACGCATGACCGCCACCGGACAGTCGATGCCCGCTCTTATGGCGGCGGTCCCGGCATGGTGATGATGGTGCAGCCATTGCGTGATGCAATCCGCGCGGCGCGCGCTGCCGAGGCGGAGCCGGTGCGGGTGATTTACCTCTCGCCGCAGGGGCGGCGCCTGGACCAGGCCGGTGTGCATGAGCTGGCCGCGCGATCCCGGCTGGTGCTGGTGGCGGGCCGCTACGAAGGGATAGACGAGCGGGTGCTGCAAACCGAGATCGACGAGGAATGGTCGATTGGCGACTACGTGCTCAGCGGCGGCGAATTGGCGTCGATGGTGATTATCGATGCCGTGACGCGGTTGCTGCCTGGCGTGTTAGGGCATGAAGATTCCGCGCAGCAGGATTCGTTTGCCGAAGGACTGCTGGATTATCCGCACTATACCCGGCCTGAAGAGGTTGACGGGATGCGGGTACCCGAGGTGCTGATAAGCGGTGATCATAAGGCGATCCACCGCTGGCGGTGCAAGCAGGCGCTGGGGCGGACATGGCTAAGGCGGCCGGACATGCTGGAGGTTTTGGCGCTGGATGCAGAGCAGCGTGAATTGCTGGGTGAATTCCAGAGAGAATACAAGAAGTTGTAGGCCAGGCGCGTAACCGGCTTGATTCAATGATGCTAAGATTTAACTGATTGGAGCGACAAACTATGAACATTATTCAACAAATCGAAGCCGAACAGATGACCCGTGAGTTGCCTGCTTTTGGCCCAGGCGATACGGTGACGGTGCAGGTGAAGGTTAAGGAAGGTAATCGTGAGCGTTTGCAGGCCTTTGAGGGCGTGGTTATCGCCAAGAGCAGCCGCGGCTTGAATTCGTCCTTTACCGTGCGCAAGGTTTCCCATGGTGAAGGCGTGGAACGTGTTTTTCAGACGCACAGCCCAGGCATCGAGTCTGTTTCGGTGAAGCGCCGTGGCGACGTGCGCCGCGCCAAGCTTTACTACCTGCGTGATCTGAAAGGCAAGGCCGCGCGCATCAAGGAAAAGCTGTAATATTGAATTTCTTCATCCCTCTTTGATGAAGAGGGATGAAGCAAATGCCGGTGGGGAGGAGGGTAGCCCCCTTATCCTGTCGACAGATGCCTTTCCAGTAATCAATTCCAAGCGGGGGTGGGCGCGCGTGATGAGGGACGGACGTTGCAACAAGCATCGCCGGTTTTTCTTCACGCGTGCCATCTTCCGCTTTGTTTTTTCATTCTCCTGCTTTTCCTCCCCCATCTTTCAGATAAATAAATCCCGCGTGGCTTCTGTTCTGGCCCTTTGGCTGATGCTGTTTGCCGTACCCGTGGCGCATGCCGGTCAATTTGAAGAATTAACCGCATTGGCTGGGCAAGGTGCTGCTGGTCTTGCGCTACGTCTGATAGATGCGCATCAGCCTGCGGTCTCACAAAGCCCCGCTGATTGGGCGCAATGGGAGCGGGCACGGCTAGCCATCTATCAGCAGCAGGGGGATTGGGCGGCGCTAGCACAACGGGTGAGTGCCTTGCCGCAAGATATGCCGCAAGAGTTTGCCCGGTGGGCGCTTATACAAGGCGCAGCGGCGCATCTTGAGCTGGGACAGGGCGCGTCGGCGCGCGAGTTGCTGCTGCGCTTGCTGTGGATGCCCGGTGCAGGCGTGGAAAGCCAACTGTTCGCACAATGGCGCGTGATGGTGATTCGCAGCTATATCATGGAGGGTCTGAAGGAGGATGCGTATGCCGCGATGCTGCGCTATCAGCAGGATTATGGCGATGCGGATGTGCCAACTCAGTTGCTGCACGCACAGGTGATGCTGATCTCGGGGCGTGTCGCCGAGGCCATTCAATCGTTGTCGGCTGCGACAGGGCCGGAGGCTTCCACGCTGCGCCTGCTGGCGCGTTTGCGCAATGGCGATAACCCGGAAGGCATCGTGCGCGAGACGGCGGCTGCGCTGGCTGATGACAGGCTGGCCGTGCCCATCAAGGCCAGGCTATGGGCCACACAGGCCGAGGCGGCGGGGCGCAGCGGTGATTGTGCCCGCCAGATGCGCGCGATGGAGCAGGTGGTGCTTTTGGATCAAGGCGCGCTGGCGAGAGATGGCCTGTTCACCATCACCGTTGATACGCTATGGGATGGCTATCGGAGTTGTGCGCGCGCGGTGGGTAATCGCGAGCAATTGTTGATAGGTGATTTTGAGCCGTGGTATGCGGCGGCGCTGTATCTGATGGCTACGCAGCCAGCCGAGGCGCGCGTGGTTTTTGCGATGCTGGCGCAGGAGGGCGATACGCTGGAGATGCGCCTGCGGGCGCATCAGCAATTTATCAAGCTGCTGACCAAAGACAAGCAGGGCGAGGAGCTGGTGCGCCGGTTATACCGTGATCCGGGGCGTTTTTCCTAGTAGTGCTTGATATGGAATCGCTCTATGACGCCATTCTGACCGCGCCTTTCCCTCAGGCAAAACTTGGTATTCGCATTAATCATGACGCGCTTTGCGCCATTGATTTCCTTGATCCCAATAGAGATGACCTGCTGCCAACCAACCTCGTTGCCAGGGAAGTCGCGCGGCAGTTGATGGCGTATTTCGCCAATCCTGCCCATGTTTTTTCGTTGCCGCAGGCCACGCTCGGGACGCCATTTCAACGCCGCGTATGGCAGGCGTTGTGCGAGGTGCCATCCGGCGCGCCGTGCCGCTATGGTGATTTGGCGCGGCGGCTTGGCAGTGGCCCGCGCGCGGTGGGCGGGGCGTGCCGGGTCAACCCGATCCCTATTGTGGTGCCGTGTCATCGTGTCGTCAGTGCAAGCGGGTTGGGAGGGTACTCCGGCGCGGTTTCAGGTGAGGAGCTGGATATCAAGCGCTGGCTGTTGGATCATGAAAGCCGATTGTGATACGGACCTTGCCGCCATCGAGGCGTTTCTCGATGCGATCTGGATGGAGCGCGGTTTAAGCGCCAATACCTTGGCGGCTTATCGCGCTGATCTTTCCGGTTTTGCGGCATGGCTGGCGGCACAGGGCAAGACGCTCATTTGCGCGGGGCCGGAGGATTTATCCGCTTATATGGCGACGCGCAAACATGTCCGTTCCATGGCGCGCTTGTTGTCCTGCCTGCGGCGATTTTATCAGCATCTGGTGCGGGAGGGGCGTTTGGATGCCGATCCCAGCGCGCGTATCGATGCGCCCAAGCTGGGGCGCCCCTTGCCCAAGTCGTTGACCGAGACAGAGGTGGAGGCATTGCTCGATGCGCCTGCGGTGGAGGATGTGCTGGGCTTGCGCGACCGCGCCATGCTGGAGTTGCTCTATGCCAGCGGCCTGCGTGTTTCAGAGCTGGTAAGTGCGGGTGTTGCGCAGGTGAATCTAAATCAGGGCGTGGTGCGTATCACAGGCAAGGGTGGAAAGGAGCGTCTTGTTCCTATCGGTGAGGAATCGTTGTCATGGCTGGAGCGTTATCTGCGCGAGGGGCGGCCTGAGCTGCTGAAAGGGAAGCTCTGCGCCGCTTTGTTTGTAACGCAGCGCGGCGCGGCGATGACGCGTCAGGCGTTCTGGTATCTGGTCAAGCGCTACGCGCAACAGGCTGGCATCGCTGCCGCCAGGATTTCCCCGCATACGCTGCGTCATTCCTTCGCCACCCATCTGCTGAATCATGGCGCCGATTTGCGCGTTTTGCAGATGCTGCTCGGGCACAGTGACTTATCCACCACGCAAATTTATACTCATGTCGCAAAAGAGCGGTTGAAAAGCCTGCATGCCAGGCATCATCCGCGTGGTTGAACCTAAAAACCTCAGTAGACTTCAACTGAGGTTTTTAGGTTGCATGGAACTGTTATTCGTTGGAGGTTTCAAAGATATATGCCGTCCTTTGATGTGGTGTCAGAAGTGAACATGCCGGAAGTGCGCAACGCGGTGGATCAGGCCAACCGTGAGATTTCCACGCGTTTTGATTTCAAGGGGTCGGGTGCGCACGTTGAGCAGGCCGAGGCGGTGGTCACCCTCCATGCCAGCAGCGAATTCCAGATTGATCAGATGCTGGATATCCTGTTAGGTAAGTTTGCAAAGCGTGGCGTGGATATTGCCTGTCTGGATATGGGTAAAGTGGAGGCTGCCGGCAATAAGGCGCGTCAACAGCTCACTGTGCGTCAGGGGATCGATGCCGAACAGGCTAGGAAGATTGTGAAGCTCATCAAGGACAGCAAGGCCAAGGTGCAGGCGGCCATCCAGGGCGAACAGGTACGCGTCACCGGCAAGAAGCGCGATGATCTGCAAGAGGTTATTGCGCTGTTGCGCCAGTCCAAACTTGATCTGCCCGTGCAGTTCACCAATTTCCGTGATTAAGAGCCTATCCATGAATAAATCATCCCTGCGACGGAGGCCGGTTTTGCGCAGGGCAAGGAAGGCTGGGTGTAGTGTGCTTGTTGCACATGAGCGAAGCGTGACGCCGCACTGCGCAAAACCGGCCCCGTCCCTCCGGGTTGCGCCCCAAAACACGCCATGCGGCGTTGCTCGCCGCTCATTTGGAACAACCAAACATCGCGTCTCGCGTCTTGCCTGGCGTGTTTTGGGGCAGCAACGCAGGGATGATTTATTCACGGATAGGCTCTAAGGCGACAAGATGATTAGACAAGTGTTTTTGATGATGCTGCTTGCAGTATCCGGCGCCCAGATGGCGATGGCGGATGATGCCGAGGTGGCTGAAATCAACAAGGCATTGCAGGTGTTGGCGCCGGGCGTCAAGCCAGACAGCATCACGCCTTCGTCGATGCCAGGGATCTACGAGGTGACGCTTGGCGCGGAGGTGGTGTACATATCGAAAAATGGGCGCTACATGCTGCAAGGCGATATGGTGGATCTGCAGACCAAGAAAAATCTGACGGAAGGAAAACGTGCCGCAGGGCGCCTCAAGCTGGTTAACTCCATGCGCGAAGACAGGATGATTGTGTTCGCGCCGACAAAGGTGAAACACACGATTACGGTTTTCACGGATGTCGACTGCGCCTACTGCCGGAAAATGCACGCGGAGATATCCGAGCTGAATCAGCTTGGCATCAAGGTGCGCTACATGCTGTATCCGCGAGCCGGGGTAAACTCTGAATCTTATGAGAAGGCGGTATCCGTATGGTGCGCGAAGGATCGCAAGACAGCACTGACTACAGCAAAGGCGACCGGCACGATTGCGAAGAAGACCTGTGAAAATCCGGTACGGGAGCATATGGCCCTGGCCGACAGTGCGGGGGTGAGTGGCACGCCTACGCTGGTGCTGGAAGACGGCAGGACGTTGCCGGGCTATGTTCCGGCGCAGCGTTTGGCCAGATTGCTGGATGCTGCTGGTGCGAATAAAGCGAATTAAATCTGGGCGAGGTGGAAGATGCTTTACAAAGCATCAAGGCGTGGAGCACTATACAGGGGATTTGTTAATGGTTCGTGAGCCGGGTAAGATTCGCAACGATTATTATCCATGGGACGGGGTGCAAGGACGGGGCATGGAGACGCGATCGCCATGGAGTGACGCGGGGTAAGGATGCCCGACTGGAGTAGTGGAAAGGCGGCCTTCGGGCCGCCTTTCTTTTTTGAGCCTAACGCACTGGCAGAATCGCGTTCTCGATTCGCTTTGCGCTCTTGATTGCGCCGGATGGATAGACGGGTAACGGCGGTATGGCGATGGTTTTACCCTGAAGGGTGTAAGTATCGGTGGTCAGCGCCAGGCCTTTGCGGTAACAATCAAGGGCATTTTCCTGTTCTCCCAGCCGCTCCAGTAGCTGCCCCAGCATCTGATAGGTTTCAGGTTTGGCGTCCGCGCCAATGCTGCTCTCAAGGTAACGGCGCGCCTTGCCCCACAGGCGGTTGTGCAGGCTCAGGCGGCCCAGCGCCAGCAGCAGCGTGGCATTGTTCTCCCGGTCTTTGAGCCACGCTTCGGCGCGGGCAAGCTGCTTTGCCGGATCAGCCCCGGCAGCCAGTCCATAGAGATAGACCAGGGTGTCGCCCCAGTTTTTTTGAATCGCCTCCTGCAGCATCGTTTCTGCCTGTTCGCCCGCGCCTTGGGCGATGAGGGCGCGGGCGTATTCGGACAAGATGCTTTCGTGCTGACGCAGTTTCTGCGGCACCTGTTGCCAGGCTTTTACCAGTGCCAGTGAATCGGGGCCTTGCGCGGCGCGGGCCAGCAGTTGCGCATGAGCCACGCATTCCAGATCATCAGCGCGCTGGTTATCTATGGCGCCAGACCGGCGCAGATCGGGCAGTAATTCAAGCAGGTGTGCCCATTCCTGTGATTCGATATATAAAGTCATGAGCAGTTTTAGCACGGCGGTGTTTTTGTGCGTTGTGCCGCGTAGCTTCTGCAGCGTGGCGATAGCTTGGCCAGCCTGTCGATGGGCGATTTGCAGGGTGGCTTGAGTTAAGCCGGTTGCGACATCATGGGCGGGTTTGCACTGCTGTGCCAGTTGCAGATAATTGTCGCGCCGGTCATCCGCGCCTTGTTCCTGCGCCGCACGCGCGGCGGCGAGATAGTTAAGGAGCAGGGCCTCGCTATGTTCGGTGTGTTTGGTGAGTTCTTTCTCTGCCGCCGCCCAATCACCCTCAGCCAGTTTAACTAATCCATGCACTAGCGCGGTACGCGCCCTGTTCAGCCGCTTCTGTTTCTGCAATTGCTCCAGACGTTTTGGGAAGCGCCGCATCGCTGTCCAAAGGCGCAGCACGGAGTGAAAGGCGAAAAAGGCTAGCAGCAGCACAATCACAAGCAGCACGAGGCTGGTTTCCAGTGTCCACTCGCGATAAACGATCTGGACATAGCCCGGATCGCCCGATACAGCCAGGCCGATGCCGGCGGCGGCAATCAGGGCCAGCAGCACATAGGCCAATAGCTTCATGGCGGTGACTTACCTTGTGCCTCGCCCTGGACGGCAGGTGCCGCAGGGTGGGCGATGGCACCGCCATTGCGCGCGAGCCAGGCGTGCAGAGTTTTCAGTGATGGCGAAATATCCGGCAGTGGCGGAGCAAGATCCATCTTTTCAAGCCGGGCTATGGTGTCTTGCGCGGCTTTGGCGGCGGCATCCTGTTCAAAATAACGGGCCAGCCAGTCACGTGCTGTCGACAGGTTCATATGCAAGGTCTTTGTGTCACGCCGCAGCAGGGCAAGGCGCGCTGTTTCCAATGCCAGGCGCAGATTGTGGCGCAGGAAAAAACGCTGATCGGGGCTGGCCAGCGGCAGGACGGCTTGACCGGTGCGTCTGATGACCACCAGGCTTTTGAGTTCTGCCCATGCGCCGCTCCAGAAATTTTGTGTCTCACGAGGTAGCGATGCGGTTGGCGCTTTGGTTTGCGAGCCCAGCGGCGTCCATCGTTCCACCTGATTTTGCAGGCTGTTGAGTGTCAAGGAGGCGCCAGCGATATCCGGTTGCGGTATGGCCTTTAATTGGGTGATTTCATCGATTAACTGCTGGCGCGCCTCAAGCAGGGCGGGGTCGGCCGTTTCCCCCAGGCGCTGATTGGCCTCTTCCAGGACGGTGATGGCGGTGGATACATCCTGCTCCAGCAGCAGGCGGTGGCTGGCGATGCGCATCAGGTATTCGGCATCGGATGCTGTCGAAAAGTCATGGCTTTTTTCCATGCTGGTGCGCATTTCCTGCGTGGCGGCGCGCAATGCCTGCTGCTCGGCCCGCAGTTCCTCCAGGCCTTTGAGTTCGCTTTTGATCGTGCTGTCCAGTATGCGCAGTGCGGTGCTGGTTTGGGCTATATCATTATTGAGCGTCTGCTGGCCGGTCCAGAGGAAATAACCCGCCGCACCCAGGCCGAGCGTGAGCAGCAGCGCAAGCAACGCCAGAAATAGTGCTGGGCCGTTCTTGTGCATCGATGCGCCCTCGGCATTTGTCCCTCCTCTCGCATCACGCGGGGTGGCGGGTGCGCCTGGTTTTTTGGGAGGTTCCATCGGGTGCGTGTGGTCTGGGCTGGAATGCCCTGATGTTTGGTTACTGTCGTTCATGTCACGTTTACAGGTGACGCGCGCTCGGTAGCACACCAGCCCTTGATCGCCGCCACCAGTCCCGCATCGCTGGCCTCACTTGCTGTCAGTGGTGGGCAGACAAAGCCAAGTTCGTTTGCCAGGTCCGCCGTGCGCTGGCTGATGACCACCAGGGGAATATACAGCAGCCATTCCCTGCCTGTTTCCCCCGCCATTTCCCACAGGTTGCGCAGGCTCTCGTTGCTGGTTACGATGATGGCGTCAATTCCAGCATCCATCACGCTGTTGAAGTCCGCTGCGGGTTTGCCGCGCCGGTAGACTTCCGCGTATTCCACGTGCGCGCCGCGCTCCCTAAGTGTGTCGCCCAGCAGTTCGCGGCCACCCTCGCCACGGAAGATGACTATCTTTTTGGAGGCGACATCACCCATCATGTCTAGGGCGAGCAAGGCCTCGCTATTGAATTGCTGGTGGGGTCGGATATCGACTGGCCTGCCGCGACGCTCCAGCTCCTCGGCGGTGCGCGCCCCCACTGCGGCCACCTTCAGGTTTGGCGGCCAGTCGTGGCATGGCGACAACAACTCCATCGTCTTGCTCACGGCATTGGCGCTGATGAAAATGGCGATGTCGAATTCATCGAGGCGGCCGAGGAGTTTCCGCGCCGCGTTAATGTCCTGCGGGTCGAGGATTTCAATCGCGGGAAGCAGTACCGCTCGCCCGCCCTCGGCCTCGATCAGTTCGCACAAGTGCTGTGACTGATGGGCCGGGCGTGTAACTAATACGGTTATGCCTTCCATTGCGGGTTTCCGGGTCATGGTGGAGTGGGGAGGGCGTCCTGATAGACATCTTTCAGGATTGCGGCGGCGCCACGCCTCAGTAAATCATCAGCAAGAGCTGTGCCAAGCTGCTCCGCCTCCTGCTGTGGCCCGCTAACTTCACCGCGCACCACCTCGCTGCCATCGGGGCGGCCTACCAGGCCGCGCAGGGTGAGATTGCCGCCGTCGAGCACGGCGTATCCCGCGATGGGCACTTGACACCCCCCCTCCAGGCGCCTGTTCATGGCACGCTCCGCCGTGACGCGGATATGGGTGGGCGCGTCATTTAGCGGTGCGAGCAGGGCGTGGATGCGTGCGTCATCCTCGCGGCATTCGATGCCCACCGCCCCTTGTCCCACAGCGGGCAGGGAAATGCGAGTGTCCAGGTATTCCGTGATGCGATCCGCCATACCCAGGCGCAACAGCCCGGCGCTGGCGAGGATGATGGCGTCGTACTCGCCAGCGTCAAGTTTCGCAAGACGCGTGTTGACATTGCCGCGCAGCGTGAGGATATTTAGGTCGGGTCGCTTCTCATTCAGTTGGCACTGGCGGCGCAGGCTGGATGTGCCCACCCGTGCGCCTTGTGGCAGGGCGTCCAGGCTAGCGTATGTGTTCGAGACAAAGGCATCGCGCGCGTCTTCACGTTCACATACCACCGCCAGGTGCAGGCCAGCTGGGAATTCCGCAGGCACGTCTTTCATGGAATGCACCGCGATATCGGCGCGCCCCTCCAGCATGCCCTGCTCCAGCTCTTTGACGAACAGCCCTTTGCCGCCGATCTTGGCCAGCGGACTGTCGAGGATTTTGTCGCCCTGGGTGGTCATCTTTAACAACTCCACCTCAAGCCCGGGATGGGCCTCCAGCAGTCTGTCGCGGACATATTCGGCCTGCCACAGGGCTAATGGGCTTTTGCGGGTGGCGATACGGACTCTATTTGTGGACATGTGCGAACCAGGTTTTGATGTTTTGGATTGGCTAATGATACCGTCTGTAACGGCAAATTCACAGGTTCACACTTTCAGCTTCTTTTTGACCGCCGGCAGATGGCTGCGGCTGACCTCCAGCCGGTCGTTGCTGTCGCGCAGCGTAACTTCATAATGCCCTTCCTTATTTTTTGCCATGCCGATGAGGTGCGCATTCGCCACCAGGGCATTGCGATGGATGCGGGTGAAGTGCCCGGCGAACTCTTCTTCCAGGGATTTGAGCGATGCCTCGATCAGCACTTCGCCGCCAGTATGGCGCACCGTGACATATTTATTATCGGCCTGGAAGTAGAGGATATCTGCCACCGCCACCAGTTGAATCCTGCCCGCCGAATGGGAGCTGATGTGGGTGCGGGCGTGTGTGCCGGCGCTTTCATTGCGGGTTACGGCATGGATCTGGGCGCGGTTGAGCTTGCCCGCCTTGTCCAGGGCCTGGCGCAAGCGCTCCTTGCGGATGGGTTTGAGCAGATAGTCCACGGCGTGCGCCTCAAAGGCAGCGAGGGCGTGATCGCCATAGGCGGTGGTGAAGATCACGGCGGGCGGGTTTTCCAGAGTGGCAAGGTGCTGGGCGGCTTCTAGACCGTCCATGACAGGCATGCGGATGTCGAGCAGAATGATGTCCGGCACCAGTTCACTGGCCGCAAACAGCGCTTGTTTGCCATTTGCTGCCTCGCCGGCCACATCAATACCAGCGATTTCCTCTGCCAGGGAACGCAGACGCGCGCGCGCCAGTGCCTCGTCGTCCACAATCAGTATTCTCATGGGGAGCGCTCCACCGGAAAAGTGATCCGGACATGGTAATGGTCCTCGGTGCGTTCCGTGGCGAGCGTGCCCTGCGTCCCATAATGGGCTGCCAGCCGCTGGCGGATGTTATCCAGCGCCATATGGTGGCCGCCGCGCCGCGCGCTGATGTTCTGCGTTGACACGGGATTACTGATGGTGATGTGAATTAGTCCCAGTTTTTGCTGCCCGTTGATGTTGATTACTCCCCCTTCCGGTAGCGGTTCTATGCCATGGTATATCGCGTTCTCCAGCAATGGCTGCAGGGTGAGCGCCGGGATCAGCGCACTGTCAGAGATGCCGTGTAAATCCCATTCAACGATCAATCGCTCCCCCAAGCGCAGCTTTTCGATGTGCAGATAGCGCTGCGACAGCTCCAGTTCCGCCTGGAACGTAATGAGCTCCTGGGCATCGGACAGGCTGACGCGGAACAGATCGGCCAGATCCATTACAGCTTCCTCTGCCAGCGCCGGCTGGCTGCGCGTCAGGCTGGCAATGGTGTTCATGCTATTGAACAGAAAATGTGGACGGATGCGCGCCTGGAGTGCCTGGATGCGCGCCCTCGATTCGGCCTGAATGTTTTGTTTCAGTTGATGCTGCACATAGAAATAGCGCATCACCACGGCGCTGACAATGGCGCTGATGGTAATGTTGCGGATGGCAAAGTCCGCATGTTGCCCGGCGCCTGCATCCATTTGAGTATAGGCTATCCAATCAGAGGTGCCACTGAGCAGTGCGGTAACAATGACCGGTAACAGATAACTGAAAAGCGCGGCGACCCGGTTGTCCAATGTGGCCAGCCAGGGACGGCTCAGGCACAGCACCGCGGTGCTGGCCAGCGCTACCCACTGGATAAACAGCGAGGTCAGGCTCAGATTGTCCCATACCTGATGAGTGGATGAACTCGCCAGCACAATCAGAAAAGCCAGCAGCTCCGCGATAATTACAATGGCAAACACCATGCGGATATTGCAAAAATCCGGCAGAAACAGCGTGCCGCTGGCGTTGGTGTCATTAACGATGGGTACGGGAGATTTTGCCATGGTGTCAGTACATCTGAAAACTTCGGTTGGAATCTACGGCGAGTGCCTAATGCATCGAACCTCAGTCATTCTCGCTACGACTCCAATGGAGGTTTTTAGGTTAAATGGATGATGTCCTGTCTATATCGGCTATTTCTGGCGGATTCCTGACCCGTAAAATTGCCGCGCCCTTCATTACATTATTTTTTTAAGGTGTAACAGCATTGTGATAGACAATCGCGATTTTGCCGCGATACAGTAGGGTACAGGCCCGTGCGGTCGTTTTAGGTTTAAGCAGAGCCGGGGTAAACAAAAACTACAAATGTCTGGAGGATAAGAATGTCACGCGCATTGTTGGGGGGAGTGTTGTTCGCCGTGGTCTCAAACGTCTTTGCTGCACCGCCGATCTCTTTCGATACTGGTTGGAGATGTCCCGTAAGCCCTGTGACGGCCTGCCCAGCAGGATACACCTGTGGGACTACAGTTACAGGTGACGGATTCATTCAGCGGCTTGGCTCCGCTGACGGCAAGCCCTTTATCGAAACTATTGTGGCCAATGATGATTCAGGTGGCGCGATTCGTATGGCCACATCCGTTGCCTCGGCTGCGGCCACGCACGGGCCTTATGCCTACTTCGTCAACCGTGATAACAACGATGTCCCGGTGGTGGATTATTCTGTTTCGGGAACGGCCAAGGCCGAACCCCTTGTGCTTGACGCTGGCCTGATTCCTCAAGGCATAGCCATCAGCCCGAGCGGCGGCTACATCTATATCGGCACGGGCGACGGAAAGATCTTGGTCATCCGTGCGCATGATCGCCAGAGGATGGGCGAGATCTCTCTCGGCTCGAAGCCCGCCCGTTTGCTCATGAGCCACGATGGAACCCGCCTCTACGCAGTGGTCGAAGGTGGCAAGTCCATCATCGTGATAGATACCGCAGCGCGCAGCGTAGTCAAGATGATCGTCCTCACCGATGTTTCCGACCGCCTCGCTATCCACCCGGATGGCACGCGGCTGTATAGCCTGAGTCATGCAAATGGCAACGTGTATGTCATTGACGCCGCCTCGGGCGAGGTCGTGAAGAGTCACGCATTGAGCGGTCAAGGCGCGCCTGAAGATATCGCGCTGGATGCCTCCGGCGGGCGGCTGTACATTACCCTCGGCCATCTCGCCACGGCATCGACATCACTGGCGGTGCTGAACACCGCAACAAATGACATTTCATTTCCTGATATCAGTTTCGCGGGCCTGCCCCAGGCGCTGGCCTTGAACCCTGTGGCAGCGCAATTGTTCGTCGCTATCGAGCTGCCGCCAGCACCGGGTTGCGCGGAAGTATTTGGCAGTGTTTATGTCGTCGATACCAATGACATGAAGCTGGCAAGCATCCTTACCATCAAAGGCGTTTTAACGGATGTCATTGTGAGTAAATCAGGCTGGCTGCTCGGTATGAACAAGGGTACCGGCCATCTCGAATTGCTGGATAAATACGGTCAATCCCTGCGCCGGTTCCCGGTGGCCGGGCTTGATTCTCTGCTCCTTGGCCCTGAGCTGGTAGCGGTAATCACGCCCGGCACAAAGCAACTGGATTTTGGCGAGGTTTCCAGCGGCCGGCCAGCTACACGCATCCTCACCATCACCAATACGGGAGGTTTGCCGCTCACAGTGCGCGGCGTGCGGATAGAGGCTTCTAATGCGCCAGCGAATATCCCTGCGGCCGCCGTCGCCAGCCCCTCCGGCTTTGCTGTCGCCGGGGACTCCTGCACGAACAAGACACTGCAACCGGGTGATCAATGCGCGATCACCTTGAGTTATGCCCCAGCCAGCCCAGGCCAGTCCAGCGCCTTGGTGCATATCGACAGCGATGCCACCCTGCCCGATGCGCCGGTTGCCGTGACAGCGCGGGCTGTATCGGGAGCGGCGGAGGCTCTGCCATCAAGTGCCGGTGACAACGGTGCCGGTGGTAATAGTGGCGGAGGCGGGGGAAGCTGGGGACCAGCCAGCCTGATGTTTGCGGCTTTATGGGCGTTGGTGCGCAGGGGGCGGCAGAGGCTATAGACAAAAACGAGGCACGCCACTGCGGTGGCGTGCCTCGCGCGCATTAATTTCCCGTCGCTGCTACGGTTCAAACCACTATTTTTAGGTTAAATACACGCCATCCTTCCTGTGCCATATATTTGCGGCGGATTTCTGACTCGGAAAATTGTTATACTTTCCGCCACATTATTTTCGTAACAGGATAAAAGCGTGGCCAGCGACAAAAGCATCGACAAACCCTGGGCGGGGCGTTTTACCGAGGCGACGGATGCCTTCGTCGAGGCGTTCACCGCCTCCGTGTTATTCGACAAACGGCTCTATAGGCACGACATCGCAGGCTCCATCGCCCATGCGCGCATGCTGGCCCGTGTGGGGGTGTTGAGCGCGGCGGAGTGCGAGGCCATCACCGATGGCTTGCAAGACATCTTGCGCGACATCGAGCGCGGCGAGTTCACATGGTCGGTGGCGCTGGAAGACGTGCACATGAACATCGAGGCGCGCCTCACCGAGCGCATCGGCATCGCTGGCAAGAAATTGCATACCGGCCGCTCGCGCAATGATCAGGTTGCCACCGGCATCCGCCTTTATCTGCGTGACGAGATCGACGCCATTCTGGCCGAGCTGACGCGCCTGCAAGCCGCGCTGCTCGATGTGGCCGAGCGCGAGGCCGGCACCATCATGCCCGGGTTTACCCATCTGCAAGTGGCCCAGCCCGTCACCTTCGGGCACCACATGATGGCGTGGTTCGAGATGTTCAACCGCGACCGGGCGCGCATGCAGGATTGCCGCAAGCGCGTCAACATCATGCCCTTGGGGGCGGCGGCGCTGGCGGGCACCAGCTATCCCATCGACCGTGCCTATACCGCCCAGTTGCTGGGCTTCGACGCACCGGCGGAAAACTCCCTCGACGCTGTCAGCGACCGCGACTTCGCCATCGAATTCACCGCCGCCGCCGCGCTGATCATGACCCATTTATCGCGTTGCTCCGAGGAGCTGATACTCTGGTCATCCACGCAGTTTGATTTCGTTGATCTTCCTGATCGTTTCTGCACAGGCTCATCCATCATGCCGCAGAAGAAAAATCCCGACGTGCCGGAACTGGTGCGCGGCAAGACCGGGCGCGTCAACGGCAACCTGATTGCCCTGCTCACTCTCATGAAGAGCCAGCCGCTGGCCTACAACAAGGACAATCAGGAAGACAAGGAGCCGCTGTTCGACACCATCGACACCGTGCGCGGCTCGCTCAAGGTCTATGCAGACATGATGCCCGCTGTGCAGATCAAGCGCGACAACATGGCTCATGCCGCGCGGAGCGGTTTTTCCACCGCAACCGATCTGGCGGATTATCTGGTGCGGCGTGGCGTGGCGTTCCGCGATGCCCACGAGATTGTCGGCAAGGCGGTGCGTCGCGGCATCGAGACCGGCAAGGATCTCGCGCAAATGACGCTCGACGAGTTGCGCCAGTTTTCCACGGTCATCGAGCAGGATGTGTTTGATGTGCTGACGCTGGAAGGTTCGGTTGCATCACGCAACCATCTGGGCGGCACCGCGCCGGATCAGGTGCGGGCGGCGGTAAAGCGGGGGAGGGAGCGCTTGCGGTAGACTCCAGCTGAGGTTTTTAGGTGCAAGGTTTGGCTGGATTGTCGCAGGGTAAAAATGATTGGCGTGGCCTCCGGGGAGCCCGGAAGTCACGCCAGATAGGCTAAAAGTGCCAGGATTACTTGATCTTGGCTTCTTTGTAGGCAACGTGCTTGCGCACCACGGGATCAAACTTCTTCATTTCAAGTTTGTCGGGGGTGTTGCGCTTGTTCTTCATGGTGGTGTAGAAGTGGCCGGTGCCGGCGCTAGATACAAGTTTGATTTTTTCACGCATGGTTCAGTTCCCCTTATGCCTTTTCGCCGCGGCTGCGCATTTCGGCCAGCACGGCGTCGATGCCAACCTTATCAATCATGCGCATGCCCTGTGTGGAAAGGCGCAGACGTACCCATCGCTTCTGGCTCTCCACCCAGAAACGATGGACGTGCAGATTAGGCAGAAAACGGCGCCGTGTTCTGTTGTTGGCATGGGAAACATTGTTTCCGGTTATCGGGCGCTTACCCGTGACTTGACATACTCTGGACATGCTAAATCTCCAAACGACGAATTCGGTGCTGTCGGCCATTAGGCCGGGCGAAACCATAATTTATAACAAATTCCGGCGCGATGCGCAAGAAAAAACCGATCCCACTTGAGGTTCTAAAGCAACCCACGTTCCGCCAATGATACCACATCTTCGCCATCGCCGATAATCAGATGATCGAGAACGCGGATATCGACCAGCGCCAGGGCGTCTTTCAGGCGCCGGGTCAGCGTTTCGTCGGCGCGGCTGGGTTCGGCGACGCCGGAGGGGTGGTTGTGGGCGAAGATCACCGCCGCCGCGTTGTGCGCCAGCGCGCGTTTCACTACTTCGCGCGGGTGGACGCTGGCTCCATCGATGGTGCCGGTGAACATCTCGTCGAAGCGGATCACCCGGTGGCGGTTGTCGAGAAACAGGCAGGCGAACACCTCGTGCGGGTAGTCACGCAGGCGCGCCGTGAGGAAGCGGCGGGTGTCGCTGGGATTGCTCAGTGCGTCGCCGCGCTCCAGTGTCTCGCGCAGGTGGCGGCGGCTCATTTCCAGCACCGCCTGAAGCTGGACGTATTTGGCCAGCCCCAGCCCGTGGCCGCGGCAAAACTGTTTTTGACTGGCCTCCAGCAGGGCGCGCAGCCCGCCGTATTCATTCAGCAGGTCGCGCGCCAGATCAACGGCGCTTTTGCCGGGTACGCCGGTGCGCAAAAAAATTGCCAGTAATTCGGCGTCAGATAGCGCGCCGGGGCCGCGCAACAGCAGCTTTTCGCGGGGACGCTCGTGTTCAGGCCAGTCGGTGATGGGCATGGCGTACTCTTGTTAAATGGGAATGCGCCCGTAACGGGCACAATGTCACAAACAGTATCGGAATTTAGGTTAAAATCTGAATCATGTTCTACCTATTCGACTCTCCGGCATGAAACAACTGGAAAATAAACGCATCCTGCTTGGTGTTACGGGCGGTATCGCGGCCTACAAGAGTGCCGATCTGACGCGCCGCCTGCGTGACGCCGGGGCTGAGGTGCGGGTGGTGATGACACGCGCTGCGACGGAGTTCATCACACCACTCACTATGCAGGCGCTGTCCGGCAATCCCGTTCATCTGCATCTGCTTGATCCGCAGGCCGAGGCGGCCATGGGGCACATTGAGCTGGCGCGCTGGGCGGATGGGGTGCTGGTGGCTCCGGCGAGCGCAAATTTCATGGCAAAGCTGGCGCATGGACTGGCCGGCGACCTGCTCAGTACGCTGTGCCTGGCCTGTGATGCGCCGCTCGCGCTAGCGCCCGCGATGAACCGGCTGATGTGGGCGAATCCGGCGACGCAGCACAACCGCCAGCTTCTTGAACAACGAGGCGTGCAGTTATTCGGCCCCGCCGTGGGCGAGCAGGCGTGCGGCGAGGTGGGCGAGGGGCGGATGGTGGAGCCGCAGCAGTTGGTGGAGATGACGGCAGGGTTGTTCGCCACAGGAAGTTTGAGCGGCCTCAAGGTGGTTGTGAACGCCGGGCCGACGCGTGAGGCGATTGATCCGGTGCGTTTCATCAGTAATCGCAGCTCGGGAAAGATGGGTTACGCCATCGCCGCCGCCGCCGCAGAGGCGGGTGCCACCGTCACCTTGGTCAGCGGACCGGTGGCGCTGCCTGCGCCGCCGCGTGTAGCGCGTATTGACGTGGAAAGCGCTGCGCAGATGTATGAAGCGGTGCTGGCGAATATGCCGGGTTGTGATATTTTTATCGGCGCGGCGGCGGTGGCCGATTACCGCCCGCAGCAGCCAGCCCAGCACAAGATTAAAAAGACGCAGGCAGAGCTGAGTTTGGCGCTGGAGCGTACTCCTGACATTCTCGCCAGCGTCGCAGCATTGCCCAATGCGCCGTTTACGGTGGGTTTCGCTGCCGAGACCGAGGATCTGGAGTCGCATGCCCGGGCCAAGCTCGTTGCCAAGGCGCTGGATATGGTTGCGGCCAACCAGGTAGGGCAGGGCATGGGTTTTGATAGCGATGAGAATGCGTTGACGCTGTTTTGGCCGCTCCCGGCATCCCAGCGTTCGAACATCTCTGTCCATCAGCAGGGCGGCAGCATGGAGTTGCCGCACGCCGCCAAGGACAAACTGGCGCGCGATCTGATTTCTGTAATCTCTGAGAGATATCATGCACAAGATAAAGCTTAAAATCTTCGATCCGCGCATCGGCAATGAATTTCCTTTGCCGCATTACGCCACGCATGGCGCAGCGGGCATGGATCTTCGCGCCTGTCTGGATAGTGTGCTGGAGATACATCCCGGCGAGACCCATTTGATCCCAGCCGGGCTGGCGATCCATATTGATGATCCATCATTGGCCGCCGTGCTGTTGCCACGCTCCGGTCTGGGGCATAAGCACGGCATTGTGCTGGGCAACCTGGTGGGGCTGGTTGACTCGGACTACCAGGGGCAGGTGTTTGTCTCGTGCTGGAACCGCGGCAGCCAGCCCTTCCGCATCGAGCCGGGGGAGCGCATCGCGCAAATGGTGTTCGTGCCTGTAGTACAGGCTGCTTTCGAGATCGTCGATGATTTTGCGGAGAGTGCGCGTGGTGAAGGCGGATTTGGCCACTCGGGGCGTCATTAGCCATTACCTTGAAATAGTGAAGTATGAAAACTCTCAACGTTAATCATCCCTGATGACAAGCAAGCTGTTACGTCCTGGCGGACGCTGGTGGAGCGGCATCAGTCTCGCTGAACTCAGCCTATTCTCGTTTCTGGCGAGCGGCCTGATAGTGTTTATTGCCGCGTGGCTGGCATTTCATTTATTGACGGCGCAAGCGGCGCGGTATAGTCAATTTCATAATCAGGTGGAGCTTGATAGTGTCGCGCATCAATTGGATAGCGTGATTCAGCGTCGCACCGTCACCGTCGAGGCGTTGGCGCGAGATCCGAGGGTGGCCCGATTATTGCTAAACAGCGATAGCCAGGCAGTGAGTAATGAAGAGATTGAACTGGGCGCCCTGTTTCCCGATGCGCTCAGGGTGAGTCTGCTCCAGCCGGGTGCCATGGGGCTGGATGTTGGCGTGTTTCCTCGCTTGGGCACCGCCGATCTGGAGCTGATTCAGAAAATCGAGTCACAATCCTCGCTGCCGCCTTTGGAAGCACACTTGCCGGGAACACCGCAACAGCATTTCGACATTGCGCGCCCGGTCTATGGTGCGGGCGGCAAGATTATCGGCCATTTCCTGGTGACCTTCGATAAGGCATTTTTGCAGCAGGCATTGGATGGCCTCTCTTTTTTTAGGGGCTACGCGGAAATACGCCAGGAAGGCAGTGCCGGGCAGGTGCTGGTATTGGCGGCGCGTGGCGACCAATCCCTGCAAGGTGGCAAGCCTTCCGTGGCCGCTCTTTTGCCCGATACGCATTGGAAGCTTGCCTTGTGGCCGGTCGCCAGCGGCGGCGAGATACTTGCGCCGGATGCGCTGTTGTTTTGGTCTATATTCGCAAGCGCGCTGCTATTGATGGCGCTGATTGCCTTTTTCTCGAACAAGGTGCTGACACGGCTGGTGCGTGGAGATCTGACCACCCTGGTTGCCGTGGCGCGTGACCCGGAAAACAAGCACGGAGCGCCGGTGGATCTGCATGATTTTAAGGGCGCGTTTGCTGCACTGGGTAATCGTGCCATGCTCCCGGTGCCACAAAAAGAGAGCAAGCGCAGCATGGCCAAGGGCGCGAGCGCCATAGAGGAGGCAAGCATTCGCCTGGCGGAGATCGACGATGTTATGCGGATTTTTGAAAAACGGGCGCCAGCAGCGGCACTAACAAAGCAACGAAAGGGTGATGTGATGATTCCTGCTTCAATTTTCAGGGCCTACGATATCCGTGGCGTGGTAGGCGACACGCTGACACCAGACATCGTTTATGAGATTGGCCGTGCCATTGGCAGCGAGGCCCATGCGCGTGGCCAGCAGAGCGTGATTGTGGCGCGCGACGGGCGTCTCTCCGGGCCGGACTTCGTGCAGGCGCTCAGCAATGGCCTGCGTGCCTCGGGGCGCGATGTCATCGACATAGGCCGGGTGCCCACCCCTGTATTGTATTATGCCACCCACTATCTAAGCAGCAGTTCCGGAGTGATGGTCACCGGCAGCCACAACCCGCCGGACTATAATGGCTTCAAGATCGTACTGCGCGGCGAAACGCTGGCGGAAGCCGCCATTCAGGGCTTGCGCAACCGCATCGAGACCGGTGATTTGACGAGCGGCAATGGCTCCTACCGCATCATAGACATTGCCTCTGATTATCTTGAGCGTATCACCAGCGACATCCATCTCGCACGTCCCATGCGCGTGGTGGTGGATTGCGGCAACGGTGTGGCCGGCGAAATCGCGCCGCGCCTGCTGCGCGCGCTAGGGTGTGATGTCACTGAGCTGTATTGCGAAATTGACGGTAATTTCCCCAATCATCATCCCGATCCCAGCCATCCCGAAAACCTCGTGGATTTGATCAAGACGGTGCGCGAACAGCGGGCTGACGTTGGCCTGGCCTTTGACGGCGATGGTGACCGGCTCGGCGTGGTAACATCGGAAGGCGAAATCATCTGGGCTGATCGGCAAATGATGCTCTATGCCGCCGATGTGCTATCGCGCAATCCTGGCGCGGAAATCATTTTTGATATTAAATGCTCCCGCCATCTGGCGCGCGTCATCCGCGAGCTTGGCGGGCAACCACTGATGTGGAAGACCGGGCATTCGCTGGTCAAGGCCAAGATGAGAGAGACTGGCGCGCCGCTGGCCGGCGAGATGAGCGGTCACATCTTCTTCAAGGAACGCTGGTTCGGTTTTGATGACGGCCTTTATACCGCAGCCCGCCTGCTGGAAATTCTGTCGCGCGACCCGCGCACCTCCAGCGAGATCTTCGCCGAAGTGCCTGATGCGGTGAGCACGCCGGAGCTCAAAGTGGAATTGAAGGAAGGCGAGCAGCTGCCTTTCATGAAACGCCTGCTGGAGCGCGCCCATTTTCCAGGCGCCGAGCTGACTACCATTGATGGATTACGCGCCGACTTTCAGGATGGCTGGGGCCTGGTGCGTTCCTCCAACACCACGCCGTCCCTGGTGCTGCGCTTTGAGGCCGACACTGCCGAGGTGCTCAAGCGCATCCAGGAGCAATTCCGCAGCTTGCTGCTCGAACTGAATCCTGACCTGAAGTTGCCATTTTAAGAAGGTTTGTGAAATGACGTTGACCGCCACCTCCGCCATGAACATCGCCCAGGTATTGACCAAGGCGCTACCCTATATACAGCGTTTTCAAGGCAAGACCATCGTCATCAAATACGGCGGCAATGCCATGGTTGACGAGGCCCTGAAAAACAGCTTTGCGCGTGATGTCGTGCTGATGAAGCTGGTCGGGATCAACCCCGTTGTCGTGCACGGCGGTGGCCCCCAAATTGGTAAGCTGCTTGAACGGCTCGGCAAGCAGAGTGAGTTCGTGCAGGGCATGCGCGTCACCGATAGCGAAACCATGGACGTGGTGGAAATGGTGCTCGGCGGCCTGGTCAACAAGGAGATCGTCAACAACATTAACCGCCATGGCGGCAGTGCCGTTGGCTTGACTGGCAAGGACGGTGGTTTGATTCATGCCAGAAAGCTCACCCTTACACGCAACGCGCCGGAGCTGAACGAGCCGGAAATCATCGACATCGGCCATGTCGGCGAGGTAGCGAGTATCGACGCTTCGGTGGTGAACATGCTGGTGAGCGGCAACTTCATCCCTGTCATCGCCCCCATCGGCGTAGGCGAGAACGGACATTCTTATAACATCAATGCCGATCTGGTTGCAGGTAAGCTTGCAGAGGTACTGCAAGCCGAAAAGCTCATGCTGCTGACTAACATCCCCGGCGTGCTCGACAAAGAGAATAAAGTCTTGACCAATTTAAGGCCAGGCCAGGTCGATGCGCTGATCGCCGACGGCACCATCTACGGCGGCATGTTGCCCAAGATCCGCTGCGCCCTCGAAGCCGCGCGTGGCGGCGTCAATGCCGTGCACATCATCGACGGGCGTGTCGAACACGCCGTATTGCTGGAGCTGTTTACGGATGAAGGCGTTGGCACGCTGATCCGCCGCTAAGGGTGTGGCAAATACGGCCACACGGCCGGCTTGCTACTCGCGGGTGTTTACCCCATAGCGCGCCCGATAGGCGCGGATGTTCTCCAGCGCGTCTGTCATCGCCGGTTGTGCGGACAGGTATTCAATCAAATTGCCCAGATTGACAATGCTTGCCACCTTGATCCCATGCGCCTCTTCAACTTCCTGGATCGCGGATAACGCGCCCGCGCCGCGCTCTTGTCTGTCCAGCGCAATAACAACACCCGCCGGAATTGCCCGTGCCGCCTTAATGATTACAATTGATTCGCGCACCGACGTACCCGCCGAAATCACGTCATCGATAATCATAACCTGCCCCGTCAGTTTCGCCCCCACCGTTGTGCCGCCCTCTCCATGGTCCTTGGCCTCCTTGCGGTTGAAGGCATAAGGAATATCGCGCTGATGATGATCGGCGAGCGCAATCGACGTGGCCACCGCCAGCGGTATGCCCTTATAGGCCGGGCCGAACAGCATGTCATAGTTTACGCCTGAGTTTTCCAGTGCAGCAGCATAATAGCGCCCCAATCGCGCAATGCTGCCGCCGGTATTGAACAGGCCGCTGTTAAAAAAATAGGGGCTGACACGCCCGGATTTCAGGGTGAATTCCCCAAAACGCAGCACACCTGTAGCAATCACAAAATCAAGGAATTCGCGCTGATAATTTTGCATGGAGGTTTGCCCGTGATTAAATTTAGGGTGCCTCTATAAATTCGATCAAGGCGCGATGGCAAGGCGGAAATGCGCGAAAAAGCGGAGTGTACACGTAGTACATGAGCATTTTGAGCGCATTTCCAACGCCGCCATCGCGGCTTCAGCAAATTTATAGAGGCGCCCTTTAGGCTATTATACCGGCCTCGCCGTACAATGGAAAACACATGAAAATAATCGCACTTAATGCCAACGGCATCCGCTCTGCTGCCAGTAAGGGATTCTTTGAGTGGATGTTAAAGCAGGACGCCGACGTCGTGTGCCTGCAGGAAACCAAGGCGCAGGAACATCAACTTCCCCCTGAGATCTATCACCCGTCAGGCTACCACGCCTATTTTCATTCTGCCGAAAAGAAAGGTTATAGCGGCGTGGCGCTGTATTGTAAAAAGAAGCCGGATCGTGTGGTGATGGGCCTGGGCTGGCAGGATATTGATGCGGAGGGGCGCTTTATTCAGGCCGATTTCGGCAGTCTTAGCGTTATCTCCTTGTATATGCCCTCAGGCAGCAGTGGCGAGCAGCGCCAAGCGGTAAAGTTCGACCTAATGGAGCGCATCAAGCCCGTTCTCAGGCAGTTCCAGGAAGATCAGCGCGAATACATCATCTGTGGCGACTGGAACATTGCCCATAAACAGATTGACCTCAAAAACTGGCGCGGCAACCAGAAAAATTCCGGATTTCTGCCAGAAGAGCGCGCCTGGATGGACGAGCTATTCGGCCCGCTGGGATTTGTGGACGCCTATCGCGTCGTCAACCAGGAGGCGGATCAATATACCTGGTGGTCGAACCGCGGTCAGGCATGGGCCAAAAACGTGGGATGGCGCATCGACTATCAAGTGACTACGCGGGGCCTGAAAGATAAAATCAAAGAAGCATCAATTTACAAAGAGCAACGCTTCTCCGACCATGCCCCGTTAATCATCAAATACGATTTCTAATCAGGGTGTTCGATGAATTCGCGGGTTGGCAAGTGCCCGCTGAATCCGTCAAGGCGCATATGTGGGAATACAAAGCAGTTGCGCGCCTACAAGCAACGCGTGCGGGTGACGCAGAATGCTTGGCTCCCGATTGTTCGCGATGGCCGTCTAAAGGCATCCTGGATGACATGCAAACATAAATGCAAAACACGTCTTGACGCCGGATACGGGCATGTGGCACGATCAGATATGGGATGCAGTTTATAAGGGATTAGCTTGACGGTCACCTTGCAATTTTTTTGTATTGGTGGTAATAGATAGCAAATGGCATTCACCATGTGTCATTCCGGGTTTGCACGGGCAACCAGTACGTGCACAAGCAGCAGCAACCATAATGGGAGGGATAGATGAATAATAAGCTGACTCTGGGGAAAATATTTTTTCCCGCTTTTATCGGTGGGGTGACCACCGGCATGGGTAATGGAAGTGTGTTCGGCGCCGCAGTAATGTGCGCCGTAGGGCGTGGCCCCTACGAAAGCTGGGGCGGCTGGGGTATGGATGCTTATAATCCAGCGACGTTCTCTGGGTTCGTGGATTGGATGATGTTCGTCTTCGGGGCAGCATTCTTCATTATCATGGTAATGGCGATGGTCAGACACGGCGCTCTTGAAGCTGCGGCGATTGCCAAAGGTGAAAAGCCAGCCTATTTCTAATAGTAATAGCCTGGACGGGGAATCATAGGTTTTTTTGCTGGTATTTTCTTGTCGGCAATTAGCCTCTTCAATTTTTCGAGTTCTTAAAGGGGGTTCACTATGTTGGCGACTTTCGCTGGTGGTTGCGGTATTTTGCTCGCGTTCTCGAGTATGTGGATGTCTTGGTATCTTCTGAATATGATGAAAGAGTAGTTTTTTTGTTTGGGCAGAATAAAGGTTAGTGTTACTACCTGGGAGGTGAGGGGTTATGTTATTAAAATATTTGTCCGCAAAGAATGAGGATATCCCGCCAGGATCAGCGGCGATATTTTTTGGGTTTTCCGCAATTTTCTGGTTTGTAGTAGGTACAGGGTTGGGTTCGTTCAATGCCGCGAAGCTTGCCTTCCCGGATTTTGTGACCGGCACCGAACTATTCGCCTTTGGTCACATGAGGCAGGTACACGTTCTCGCAGTGATCGTCGGCTGGATTTCCATGGCGTTCGCCATGACCATGATGTACATGACGCCTGCCCTGGGTAATACCCGGATGTGGTCGGAGAAGTTGGGTCTGTGGACGGCGCTCTTATGGAACGTTGGCCTTTCCTCTGCACTGATAAGCCTCTGGATCGGCATTACCTCGGGTCGTGAGTATTCTGATTTTGCATGGCCGTTTGACCTGGTGATTCTGTTTGGTGTTATTACGCCGCTGTGCGTCAACGTCATCATGACGATTGCTCACCGCCGCACGCAAGGTATCTATATCACCAACTGGTTTTTCGGTGCCTGTACCTTCATGGTCGGTATTGTATTGCTGGTAGGTAACTCCCCTGAGTATTTCCATCTCACCGGTTTGTCCGAGGCCTACCTGACATGGTGGAATGCCCATAATCTCCTGGGCCTCTGGATCACTCCCGTAGCAGCCGCGATCGCGTACTATACGATCCCCAAACTGACGGGTAACCCGCTCTACTCGCATCGTATCGGCCATATGCATTTTTGGTCGATTGTTGTGTTTTATTCCACGCCGGCTTCGCACCACTTGATGTCCTCACCGTTGCCTGAGTGGCTGAAGTCCTTCGCTTCCGTGGAAGGCGTGTTGATTCTGATCCCCGCTGTTGCCTTTGTTGCCAATATCCTGTTGACCATGAAGGGCAAGTGGAGCATGTTCGTGGAGAACATCGAGATCAAGTTCTCCGTCACGGGTGTGTTTCTGGCGATTCCCCTGAACATGCAGGGCGGATTCCAGCAGACGCGTTCCATCAACTGGTTTATCCATGGTACGGGCTGGATCGTGGCGCATGCCCATTTGGCCTTGTTGGGAATGTCCACCTTCCTGGAGATCGCAGCGGTCTATTTTGGCCTGCAGCAGATGCTGAAGAGAAAGCTCTACTCCTTGGCACTGGCCAACTTCCACTACTGGTTCGTGCTGATCGGCTTCTGTACCTACTGGATATCCATGACCATTGCAGGCCTGATCCAGGGTGCCGGCAAGATCTATGAGGTGCCTTATATCGACGTCGTGATTGCAGAGCATCCTTACATGATCGCACGCTGGATTGGGGGCACCATGGTATTTACCGGTAATTTGGTCTGGCTATACAACATGTGGATGACCGCCCGTGTGGGTACGTTGGTTCCAGATGGCCGTTATGCTCATGAGCTGGCATACGAGCGTTAAAAGAGACATCTGATATCGTGACATCCTAAAAACCCCCGGACACATCTGGTTGCCGGGGGATATAATGTGAACCAATAGTTGGGAGGGATAAAAATGGCTTTTAAAGAGTATAGATTAGGTGCCGCAATGGTCGGGGGCGCGTTGGGGCTCTCGATGTGCATTACGATACTCATGCCTAGTTTTGATTTGAGATCTGCGGTGTCGACAAAAATGGCGCTGGAAAAGCAGTTGTCCGCGGGGTTTGATATAGGTTTTGGCTATGCTGACCCACTTCTCCTGGGCATCAACCGACCTATTACAGTGGACTTGGAAACAGACCCTAAAACTGGCGCAAAACTTGACCCGCCTATCAGGGCGTATGTATACAAGCCAGGTGTTCCGATGCCGCCGAATATCCGGCACCCCCATGACTTGGGTAAGGGCGTTCAAGACCTGAGCGAAAGTCAGGGTCAGATTGGCGCTGTCAGCGGCTCGAACCATAGCAAAGGGAGCCAGGAAGGTGTGGTTTTCACGCTGGCGCTCGGAGAGTTCAATGGTGAAGAGCTGACCTACATCGAGAACGCCTCGGTAACCAAGGGTTGGACGCCTGATGCTACGCTTGCTGCCGCCGGCGATAAGAACACTCATCACATTTCCAAAGGCAAGACGGAGTTTGTGGTGCAGGGTTGCTGGTGGTGTCATACGCTCTTGCCTGAGCAGACCCAGGATTGGCAGGCTTTTGGCGCCCCTCCCTATCTGGGTGACTTCAATGGCGAAAACCCGACCGCATTCGGTTCTGACCGCAAAGCGCCGGATATTCTCCATGTCGCTTCCAGAAACTCGTCTCGTGAGTGGATGATGATGCACTTCTTTAATCCCAGATTGGTCCAGGTCAACTCCATCATGCCGCGTTTTGACTATCTGTGGGGTGATAAAGATGCGCAGGGTAACACCATTGACTACGATAAGTGGCGTGCCGAATATAAGGAGTACTCCGAAGGCAAGAGAACTTATCCGCCAGAGGTGCCCGATTACGCGCCCGATAGCGAAATTCGCGCTTTGATTGACTGGGTTCTGAGTCTGAAGTAATCAATCATATATAAGAGGGGTATATTATGGCCTGGAAAATGGATAACCCGCTGTACTCGCTTTCCGATGAGCAAGAACAGCAGCAAATATTAAAAATGTGGGGCGAGGAAAGGATGGGTGGATTGATACATCCGGCGAATAACCGCCTGCCCTTTCCGCTGACGTTCCTGATCGCGCTAATCATTCTCACGGCATTCATGCTTACCATGCCGATATGGGGGCAAAGGCCGACGGCTGCGATTTATCAAACCCATGTGGAGTTGATGAATTCTCCTGAGGTGCAGAAATTGGCTACGCCCGAGGAGAAGATGAAGTTCATCAACAATGAAGCGTACAGCAAGGCTGACAATGCATTGAAAGGTCAGCTTGAGCGTCATCCCATCGACTGGTATGACTTGCAGAACTTGGCCCCGCACATCATTGAGCTACAGAAGCAAACCAAATACCCACTTGATAACTTCACAGTGTTAGGTGACAAGGTTGTTTTGGCGAACTTTGAGGGTAATTTCCGTGCGGATGGCGTTAGGGAGCGTAAGCAGCCGTGGTGGGACAAGGGGTATACCATTGACGTGTTCTACGTGGCCTACTACTGCTTGTGGATGTTCATCATGATCAAGCGCTTACCGCACTTCACCAAGAAGCCCGTTACCACTTGATTTAATTAGCTTGAGGAGGACTTAAAACATGATCGATATCGACAATCTTTCTATTGTGGCGGCGGGGATAATTGCCTTTGTGTTTACGGCGCCGTATTTGTACAGCACGATCGTGGACAAATACTGGCGGGAGCACAAGGAAGACAAGCAAATGGCAAAGGATGCCGAGGCATTCAAGTAAGCTTGATGCTTGTCTAGCCGGGTTAGTAAGGTAGTATTATCGTTAAGATGCCGCTCTGGTGAAGGGCGGCATCTTTTTTATTGGAGTTTTGTTTAAAGTGGCTGCGCGGGGTGGGGTGTTCGAGACTTAGTCAAGCCTAGACTTTCCTTTGGGGTGTCTGAAATTGTTTGTTTTCAATGAGCTATTCTAGTGAAGGCTGCTAGGGCAATATACTGATATTTTGGGTAAGGCGGGTTCTGTTGAAAAGCCCTGAATAAGCGAACATTCATGTAAAACGCCTGTCCAACTTAGCGCGGGGATGCCGTGTATCAGGACATGGCCAGTCGGCGACTCCAATGACGGGCAAGCATATTGAACTGCTCATTCATTTTGCGGCGGCACGGTGTGTTAGGTAATCATCAATATGAGGAATGAGTCTCTGTCTCTCTTGTCAACTCTTCTTGCAAATACCCGGCTCGGGGAATATTCTGGAGCGATGCTCTTAAAGGTGCAAGAAAACACCAGTACCCTTTTTGGTCTTGATATGACTATTGAGGGATTAAATAGCCATCGGTACAGCGTCGCCATTTTTGTTTTTTTGATCATGCAGGTTATATTGTTCGCCTTCATGATTTATATTTACATGAGGAAAAGCAGGCGCGCATTAAAAACCGGTGAAAAGGTGATGTTCGGTGCTCTGATTATGGGCATTTTTATTGGGGTGGCTTTCGGCTGGACACAAATGATCGAGGGCTATCTCTTTTAGGAGTAAGACATGACTGAATATCTGCAATCTTTGCCCGATGGTTGGACTATATATGTTTGGCTGGTCGCTGCTGCGATGATCTTGATCGTGGCGGGCTATTTTATGTGGTGGGCGGCCAAAAATGAGCAGTTTGATGAAGACATCAAATACGTTATCTTTGATGAGAAGGATAAACAGAAGATGTCACCCGAGGAGTTTGCTAAAAGCCAAGAGGTGATGAAGCACCAAATGCAGCGTCGGGAAGAAAACCTGGCCAAGAAAGATAAATAGGAATTTAAATGCGTAAAGGCGAGAAAGGTATTCTTGCCCTGATTGGCATCTTGTCTGTGGCTCTGGTGGGCCACAAAATATGGCAGCTGAGCACTGAAAAAAAAGAGGTGGATCGTGGAATCCCCTTTTATTCAACGGCGTCCCCCCAGTTGGGGACCGCAGGCTCCGATCTTTATCGCCGCCTTGAGTGTAAAAACTGCCACTCGTTGTGGAGTGTGCGTGATATGAGTGCTAATGTGCCGGCCCCGGCATTGGATGGTATTGGCTCGTTGCGCGACGAACAGTGGTTCTATACGTATTTCTCTGCCGGGAACCCCCAGTCGATCCTTCCTTCGCGCTTGAAAAAGATGTATCAAATGCCATCGTATGCGCATCTTTCCGAGGAAGAACGTAAAGTCCTCGCTTCTTATATGGCTAGTCTGAAGGTGCAGGACTGGTACTTGGAAGAGACTAAGAAGGCTGAGTTTGAAAAGCTGACAGGCAAGCCTTATGTTGCCGCAGGCAAGGTGATTCAATGAACGGCAAAATTAAAAGCATACTCCTTGATGTTCTTGTCGCGGCCGTTGCCATAACGGTGGGTGTTGTCATCAATGTTCTTGGTGACCGATGGACAGGGGTTAAGTTGCATTTATTTTCCGGGATTAATTATTTCACTTATGATTGGGCCGTGACGCTCTTTTTTGTGCCGTTTGTTGCTGGCCTCTTTGCGGCCTTGATTTATGGGTTTGGGGGTAAGTTGTTGGCGTTTTTTGTACCTTTTATTGTGCAGGGATATGCATATCTGGATGCATTTTATGGTGGCGTCGTGATACCAGAGGGTGTAAGGTTGCTTCCCCTTGTATACTGGCTTCTGGTTGTTTTGATTGCCATGGAGTTAGCAGGGGCGGGCGGCTTGGTGGGTGAGATAGTTGTGAAAAGGACCTACGGGCGCACCCCCAAGCATTTGCGGCATAGGCTTTATAAAGAAGCAGGCAGCGAGTTGGTTGCCGAGAACGCGCCGGTTGCCGGCAGTGCATCGTCTGGGGTGGAAAATGAAGTCCGGTGAACTTCCACTCGCCCGAGGGATGACACCGGGGCAGATTGCCACACGCAAACGGTATATTGCGGCGACAGTGGTTTCATGTATTGCCTTGACCATGATCTTTGCAACCTTACATGTGGTGCAACTTGGCTCGAATCGTATGGCGGATATGCGCAGCAAGGCCTCATATGATCTCAAAGAGATGCATAGCAAGATCCGGGCGGCGGGTGAGGATGTAACTCTTAACGCGCGTAGGGCGAAAGCCGGGCCTGTGGCGGCGGTTTCTTATACGCCTGCTGAAGTGGAGGCACTGCTGACGCCTGAGCAATGGCGTGAAGTGGATTCAACGCTATTGATCCCCGCCGGTGAGTTTTTGATGGGTACGGACCGGGAGCGTGATGATATGCAAAACCGTCCACAACATCGTGTCACACTAAAAGCCTATTTGATTGATAAATACCCGGTTACCAATGCCCAGTATGCGCGTTTTGTAGCGGCTGGCCATCGGCCGCCCCTGAATTGGCGTAAGGGTAGAATTCCCGAGGGCACAGAGTTGCATCCCGTGACGATGGTCTCGTGGTTTGATGCGGTGAGTTACGCGAAATGGGCAGGAAAACGCTTGCCTACCGAAGCGGAGTGGGAGAAGGCGGCGCGGGGTGTGGATGGACGTCGTTGGCCGTGGGGGGATAAAATGGATCCAACGCGATTGAATACTTACTATTCTGTAGGTTCAACCACGCCCGTAACAGCTTATCCTTCAGGCGCAAGTCCCTATGGGGTGCTTGGCATGGCGGGCAATGTCAGCCAGTGGGTTGAGAATGATTTGCTGCCGTACGCGGGCAGCGCTGCGCCTGAGGATGTTTTTAAGGCAAAGATTGCTCAAATAAATTCAGCGGCAGATAGATCGCTCAAAGTTGTCGATTTGGTGTCTACAGAGAAACGCTACAAGGTTTTGCGCGGTGGCTCTTGGAAGAGTGATCCATTTTCCACCTCAACATATCACCGGAATTTTTCTTGGCCCTATGCGGCGTCTGATTTTTTTGGATTTCGTTGCGCCAAAGATGCTGACCCATCCTGATTCGAGGCGGTATTTATGAAAAAATATATTGGTATATGGGGCGCTTTTTTGCTGCTGGTGCAATCGGATTATGCCCTGGCGCTGGATAGCTACCGTTATTTGCATGTTACGATTGATACACCTTGGCTCATTTTTTTGTTTCTACTGCCCATGGTGTTGGGTCCCATTATTATTATTGCGATACTTTATTGGTATTTTGCCGCGCGCAAGCGCGCGGAGCAGGCTGAGGTTGCCAAGGAGCCAGAAGAGGCGTAACAGGATATCGCGGTTTTTTAAGACGAAAGTCATCGATGATCAAAGCCCCGTATGGGGCTTTTTAATATGTGTCGGAGTTTGAAGCATGACAGCAGCAAGTTGCCGCATGATGAGCGCTAGAAAAAGCTGGTTAATTTTATTCCTCGTGGCGATTTTTATGGGGGCAATGGCGTCACCGCCGGTCAGGGCAAATGAGAGCCAGGAGGTGATGCAGTCCTTTGTCAACAAGGAGCAGACTGTCGGCAAGGATGTTTTGATTGCCGACAAAAAGAAGCACCAGATTTTGTTTATTATGGGTATCCTGCTGCTGATTGGCATTATCGGTGCCGCCGCGCTTGGTATTGCGATGGCAGTGTATGGCAAACAGGTTTTTGTTGCGCATATGGTATTTGCGGGGTTCAGCGTCTTTTTGGCGATCGCTCATGCGGTTACTGCCATTGTCTGGTTCTTTCCTTTCTGAAAACTTTAAACGATCCTCATGCACGTTGATCAGCCGCTCAATCCCAGTTTGAGCGATTCCTCTCCACAAGACGGTGTACCCCGCCGTTGGGTCTGGGCGCTGATCCTGCTCTATTTTGTCTCCGGTCTAACCAGTCTCGCCTATGAAGTGTTGTGGGCTCGCATGCTGGGTTTGCAATTCGGGGTCAGCATTTTCGGTGTAGTGGTGACGGTTGCCACTTTCATGTCGGGTCTTGGTCTGGGCAGCTTGCTGGGAGTGAGGCTTGCGCGCAACTCGCGGGCACCGCTGGTGGCTTTTGCCGCGCTGGAGGTTGGGGTCGCTCTTTATGCCCTGTGTATGCCATGGATGCAGCAGATGCTCGATGGCTGGCTGGGCGCGTATGCTGCGCAGGCAGGCCTCACGGCATGGTATACGTTGCAATCTCTGGCTGCGTTGGTATTGCTGTTTGTCCCTGCACTGGCGATGGGGGCGGGATTCCCTTTGGTGCTCAGGGCGCTTGCAGGCGGTGCCGCATCACCAAGCGTCTCACTAGGCAAAATCTATGGTTTTAATGCGGTAGGTGGTGCGGTGGGGGCGTTATTGCCCTTGCTATTGTTGCCATGGCTGGGATGGTCGAGCGCTGTGCATGTGGTTGCTGGCATTGGATTGTGCGTAGGCCTGGCGGCATTTTCGTTATCCTTTTCGCCACTTGCGAATACCGTGGCCGCGAAGAAAGATCCAGAGGGGGGCGTTGCGCGGTTATCTTTCGTTTCACTTGCTGCTTATGCTGGCGTGGGCGCGGCGGCATTGATGCTGCAGGTGGGTTGGACGCGCTTGTTCGGCATGATTCTGCTGCGTACTGAATATGTGCTGGCAGTTCTGCTGGCAGTGTTTCTGGTGGGGATTGGCCTGGGCAGTCTAGCTGCGCGGCACATGCGCGGCGTGCGCTGGTTTGCTGTGCTGCCGTTGCTGGCGGGCAGTTTTAGCCTGCTGGGTATGTGGCTGGTGCCGAAGTTGGCGGGGTGGGTCGAGCAGGCGCATTTTTCATCCCTTGCGGACGCATTGTGGTGGCAGGGGCTGGCTGTTGCCGCGCTGACCTTGCCGGTAACGTTTGTGCTTGGCGCGTGGCTGCCATTGCTCAATAAACGTTTGGGGGATCAGCACAGCACGGGGTCGTGGCTGTATGGTGTCAATTCTCTGGGCGCAGCGCTGGGTGCGGTGCTGGCGGGATTCGTGCTCATACCCTGGTTGGGAACCATGCCCACCTTGTGCGTGGCGGCAGTTGTGTTGTTCGCGTGCGGCATGGTGTGGGCTGATGGGCGCTGGCCCTGGCTGGCTATGCTCGGAGTAGTGGTACTGGCGGGGGTGGGCAGGGTGTATGAACTGCCCGCGGTGAGTGCGCTGCTGCCTGTGGCGCAGGCGGGCAGCCAGGATATTTATGTGCATGAAGACGCTCTATCCATTACCCATGTTGTGGAGCGGATCGATGGTCAGCGTTTGTTGCTGGCTGATTTGCAGCGCATGGATGCATCTTCCGATCCCTCTGCTGTCGAGGCGCAGCAAAATCAGGCCCGTCTGCCATTGATGCTGCATCCGGCGCCGCGCTCGGTGCTATTCCTTGGTTTGGGTACGGGGATATCCGCGGCAGGATCGCTGCCATACCCGCAATTGTCGCGCAAGGCGGTTGAGCTTTCGCAGGGGGCTATTACAGCGGCGGCGCAGTGGTTTGCGCCAGTGAATCACAATGTGATGGGCAAGTTGGCCGTGACGCGCGATGACGCGCGACGCTTTTTGCGCCGCGACACAGGGCATTACGATGTCATTATTGGCGATTTGTTTCATCCCGATCTGGTTGGGCATAGCGCCTTGTTGTCCGTGCAGCAGTTTCAGCGCGCCCGTGACAGGTTGACGGAGCATGGACTGTTCGTGCAGTGGCTGGCCCTGAATCAGTTTGATGCCGGGTCACTGGATATAATTTTCCGCAGCTTCCGGCGGGTCTTCCCCGACGCGGTCATTTTTATGGATGGTTTCCGTGTCGCGCTGGTAGGTCCGCAGGATGTTGTGCAGGGCGCGCCCGCATTGCTAGCAAATTTGGGCCGTCTGGCGCAAGCCGGACAATCCGCCGCAACGGGCGGGGAGGGCGCATGGACATGGCTGGGTCGTTACTGGGGGCCGATTGCGCCGAGTGCGGGTCCGGTGCAGGACGAATGGGCGCCTCAGATTGAGTACCGCTTACCACGCGCGCGTTACCGTGATGCCTTTAATCTTGATGTATTATTGTCCAAGCTTCTGGAGCAGCGGCCAAATATGCCGCAGGCGGCGCTTGCCTTGAATGTGCCGGTTGATGCCATGCAGGAGTTCGAGCGTAGCTATGTGGCTTCTTTCTTGGCGGTGAGAAGCTGGGTAGCCTTGCTGCGCGGTGATAATACGGGCGAGGCGCAACGTCTGATGCGCCTCGCCTTTGAGGCCAATCCGCGTGATCGCTGGATCGGTTTTGATCTGGCCGACAAGATGCTGGCGACATTGCCGCAGGCGCTGGATCGCGGCATGAATAAACGGCAGGCATTGCAGGCTATTTTGCAGGTGCGTCCAGACCATGCCGATGCCTTGCGGGCATTATGGCGCGTGGAGAAGGATGCCGGTGATGGTAAAATGGCGTCATTTTATCGTGCCCGTCTCAAGGCGGTCAGTCCTCTGGATCGTGACATTTATGACCTTGGAATGGGACAGGCGCAGAAAAAGCCCGAATCTTTGCTGTCACCCTCGCATTAGCAATGCTTTGGTAATTGCTGAAATAAAAAAGCCCGGCATTGCCGGGCTTTTTTGATTGGAGGCGTAGCGAGCGTTAGCTCTTTTTGCCCTTTCTTGCGGCTATGTCCTTGAAAGCGGCGCTTGCAATCAAGCCCGAACCAAAGATCAGGAAGCCAAATACTGCCAAAGGAATCAGAATGTTGATGCCAATATTTTGAACCATTATTTACACCCTCCCCATCAATGTGTGTTAGGCGGTTTGCCAGATCGAACCAACCTCGGATATATATATAGCATTGGAATGGGAAACGCAATGCTTTTTTACCATTATTTTGGTCTTCTTTGATTCGTGCTGGAAAACTGAATTGCATGGTTTGCAAAGAGTAATGTAGAATACCCGGCTTGGCCAGTCGTGGCTGTTTGTGTGTGTAAATTTTCACTCCTTGCCTTCCCGCGTCATTTCAATATAAAGGCGGAAGGCTGCTATAAACCGTAAGGAGCATCTTATGAAGCATTATGAAGTGGTATTTCTGGTGCATCCAGACCAGAGTGAACAAGTTCCCGCCATGATCGAGCGTTACCGTTCGACAATCGAATCCAAGGGCGGAAAGATCCATCGCCTTGAGGACTGGGGCCGCCGTCAGCTGGCTTACCCGATCAGCAAGGTCCACAAGGCGCATTATGTGCTGATGAATATCGAATGTGGCGCCGAGACTATCAGCGAGCTCACCAGCGCCTTCCGTTTTAACGACGCCGTGTTGCGCAATCTGGTTGTCTCGTGCAGCGAGGCGATCACAACGCCATCGCTTTTGGCCAGGTCATCGGAAGAGCGTGAGGATCGTGAAGTCAAGTTCCGGCCGGATGTTGAAGAGGCCGCCGATGAAGTTGAAGGTGATCTGGCAGTGGCGGCGGAATAAGCTGCGACTCTTGCATCACAATTGATTCGATAGATAGCTCTGGAGATTATTTATGTCACGTTTTTTCCGCCGCAGAAAGTTTTGCCGTTTTACCGCTGAAAAAGTCAAAGAAATTGATTACAAAGATATCGCTGTACTGAAGAACTACATCACGGAGACCGGCAAGATTGTGCCGAGCCGTATTACCGGAACCCGTGCCAGATATCAGCGGCAGTTGACCACCGCCATCAAGCGCGCACGTTACCTGGCATTGCTGCCCTATTGCGACGCCCATTGATTGCGAAAGGCGCGGGGGGTTGCCATTAAACTCCGCGCCTTAGTTTCTTGGGTCTGTGCTGGTAGAGATGGGTTCGTGGCGCCGGTGTGGTTTGACGTAAGCGCGGGCGTGGTTTGATGCAAAAATTTGCCGCATACATTATGCGCGGCCGTATCCAGGCGATACTGGTGGCGGCGTTGTTTGGTATCCTCTCCCTGTTGCTGCCAATGGCGCAGCCCTTGATGACTGTTGTGAGCGGGGCTGTGGTTGCCTTGGTGGCGCTGCGTCTTGGTGCGCGGGAAGGCATCTTTGTCGTTGTCGGGGCAGCGCTAGGGGTGTCGGCGCTTGCCCTTGTGACTCTGGGAAACCCGGCCCCGGGTTTGGTATTTGCGGCCGTGATTTGGCTGCCTGCGTGGCTGTTGGCGCTGCTATTGCGGGCCACCATTTCCTTGGTGATGGCTTTTCAGGTGGCAGCGCTGCTGGGGGGGTTGATCGTTGTCGCGGTTTACGCCGTGCTGCCTGATCCGGCGGCATGGTGGGTCAAGATGTTTGAGACCGTGATGCTTCCTGCGATGCAGCAGGCAGGGATGGGCGGTGCTGACCAGGTGCGGCAGGTATTGGGTGCCGTGTTGTCGCGTATGACCGGCATATTGGCTGGGGCGCAGGTGTTGACCCTGTTATTCAGCCTGTTAATCGCGCGCTGGTGGCAGGCATTGCTTTATAATCCGGGTGGTTTCGGGAGCGAGTTTTGCGCCCTGCGCCTGGGGGATCGCCTGGCCTATCCGGCCTTAATTGTGCTTGGTGCGGGTCTGTTTGTTTCGGGCAGTATTGGTGATGCCGCGAAAGACCTGCTGGTGGTGCTGACCGGGGTGTATATGTTGCAAGGGCTGGCGGTGGCGCATGGCGTGGCTGCGGCTGCCAAGGCAAACCCAGTGTGGTTGATGGCCCTTTATACCTTGATGGCGATTCTGCTGCCTTTTGTCGTGGTGGCATTGGCTGGGGTGGGGATTGCGGACAATTGGTTGAATATCCGATCTTATTTTGGCGTTAACCGGAAGCCGCCCGCTGAAGGTTGAACAGTTTTTATTATCACTGCATGAGTGAGGTATTGTGAGATGGATTTGATTCTTCTTGAGAAAGTTCAGAATTTGGGTGTTTTGGGCGAAGTAGTGTCGGTCAAGCCTGGCTATGGCCGGAATTACCTGATCCCGCGTGGCAAGGCAGCGGTTGCTACCCCTGAGAATCGTGCCAAATATGAAGCACGCCGTGCCGAGCTGGAAAAGGCCGCAGCCGAGCTGCTGGCATCCGCTCAGGCGCGTGCCGCAGCGCTGGTTGACAAGGTTGTGACAGTTCGCAGCCAGGCGGGTGAGGGAGGCCGGTTGTTTGGCTCCGTGGGTACGCGCGATATCGCCGAGGCGGTGACTGCCGCCGGTGTTGCCGTTGAGAAGCATGAAGTGCGTCTCCCCGCCGGAGTGCTGCGCCAAGTGGGTGAATATAATGTCGAGATTCACCTGCACCCGGATGTTAATGCCCAGGTGAAGATTGTCGTAGCGCCTGAGGCGTAATTAGAGGCAAGGGATCAGAGGGAGGGGATCAGTAAAGCGATTTCGAGCTGATATTGATCCCCGGTATCTGCTCCCTAAAATATGCACGACTTAGCCTTCGCAGCAAGATCTCCCGATGTGGCGACCGAGGCGCTGAAGGTCCCGCCGCATTCGATCGAGGCTGAACAGGCCGTCATCGGTGGCCTGATGCTGGAGAACAGCGCCTGGGACCAGGTGGCTGATCTGGTGGTCGAAGAAGATTTTTATCGCCGCGATCATCGCCTGATTTTTCGCGCTATCGTCGATCTCTCCAGCCGCAACACCCCTTTCGACGTAATCACCCTCTCTGAACGGCTCGAAGCCATCAACGAGCTGGAGAATGCCGGCGGTTTGGCCTATCTTGGCATGCTCGCCAAGAACACCCCCACCGCCGCCAATATCAAAGCCTACGCCGCCATCGTGCGCGAGCGTTCGGTATTTCGCCAGTTAATCCACGTTGGCACGGAGATCGCCAACAGTGCGTATGCGGCAGAGGGGCGTGACAGCCCCGAATTGCTGGATAACGCGGAAAAACTGGTGTTTGAGATTGCCGAGCGGGGCGCGCGCGGCAAGCGCGGCTTTACCTCGATTAAGGATTTGCTGGTCAAGGCGGTGGATCGCATCGACACCCTGTTCCAGCAGGACAATCCTATCACCGGTGTGCCCACCGGATTTAGCGATTTTGATGAGATGACATCCGGTCTCCAGCGATCGGATCTTGTGATCGTCGCTGGCCGCCCGTCGATGGGCAAAACCACGTTTGCGATGAATCTGGCGGAGCATGCCGCGATCAAGACCGGGCTGCCAGTGGCGGTGTTCAGCATGGAAATGCCCGGCGAGCAACTGGCGATGCGTATGATGTCGTCACTGGGGCGTATCGATCAGCACAAGCTGCGCACCGGTAAACTTGATGACGACGATTGGCCGCGTGTTACCTCGGCGGTAGGGATACTGGCCGAAGCGCCACTGTTTATCGACGATACGCCGGCGCTGACACCCACCGACCTGCGCGCCCGCGCCCGTCGCCTGGCGCGTGAGCACGGCCTGGGCATGATCGTTATCGACTATCTGCAGTTGATGCAAGTGCTTGGCAATAAGGAAAACCGCGCCACCGAGATTTCGGAAATCTCGCGCTCCCTCAAGTCGCTGGCTAAGGAGTTGAGTGTCCCGGTAGTCGCGCTGTCACAGCTCAACCGCAGTCTGGAGCAGCGGCCCAACAAGCGTCCGGTGATGTCCGATCTGCGCGAATCCGGCGCTATCGAGCAGGATGCGGACTTGATCGTGTTTATTTATCGTGACGAGGTTTATCACGAAGACAGCCAGGACAAGGGCACGGCGGAGATCATCATCGCCAAGCAGCGTAACGGCCCTATCGGCACCACGCGGTTGACCTTTCTCGGTCAATACACGCGATTTGAAAATTTCATATCCAACCGTTACAACGATGGCGAGTAAATGGCGCGTGCAGCCGCAGCGCTGATCGACCTAGACGCGTTGCGGCACAATCTGCGGCGCGTGCGCGAGGCGGCGCCGGGACGCCATGTGATGGCCATCATCAAGGCCAACGGCTACGGACATGGCATGGTGCGTGTGGCGCGCGCGCTGGCCAGCGCTGATGCCAGTGCCGATGCTTTTGGCGTGGCAAGCATCGACGAAGCCATCGTACTGCGCGAAGCGGGCATCGAGACCCCGATCACTTTGCTGGAAGGTTTTTTTGAGGCGCAGGAGTTGGCGCTGATCCAGCGTTATCGGCTTGGCGTGGTGATACACCATGCCGCGCAACTCGATATTCTCGAAGCGCATCCCTTATCGACACCCATCCCCACTTGGCTCAAGATCGACTCAGGCATGCACCGGCTGGGCTTCGCCCCGGCAAAGGCGCAGGATGCCTGGCGGCGTCTCAAGGCATGCCGCTGGGTGGCTAATCCGATCCGCCTCATGACCCATCTCGCCAGTGCCGATGATCGCCATAGTTCGCAGACGCTACGTCAGTTGGAATGCTTTAGCGCCGCAATCGCCGGCATCGAAGGCGAGCGCGGTATCGCCAATTCGGCGGGGATACTCGGCTGGCCGCAGACCCATGCCGATTGGGTGCGTCCCGGCATCATGCTGTATGGTGTGTCACCTTTCATTGATGGCGTGGCGATGGATGATGTGCAGGGATGCACGAATGCCGCGGGCGCAGGATGCGCAGGAGCGGCAGACGATCTCAAGCCGGTGATGACGCTCACATCCAAACTTATCTCCGTCAATCACTTCAAAAAGGGTGATGCGATTGGTTATGCGGCATCCTGGGTGTGCCCGCAGGACATACCGGTAGGGGTCGTTGCGATTGGTTACGGCGACGGCTATCCGCGCCACGCCGCGCCGGGTACGCCGGTGCTGGTCAATGGTAAACGGGTGCCGCTGATCGGGCGCGTGTCTATGGATATGGTCACCGTCGACTTGAGCAGTCAACCCAGCGCGCAGATTGGTGATCCGGTGACGTTGTGGGGGCAAGGCTTGCCGGTGGAAGAAGTGGCGCGTTGTGCCTCGACCATCCCTTATCAATTGTTGTGCGGGGTGACGCAGCGGGTGAGGATAATCGAGAGCGGAGAAAGGTATGATTAAACACATTGTGTTGTGGAAACTGAAAGAAACCGCCGCAGGCCACAGCGCGGCGGAGAATGCCCGGGAAATAAAGCGGCGTTTGGAGGCACTTAACGGCCGGATTCCCGGTATGTTGCGCCTTGAGGTTGGAATAGATTTCAGCAAGGAAGATGCGTCATCCGATGTCGCGCTCTATTCCGAGTTCGAGAGCAGAGCGGCGCTGGAGGGTTATCAAAGCCATCCGCTGCACGAAGAGGTCAAGGAATTTGTGATGGCAGTGCGCTCGGAGCGGCGTCTGGTTGATTATGAGGTTTGATGGCGGGTTTTTTTATAGCAGATTTCAGCTCACAGCACTCCGCGCCACGCCATCCAGCAACTTGATGAAATTCCGCTTCGGTTTAAACTGCACACGCAGCTCCGCCAGGTAGTCGCTAAATTGCCGTGACTGGCTCTGCGTCTTCATCAACCCACCTACCTTGCGAATAAGTTTAGCCGCCTCCTCATAGGCAGTATTGTTGGTCTGTTCGACGATAGGCGGCACCACGCGGCGGTAGAGGCTGATGGCATCATCGGGGCGCGAAGGTTCGAATTTCCCGGCCAGCGTGATCAGCAGATTCCGATCACAGATGCCTTCGTGCGCGGCCGACCAGGCTGCATCCAAATCCTGCTCCCACAGGGCTATTTCCACACGCAGCGAGTAGTTGGGTATCGACGGCTTCGGTTTCCAGTGGCTCGTCGCGTTCGCCTCGCGTGCGATGATCTCGGCGACCCTCGCTAACGCCCGGTCGCGCTGCTGCGGCCAGAGGCCGAGTTTGCCGGCGATACCGTGGAGTTTTTTGTAGTGTTCAAGCGTCGAGCATTCCTCGAACTGAATCCAGGTAAGTTGCAGCGCCTCGTCATTGCGCTTGCGCTTGAGATACGCCTCCACCAGAAAATCCCGGAGCCGGTTGTCGGGCCGCTCGGGAAAGGCCTTCAAACCGCGCTCCGCCCATTCCAGCGCCTTGTCCGGCTGCTTGGCCTTGGTCCAGATTTCGGCGATGTTGAGATAGTAGTAACAGGAGGAAAGATCTTGCGACTTGATGGCCACCAGTTCCTCGACGTCGCCACTCGCCTCGGCCAGCTGCTCCATGATGCGGGTGATACGCGAACGGTGAGCATCGTAGCTGTCCTTCACGTCCCGCGGTTTGAACTTGCGCCACTCGGCTTCCGCCAGCTCTCGATAGCGGCGCAGGCCGATCAAACCGAGGGCATCGCGATAGGTGGTGGCGTCAAAGCTGCACAGACCGAACGGTAACGTCGTCTCAAGCCGGAATAGACGCGCGGCCAGCCCCGTTGGTTCCGGCCGCGCCATCGCGCACGCCTTGAGATGCAATTTGCCCAAGCGATAGACAACATCACCAATCTCGCCGTTCGAGTCGTCAATCTGTTCCAGCGCATTCTCGATGCGCTCAATGGCATACTCGGTCAGTTCGACCAGCATGGCGGCGGTGTCGGGCTTGAGCAATTCCGCCAGCGAATCCACCACCTGGTCGAGATTGCCGGCGAAAGTACCAACCTCCCGCCAGTCGACAAAGCCGTGGATGCGAGTCGCGCCGTCGATGGCCCTTTGGTACGTCTTGGACATGTTCCCGCTACCGCCCGCACGCTCAGCCTTGAGTAACAGCGACTGGTAGAGCCGGTCGTCGCGCTGGGCCACGTCCAGCAACAGCGCGACCAAGATTTCCGGGGGCTGCGTGGTCAGATACTCCTTGATGTCGCGCCACGGATCACGCCGCTTCCTTTTGCCGGACGCGGCGCCGGGCTTTGGAGCGGCCGAGTTCTCTGCCAGCCACGCCAAACCGGCCGCCACACAGTGTTTGCAGAAATAACCGTCGGCGGCACGCGGGCAGGTGCAATCGTAGGCCAGATCGCCATCGTCATCCCGCAACTCGACCTGGTAGATTTCCGTGCCTTCAACTCTGGCGCTGATCTTATCGTCAGTAGCACGAAGACGCCCGACGGCGCCGACAGAAAAATATTCCTCCCCGCGCCGGAAGGCGGTGCTGCCTGCGAGGTCTTCGAGGGTGGGTCGGGAGATTAGGTTGTTGAGCATTGTTCTGGCCTTTCGTTTCGTTTCCGGAATACATGGGGGCGGCCTTCAGCGCCAAGATAATAACGCGCCACATATCATATTGTTTATTAAGTATATTATTGTTTATTTCGCGTTGTTATCTGGAGCGTGGATAATAAACTATAGGCGTTGAACCGAGCCAGCTTTTGAGGTGATCGGCCGAAAATCGAGCTTTCGAGATCGGAGGCATTGCCTTGCCGTTGGTGGCTTGGCCTTGGGCGAGGCGGGAGAGTTTGATGTCGCTCATGAATAAAACCTGCGCAGCTCCTTGATCGCTGGCGCACCTACAAATCGCCCATTTTTGATTTCATGGGCGAAGGTAACATCGCAAAACCCTCTCTTGGGAAATGACGGATGGCGCCAGGTAACTACGCCTAACCAGCCACCTTATGCGGCATGTTGCCCGCCCATCGCTGAGACAAACGGCAGAAGACATACACGATGGGTCGCTCGGCAGTTCCATTGAACCGATCGATAAACGCGTCGACGTCGTAATGAGCCAACCAATTCACAACGGCGTCGCGTTGCAGACGCTTTACGTACCCAATTCGCTTGTCGTTAGCTTCAATTCGCAGTGCCATGTTGTCCATCGGGTTTTCCGGCTCTGGGACGAAACTGACAGGCATCCCGACTGATAGCTCATTCAAGTCGATACCCTGGTAGCGGAATCCAGCCACCTCCAGCAAGACCTCACCCGGCGCCTTTACTTCCTCCAGCGGCCACACCACGGAAAAACCATCGGACGGCAGCTTGGCACCGGAATAGGCCAGCAAAGCAAAATTGGATAGCGTAGCCGTGGCGGGCAAGCGCCACTGTTCGAGGAACTTGGAGAAATCCCCACGCGAACGCGGCGGCAATCGACGCAGGAACGAGTCCATCACCCCGTCGGTGTATTCACCATCATGCTTACGGAACGCTGGATAACAAACAAAACCCAAGGCAACCGCCTTGCGGAAATCCTCGGTGTCCGGAAAATAGCGGAAGGAAACCACACCGCCCTGATCGCGCAGTTCACCCACTACTAACAGCGTGCGGTCACGGCCATCCGGCGCCTGCCAGACGAGCAGCAGGCGGCTAGGGGAAAACGTATGCTCGATCAGGCGCATATCTATCCGGTCAGTGCGTTAATAAGTACTTGGTGGCGCGCTTCGGTCAGCCGGCAGACGAACACCGCCCGGACCGGGCTCAGGGGAATCGGAATCTCGAATTCCGTCATACCTATGATGATACCCCGTATGGTCTCGGTATTGAAACCCATAAGCCGGTTTTTGATGTGTTCCCGCAAACCCGGCGAGTATTCCAAAAGACGCTGGATCAAGGAGACGTGCTGTGCCCGAGTTTTATCGGTAATATGCCAACGCATATGGTGAGTACCTCGGTCAATATAGCGGTCTCTCCGTAGGGTATCGGCGAATCCCGGCATTTTACTTGGGCAGATTTCATGGCCCAGGCTGGTTCCATTGTCGAACACGGGCGCCATCCGCGCCTGGCCGTCGGTCGTCCACAGCAAGCCCCAATTGTCCTGGTGGCGGTCGGTGTTGCCGATCAACGCGTCGAACAACAGGGTATCGCACCACCAGGTGAGCCAATCATCGCCCAACTGGCCGCCACGCTCGAGGACGGTCAAGTAGCGCTCAATGGCCTCGAAGTTGTGCTGCCGCCCGCCCTTGCGATCATAACCCCGAATCATACTGGCCATGATGTCGCCTCCGGCGACATAACGCTCCCCCGGCTCGCCCGGATAATCGAGGAACCATTCGATGAGGGCACCGCACACGCCCGTGGTGGAATTCCATGCCACGAAAGCAGGAGGAACGGCGACACCTAAGAGGCAGCCCATGCGGTAGGCGATAATCTCTGCCCAGAATTGGTCCGGGTAACGGTTGAAGGCATGTTTGAACAGGTAGCGGTGGTTCGGCACAAGAAATCGGTGGGGCGACGGGTCCGGCGAGTAGAGCAGGCCTTTGTCGCGGGCGCCCTCCGGATAGACGGCAAACTCCTCGTCGGCCTGCCAACGCCCAACATCCACGGGTTCCCCCTGCGGCTGTTCGAACCACCCGCCTTCACGGCCCATGGTTCAGCCTCGTCCTCGCCGCCGATAAACTGCCCGCGGTTCGGCTACCATCGGCAGGTCTTCGGCATCGCTCTCCTTGCGGCGGCCGCTCTGGGGCTTCGGGGTGACGGCGCGCGCGGCGCGGATTCGCTCCAGCAGTGCACTGGCCGGCTCGTCGTTGGGGTCTTGCGGCACCAGTTCGCCGCGAAAGGCCTTGGCCAGCAGCGCGGGTGTGAGGCGTTCGACCTGGGCGCGGGCGGCGGCGTAGCGGGCATCGAGGCGGTCGGCGTAGGCGAAGAGGGATTCGACGCGGCGGACGATTTCGGTTTGTTCTTTCGGTGAGGGCAAGTTGATTGACAACCCAAACAGCGCACCTTGGTTGATAGTATTTTGCCCAGCAGAAGTCACCAGCACAGTTTCAATGTAATCTCGTCCAACGCCAGAGTTTGCCACAAAAAGGGCAAAATTTGGAAGAATCCTCTCTACGTCAAGCCGCAGTCTAATGAAGTGATCGCAATAAGCCTCTGTATTGTTGGTTGCTTTTTCGTAAGCAATGAATTTCCCTGCTAGATCACGGCTTCCATTCACTCTTATGACGAGAAGATCGCCTTCTGACAGGCCATACTTCAGCAACTCCTTATCAACAAGCCTAATGGTTCTTTCATTACCTACGACACGCTCGGAATTCTTGAAGTCAGCTAAACGAAGAACAGTTATTTCCTTACCAGAGTCTCCTTGCCTTTTGGAAAGACCATTCGCGGATTCTTTTACAACTTGACCGAGAGACGTTGACTCCCATTCATCCATAGTTACTCCTGATTTTTCCCTCCACTCCTCCGTCAACTTCCCCGAGATTGCGGCGGCGAGGATGGCTTGGCGGAAGCGTTTGAGGATGGCGGGGACGCGGTTGAGGCGGTCGCGGCAGGCATCCACCCGCGCCAGCACGGCATCGAGCTTGTCGGCGATGCGGGTTTGTTCGTTGAGAGGGGCGAGAGGAATTTCTGTTTCAGAGATGGCACCTTTACTCAATTCAATCTGATTAGTGGTGCCATCACACATGTCCTCGATTTTATGTTGAACAGTTGGACCTTTTATCCAACTGTATACATAACGCCGATCTACTTCGCAACTTGCTCTCACAATAGTTACATGAGAATCAACGACTTTTCGTGGAACACTGTCAGTATCTGACACAAGGTACGCACGACCAACAGTGCCTGTTCCAGTTGAGTTCCATAAAATGTCACCACGCCGGATATATCGAGCCTCATCCCAGCTAGAGAATTGATCAGGATGAATATACTTCAAATATTGAATTTCTAACTTATTCCAGCGAATACATTTCTGATTAATGACAGGAAGTTCACTGTGATCTGTGTACTTTGGTGACTTCCCTCGCTGAATATATGGCGCTAATTCACCGATGGTTGTTACTGCCCATCCAAGTGGAAGGTTGCTCATTCTTCCACCTCCCTAAATCCACGCTCCGGTGTTTCCAGCAGCCCACGCCGCGCCAGTCGCTCCCGCGCTTCAATCAGCGCCTGATGAAGCTGCCGCTCCAGCTCTTCCTTGGGAGGTAATTCTGTCCAGTATTCGGCCACGGTGATGCCGTCTTGCTGCATTTGCAGCAGTTCTACCTGCTCGCGGCTGGCTTCGGCACAGAGGATGAGGCCGATGGGGTGTTCTTCGCCGGGCTGACGTTCGTATTTGTCGAGCCATTTTAGATAGAGCTCCATTTGACCCTTGTGGGCAGCCTTGAAACGGCCGAGCTTGAGTTCGATGGCTACCAACCGGCGCAGACGCCGGTGGTAGAAAAGCAGGTCAAGGTAGAAATCACCCCCGTCGATGACCATGCGCTTTTGCCTTTCGACGAAGGCAAAGCCCCGGCCCAGTTCGAGGATGAAGGTTTCGAGCTGGCGCAGGATGGCGGCTTCGAGATCGGCTTCATCGTGGCCTTGACGCAACCCCAGGAAATCGAGGAAATAGGGGTCTTTGAATACGAGGCCGGGGCTGAGCTGGCCGCTGGCCGAAGCGTGTTCCAGAGCGTGGCTGATGCCGTTGCCCTGGCTGCTGGCGATGGCGGTGCGTTCAAAGGTTTTATGTTCGATGCGTTGGCGAAGTTCGCGCACGCTCCAGCCTTCGGTTGTGGTGGCGCGGATATAGAAGTCACGTGCCTGCGGGTCTTTGATCGGCAAAAGTTGCAGGAAATGGGTCCAGCTCAATTGTCGCATCACTGATGCGACAATCTCCGGGTTTGGAAAAGTCTCGGCAAATTTCACCATGCGGCGCAAATTTTTGGCCTCGAAGCCGCGCCCAAACTCGTTGGCAAGACGGGTTCCCAGTTGGTCGATAACCTTGCTGCCGTAGGCGGCGCGTTCGCCACCCAAGACCTCGCGGCGCAGGCGTTCACCCACGGCCCAATATAGGCGGGTAAGTTCGGCGTTGACGGCGCCTGCCAGACGTTGGCGGCTGGCGGTAATTAGTTCGCGCAGTTCGTTGTGAAGATTATTGGAGTCCGCAGTGGTGGGTTGTGACGTCGTCATGCGCCAATCTCCTCACCCAATTCTTCCAGAATTCCGCGCAGTTCCGCCAGTGCTCCTTCGAGTTCATCCATTGCCTCCTGCGCCAGCAGCGCCGGTTCCGGCAGGTCTTGCGCATCAGTAGCGTTGTCGTCCTTGAGCCACGCGATGTCGAGGCTGTCGCCGCGCTCGGCGATTTGTTCGCGGGTAAATTTGCGGAAGCGCCCCTCACCCTCTCCCCCGGCCGGCTTCGCCCCCCTCGCTACGCTCTCCCCGCCTGCGGGCGAGGGGAGAAAATCGCAGCGTTCGGCCAGCGCCTTGACGCCAACTAGCGGATCGTCACCGAACGCGGCCTCGAACTCGGCGAAGTGTGCGCGGACAAGCTGGGTGCGCTTGCCGAACTGCGGCATGTTGGCGCGCAGGTCGTACACCCACACTTCCTTGGTATTACCTTTGTCCTTCTCGCCACGCGTAAAGAACAGCACATTGGTCTTGACGCCCTGGGCATAGAAGATGCCGGTGGGTAGGCGCAGGATGGTGTGCAGGTTGCATTTATCCATCAGGTCGCGGCGGATGTCGCTGCCGACGTTGCTCTCGAACAGCACGTTGTCGGGCAGCACCACGGCGGCGCGGCCACCTGGCTTCAACCCCCGGTAGATGTGTTGCAGAAAGCAGAACTGTTTGTTGCTGGTGGGGTAGGTGAAGTCGGTACGGCTGGGCAGGCCGCCGCCCTTCTTGGTGCCGAACGGCGGGTTGGTGAGGATGAGCGTGGCTTTCGGCAGGGCTTCGCCTTCCGGGCTGAGGGTGTCGCCATAGCGGATGCCGCCGTCGATGCCGTGCAGCATCAGGTTCATCAGTGCCAGGCGGTGGGTGTCCTGCACGTGCTCCATGCCGTAGAAGGTGCTGTTGCGGTATTTGCGCTGCTGGGCTTCGGTGAGTCCGTCGAATTCGTGGTGGGTGCGCAGGTAGTGATTGGCAGCGATGAGGAAGCCGCCAGTGCCGGCGGCCGGGTCCTGGATCACATCGCCTAGCGTCGGCTTCATCACCGCCACCATGCTGTCGATCAGCACGCGCGGGGTGAAGTATTGGCCGGCGCCGGATTTCTTTTCGTTGGCGTTCTTTTCCAGCAGACCTTCGTAGAGGTCGCCCAGGTCTTCGCGGTGCACGCTATACCAGTCGATCTTGTCAATCTCGGCCACCAGGGTAGAGAGCGTGGCGGGCTTTTTGATGAAGCTGCTGGCGTTGGCGAAGATCTCCTGCACCAGCGTCGAGCCGTGGCTGCCCAGATGGATGAGCAGGATCTTGTAGAACTCCAGCCGGTCGGGCGCAGCGCGTGCTTCGAGATCGGCCCAGCGATGATTTTCTGGTAGCTGATCTTCGGCGCCGGTCTCTTTGGCCATTTTGAGGGAGAGCAGATAGGTAAGTTCAGTGACGTACTGGTGGTAGGTGACGCCGTCATCCTTGAGGATGTTGCAGAGGTTCCAGAGTTTGGCGACGATATCGGAGGTAGTCACGTGGTTAGCATTTCCATGAATTGATCGGCGGTGATGATGGGACATACGAACCGGCCAGCGAGGCTCAGCAAATCCTTGTCACCACTCACGAGATAGTCAGCCTTGCCCGCCACGGCGAGTTGCATAAATGGCACGTCAAAGGGGTCGCGACACTCTGGCGTCTCGGGTGGCGGGTTGGGTATGCGCACCGTGGTGCATGAGGGTAAATAGTCGGCCAGTAGCACCTGCTGTTCATCCGGCGTGAGTTTGAATTTGGGGTAGGCGAGCACCCGGATGAGTTCCGCCGCCGTGGCCCTGGATACCAGCGGCTGGCAGCGTTCGCCTTGCCAGGCCTGACGCAATGGCGTAAGGCGCCCTTGGGCAAATACCAGAGCAGACAACACCAGGTTAGTATCGATTACCACGCGGGGCGGGCGCGGAGAACGGGTCATTTCTTGCGGCGACTTTTTGCAGGTGCCGGACTGGACGGCTGACGTGCCCATGCCACCGCATCGGCTATGTCCTGCTCCTGCAAGTCCAGCTCGGCCAGTTTGGCGCGCACGGCATCGCCGCGCTGGATGCGCACCGGGGTGAGTATGATCTGGCCATTACGCGCTTCCACGTCGAAATATTCCGCAGGGCCCACAGCAGCAGTCACGCTCTTGGGTAAGGTGAGCTGGTTTTTCGCAGTCATTTTAGCAAGCATAATTGCCTCCGACGGATAAAGTAAGGATTCCTTACTTTATCCATTTTACCGAAAAACATCAAGCGGCGGGCTTTTGCCAGATGGCATCGTTGAAGGTTTCAAGCACCTGCGGGAGCTGGCCTTCGAAAATCTTGTCCAGCCGGCTGAAACCGCCGCCTTCGCGCTGGAAAACAAGATCGGGATCGTCCAGCGCCTCCCTGTCGACCAGCAGGTTGGCCTTGGTTTGCGCGGCGATGCGCTTGAGCCAGTCGCGTTGCGGTGCAGTCCAGGGTTTGCTGGCCAAGAGTTTTTGCAAAGCGTGATCGACACGTTCGCTGTAGGGCAGCAGCGCATCGCCGATAGCGGCCTGGCGGATAAAGCCGACGATGCGAGCGGCGATCTCCTGGTTGGTTATCTCGCGCCAGGCAGTGGCGAGGTTGGTTTCCGTGAATCCGGCCTTGTCGAGCTCCAGCACCAGCTCACGTAACTGCTTACGGGTGAGTTCACGTGGGCGGGTGAGTACTGTCATCAAGGCTGGTATGTCATTGCTGTGGCTGTTGATGAAGGCGGTGAACTCTGGCGCCAGCCAGGGAAAGCGACGCGTAAGCGAGCGCAGGCTGGCAACCCCCGGATAGCCGCAGGGGCCGGGGGTTTTGTCGGAGTCTGGGCGCAAGCC